>DASSSJ010000100.1:0-7838 GCA_035708485.1 Anaeromyxobacter sp. | reverse complement strand
GCACTTCCTCGAGTGGAACCACGAGGAGCTGCCCGAGCTCGCGCCCGCCCATTCGGCCGCGTTCTGGCTCGAGCTCGGCGAGGACCTCGGGCCGGGCGGCCCGGGCGTCGACGTCGGGATCGCGTGGACGCGCGAGGAGGCCCGCAGCCTCTCGCTGGGCGATCTGCTCGGCGTGTTTCGCGATCTCGCGCCGCTGTACAAGGTCCTCGCGAACGCCCCCTAGGCCGTCCCTTGGGCCGTCCCGAGGCCGCGCCGATCTCGGGGCCACGCCGTCTCGACCTCCGGGCGAGGCGCTCCGGCTGCTACGCCGCTCCGGCCTTCCCCTCGCCCTCGCCGGGCGCGGCCGCGGCCGGGGGCGTCTCGGCGGGGGGCGGGTTCGCGCGGGCGGCCTCTGCCTGCGTGAGGCGGCGCTCCTCGCGCGCGGCCTGGCGGACGGCCTCCACGAGCTCGTCGTGATCGCGGCGGAGCTGGTCGTGGCGGCGGCGGAGCTCGGCGTAGCGGTCGGCGGCGAGCTCGATCTCGCCCTTCTGCACGATGAAGACGCGCTTCTCGGTCTCGAGGCGGCCGCGGACGATCTTCACGTCGTGCTCGAGCTCCTGCACGCGCTTGCGCGCGTCGGCGAGCTTCGCCTCGGCCTTGTCGGCGCGCTCCTTCTCGGAGGCGAGGCGGCCGTCGTCGGCGGCGGCCGCCGCGGCCTGGGCCGGGGCGGGCGCCGCGGGCGCGGGCGGCGGCGCGGCCGCGGGGGCGGGCTCGGCGCGCGCGCGGGCGGCGGCGGCCGCCGCGTTCGCCTTCTCGAGGTCCTTCTCGAGCGCCTTCGCGCGGGCGGACTGGTGCTCGGCCTCGGCGCGCGCCTCGGCGAGCCGGGCGGCGAGCTTGTCGACCTCCTCGCGGAGCGCCTGCGCGCCGCCGAGCCGCTTCGCCGCCTCCTGCTGCTCGAACGCCTTCTTCTTCGCGCGCTCCAGCTCGCTCCGGAGCTGCCCGGCCTCCTCGCGCCGCTCCTTCGCCGCGGCGCGCGACGCGGCCTCCGCCTTGCGGGCGGCCTCCGCCTCGACGCGCACCCGCTCGTCCTCCGCGGTGCGCGCGGCGAGCGCGGCCTTGGCCGCCCGCGCGGAGAGGAAGAACCCGACGCCGACGAGCACACCGACGAGCGCGACGAGGAACGCGAGACCGGTCATGGAGCTGGCTCCTTGGTGACGACGGATCTCACTAACGCACCTCGGCCGACTTGGAAAGGTTCGCGGCATGCGCCCGCCTGCCGCGCCGCCCCCCGGGCGGCCTCGGGCGCCGCCGCGGAGGCGCGGGCCCGCGGGGCGCGCTAGGATCGTCCCCCGCCCATGCGCCGCGTCGCGACCAAGATCTTCCTGACGTTCGCGGTGGCGCTGGCGGCGTTCGGGCTCGTCGCGGGGTTCGGGATCGCGCGGCTGCACGAGCTCCGCAAGGACCTCCGGCTCCTCTCGGGCGGGTACCTCGCGCTCACGCGGATCGCCGCGCAGCTCGACGTGAAGGACTGGGTCGCGGCCCGGGCGCTGGAGGCGCGCGCCCTCGACCGCGCGGCGCGCCAGACCTACCTCCCCGTCGCCCGCGCGCACTTCCCCGCGCTCGTCCGCGAGAAGATCGAGGAGGGGCGGCGCGTGGCGCGCGACGCGCGCGCGGACGCGCGCGGCGAGGACGCCCGCTTCCTCGACGAGGTCTCGGCGCGGCTCGATGGGCTGGCCGCGCGCTGGGCCGAGTACGACCGGCAGGCCAACGCGCTCTTCGACGCGCTCGAGGCCGGCGAGGGGCAGGACCCGCGCACGGCCGCCGCCTTCGAGGCGCGCGCGCAGGAGGTCCAGCGCCTCGAGCGCGGGCTGTCGCTCGACGCGAAGCTCCTGCAGGTCGCGCTCGAGACGCAGATCGGCGATCGGGTCCACGCGGCGGAGCGCACCGAGGGACAGACGGTGCTCCTCATCGTGATCTACTCGCTCGTCGCGCTCGCGATCGGGGTCGGCGCCGCGCTCGTGTCCCAGCGGCTGCTCGCGCCGATCCAGACGCTCACCGAGGGAGTGAAGGCGGTCGCGGCGGGCGACCTCACGCGCCAGGTGGCCGTGCGCGGCAAGGACGAGATCGGCCTCCTCGCGCGCGAGTTCAACGCGATGGCCGCCTCGCTCGACCGGCAGCGCGACGAGCTGCGGCGCGCCGAGCGGCTCGCCGCGGTCGGCCGCATCTCCGCCCAGATCACCCACGAGATCCGCAACCCGCTGAACGCGATCGGGCTCAACGCCGAGCTCCTGCAGGAGGAGCTCGAGTCCGCCGCGGCGCCGCCCCTCGACGCCGTCCAGCTCGTGCGGGCGATCTCGCGCGAGGTGGACCGCCTGAACGGGGTGGCGGAGGAGTACCTCCGGTTCGCGCGGCTGCCGAAGCCGCAGCTCGCGCACCAGGACCTCTCCGAGATCCTCGCGAGCCTCCTCGACTTCCTCGGCCCGGAGCTGCAGGGGGCGCGCATCCGCGTCGAGCGGGAGCTCGCGCCGGCGCCCCCGGGGGTGAGGGGCGACGAGGCCCAGCTCCGCGCGGTGTTCCTGAACCTGCTCCGCAACAGCCGGGAGGCCATGCCCGGCGGGGGCGTCGTCCGGGTGAGCACGACGGCCGCCGACGGCGGGGTCGAGGTCCGGGTCTCGGACACCGGTCGGGGCATCCCCCCCGGCGACCTGACGCGGATCTTCGAGCCGTTCTACTCGACCAAGGAGCGCGGCACCGGCCTGGGGCTCGCCTTCGTCCAGCAGGTCGTCCGGGAGCACGGCGGGACCATCGTGTGCGAGAGCGAGGTCGGGCGCGGGACGGCGTTCACAATCCGGCTGCCGGCGGAGGTGGAGGAGCCGGCGAGCGCCGGCGCGGGAGCGTGACGGCGGAGAATGACGCGATGAGGCGGCGGATCCACGACTCGAGGAGGAAGCGGGGGAGCGCGGCGGCCCTCGCGGCGGCGGCGCCGCGCGCCGCGTGGGGCGAGGTCGTGCGCGACGTGCTGCCGAACGGGTTGCGCGTCCTCACCGCCCGCGCGCCGGGGCTCCACTCCGCGATGATCGCGCTGTACGTCCGCGCGGGCTCCCGGCACGAGTCCGCCGAGGTGAACGGCGTCTCGCACTTCCTCGAGCACCTCTTCTTCCGCGGCTCGGAGGGCTGGCCCGACACGGTCGCCATGAACGCCGCCGTCGAGAGCGCGGGCGGGAGCCTCAACGGGATCACCGCCCGCGACCACGGCTGCTACTTCACCCCGATCCACCCGGGCGAGCTCGGAACCGGGCTCGGCATCCTCGGCGACCTCGTCCGGCGGCCGCTCCTGCGCGAGATGGACGTGGAGCGCGAGGTCATCCTCGAGGAGATCCTCGACGAGGTGGACGCCGACGGCCGCGACATCGACCCGGACAACCTCTCGAAGCGGATCGCCTTCGGCGCGCACCCGCTCGGCTTCAAGATCGCGGGCACGGCGGCCATCGTGCGCCGGCTGCGGCGCCGCGACGTCCGCGCCCACCACGCCCGCTTCTACACGGCGGCCAACCTCGTGCTCGCGGTCGCCGGCCCGGTGCGCGCGCCGGACGTCCGCGCGCTCGCGGAGGAGCACTTCGGGGCGCTGCCGCGCGGGCGCGCCGCCGCCGAGGAGCCCGCGCCCGCCTGGCCACGCGGCCCCCGCGTGGACGTGGTCGGGCACGAGGACGCGCAGGCCGAGTTCTCGCTGTCGTTCCCCTGCCCGCCCGAGCGCCACCCCGACTACCCGGTGCACCTCTGCATCCGGCGGATCCTCGACGACGGCCTCTCCTCGCGCCTGCCCTTCGAGATCGTCGAGCGCCGCGGCCTCGCCTACTCGCTCCACGCCGGCATCGACGCCTTCACCGACGCGGGCATGACGGTCGTGGACGGCGCCTGCGCGCCGGCGAAGCTGCCGCGCGTCGTCGAGGAGGTGCTCCGCGTCCTCGGCGCGCTCGCGGACCGGCCGGTCCCCGAGGAGGAGCTCCTGCGCGTGCAGCGGCGGCACCGGATGACGCTCGCGTTCTCGCTCGACAGCGCCGCCGAGCTCGCGGGCTGGTACGGCGCGGGTGAGGTGCTCTCGTCCCCCGAGGGGTTCGAGGAGCGCTGCCGGCGCGTCGAGCGCGTGACCCCTCGCGACGTGCTCCGGGTGGCGCGCGACACGTTCCGGCGGCGCAACGCCATCCTCGTGGTGGTCGGGCCGGCCCGCCGGCGCGAGCGCGCGGCGGTGGAGCGGCTCCTCGCGCACACGACCGCGGTGCCGGCGTGACGGCGCGATGACGGCGCGCCGCGGGCGAGACTGCGTCGCGCTGCCCCGCCCCGTGAAACCCTTCCCCTCCCCGATCCGGTCTGTCATCCTGTGCGGCGACGTCCCACCCCATCCTGGAGGTGCGCGTTGCCCGATCGTTGTGTCGACTGCGGTACGGGTGCGAGGCTCCACACGGCCGTCTCCTGCTTCACCGAGACGTTCCCCGTGACCGGACCGAACGGCCTGAAGTACCAGCTGACGCTCCGGCTCTGCCTGGCCTGCGGCTCGCGGTTCGCCGACCGGCCGCAGGTCCGCGAGTACCTCCGCACCCGGCTCCCCGCCCACGCGACGAGCGTGGCGGAGGCGGTGGCGGTCTAGCCGTTTCCCGCGGGACGGGGGCTACCGCGCGGCGGAGTCCACCGGTCCCTCCCCGAAGCCGACGACCCGACCTGCGGCGCCCGGGCGCCCGGCGGATCCCGCTCGCGCGCGCGGCGGCCCGCCCGCCCGGCCGGCGGCGTGCGCGATCGGTGCGTGGCCCGGCGCCGGAGCCGGTGTTACCCTCGGTCGTTCATGGCGGATTTCGTCACGCGCGCGGTCCAGCGCCTCCGGGAGGATCCCGGCTTCAGCCGGAACCGCCACACGCTCGCCCTCTCGTCGCCGGAGGGCCGGCGGGCGCTCCGCATCCACCGCCACCTGCGCTCCCTCGAGCGCGACCTCGCCGCCGGCGTGGCGGCGAGCGTGACGCGCGAGGCGGAGCGCGTGCGCCTCACGCTGCGGACGCCGCGCGCCTCGCGGACGGCCTGGCTCACCCGGGCCGAGTTCCGCCTCCTCTGCGACAGCCCGGCCGTCCGCGCGGCGCTCGGCGACGAGGCGTCGCCGGAGGGCTGACATGCTCGACTTCGACCCCATCCTCCTCACCGGCGTGGACGACATCGACCGGCAGCACCGGGAGATGTTCGCGCGCGTCGCGGCGCTCCTCGACGCTTCCCGGAACAAGCGCAGCAAGGAGGAGGTGCTGCGGATGATCGAGTACCTCGGCGTCTACGCGCTGGAGCACTTCGCGGCCGAGGAGCGCGAGATGGACCGCACCCGGTACCCGAGGGCGGACGGGCACAGGCTCGAGCACCGCCAGTTCGCGAAGGAGCTCGAGATCCTGCGCCAGGAGCTCGCGACCGAGGGGCCGAGCGTGCTCTTCGTGATCCGCGTCGGGAACCGCGTGACGGAGTGGCTGCGCGAGCACATCTACAGGACGGACAAGGTCCTCGGGGAGTGGCTGCGCGCGCACCCCCGCTAGGGCACGAGGGGATCGGCGTGGGCGACGAACGGGGGGCTTCGGAGCGGCTCGCGGCGGAGGACCTCGAGGAGGGCTGGATGCTCTTCTCGCCGGAGGACCGCGTCGTCGCCTTCCAGTCGCTGCCGCGCCCCGAGGCCGAGGACTTCTTCCTCTCCCGCTCGGCGCGCGACCAGCAGGAGCTGCTCCTCGGGCTCCCGCCCGAGGAGCGCCGGTCGTGGATCCGGCTCCTGCCGCCGGACGACGCGGCCGACCTCGTGCAGGCGGCGCCGCAGGAGGAGCGGGAGGGCCTCCGCGCGCTCCTCGACGACCGGACGCGGATGGAGGTGACCGCGCTCCTCGCCTACGCCGAGGACGAGGCGGGCGGGCTGATGAACCCGCGCTTCGCGCGGGTGCGCCCCGACATGACCGCCGACGAGGCGATCAGCTACCTGCGCCGGCAGGCGCGCGAGCGCGCCGAGACCGTCTACACGGGGTACTGCCTCGACGAGGAGCAGCGCCTCCTCGGCGTCGTCTCGTTCCGCGACCTCTTCGCCGCGCCGCCCGACCGGCGCGTGCGCGACCTCATGGAGACGGACGTCGTGACCGTGCGCGAGGACATGGACCAGGAGGAGGTCTCGCGCGTGTTCGCCGAGTCCGGCTTCGTCGCGATCCCGGTGGTCGACGCGCAGGGCCGGATGAAGGGCATCGTGACGGTCGACGACATCGTGGACGTCGTCGAGGAGGAGGCGACCGAGGACATCCAGAAGTTCGGCGGCGTCGAGGCGCTGGGCGCGCCGTACCTCGAGATGCGCTTCCCGGCGATGGTGAAGAAGCGCGCCGTATGGCTGGCGGTCCTGCTCGTCGGCGAGATGCTCACCGCGACGGCGATGGCGTTCTTCGAGGAGGAGATCGCGCGCGCGGTGGTCCTGGCGGTGTTCCTGCCGCTCATCATCTCGTCGGGCGGCAACTCGGGCTCGCAGGCCTCGACCCTCGTCATCCGCGCGATGGCGCTCGGCGAGGTGCGCCTGCGCGACTGGTGGCGGGTCGCGGGGCGCGAGATCGGCACCGGGATCGCGCTCGGCGTCATCCTCGGCGCGATCGGGTTCGTCCGCATCCTGGTCTGGGAGCGGATCGGCCACGTCTACGGCGAGCACTACGTGCTCGTCGCGATCACCGTCGCCGCGAGCCTCGTCGGCTGCGTGACCTTCGGGACGCTCGCGGGATCCATGCTCCCGTTCCTCCTGCGCCGCCTCCGCCTCGACCCCGCGAGCGCGTCGGCGCCCTTCGTGGCGACCCTCGTCGACGTCACCGGCGTCGTCATCTACTTCGGGATCGGCAGCGTCGTCCTCTCGGGGACGCTCCTCTAGCCTGGCGGAAATCGGGCCCTTCGGCCCGCGCCACGCAAGGGTCATCGACCGCGGGCCCGCGGGCGGCGTATCGGTCGGGGAGCGCCCGTCCGGCGCCGAGGGGGCCGACATGAAGAGCGCCGCCGTCCTGACGCTGCTCGCCGCGAGCGCCTGCATCCCGTCCCGGGGGCCGATGATGGATCCCCACCGGGACTGCCTCGGCTGCCACGGCGGCGGCGAGGCGAAGAGGTGGACCGCCGCGGGGACCTGGACGGAGGGCGCGAGGGTCACCGTCATCGACGCGAACGGGAAGAACGTGCCGATGGACGGCAACCAGGCAGGGAACTTCTACACCGCGGAGGGGCTCGCGCTGCCCTTCACCGTCAGCGTGAACGGGGAGACGATGCCCGATCCGGCCGTGACGGCGGAGCCGCGCCCCGCGGCGCGGCTCTCGTACGGCGGCTGCAACGCGTGCCACCTCGGGCCGGGGCAGGTCATCGAGCTCGGGCCGGAGATGCTCCCCGGGTCGGACTGCCTCACGTGCCACGGGGCCGGCGGCATGGCCAGCACGAGGTTCTCCGCCGCGGGGACGTTCCCGCCGCCGGAGTGGCAGCCGGGCACCTCCGTGAGCGTCGGCGGCGTGTCGACCACGACGAACTCGGTCGGGAACTTCTTCATCGAGGCGCCCATCGCGTTCCCGGCCCGCGCGACGGTCCGGGGCTCCACCATGAACCCGGACCCGTCGTACGGCGGCTGCAACCGCTGCCACGTGAACGGGAAGGCCGACGACTAGCGCGCCTCCGCCGCCGGCGGCTACGGCGTCCGCTCGCCGGCGCCCGCGAGCAGCGCGCGGAGCCCCTCGGCGGCGTCGGGGCCCTCGAAGGCGACGCCGCCCGGGAGATCGCGCAGCACCCCGGGGACGAGCGCCTGGGAAGGCCCGCACACGACGACGGGCAGCTTGAGGACGCGGACG
>DASSSJ010000099.1:0-29904 GCA_035708485.1 Anaeromyxobacter sp. | reverse complement strand
GTGGGCTTGGTCTTGATCTCACCGGCCGACTTGATGTAGGGAACGAGCGTGAGGTGGATATAGCAGGTGTTCTTCTGGCCGAGCTCGAGGCGCATCTGCCGCACCGCCTCGAGGAACGGCAGCGACTCGATGTCGCCGACCGTCCCGCCGACCTCGACGATCGCGATGTCCGCCTCGCCCGCGGACTCGCGGATCACCGCCTTGATCTCGTCGGTGATGTGCGGGATGACCTGGACGGTCTTCCCGAGGTACTCGCCGCGGCGCTCGCGCTGGATGACGTTCTGGTAGATGCGGCCCGTCGTGTAGTTGTTCTTCCGGGTCATCTTGGCGCTGGTGAAGCGCTCGTAGTGCCCGAGATCGAGGTCCGTCTCCGCGCCGTCGTCGGTGACGTAGACCTCGCCGTGCTGGAACGGGCTCATCGTGCCCGGGTCCACGTTGATGTACGGGTCGAGCTTGAGGTGCTGGACCTCGAGGCCGCGGTTCTCGAGGAGCGCGCCGATGGAGGCGGCCGCGAGCCCCTTGCCGAGCGAGCTCACCACGCCGCCCGTCACGAACATGAACTTCGTCTTCTTGCCGCGCTTCACCATGGCCGTCCCCTCTCCTTCACGCCCGCCGGTCCCCGAGGAGTCCCCGGGCGCGCTCGAGGTCCTCCGGCGTGTCGATCCCGAACCCCCGGTACGCCGTGTCGGCGACGCGGATCCGGTGCCCGTGCTCGAGCGCGCGGAGCTGCTCGAGCGACTCCTCCGCCTCGAGCCGCCCCGGCGGGAGCGCGGCGAACTGCTGTAGGAACGCCGCGGAGAACGCGTAGATGCCCACGTGCGCCCGCGCGAGCGCGCTCGGCCCGCCCGCGCGCCGGTGCGGGATGGGCGCGCGAGAGAAGTAGAGCGCGTTCCCGGCGAGGTCGGTCACCACCTTCACGACCTGCGGCCGCTCCGCCTCGCCGGGCTCGAGCGGACGGGCGAGCGTCGCCATCTCCGTCCCCTCGGACATCGCGTTCACGAGCGCCTCGATCGCCTCGGGCTCGATGAGCGGCTCGTCGCCCTGGAGGTTCACCACCACGTCCGCCGCCGGCGCGAGCCTCCGCGCCGCGTCCGCCACCCGGTCCGTCCCCGTCGGGGCGTCGCCGGTCAGGATGGCGAGCGCCCCCGCCGCCTCGGCCGCCCGCGCGATCCGCAGATCGTCGGTGGCGACCGCCACGACGTCCACGCCGCGGGCCCGCCGCGCCCGCTCCGCGACGTGAGCGACGACGGGTCTGCCAGCCAGGTCGGCGAGGGGCTTGCCGGGAAACCGCTGGGCTCCCCAGCGGGCCGGGATGATGACGGCGATGCGTCCCAAACCGGGAGCCCAAACTACGGGAAGGGATCGATCGCGTCAACCCGCGCGTCTCCATGACGCGTCCCCCGAGGGTTCCCGCGACGCACCGCGCGGGCGCGCGCACGCCGGGGCGCCGGCCCCTAGCTTTGCGCCGATGCCGCTCGTGCTGCACGTCGTCGGCGCCCGCCCGAACTTCCCCAAGGTCGCGCCCCTCGTCGCCGCCCTGGCCCGCTGCGGCATCCCCCAGCGGCTCGTGCACACGGGGCAGCACTTCGACGAACGGATGAGCGGGATCTTCTTCGAGGAGCTCGGGCTCCCGCGGCCCGACGTCTGGCTCGGGGCAGGCCCCGGCACCCACGCCGAGCAGACCGCGCGCGTGATGGTCGCGTTCGAGCGCGTCCTCGCCGAGGCGCGGCCGAGGCCGGCGCTCGTGGTCGTGCCCGGCGACGTGAACTCCACGGTGGCGGCCGCGCTCGTCGCCGCGAAGGCCGGGGTCCCCCTCGCGCACCTCGAGGCGGGGCTCCGGAGCTTCGACCGAAGCATGCCCGAGGAGGTGAACCGGGTCCTCACCGACCACCTCTCGGACCTGCTCCTCACCCCGAGCGCCGACGCGGACGAGAACCTCCGGCGCGAGGGGATCGCGGGCCCGCGGGTCGCGCGCGTCGGCAACCTCATGATCGACACGCTCCGCGCGCACCTGCCGCGCGCCCGGGCCCTCGGGGTGTGGGAGGCGATGAGGCTCGCCCGCGGCCGGTACGCCGTCGCGACGCTCCACCGGCCGTCCAACGTGGACGACCCCGCCGTGCTCGCGCGGATCCTCTCGGCGCTGTCGCGCGTCGCGCGGGAGGTCCCGGTGGTGTTCCCGGCCCACCCGCGCACGCGCGCGCGGCTCGCCGATCCGGCCGCGGCGCAGGCGGCGGGGGCGCTCCGGGTGCTCGAGCCGCTCGGCTACCTCGAGCTCCTCTCGCTCACGAGCGCGGCCGGGGTCGTCCTCACCGACTCGGGCGGGCTGCAGGAGGAGGCGACCGCGCTCGGCATCCCCTGCCTCACGCTGCGCGAGCGGACCGAGCGGCCGATCACCGTGTCGGAGGGGACGAACGAGCTGGTCGGCACCGATCCCGGCCGGATCGTCGCCGCGGCGCTGCGCGCGCTCTCCGATCCGAGGCCGCCCCGCTGCCCGGCGCTGTGGGACGGGCACGCCGCCGATCGCGCCGTCGAGGCGGTCGCGGCGTTCCTCGAGCCGCGGGCGTAGCGCAGCCTACTTCGTCACCTGCACCTTCGTCCCGGAGCCCTCGGTCGCCGACTGGTTCGGCCGGTCGCGCGCGGGGATCTGGTAGAGGCGCGGCCGGTGCTCGACGATCCCGTTCGCCGGCACCTCGACCCAGATCGGCGCGGCGTCCTGGAACCCGATGCCGGCGACGGCCACCTTGTGCTTGCCCGGCTTCACGACCCGCACCACCGGGGTCGTGCCCGCGTCCGCGTCGTCGATCTTCACGGCCGCGCCGGGGACGTCGGTCACCACGCGGAGGATCCCGGTCGCGTCCTTCTCGCCCGCGAGGAGCGCGGGCGCCGCGGCCGCGACGTCCTTCTGCAGCCGGCGCGACGCCACCGGGATCTCGCGCTCCATCCCGGCGATCCGCTCGCCGCTCCTCGCGTCGGCCTGCACGAGCGCGACGCGGTAGGTCTCGCCCTTGCGCCGGAGCCAGCCGCCGACGACCCGCTCGACCCCGAGCTTCTGCGAGCGGTCCGCGAGGCACTTCGCGTCGTCGCCGCAGCGGACGAGCGCGACGGTCGCGTCCCGCCCGAGGGCCGCCTCGACCTTCGCCGGCTCCATCACCTCGAAGCCGCCGGCCTTGCGCGCGGCCTTGGCGAACGCCTCGGCGGTGCTCTTGCCCATGTAGGTGAGATCCGGCGGGGCGTCGAGCGCCACCACGGCGATCCGCACGTCGGCGGCGCGCGCGGGGGCCGCGGCGGCGAGGGCGGCGGTCAGGGCGAGGAGCGAACGCATGTCCCGGAATGGTCGCGCACGGATCGGGGGCGGTTCAAGTGGTATCTTGACCGACGTGTCGCAGCGGGTCCGGGTCCGCTTCGTCGTCGAGCCGAACTACGCGGGCTGGCGCCTCGACCGCTACCTGCAGGAGAAGATCCGCCGGCTGTCGCGGGAGCGCGTGCAGCACCTCATCGCGAACCGGCTCGAGTCCGCCGACGGCCGCCGGCTGAAGCCCTCCACCCGCGTCGCGCCCGGGCTCGCCTTCGCGCTCCTCAAGGAGGCGGAGCCCGAGCCCGACGCACCGCTCGACTTCCGCGTCGTCCACGACGACGGCGCGCTCGTCGTCGTCGACAAGCCCGCCGGGCTCCCCGTCCACCCCACCGCGCGCTACGCCGCGAACACCTTCACCGCCGCGGCGCGGCTCCGCTTCCCGGGGCGCAAGATCGATCCCGCCCACCGCATCGATCGGGAGACGTCCGGGCTCCTCGCCTGCGGCGGCGCGCCGGAGTGGACGAAGCGGCTCAAGCGCGCCTTCGCGGACGGCAAGGTCGCGAAGACCTACCTCGCGCTCGTGCTCGGCGCCCCGCCCTCCGAGGCGTTCGACGTGGACGCGCCCCTCGCCCTCACGCTCGCGTCCACGGTGCGCGTCCGCATGCACGTCCACGCGGAGGGGCTCCCCTCCTCGACCGCGTTCGAGGTCCTCGGCCGGCGCCGGGCGCCCGACGGCGCGGCCGTCGCCCTCGTGGCGTGCCGGCCGCGCACCGGCCGGCAGCACCAGATCCGCGCGCACCTGCACCACGCCGGGCTCCCCATGGTGGGCGACAAGATCTACGGGCCCGACGAGGGGATCTTCGACCGGTTCACGCGCCGCGAGATGACGGACGACGACCGCGAGCGCCTGCGCCTGCCGCGCCACGCGCTGCACGCCTGGCGCCTCGACGTCCCGCACCCCGAGACCCGCGCCCGGACGCTCCTCGAGGCGCCGCTCCCGGAGGACATGGCGGAGTTCTGGGACGGGTGCGCGGCCTGACCGGCGGCCGTCACGCCGCGCGCGCGAGCCGGAGCCGCTCCGGCGCGACCTCGAAGCGCGCGCGCACGCCGTAGGGGAAGTCGAGCCGGTCGTCCTCGATCCCGTCGCCGAAGAGGACGCCGCCGTCGTCCATCTCCGAGACGACCTCGAGCCCCTCGCCGCCCTCGAGCACCGCGCCGTCGAGCGACGTCCCCGTGGCGACGCTCGGGAAGGGCTCGCGCACGAAGAAGGCGAGGGCGCGGTCGCCGGGGCGCGGCAGGTCGAGCGGGCGGCGCCGCTCGCCGTTCACCGAGCGGGCCCAGCCGGTCGCGCCGGTGCCGGTCGTGACGATCAGGCCCGAGGAGGACTGCCGCTCCTCGCGCCCCGCGAGCCGCAGGCGGTACCGCGCGGACTGGTGCGAGCGGTGGCCGGCGAAGACCTCGTTGAGCGCGAGGAGGCGCTGGCCGTCGTCGAGCGTCGCGCGGGCGAGCGTCCGCTCCTCGACCTCCGCGCGGCCCGCGGCCATCGCCCGGAGGAGCCGCGGCGCGTCCTCCGGCCGGTGCGGCACGAGCACGCCGTCGTGACGCTCCGGGTCCGGGTTCACGCCGAGGACGAGCTGCCCGGCGAGGTACTTGGCGGCGTTCGCGACGAGGCCGTCCTGGCCCACCGCGACCACCAGGTCCTCCGGCTCGAACACGAACCGGGCGAGGTCGCCGCGGTCGATCCGCACGCGCCGCCAGGCGACCGGGATCGCCCGCGAGATCGCGGCGAGGGCCGCCTCGCGCCGGCCGTGGCGCCGCTCGACCTCGGCGATCCCCTGCCCGCGGCGCTCGAGGAAGAAGCGCGCCTGCTCCCGGGTGCCGTGGCGGGCGCGCAGCAGCTCGAGCTCGCTCGCCCGCGTCACCACGACGACCCGGGGCACCGGGGCGGCCACCGCTCACTCCTTCGCGAGCCGGCTCGCGCCCGCCTCGATGAGCTTCTCGAGGGCGGGGCCGAGCGCTGCGTCGCCGAGGTTCACGCGCTCGATGCGGTCGAGCTTCCCGGCGAGGGCCTGCGCCGCGAGCGCGAACATCACCGCGGGCGGCACCTCCCGCACCGCCTCCATCCGCGCGCGCTCCGACGCGGTCCGGACCTTCTCCGCGAGCTCGAGCGCGGAGGCGTCGGCCTCGCCCTGGAGCCGCGTCCGGTGCGCCTCGGCCTCGCCCGCGGCCCGGACCCGGTGGGCCGCCGCGTCCGCGTCCGCGCGCGTCCGCGCCGCCGCCGCCGCGGCCTCGATGCCGCTCCGGGCCGCCTTCGCCTCCGCCGCGATCCGCTGCGCCTCGGCCTCCTCGGCCGCCTGCCGGCGCCCGTTCTGGCCCTGCTGCGCGATGAGCTCCTCCTCGCGGCGCGCCAGCTCGATCCGGTTCTTCAGCTCGTTCTCCTGGATCGCGCGCTCCTTCTCGACGGCGAGCGCGCGCCGCGCGAAGGCGGCCTCGTCGGCGGCCTGCTGGATCGACTCGCGGGTGGGCGCCTCGAGCGCCTTCTCCAGCTCCGGCGTGGGCCGGACCGAGGAGACGCGCACCGAGACCACCTCGAGCCCCATCTCGGGCAGGGCCGGATCGGCCGCGAGCCCCGCCTCGATGGCGGCCCGGATGCGCTCGGGCCCGTCGGCGAGGACCTCGCGCACGGGCGTCCGCGCGACCCAGCCCGCCGCGTGCTGCTCGGCGAGCTGCGCGAAGAGCAGCGCGAGCTTCTCGAGGGGCTGCCGCCGCCAGGCGCCGCCGGCCAGGTCGAGGGTGAAGTCGACGCGGCTCGCCAGCACCTCGGGGTCGGTGACGCGGAAGGTGAGCACGCCCTGCGCGGTCACGTCCTGGAAGTCCGCCGACCGGCCGTGGAACACGAGCGGCAGCTCGCGGTCGTCCACCGGGACCTCGGCGATCGACGCGGAGTGGGGCTGGAACAGGAAGGCGAGGCCGCGCCCCGCGCGGACGAGCCTCCCCCCCTTCCAGACGAGCACGTGCGCGCTCGCGTCGGAGCGCAGGTGCCTCGCGAAGCCCAGCCTGGTGATCTCCGCCATGACGGCCTCCTCTCCGCGGCGCCTTCGGTGACGGGCCGCTACACCGCCGACCTCCGCGCGAAGCGGTAGAGCTCCGCGGGCCGGTGGTCGACGTCCTTCTGGCTCGTGCCGGTGGCCTCGAGCTGGCCCGAGGCGAGCATCCGGCGCCGGAACGAGTCCTTGTTCTGCGGGCGCCCGAGGACGGTCTCGTGCACGCGCTGCAGCTCGAGGAGCGTGAAGGTGGCGGGCAGGAGCTGGAAGCCGATCGGCGCGTAGTCGAGCTTGCCGCGCAGCCGCTTCACCGCCGTCCCCAGGATCTCCGCGTGGTCGAAGGCGAGCGGGAGCGGCGCCCCGTCGGCGCCGGCGACCTCCACCGGACCGCCCGTCTCCCCCTCCCACGGCACGGCGATGCGCCCCACCGCCACGTCCGCGCCCGCGCCCGCCGCCTCCGCGAACCGCTCGAAGTCGACGAGGGCGTAGTACCCGACCGTGACGACGCGGGTGCGCGGATCGCGCGCCGGCTCGCCGAACGTGTAGAGCTGCTCGAGGAAGACGCCCCGGAGCCCCGCCTTGGCGGCGAGCACCCGCGCCGCCGCCGCGTCGAGCGACTCCTCCGGCCGCACGAAGCCCCCGGGGAGCGCCCAGCGCCCGCGCTGCGGCGGCTCGGCGCGCCGGACGAGGAGCGTGTGGAGCGAACCGTCCGACGCGGAGACGAGCGCGACGTCCACGGTGAGCGAGGGCCGGTCGTACCGCGCCGGGTCGTAGCCCGCGAGGAAGCGGCGGTCCTCGCCGCCTCCCCCGCCGCGCCGCGCCGCCGCCGTCCGTCTCCGGGCCATCCGCGCCTCCCTTGTCTGCATGATGTATATATGTGTCTCGCATATAAGTCAAGCGGTCGCGGTCGCGGTCGGGGTCGAGGTCGCGGTCGCCTTACCCGCGCCGCGCGCGCACGGCGCGCCGCTCCGCCACCCGCTCCGCCTTCGCGATCCGCGCGCGCTGCTTCACCGCGAGGACGTAGAACCGCTCCCGCAGCGCCGCCGCCTCGCCCTCCGCGAGATCGCCGTGCCGGCCGCGCTCGGCCTCGCGCCGCTCCACCGCGATCGCGAGCGAGATCGCGGCCGCGACCGAGACGTTGAGCGACCGTACGAAGCCGCGCATCGGGATCGCGTAGGTCGCGTCGGCGAGGGCGAGCGCGTCGTCCGAGACGCCGCGGTGCTCGTTCCCGAAGACGAGCGCCACCTTCCCCGCGAACGGCAGCGCCCCGAGCGGCCGCGCGGCCGCGTCGAGGTGGGTGGCGTAGATCGCGAACCCCTCCGCCCCGAGGTGCGCGAGGCACTCGCGCGTCGAGCGCCAGCGGCGCACGTCGAGCCATTTGTCCGCGTTCTGGGTGATCTTCTTGTTGCGGTCCCAGGGCTTCATCGGCCCCTCGACGGCGTGCACGTCCTGGATCCCGAACGCCTCGCAGGTGCGGAGGACGGCGTTCACGTTCTGCGGGTCGCCGAACGCCTCCATCACGACCGTCAGGCTGCGGGTGCGGTTCGCGACGACCTCGTCGATGCGCGCCTTCCGCTCCGGGACGAGGAACGTGGCCTTCGTGCGGTGCATGCCGCACGAAGGTAACCCCGCCGTACGGCCGACGTCACCCCGGCGGCGGGCGGGGAGGTCCGTTGCGCCCGCCGCCGGGGGGACCGCGTCAGAGGGACTTCAGGTACTCGACGAGGTCCCGTCTCTCCGCGTCGGACAGGCCGAGCCCGAACGTCCGGTCGTAGTGGCCCACCACGTCCGCGAGCGTCGCGAACCGGCCGTCGTGGTAGAAGCCGCCCCGCTGGTGCGACCAGAGCCCGCGCAGCGGCGCGGTCCGGTAGCGGCCGTCGGGCGAGCGCTGCGCCTGGAAGTCGTCGATCCCGATCTCCTGCGCGGTGTGCATGTTCCAGCCCGGCTCGCTGAACACCGGCGGCACGTGGCAGCGCGCGCAGTCGGCCTTCCCGGCGAAGAGCGCGCGGCCGCGGCTCGCGGCGGCCGGCTCGAAGCTCCCCTCCGGCGGGCGCGGCGGCTCGAGCGAGAGCTGGAAGGAGTGCAGCGCGGGGAGCTTGGGCGTGATCAGGTCCTTCTCCGCCACGCGGTGGCCGAGGCGGTTGCGGGCCGCGATCGGGAACTTGGTCGCGTCGTCGAGCCGCGCGTCGTGGAACGTGCCCTGGCCGCCCATCTCGAGGTTCGCGACGAGCGCGTTCCACTGCGCGACCGATCCCCACCCGGTCCAGGTGTGGAGGTTCACGCCCGCGAGCCCGAACGCGGGCGGGATGAGCGTCGCGGCGGGCTTGCCGTCGGGCCGGAACGCCTTCCCGTCGAGGATCAGCTGCGCGTCGAACTTGCCGGGCCCCCAGCTCCTCGTCACGGTCCGCACGGTCTCCTCCGTGACGCCGAGCAGCTCCGCGAAGAACGAGAGGTCGGGCGCGAGCGAGATGATGGTGCCGACGTCGAGGTCGCGGTTCGCCCAGCCGTCGAGCCGCCGCCCGATGCCCGGCGCGAACGAGTCGTCCACCGTCGAGTGGCAGAGGGCGCAGGTGATGCCGACCGCCTTCAGCCCGCCGTTCCCGTCGCCGAAGCCCTTCACCCCGACGACCGCGTCCATGCCGAGCAGGGCGATGGTCGTCGCCGGATCGTCGAGGTCGACCTGCCCCTTCGCGAGCGCGTCCTTCACCGGGGCGGGCAGCGCCTCGACGTCCACCTTGAGCCCCACCGCGAGCGCCGTGCTCGGGCTCACGCCCGGCCCGACGCCGCCGTGCGCCTCGCCCGCGATCGCCTGGTGGAGGCGGAGCTTCCCGCCCCAGAACGCCTCGCTGCCGAACGTGTCGTTCCGGAAGACGTCGCGCCCCTCGTTCGCGGCCTTCTTCGCCGCCTGCGCGACGTCGCCCGCGCCGCCCGCGGCGGAGGGCTTCGCCTCGTCCGCTTGCGAACGCGCGCACGCCGAGAGCGCGAGCAGCATCGCCACCGCCACACCGTTTCGCTTCCAGCTCGTCATGGCCTTCTCCGCTCCCGCCGTCCGTCAGGCGTGCGCGCGCGCCGGCTCGCCGGCGCCGCTGCGGACCGTCGTCCGCTCGTGGAGGGGCGCGAGCCGCGCGAGGGCGTAGGCGGCGACCGCGAGCGCCGCGTCCCGCGCGGCGACGTCGAGGTACCGGCCGGTGGTGAGGAGGTTCAGCGCGATCGCCGCGAGCCAGGCCGCCGCGATCCAGCCGAACACCCGCGCGTACCCCGCGAGCACCCCGATCCCGACGGCGATCTCGACGATCCCCACCACCCCCATGAAGGTCGCCGGGCTCACCGGCAGGAGCCGCACCGCGAGCGGCGAGAGGTACTGCTGCCAGTCCGTCAGCAGATTCGTGAACTTGTCGAGCCCGGCCACGATCGGCACGAGGCCGAAGACGAGCCGAAGCGCCCAGTAGGCATTCCCAGTCTTGTGGTCCTGCATTGCATCCTCCGTTACGTCACGTCGCGTGACTGACCATCCGATGCCGGCGCCAGGACGCAGGTGACGCCGCGCGCCGAGAAGGGCGCGCCCGTAACCTCCGCCCGACGGCGCGCATCGGAGAACGGTGAGGAGGCCTCCGTGAATCCGCTCGGCGAGACCACTGCTCAGACTGCCGCCGCCGCCCCGACCGCAGCCCTGTCCGACGCGGAGGTCGTCGCGCGCGTCCGGGCGGGGGAGCGGGCGCTGTTCGAGGTGCTGCTCAGGCGTCACGACCGCCGCGTGTACAGGACCGCGCGCGCGATCCTGCGCGACGAGGACGAGGTCGAGGACGCGATGCAGCAGACGTGGATCCAGGTGTACCTGCACCTGGCGGAGTTCCAGGGAAACGCCGCGTTCTCGACGTGGCTCGTGCGGATCGCGGCGAACGAGGCGCTGCAGCGGCTCCGGAAGCGCGGCCCGCTCGCGCCCGTCCCGACGAGCCGAGACGAGGAGGAGACCATGATGAGCCCGGGCGCGAATCCGGAGGAGCGGGCCGCGGCTCGCGAGGCGATCCGGTTGCTGGAGCACGCGGTCGACGCGCTGCCGCCCCATCACCGGCTCGTCTTCATGCTGCGGGAGGTGGAGGGGCTCTCCACCGCCGAGACCGCCGCCGCCCTCGGCATCGCGGAGGACGCCGCGAAGGTACGGCTCCACCGCGCGCGGGCCGTCCTGCGGAAGACGCTGGAGGAGACCGTGGTGGGCGCGGCGGAGGAGGCGTTCCCGTTCCACGCGCCGCGCTGCAACCGCGTCGTGGCCGGGGTGATGGAGGCGATCGCGCGGCTCGAGCCGGGCGCCGCGTGATCGCGCGTGCGGGCGCGCCGGCGGCGGACCACCTCCCCCGCCGCCGGCCCGCCTCGCGCGGCGCGCCTCGCCGAGGCGCCGGGGGCGGCCGCTTCCCCCGCGCATCGCCGGGCGTGGGCTCGCGCGATCGCCGCCCGCGTCGAACGTGAGCCTCGACTTCCTGCCGCTGTGGGCGGCGGTGGTGCTCGGGTTCGGCTGGGCCTCGGCGGTCTCCGCCCGGCTGATGGCGAGGGTGGTGGGGTGAGGTCCCGGCGCCGGCCGCGTGCGCCGCGCGAGGCGACGGGCGCTACGCGCCGGCCCGCTTCGCGCCGCGCGGCTTGCCGAGCCGGCGGCCGCGCCCCTCGTGCCGCGGCGCCGCGTGCCTGAAGAGGACGCGCGCCACGGCGTCGAGGAGCTGCGGGACGCCCTCGCCCGTCACCGCGGAGACGAGGTGCACCTTCACCGGCTTCCTGCGGCGTCCGAGCAGCCTCGCGAGCTTCTCCCCCGCCGCGCGCGCCTCGGGCACGTCCACCTTGGTGACCGCCACGATCTGCGGCTTCTTCGCGAGCTCGGGCGAGTAGAGCGCGAGCTCGCGGCCGATGGCCTCGAGGTCCGCCCTGGGCGAGCGGTCCGGCTCCGGCGGCGCGCCGTCGACGAGGTGGATGAGCACCCGGCAGCGCTCCACGTGCCGGAGGAACTGGTGGCCGAGCCCGGCGCCCTCGTGCGCGCCCTCGATGAGCCCGGGGATGTCCGCGACGACGAAGCTCCGCTCGCCGCGCCACGAGACGACGCCGAGGTTCGGGACGAGCGTCGTGAACGGGTAGTCGGCGATCTTCGGCCGCGCGCGGGAGATCCGGCTGATGAGCGTGGACTTGCCCGCGTTCGGGTACCCGACGATCCCGACGTCGGCGAGGAGCTTCAGCTCGAGGACGAGGTCGCGCTCCTCCCCGGGCGTCCCGTCCTCGGCGTAGCGCGGCGCCTGGTTGGTGGAGGTCGCGAAGTTCATGTTGCCGAGCCCGCCGCGGCCGCCCTTCGCGACCACGAAGCGCTCGCCCGGCGAGCCGAGATCCGCGATCCGCTCGCCGGTCGCGACGTCCTTCACGACGGTCCCGGGCGGCACGCGCAGGACGAGGTCGTCTCCGTCCGCGCCGTTCATGTCCGACCCCATCCCGTTCCCGCCGCTCCTCGCCCGGTGCTCGCGCACGTAGCGGTAGTCGAGCAGCGTCGAGAGCTGCGGGTCCACGACGAGCACGACGTCGCCGCCCTTCCCGCCGTCGCCGCCCGCCGGGCCGCCGCGCGGGATGAACTTCTCACGCCGCCACGCGACGGCGCCGTCGCCGCCGTCGCCGGCCTTCACGTGGATGCGGACCTCGTCGACGAATTTCACCGCGGTCTCCACCCGCGCCCACGAAACGCTCGCGCCGCGGACCCGGAGGCCCGCGGCGCCGTGAGCTCGGTCCTCCGGCGGTCTACGCCTCGGGGACGATCGAGACCACGCGGCGGTCGCCGCGGGTCCGCGTGTACCTCACCTTGCCGTCGACGAGCGCGAACAGCGTGAAGTCCTTCCCCATCCCGACGTTCTGGCCGGGGTGGATCACGGTGCCGAGCTGACGGACGAGGATGTTCCCAGCCAGCACCTTCTCCGACCCGAAGACCTTCACGCCGCGGTGCTGCCCGGGGGAGTCGCGCCCGTTGCGCGAGGAGCCCTGTCCCTTCTTGTGAGCCATCTGCCTGCTCCGTTTCCGTCCGGCCCTACGCGCGGACCTCGGTGATCACGACCTCGGTGTAGGGCTGCCGGTGGCCGCGCTTCTTCGTCCAGCCTTCCTTCTTCTTCCGGAAGTGGAGGACCTTCTTGTGCTTGCCGAGGGCGACGATCTCGCCCTCCACGGCCGCCCCGTCCACCACGGGCTTGCCGACCCGGGCCTCGCCGTCGCCGCCGACGAGCAGGACCTCGAACGCCACCTTGGCGCCGACGTCGCCCTTCAGCTTCTCGATCTTGAGCCGGTCGCCCTTCGCCACGCGGTACTGCTTGCCGCCGGTCCGAATCACCGCGTACATCACGCTTCTCCTGGGAATCTCGGGAGGTACCAGCCGGGGCGACGCCTCGCGAGGCACGCCATCCAGCCCTCCGGAAGGGCGGTCATATACGATCTGGCCTTCGGTCCTGTCAAGGAAGACCGGGGGTTGGACCGGGTGGTCGCCCGCAGGAGGGAACGGCGGGCCGACATCGGCGCCGGCCTCCCACCTTGCCAGGGGGTCGCCTTCGGCCGATCCTCGCGTCCATGCGAAAGACCGCTCTCTCGATCGCCCTCGCGGGCACGCTCTCGCTCCCCGCGGCCGCCGCCGCGCAGGTCTCGGCGGGCGTGGCCGCCAGCTTCCAGCTCGACCTCCCGGTCGTGCTGCCGGCGCTGGTCGTCGTCCAGCCGGGCGTGCAGGTGATCCCCGAGGTGGACCACGAGGTGTTCTACTCGGGCGGCGCGTACTGGACCCGCCACGGCGGCGGCTGGTACCGCTCGCCGAGCCCGCGCTCGGGCTGGGTGCTCGCCCCCGTGCACGCGGTTCCGGTCGCGCTCGTGAAGATCCCGCCCGGCCACTACAAGAACTGGAAGCCGTCGAAGGCGCACAAGGAGGCCGCCAAGGCCCAGAAGCACGAGCACAAGGCCGCGCACAAGGCGTTCAAGAAGCACGGGAAGCACTGATCGCGAGCGGGCGCCTGCGGGCCCCGCACCTCGGGCCGCGCGGTGCCGCCGCGCGGCCCACGTCTTATGTGGGGGGCGTGGCCCGCCCCGACCGCCGCCTGCCGGCGAACGCGCCAGCCTACAGGCCGAAGTGCGCCGGCGAGAGCCCCTTCCACGCGCAGTACTCGCGCAGCTCCCGCTTCACGAGCCCCCACGTGAGCGCGAGCGCCACGACGTCGTCCCCGAAGCCGAGCGGGACGAGGAAGTCGGGGATGAGGTCGAACGGCGCCACGACGTACACGACCGCGGCGGCGAGCGCCGCGACCGCCTTCCACGGCACCTTGCGGTAGGTGCCGTTCGCGTAGTCGCGCAGGACCATCCAGAGGAGCCGCATCTTCGCGCGGAAGTGGCCGGGCGTGCGGCGCGCGTACCACGGCGGCTCCTCGACGAACCGCTCCGCCGCGGCGGCGTGGCCGGGGACGGACGAGGGCGTGACGTCGGCCGCCTCGCTCGCGAGCGTGCTCGCGGCGGCGTCCCGGCAGGAGATGCAGTCCGCGTTCGTGCCGAGCGCGCGGCCGCAGGCGGCGCAGGTTCGCGGGGTCATGCGCCCATCGTAATCCGCCGCCGCCGTCCCGGCGCGGTCGGACCCGTCGGAGACGCGCGTCAGCGCGCCTTGCGCGTCGGGGCGCGGTCGCGCTCGGGCGCCGCGCCCTCCTCGATCGAGACCGTCTTGTGGAACTTCCGGTAGTCCACGGCGTGGCGCCCGTCGGGCAGCTTCTTCACGATCTCGCGGAAGCGGGCGCCCCAGCGGATGCGGCTCGCCCGGTAGACGTGACGGGCGTGGACGGTCTTCACGAGCCCCTCGTCGAAGCCCGAGACGTTCACGATCACCTCCGCCTCGGCCCCCTCGAGCGAGGCCGCGCTCTCGCCGCGGAGCGGGCTCTCGCCGTCGATCGCGTGGACGGCGGTCCAGGCGTGCGAGAAGAGCGCCGACTTGCGGCGGACGAGGTACAGATCGTACGCGCGGCGGACCGGCTCGCCGTCCTGCACCTCGTTCCGGACGAGCATCACCGTCACCTTGGCGTCGACGATGTGGCTCGTCCGCTCGTTCGCCATCCGGAACATGAGCGCCTGCCCGCCCTCGTGCGGCGCGACGACCGCGACGTTCGAGAAGAGGACGCGGGCGCGGACGAGCGAGAACTTCGCGAGGACGATGCCCGCGCCGATGACGAGCTCGACCCAGTGGAAGAACCCGTCGAGCGCCGCCACGACGGCGGCCGCCACGCCGCGCGCCGTGAACGCCGACGCCTCGGGCTCGGGCGCCACCGCCGCCTGCGAGAGCGCCTCGAGGAGCGACCCCTCGAGCGGGAGCCGGAGCGCCACCAGGAGCCGCGCCGCCCCGAAGATCCCGAGCGTCGCGAAGTAGACGGCGGCGAACACGACGATGAGGCGCGTCCACGATCCCGTCACGAGCCAGTGGTAGAGGTCGCGCATCGGCCGGCGCTCGAGGCCGATGACGACGACGCCGCCGCCGTGCTGGCCGAAGACGCGGGTTGCGCCGAGCTCGCCCATCGCGCAGATGATAGACGCGGCGGCATCGCGCGCAAAGCTGGAGCTAGAGCGCGCGCAGGCCCTCGTCGAGAGGCGGGCGGACCACGCCGCGCTCCGTCACGATCGCCGTGACGAGCGCCGCGGGCGTGACGTCGAACGCGGGATAGCGCGCCGGGACGCCCGCCGGGGCGATCCGCTGGCCGGCGAGGGTGAGGACCTCGTCGTCGCGGCGCTCCTCGATCGGGATCGCCGCGCCGGTCGGCGTCTCGAGATCCACCGTCGACCAGGGGGCGGCGACGTAGAACGGCAGCGCGTGGTGCGCGGCGAGGACCGCCAGCCCGTACGTCCCGATCTTGTTGGCCACGTCGCCGTTCGCCGCGATCCGGTCCGCCCCCACCACGACGCAGGCGATCTCGCCCCGCGCCATGAGCCAGCCCGCCATGCCGTCGGTGAGCAGCGTGACCGGGATCCCGTCGCGGTGCAGCTCCCACGCGGTGAGCCGGGCGCCCTGCAGGAACGGCCGCGTCTCGCCGGCGAAGACGGCGATCCGGTTCCCCGCCTCGACCGCGGCGCGCACGACGCCGAGGGCCGTGCCGTAGCCGGCCGTCGCGAGGGCGCCGGCGTTGCAGTGCGTGAGCACGCGCGCGCGCGGGGGGATGAGGGGCGCGCCGAGCGCGCCGATGCGGCGGCAAGCGGCCTCGTCCTCGTCCCGGATCGCGTGCGCCTCGGCGAGCAGCTCCGCCGGTCCGAGCCCGATCCGGCGCGACATGCGGCGCACCGCCCAGGCGAGGTTCACCGCGGTCGGCCGCGCCTTCACGAGCCGCTCCGCCGCGCCCCGCAGCGCGGCGGGGTCGGCGCCGCGCCGCGCGTCCGCGGCGAGCGCGTACGCCGCGGCGACGCCGATCGCCGGCGCGCCGCGGACCGCGAGGTCCTCGATCGCGCGCGCCACCTCGTCCGACGAGGCGAGCTCGAGCCACGCCTCCTCGGCAGGGAGGCGCCGCTGGTCGAGGAGGCGCACGAGGTCGCGCCCCTCGTCGTAGAGCACCGGCCGGAGCGGCTCCCGCGTCATCGCTTCCCGCTCCCGAGCCCCGCGAACAGGCGCAGGGCGAAGTAGACCGCGGCGGCGGCGGCGACGAGCGCGCCGGCGGCGTTGCCCTGCCGCGCGAGCGCGAGGGCGGCGGCCGCGCTCGCGGCGAGCGCCACCGCGAGGAAGACGCGGCTCGGCCCGCCGGTCGATCCCGCGCCGGCCGGGCCCGCCCCCCATCCCGCCCAGCGCGCCACGTCAGCCTCCGAGCTTCCTGGCGAGGAGCGCGTTCACCACCGCGGGGTTCGCCTTCCCCTTCGTCTCCTTCATCACCTGGCCGACGAAGAACCCCATGAGCTTCCTGTTGCCGCCGCGGTACCGCTCGACCTCGGCCGGGCTCGCCGCGAGCACCCTGTCCACCGCCGCCTCGAGCGCCGCCGTGTCGGAGACCTGGGCGAGCCCCTTCGCGCGGACGATCTCCTCCGGCTCGCCGCCCGTCCGGAAGACCTCCTCGACCACCTGCTTCGCGCCCGGCCCGCCGATCGTGCCGCCGTCGATCAGCTTCAGCACCGCCGCGAGCTTCGCGGGCGAGAGCTTCCAGCGCGCCGGCTCCTCGCCGAGCTCGTTCGCGAGCCGCGCCACCTCGCCGTTCGTCCAGTTCGCGACCTTCTTCGCGGCGTCCGGCCCCCGCCCGTACGCCGCGAGCGCCGCGTCGAAGAAGTCGGCCGTGCCCTTGTCCGCGACGAGGAGCCCCGCGTCGTAGGCGGAGAGCCCGAGCTCGGCGCGGTACCGCGCGGCGCGGGCCCGGGGCAGCTCGGGGAGCTCGCGCCGCACGCGCTCGAGGAGGGCCCCGCTCACCACGACGGGCGGCAGGTCCGGCTCCGGGAAGTAGCGGTAGTCGTGCGCCTCCTCCTTGGAGCGCATCGAGCGGGTCTCGCCCCGCTCCGGGTCGAACAGGCGCGTCTCCTGCTCGACCTTCCCGCCCGCCTCGACGATCTCGACCTGCCGCCGCACCTCGTGGTCGATCGCCTGCCGCAGGAACCGGAACGAGTTCATGTTCTTGATCTCGCACCGGGTGCCGAGGCGGTCCGAGCCCCTCGGCATCACGGAGACGTTCGCGTCGCAGCGGAACGACCCCTCCTGCAGGTTCCCGTCGTTCACGCCGAGCGTGACGAGGATCGCCCGGAGCGCCTTGAGGTACTCGATCGCCTCGTCCACCGAGCGGAGGTCCGGCTCCGAGACGATCTCGAGGAGCGGCACGCCCGCGCGGTTGAGGTCCACGCCCGAGGCGCCGTCGGGGGAGACGTCGTGCAGGTTCTTGCCGGCGTCCTCCTCCATGTGGATGCGCGTGAGCCGGATCCGCCGCTCGACGCCGTCCACGGTGACGTCGACGCCGCCGCCCGTGCAGATGGGCAGCTCGTACTGCGAGATCTGGTAGCCCTTCGGGAGGTCCGGGTAGAAGTAGTTCTTCCGCGCGAAGACGCTCCTCGGCTGGACGGTGCAGCCGAGCGCGAGCCCGGTGCGGACCGCGTACTCGACCACCTGCTCGTTCAGCGCGGGGAGCACGCCCGGCATGCCGAGGCACACCGGGCAGGTGTGGGTGTTGGGCTCGCCCCCGAACTCGGTGGAGCAGCCGCAGAAGATCTTGCTGCGCGTGAGGAGCTGCGCGTGGACCTCGAGCCCGAGGACCACCTGGAAGTCGGAGACCGGCATCAGGGCGCCTCCTTCCGCCTCGGCGCGCCCTCGCCGGACGGCCCGGACACGCCCTCGGCGTCCCCGAGGGGCCGCAGCGCCTCCCAGCGCCGCCGGGAGGGGTAGACCGCGACGTACGCGGCGACGCCGGCGGCGAGCACCGCGAGGAGGCGGACGTCGCCGGTGATCATGAACGCGACGACCGGCGCGAGCGCCGCCGCCTCGCACAGCGCGACCGAGACGAGCGCGCGCGTGAACGCCACCGCGTCCCGGTCGTGGGCGCGGACCGGCCCGAGCCTCCGCGGCAGGACCCACGCCAGCGTCGCGTTGCCCGCGGCCGCGACGACGGCCGCCCAGAGGAGCGGGCTCGCGAGCTCCGGCGCCGCGTGGTCGGAGCCCAGGCCGAACGCCACGCCGAGGAAGGCGAACGGCACGACCAGCATCCCGGCCCACACGAAGGTGGCGGTGCGCCGGTTCATCCCCGATCCCTCTTCCCGAGCGCCGGCGTGGGGGTCGGCCCGAGCTCGCGCTCGAGCGCGCGCGCGGCGCGGAGGAGCGTCGCCTCGTCGAACGGCCGCCCGAGGAGCTGGAGCCCGACCGGCATCCCGCTCGCCGCCTCGAGCCCGCACGGGACCGAAAGCCCCGGCAGCGCGGCGAGGTTGCAGGTGATGGTGAAGACGTCGGCGAGGTACATCTGGAGCGGATCGGCGACCTTCTCGCCGAGCTTGAAGGCGACCGAGGGCGCGACCGGGCCGGCGACGACGTCGCAGGCGGCGAACGCGGCGTCGAAGTCGCGCCGCACCAGCGTCCGGACCTTCTGCGCCCGCAGGTAGTAGGCGTCGTAGTACCCGGCCGAGAGGGCGTACGTGCCGAGCATGATGCGGCGCTTCGGCTCGGCCCCGAACCCGCGCTCGCGCGTCTCCGCGTACGTCTCCCGCAGCCCCTTCGCCTCGGCGCGCAGGCCGAAGCGGACGCCGTCGTAGCGGGCGAGGTTGGAGGACGCCTCCGCCGGCGCGATGAGGTAGTACGCGGCGATGCCGTACTTCGAGTGCGGGAGCGAGATCTCGACGAGCCTCGCGCCGAGCTTCTCGTAGGTGGCGAGCGCGGCGCGCACGCTCCGCTCGACGCCGGGGTCGAGGCCGCCCTGGAACCACTCGCGCGGGACGCCGACGCGCAGGCCGCCCGCGCCCTCCTCGAGCCGGGCGAGGTAGTCGTCCACCGGGCGCGTGGACGAGGTGAGGTCGCGCGGGTCGTGGCCGGCGATCCTCTCGAGCAGGATCGCGGCGTCCTCGACCGTGCGCGCGAGCGGTCCCACCTGGTCGAGCGACGACGCGAAGGCGACCACGCCGTAGCGCGACACGCGGCCGTACGTCGGCTTCACCCCCACGACGCCGCAGAAGGACGCGGGGAGCCGGATGGAGCCGCCGGTGTCGGTGCCGAGCGCGCCGTGGACGAGCCGGGCCGCGACCGCCGCCGCGCTCCCGCCGGAGCTGCCCCCGGGGGTGCGCGCGAGGTCCCACGGGTTCGCGCAGGGGCGATAGCCGCTGTTCTCGTTGGACGAGCCCATCGCGAACTCGTCCATGTTGAGCTTCCCGACGAGCACGGCGCCCGCCGCCTCGAGCCGCTCGACCACGGTGGCGTCGTAGGGCGGCAGGAACCCCTCGAGGATGCGCGACCCGGCGGTGGTCGGGACGCCCCGCGTCGCGAAGAGGTCCTTCACCGCGATCGGCACGCCGTCCAGCTCGGAGCGGCGCTCGCCCTTCGCGGCGCGCGCGTCGGCGGCGGCCGCGGCGGCGCGGGCCCGGTCGGCCGTGACGGCGAGGAACGCGCCGATCTTCCCGTCCACGGCGGCGATGCGCGCGAGCGCGGCGTCGACCAGCTCGCGCGACGACACCGCGCGCGCGGCGATCCCCGCCCCCGCCTCGCGCAGCGAGAGCGCGGTGAGGTCGTTCGGCGTGGTCACTCGATGATCCTCGGCACCTTGAAGCAGGTCCCCTCGCGCGCCGGCGCGTTCGCGAGCGCGTCGGCGGGCGAGAGCGACGGCTGGAGCGCGTCGGCGCGCAGCGGGACGTCGCCCTCCGCGAGGGCGTGCGTCATCGGCTCCACCGCCGAGACGTCGAGCTCGCGGAGCTGCTCGACGTACCCGAGGATGGCCGACAGCTGCACGGCGAACGTCTCCTCCTCCTCCGGGGAGAGCCGGAGGCGAGCGAGGGCGGCGATGCGCCGGACCTCCTCGAGCGACAGCGCCACGGAGCGGCTCCTAGACCGGCTTCTTCGTCTCGGACTTGAACCAGTTCAGGACCGCGCTCACCAGGCCCGGCGCCGGGTTCTTCTCCAGGTGCTCGAGCTCGCCCTCGTCGAGGAAGATGCCGTTGCACGAGAAGCAGACGTCCACGTCCATCCCCCGCATCTTCACCTCGTGCATCTCCAGCCCGCACTTCGGGCAGCGCATCCAGTGGAGCTCCTTCAGCCGCCTGAGCTCCGCCGCCTCCTTGTCCTTCTTCGCCTGGAGGGCGAGCCGGCGCTTCTTCTCGGCGTCCTCGCGGACGAAGTACTCCTCCTCGGTGTTGGAGGGCTTCCCCGGCGTTCCCCTGTCGGACATGGCTATTCCCTCAGCTCCTCGAGTGCGTTGCGGGCGACGGCCGCCTCCTCGCCGCCCGGATGCTTGGAGAGATACCTCTCGTAGTACTTGATGGCGTCGGCGCTCTTCCCCTGCCACCGATAGGTCTCGGCGAGCCCCAACAGTGCACCCGGCTCGTCGGGCTCGATCCCGAGGGCCGCCAGGAAGCTCGCTTCGGCGGGGGCGTAGCTCTCGAGGTCGAGATAGCACAGACCGCGGCCGGTCAGGGCCTCCGCGTTCCCGGGATCCGCGTCCACCACGCGGCCGTACAGGTCGAGCGCCCGCTCGATGGCTCCCGCCTCCCGCAGCTTCGCCGCCTGGGCGAGCATCGCCAGCGGCCCCCTGGGCACCGGCGGCGCCCTGGCGGCCGGCTTCACGATGGGCTCCGGCGGCGGCTCCACGGAGGGCTGCGCGACGGGCTCGGGGGCGGACACCGGCCCGATGACGACGGTCGGCGGCGGCGCCTCGCCCGGCGGCGGGTCGGCGGGAGGCTTCACCTCGATGGTGATCGGCACCGCGACGGCGCTTTGGTCGGCGGGCGGGGGCCCCAGCCCGAGCGGCGCGAAGAGCTCGGGGGCGAGGAACCACGCCGCGCCGCCGGCGGCCGCGAGGAGCACGATCGCCGCGAGCGCGATCCGGCCGCCCCTTCCCTTCCGGACCGACGCGAGCTCCTCCGGACCGAGGTCCACCTCGACCGTCGGCGTCGGCGCGGCCGGCGCGGCGGGGAGCGGCTCGGGCCGGTACTCCGGGAGCGGCGCCGGGGAGGGGGTGACCGCGTACGGCGGGGGCGCGTAGCTCGGCGGTGGGTAGAGCGGCGGGGGGTGGAGCGCCACCGGGTACACCGGGAGCGACATGGGGAGCGGCGTCAGCGCGGGCGTCGCCTGCGCAGCCTTGCCGCGCTCGGCCGCCTCGACGACCTGGAAGAAGCTCGCGAGCTCGGCGATGTTGCCGAGCCGCTTCCACTGCTCGCCGGAGAGCGAGATCTCGTCGTCGCGCGTGACCTTCTGCTCGATGATCCACTTCTGCAGCGTGGTGAGCTCTCGGAAGGTGAAGATGTTCCCGTTCGCCTGCCGCACGCGCCACTCGCGCGGCGGCTCCCGGGGGGGCTCCCGCGGCCGGTCCGGCTCGGGCGTCACGGCGGGGGGCGTCCCCACGATGGTGGAGTTCCCGTTCGCGACCGGAGCGGCGTGCGGCCGCGGGGCGGCGGCGGTCGCCGGCAGGGGCTTCCCCTCGAGCTCGTCCGGCTTGACCGGGACGGTGACGACGAGCTCCTTCTTCTTCACCTTGAAGACGTGACCGCAGTTCGTGCACTGCACGGTGAGCCCGGCCGGGGTCACCTGCTCGTCGTCGAACACGTACTGGGCGCGGCAGCGCTCGCAGCGGACGTCCATGGAAGCTCGCGTGAAAACGGGGGTTCTCCCGGCATTCTACGCGAGGACCACGCCCCGCAGAAAAATTGACCGGGTGGGACCCCCCGATATCCTCGGCGAGGCAGGCCCCGTCCGCGCGTTCTGCGGCGGAGACCCGGGACAGGTGACGGCGCGATGGGGAAGCCCAAGGGAAACCGGCGTATTTCCGAGCGGGAGCGTGGCAGGCGCGGCGGCTCGCGCGGCGCCCCCCCGCGCACCGGCATGGCGCGCGACGTCACGGCGGTCGCCCTCCTCGCCGCCGGCTCGGTCCTCGCGCTCGCGCTCGCGACCTTCTCGGCCATCGACGGCGCGCTGATCGCGCGCGCGATGACCCCCGCGAACCTCTGCGGGCCGGTCGGCCACCGGGCCGCCGCCGCGACCTACGGCGTGCTCGGCTTCTCCGCGCTCGTCGTCCCGCTCGCGCTCGGCACCGCCGCGCTGCGGCTCTTCCGCGGCGCGACCCCCCGGCTCACCATCGTGTCCGCGATCGCCTGGGCGGTCCTCGTCGCCTCGGTCGCGGCGCTCGGGCACCTCGCCCTCGACGGCCGGGCCGCCGCGTCGTTCCCCGCCGGCGGCGCCGTCGGCGCGGCGCTCGCGCGCTCCGCGACGTCGGTCCTCGGCACCTGGGGCAGCGCCATCGTCGTGCTCGCGGCCGGCACGGTCGCGCTCATCGTCGCGACCGACGCGAAGGTCACCGCCATCGCCGCCGCCGCGACGGACGCGGCCCGCGCGGTCTTCGCGTTCGTCGCCGCGCGCCTCGCGAGCGCGGTCTCCGAGCACCGCGCCGCCATCGCCGAGCTGCGCGAGCAGGAGGCGGCGGAGCGCGCGCGGCGCGCGGAGGAGGAGGCGGCCGCGCTCGCCGACACCGCCGAGATCGAGGCCGCGGGGGACCAGGATCGCGCCGAGGCGCGGGCCGTCGCGGGCGCCCTGGCGCTCGAGCACGTGCGCAGGACCGGCGGGTTCGGCGATCCGGCCTGGGTGGACGACGTCGAGGTGGAGGAGGTCGCGGAGGAGCCCGCCCCGGAGCGGCGCCGCCGCAAGCGCCGGGACCGCGAGGACGCCGCGGCGGGCGCGGAGGCCGAGCCGGCCGAGGCGGGCGAGCCGCCGGCGGAGCCGCCGGGCGCGCCCGAGCCGCTCCCGCCCGTGAGGCCGGAGATCGTCGTCTCGCAGGCGATGCTCGAGCGCGGCGGCAGGAAGAAGAAGGACAGGAAGGAGCCCGCGTTCGCCTTCACCAAGGCGGGCGACGTCTTCCAGCTCCCCTCCACCGCGCTGCTCGACGCGCACGAGGAGAAGGCGCGCGACGTGGATGCGAGCTCGCTCACGCGCACCGCCGAGACCATCGTCGCGACGCTGCGGCAGCACGGCATCGACGGCGCGATCAAGCACATCCGGCCGGGGCCGGTGGTGACGCTCTACGAGTTCTCCCCCGTGGCGGGCGTGAAGCTCGCGCGGATCGAGAACCTCGACAAGGAGCTCACCATGGCGCTCAGCGCCACCCGGATCCGCATCATCGCGCCGATCCCGGGGAAGGGCGTCGTCGGCATCGAGGTGCCGAACCGCGATCGCGCGATCGTCTACCTGCGCGACGTCCTCGAGTCGGAGTCGTTCGCGCGCGCGGGCGGCTTCCTCCCGCTCGGCCTCGGCAAGAACATCGAGGGGCTGCCGTACTGCGTGGACCTGCAGCGGATGCCCCACCTCCTCGTCGCCGGCACCACCGGCGCCGGCAAGTCCGTCGGCCTCAACACCATGATCCTCTCGCTCCTCTACCGGCAGACGCCCGCCGAGGTGCGGATGATCATGGTGGACCCGAAGATGACGGAGCTGTCCGCCTACGAGGACGTCCCCCATCTGTTGCTGCCCGTCGTCACCGATCCCCAGAAGGCCTCGCGCGCGCTGCAGTGGGCGGTGGACGAGATGGAGCGCCGCACGCAGATCCTCGCGGACACGGGCTCCAAGGACCTCAAGTCCTACAACCACAAGGTCGAGAAGCTCCGCGCGGACGGGAGGACCTTCGAGGACGGGGACGTCCCGCCCCCGAAGAAGCTCGTCGTCGTGGACGTGACGGCGGGCGAGACGGAGGAGGACGCCGCCGCGCGGGCCGCGGCGGAGTCCCAGACCGGCTCGGAGGGGCCGCGCCCGGAGCGCGCCGCCGCCTCGCCTGAGTTCGAGGACCCGACCGCGCCGCCGCCCGACGACCCCGCCGCGGCGCGCGACGAGCGGCGGCTCCCGCAGAAGCTGCCGTACATCGTGGTCGTGATCGACGAGCTCGCGGACCTCATGATGACCGCGCCGCGCGAGGTCGAGATCTCGCTCGCCCGCCTCGCCCAGAAGGCGCGCGCGACCGGCATCCACCTCATCGTCGCGACGCAGCGTCCGTCCACCGACGTCGTGACCGGGATGATCAAGAACAACTTCCCGGCCCGCATCACCTTCCGGCTCGCGTCGCGCCACGACTCGCAGACCATCATCAACGGCCCCGGCGCCGAGGCGCTCCTCGGCGACGGCGACATGCTCGTGCTCACCGCCACGCAGCCGGTGACGCGCGTGCAGGGCGCGTTCGTCTCGGAGGGCGAGCTCCACCGCGTCGTCGAGTTCCTGAAGGAGCAGGGGCGGCCCGTCTACGACGAGGGCATCCTCAGGGCGCGCGAGGGCGGCGAGCGGGGCGCGCTCGAAGCGGACGAGGACGATCCCGTCTACGACCAGGCCATCGAGCTCGTTTCGCGGATGGAGGAGGTCTCGGTCTCGAAGCTCCAGCGCGAGATGCGGCTCGGCTACAACAAGGCCGCGAAGATCATCGAGCGCATGGAGCGCGAGGGGATCGTCGGTCCCGCGAACGGCGTGAAGCCGCGCCAGGTGCTCATCCGGCCAGCCGGCGAGCTCTCGCCCGTCCCCAACGTGTAGCCGCTCCGCCTCTCCGGCCACGCCGGGCGGCGAGGGCCACGCGGCGCTGCCTGCCCGGCCCTTTCTTGACACCCCGCCGGCCGGGACGGACGCTCGTCCCGATGCCGCTCTTCCGCCGATCCGACGGCGCGCCGGTGCCGGGCCTCCCCGCGGTGCGCCGGATCATGCCGTACCTCATGCGGTCGAAGGCGGAGAGCGTCGTCCTGCACGACCTCGTCTACGACCTCTCCCGCACGCGGCCGTGGCTCAGGGCGTACAACCGCGCCCACCCCGACCGCGCCACCCTCTTCCACCTCTTCGCCTACGCGTGCACGCGGTCCCTCCACCTCCGGCGAGACCTGAACCGCTTCGTCGCGGGCGGGCGGATCTACCAGCGGAACGAGGTCTCCTTCGCGTTCGTGGCGAAGGAGGAGATGAACGACCACGGCGCGATGGTGACGATCAAGATCGCCGTCCCGCCGGACGATCCCTTCCCCGCGTTCGTGCGCCGCATGACCGAGGCGGTCGCGCGCGGCCGCGCCGGCTCCCGCGGGATCGATCGCGAGGTCTCGCTCGTCATGCGGCTCCCCGGGCCGGTGATCCGCTTCGCGGTGTGGCTCGCGCGGACGCTCGACGCGTGGAACCTCCTCCCCGCCTTCTTCACCCGCGACGACCCCATGTTCGCGAGCGTGTTCCTCGCGAACCTCGGCTCCGCCGGGGTCTCGGACGCGTACCACCACCTCTACGAGTACGGCACCACCGCGATCTTCGGCACCCTCTCCGCCCCGGCGCGCATGCCGTTCGTCGAGGGCGACGCGGTGGTCGTGCGCGACGGCGTGAACGTCCGCTTCACCTTCGACGAGCGGATCCACGACGGCTTCTACGCGGCGCGCTCGCTCGCCATCGCCCGCCGCATCGTCGAGGACCCGGAGCGCTGGCTCGGCGATGCCGCGGGCCCCGGGCTCCCCGCCGCGGCCGAGCCCCACCCCGAGTCGGCCGCGGACCCGGCAGCCGCCGCGCGCCGTTGAGCGATGCGCCCGTCCGAGCGGCTCACGACCCTGTTCCTCGCGGCGGTCACGGTGCTGGCGATCGTGGGCCGGCCGCCGAGCCCCGTCGCCGCGCTCGAGCTCCTCGCGCTCGCCGTTGCGACCGTGCTCCTCGCGCGCGCGGCCCCGAAGTCGCGCGCGGGCGCGCTCCTGCGCGACCTCTTCCCGATCGCGACCGTGGTCGCGGTGTTCATGCTCCTCGAGCCCGTCATCGTCGGCGTGAACCCGCGGCGCTGGGACGCCTACTTCTCCGGCTTCGACGCGCGCTGGTTCCCGACGCTCGTCCCGGCGTGGCGGAACGCCTTCGACCGGGCGCCGGCGTTCACCGATCTCGTCTACCTGGCGTACGTGAGCTACTACGCGCTGCCGATCGCAGTCGCCCTCCTCGCGCGCCGTCGCGGCCCGGGCGCGTACGAGGGCGCGGTGCTCGCCATCCTGCTCGCGTTCTACGGCTCGTTCGCCGGCTACGTCCTCTTCCCGACCTCCGGCCCGCGGCTCTCGCCCGCCGACGAGGCGCGCGTCGTCGGCGGCGGCGCGGCGTCCGAGGCCATCCGCGCGTTCCTGCGCGTCGCGGAGCGCACCCGCCTCGACGCCTTCCCGAGCGGCCACACCGCCATCGCGCTCGTGTCGGCGGCCGTCGGCGGCCGGATCGCGCGGCGCCACGCCGCGGCGCTGCTCCTCTGGGCGCTCGCGGTCGTGTTCTCCACCGTCTACGTCCACGTCCACTACGTGGTGGACGTGGTCGCGGGCGCCGCCCTCGCCGCGGCGGCCCTCGCGGTCGCGCCCGCCGTCGGCCGCGCGCTCGCGCGCAGACGTTGACCCTCGTGGAGGTTCCCGCACCGTGCTGATCGCCTCGCTGATGTACGTCCTCGCGGCCGTCGCCGGTGGCTGCCTGTGGTGGATCGCGCGGCGACGACTCCGTGGGCTGCAGCTCACCGCGCCCGGCGATCGCGGAGAGAGCCGCGACGCGCGCTGAGCGCTCCGTCGCCGGCGACGAGGCTTCGGATTTCCAGATGGCTGCCTTTCGGAGAACGGAATCGGCCGGCGCCGGTCCGGTTCCGGTCGACTGCGCGCCCGCGGTCGTGGCCTCCTGGGTGCGGAGGTCACGATGAGCGCGTCGACGACGAGGCACCGCGCGGTCAGCCGCCTGGAGCGCCGCGTCCGGCTCCGCGCGCCGGCCCCGATCGCGCTCGCGCTGGCCGCGATCGTGGCGGGCGCGGGGTTCCTCACGTCGTACGCCCTGCTCCAGGCCGGCCTGCGCGGGATGGGGCTGCGCTACGCGCTGTCCGCGATCGCCGCCTGGGTCCTCCTGCTCGTGTTCCTCCGCGCGTGGGTGGCGCTCGCCGTCCCGCGCCTCCCGGACCGCGACGCCGCGGTGGGGAACGCTCTCGACGCCGCGCGCGACCTGGGCGAGACGGCGTTCCGCGCGTACGGCGACCTGCGGGACGGGGCCGGCGGCCTCGACCTCCCGGTGAACGCGGCGCGCGGCCCGTCGTCGCTCGACGTGCAGGTGGAGCTCCCGGATCCGCCTCCGCGTTCCGGTGGCTCGGGCCTCGACGTCCTCTCCGGCCTCGACCTCGACTTCGACGGGCCGGTGGGCCTCGCCGTCGTCGGGCTCGTCCTCGCCGCGCTGGGCGTGCTCGCGGGAGTCGTCTTCGTGCTGTCCGAGGTCCCCGGCCTGTTCGCGGAGATCGTCCTCGACGGCGTCCTCGCGGCGGGGCTCTACCGGCGCGTCCGGCGCGGCCTCTCGTGCGGCGCCTGGTGGATCGGCGCGTTCCGGCGGACGCTCGTCCCGGCGGTCGCGGTGATCGCGCTGCTCGGGCTCGGCGGCCTCGCGATGCAGAAGGCGGTGCCGTGCGCGGCCTCGATCGGGCAGATCTGGGCGGCGGTGGTGGCCCCGTCGCCCCGCGCGCCCGGGCCGCACGTCGCCACGCGCCCCGGCGCGGGCGGCGGGTGCGCCGACGTCGCCGCCGGGCGGTGAGCGCGGCCGCCGCCCGCTCCGGCCGGGCACTAGAATGCGCCGGTGCCCCGGTCCGACCGCGCCGCCGCCTCCTGGATCCTGTTCCTGGTCCCGACGTCCATCTGGGGGACGACCTGGCTCACCATCAAGTTCCAGCTCGGCACCGTCGCGCCGGAGGTCTCGGTCGTCTACCGCTTCGCGCTCGCCGCGGTCGTGCTCTTCGCGTGGTGCGCGGCCCAGGGGCTCCGGCTCCGGTACGACCTCCGGAGCCACGTCGAGCTCGCGGCGATGGGCGTCCTCCAGTTCGGCCTCAACTACGTCCTCGTCTACGTGAGCGAGCGGCAGCTCACCTCCGGGCTCGTGGCGGTGGCGTACGCGCTCATCGTCGTGTGGAACCTCGCCGGCGCCCGCGTCTTCTTCGGGACCCCGGCGCGCCCGGCGATGCTCGTCGGCGCGGCGCTCGGGCTCGCCGGCGTGACGCTCATGTTCTGGCCCGAGGTCGCGCGGGTGGGCGAGGCGGCCGGGCGCGGCTTCGGCCTCGCGGCGGCGCTGCTCGGCTCGGTGTTCGCCTCGGCGGGGAACCTCTGGTCGCAGCGGCTCTACCGGCGCGGCCTCACCGTCGCGCCCAGCACCGCGTGGGCGATGGCCTACGCCTCGGCCGCGGTGGCGCTCTCGTGCGCGCTGCGCGGCATCCCCTTCTCGTTCGAGGCCACGGCGGCGTACGTCTCCTCGCTCGCCTACCTCGTCCTCTTCGGCTCGGTGATCGCGTTCCTCTCGTACCTGACGCTGCTCCGGCGCGTCGGCGCCGGTCCGGCGGGCTACAGCGCCGCGGTCATCCCGGTGGTGGCGATGGTCACCTCCACCCTGTTCGAGGGTTACCGCTGGACCGCGCTCGCGCTCGCCGGGATGGCGCTCGTCGTCCTTGGGAACGTGCTCGTGATGGGCCGGCCTGCTCATAGCCGGCCTCCGTCGTCGCGATCTCCCGGATCCGGCGCTCCGAGGCCACCTTCATCGCGTGGCAATCGGTGAGGTTCCACGTCTTGTCCGAGCGCCGCCGGTAGCGCTCCTCGGCGCGAGCCAGCCGGCACGCGTCGTCCAGCGGCACTACTTCCCAGTCGCCGCCGCCTCGGAGGGCGGGTCAAGTCCCGCCGAAGACTGGACCCAGCCCACGGCCTTGACCCGCGCCGACGTCGAATGCATATTCATGTGCATGAGAACGACACTCATCCTGCGAGATGACCTGGTGCGGAAGGCTTCCGAGCTGACGGGCATCCCCGAGAAGACCGCTCTCGTCCACGCCGGCCTGGAGGCACTCATCGCCCGCGAAGCGGCGCGCAGGCTGGCTGCGCTCGGCGGCTCCGAGCGAAGGCTCGAGCAGCCGCGCCGGCGCCGATCGGCGGAGCGTCCGTGATCCTCGCCGACACCTCGCTGTGGGTCGATCACCTCCGGTCAGGTTCCCGCGAGCTCGCGGACGCGCTCGAGGGCAGCGAGGTGCTCGGGCACCCGCACGTCACGGGAGAGCTCGCGTGCGGGAACCTGCGAAACCGCGTGGCGATCCTCCAGCTCCTTCGAGATCTTCCCCAGGCGGTGCTCGTGACGGAGGAGGAGGCGCTCCACTGCGTCGAGAGGAATCGCCTGTACGGCCGCGGCCTCGGCTGGACCGACGTGCACCTCCTCGCGTCGGCCCTCCTCACGCCGGCTCGGCTGTGGACGCTCGATGCGGCGCTCGCGCGCGAGGCGAGGCGCTGCGGGGTGGGGCGATGAGAGGCAGCATCAGCTGGCCTACACCCGCAGCTTCCGCTTCTCCTCCCCCGAGAGGAGCCGCCGGATGTTCTCGCGGTGCTGGAGCACGATGAGCGCGGCGAGCGTCACGCCCGCCCACGAGACCGGGCGCGCCGGGCCGTTCAGGAGGAAGGTCGCCGTCGCGCACGCGGCCGTGCCCGCGATGGAGCCCCGGCCTCGCGGCCGGGGAACGCGCGACCTCGTCGTCGAGCGGAACGTGGCGGACGTGCTTCAATGGAGCCCCGGCCTCGCGGCCGGGGAACGCGCGCGTTTTCGTCGGGTGGGGCGTCTGGCTCCCGGCTTCAATGGAGCCCCGGCCTCGCGGCCGGGGAACGCTGGGGATCTCCCTGCGGTCGGTGCAGCAGCGGGTGCTTCAATGGAGCCCCGGCCTCGCGGCCGGGGAACGGTAGAACTCGGCGGAGAGTCGCGCCTGCTCGGCGTTGCTTCAATGGAGCCCCGGCCTCGCGGCCGGGGAACGGACGCTGACGGTGAACGGCTGGAACGGGCCGCAGAAGCTTCAATGGAGCCCCGGCCTCGCGGCCGGGGAACGGATCTTCCGGGCGACGTCGCCGTCGATCGGGGGCAGGCTTCAATGGAGCCCCGGCCTCGCGGCCGGGGAACGCTAGGAG
>DASSSJ010000098.1:0-39365 GCA_035708485.1 Anaeromyxobacter sp. | reverse complement strand
GTCGTTCGCGAGGTTCACCCGCGCCTGGAGCGTGTCGCTCTTCGGGGCGCGGCCGGCGGCGAACAGCGCGTCGGCGCGCGCCACGAGGTCCTCCGAGCGGGCCGCGGTCTTCTCGAGCAGGGCGAGGGAGCGCTCCGCGCGCACGACCTCGTAGAAGCGGCGGGTCACGTCGAGCGCGACGCCGAGCACGGCCTCGTCGTACTGCCGCTCGGCCGCGCGCGCGCCCCAGCGAGCGCGCGCCACCTCCTTGAACGTGGCCCAGTCGAAGAGCGGCTGCGCGAGCCGCACCTGGACGGCGTACGCCGCCTGGTCCGTCGCGGGCGTCTCCGAGACGAAGGTCGCGATGCCGTCGTCGCCGACGACGAGGCGCGGCGTCCGCGACTCGCCGATGAAGTCGTGCCCGAACGCCGTCGAGAGGTCGAGCCGCGGCAGCACGCCGCCGACGCCCGCGGTGTACTCCGCCCCGGCGCTCGCGGCGTCGGCGCGCGCAGCGGCGAGATCGGGGCTCTCCCGCGCCGCCAGGGCGAGCGCGTCGTCGAGGGTGAGCGACGCCTCCGCGCGCGCGGCGCGGGGGGGCGCGAGCGCCGCGAGCGCGGCGGCGAGCGCGGCGGCGCGGGTCCGGGTCACCGCGGTCCCCCGGGTCCGGGGGCCGCCGCGAGCGCGGCGGGGAGCGCGATCCGCGCGACCGCCACCCAGGCGACGTACAGGACGACGGTGACGACGGCGGCCCGGCGCCGCGACGCGCCGCTCGCCTTCGCCATGCCGGTCGCGACGAGGACGATCGCCCAGATCGCGAAGAGATCGAGGCCGCCCAGGGCGCCGGCGACGGCGGGGGGCGCGCCGGGCGGCAGGAGCGCGGCCGGGCTCGACGGGAGCAGCGCCCCCGCCTGCTCGGCCGGGATCGGCGCGCGCGCGAGCGCCGCCGGGATGGCGAGGAGGCGCGCGAGCCACACGGGGAGGAGCCCGTGGGACGCCACCGCGAACGTCTCGCGGAACGCGGGGCGCGTCCCCGCGACGCGGAAGGCGAGGAAGAGCGCCGTCGCGGCGCCCAGCGCCTGGAGCGCCGGCCCGGCGATCGCGCCTGCCCAGCCCGCGATCTGCCCCAGCTTGCGCGCGGTCGCGATCGCCTCCTCGCGATCGTGCGGCGTCATCTGGGCGGCCTTCGGCGACCGGGCGAGGTCGGCCGCGGCGGCGCGGTCGTAATCCACCCGCGGCACGGCCACGGCCGCGAACGCGAGCGCGGCGAGCGTGGCGACGGCGATCGCGGCGAGGCTGCGGCGGCGCTCCACCGCCGACCCGAGGCCGAGCGCGGGTGCCGCGAGCGTGCGCGCGATGACCTTCCCGTCTACGGCGAGCTCGGAGGCGGTCATGGAGGCCGGGGTGCGCGACGCCCTACGGAGCGGCGCGTGGCCTATTTCGCCCGCGGTCCCCGGGGTGTCAAATCAACCGGCCGGCGCCGCGCGGATTCCGTGCTCCACGCCGCGACACCGAGGCGCACCCCATCCGGGTACACCCGGCGGGCGCGGACCGAACGTGAAGCCGCCGAAGAGCGGCGAGGGCGGCGGCGCGATCCTGCAACGCGACGGCGCCCGCCGCCCTCACCATTCCCCCCCTGCCCTGCGCACGAAGATCGACACCCGGGAATCGTCGGGCAACCACCTACAGCGGCGGCCGGGTAGGCGAGCCGACGGCCTCCCCGCCCGCCGCGCGGACGGGCGAGCGGACGCCGCGCGCGACCGCCCGCAGCCGCTCGCCGTTCGGGCGGACCTCGTAGAAGGCGAGCCCCGCGAGCGGCCAGCGCGGGTAGGCCCGCCCCTCGCGTCTCGCGAAGCGGTCGATCGGCTCCTCGATCACGCGGCCCAGGCCCTTCGACGAGGTGGCGTGCCGGACCCGCACCTCGCCGCGCGGGCCGTGGACGACGAGCCCCGCGTGCGTGATGCGCGTGGCGCGGGCGGGCTGGTCCGCGCGCACGACGAGCGCGATGGTTCCCTGCGGGAGGTGCGCCGCGACGGCGGCGACGTCCTCCGGGGCCACGACGTCGATCGCGAAGACGCCCGACGGGAGGCGCGAGCGCGGGAGCCCGGCGATCGCGCGTCCCGCCGCGCGCACCGCGGCCCACGACTCGGGCGAGAACGCCATCGTCTCGCGCCGCACCGGCGCGCCCGCGGCGGCGACGGCGGCGTGGGCGATCCATCCCTTCGCGACGTTCGAGGGGATCCACTGCGAGAGCACCTCGTGGTTGCGCCCCGCGAGCGTCGGAGCTCCCGCGTAGCGCACGTCGTCGAGGGCGCGCGCCGCCTCGGCGAGCGTCGAGGCGCTCCCGAGGGCGATCGCGGTCTCCACGAACGTCATGCAGTCGAACGCGTCGAGGCGGAACCGCGGGTCCGCGTCGGCGCCGGCCCCCTCCCCGAGCGCGGACGCGAGGTAAGGCACGCCCACGAGCGGGCGGGTCGCGGCCGCCGCGCGCTGGCCCCCCGCGGGCGCGCGGAGCGCCGCCGCGACGCGCGCGGGGATCGAGGGGTCGAGCTCGGGCACCGCCCGGTCGAGCGCCGGAGCATCCCGCGCCGTCGCCGCAGCGAGGAGGAGGGCGAGCGCGGGTCCGGCGAGCACGCGGGCGAGGGTAGGCCGGCCGGTCCGCCCCGCGCAAGCCGCGCCGGGAGCCGTCCGCCCTCGGTGGGATGGCCGCGGGCCGCCGAAGCCCCGCGCGAGCGGGCGGGCGTTCGGCTAAGGTCACGCGCATGACGTCCCCCGCGCGCGTCGCCACGCTGGCCCTCGCGCTCCTCGCCGCCGGGGGCGCCGCCGCCGAGTCCCCGGTCGTCGCGGTGGCGGCCGCCGCCAGCCTCCGCCCGGCGCTCGAGGAGCTCGCGCGCGCCTTCGAGCGCGAGGCCGGAGGCTGCCGCGTCGTCGCGACGTACGGCGCCTCCGGGACGCTCCTCACGCAGCTCCGCGCCGGGGCGCCGTTCGCCCTGTTCATGTCGGCGGATCGCGACTACCCGCGCAAGGCCGTCGAGGCGGGGCTCGCGAGGGAGGAGGTCGTGTACGCCGCGGGGCGGCTCGTCGCGTTCGTCCCGCGCGGCTCGCCCGCGGCGGTCGAGGCGCGCGGCCTCGCCGCCCTCGCCGAGCCGGCGGTCCGCCGCGTCGCGATCGCGAACCCCGCCGTCGCGCCCTACGGGCGGGCGGCGGAGGCCGCGCTCCGCGGCGCGGGCGTCCTCGACGCGGTGCGCCCCAAGATCGTGCTCGGCGAGAGCGTCGCGCAGGCGGCGCAGCTCGCGCACGCGGGGGCGGTGGACGCGGCGCTCCTCCCGGCGTCGATCGCGCTCGCGCCCGCGCTCGCGGCGGCGGGCGCGGCGTTCCCGCTGCCGCCCGCGATCGCTCCCTCCGTCCCGCACTCCGCGGCGGTCCTCACCGCGGCGCGCGACGCGGACCTCGCGCGCGCGTTCCTCGCCTTCGTCGTCGGCGCGCGCGGCCGCGCGATCCTCGCCCGCCACGGGTACGATCCGCCCTGATGGACGCCGCCGCCCTCCGCCTGAGCCTCTCGCTCGCGACGCTCACCACGCTGCTCCTCCTCGCGGTCGGCGTGCCGCTCGCGCAGTGGCTCGCCACCTCTCGCTTCCGGCTCAAGTTCGTGGTGGAGGCGATCGTGGCGCTGCCGCTCGTGCTGCCGCCCACGGTGCTCGGGTTCTACCTGCTCGTCGCGCTCGCGCCGCGGACGCCGGCGGGGCGCGCGTGGGAGGCGCTCGCCGGCCGCCCGTTCCCGTTCTCGTTCGAGGGCCTCCTCGCCGCCTCGGTGCTCTACAGCCTCCCGTTCGCGGTGCAGCCGATGGCGGCCGCGCTCGCGGCGGTGGACCCGCGCCTGGTCGAGGCGTCGCACACGCTCGGCGTCTCGCGCCTCGCCACGTTCTTCCGCGTCACCGTCCCGCTCGCCTGGCACGGGATGCTCTCCGGCGCGGTGCTCGCCTTCGCCCACACCCTCGGCGAGTTCGGCGTGGTCCTCATGATCGGCGGCAACGTCCCCGGCGAGACGCGCACCCTGTCGATCGCCATCTTCGATCACGTGGAGGCGCTGGAGTACGCGGCGGCGAACCGTACCGCGGCGTTCCTCCTCGCCGTCTCGTTCGTGGTCCTCGTCGTCGTGTACGGGCTCCAGAGGCGGCCCCTCGCATGGAACGCGCGCTGAAGTTCGAGGTCGAGCGCCGCTTCCGCGGCGGTCCCACGATCCGGGCGCGCGCGACGCTCCCGCTCGACGGCCGCCGCGTGACGGTCCTCTTCGGCCCCTCCGGGGCGGGGAAGACCACCGTGCTGCGCGCGCTCGCGGGGCTCGACCGCCCGGAGGCGGGGAGGATCGCCTTCGACGGCGAGGTCTGGCTCGACACCGCCGCGGGGGTCTCGCTGCCGCCCCAGCGCCGCCGCGCGGGCCTGCTCGCGCAGGAGGCCGCGCTGTTCCCGCACCTCGACGTCGCCGCGAACGTCGGCTACGCGCTCGCGCGGGCCTCGCGCGCCGAGCGCGACGCGCGCGTGCGGGAGCTCGCGGCGCGGCTGCGGATCGAGCCGCTCCTCGCGCGGAGGCCGGCCGAGCTCTCCGGCGGCGAGCGGCAGCGCGTCGGGCTCGCGCGGGCGCTCGCGGCGCGGCCGCGGCTGCTGCTCCTCGACGAGCCGCTCTCGGCGCTCGACGCCCCCACGCGCGAGGCGCTCCGCGGCGAGCTGCGCGCCTTCCTGGAGGAGGCCGCGGTCCCCTCGATCGTGGTGACCCACGATCGCGCCGAGGCGCTCGCGCTCGGGGACCGCATGCTCGTCCTCGTGGGGGGGACCATCCGGCAGACCGGGCCGGTCCACGAGGTGTTCAGCGCGCCGGCCGACGTCGAGGTGGCGCGCACCGTCGGGACCGAGAACGTGTTGCCCGGGCGGATCGTCGCGCGCGAGGGCGGGCTCGCGGTGGTGGACTCGGGCGGGCTCCTGCTCACCGGGGTGGATCCGGGTGGCGCCTCGGCGGAGGCCTACGTCTGCGTGCGGGCCGAGGAGATCGTGCTCGAGGACGCCCCCGGGCACCGGAGCTCGGCGCGAAACCTCCTCGACGCGACCGTGATCTCCCTCGCGCAGGAGGGGGCGCTCGTCCGCGTAGCCCTCGACTGCGTGGGTGCGACGCTCGTCGCGCTCGTCACCCGCCGCTCCGCGGAGACCCTCGCGCTCGCCCCGGGACGCGCCGTCGCGGCGGCGATCAAGGCACCCTCGGTCCGGATCGTCCCGCGCGCCCCGCCGGCGTAGGGCGCTCCCGTCTCCGGGCCAGGGCGGGGCGGGGTGGGACATTTTGACGTCCGACCACGTTCGCCACCCCTTCCGCGCGCCGCCGCCATGAGGTAGAAACCGCGCCACCGGGCGAGCGGGCGACGGGCCGGTGGCGGCACGACCGGCGATCGCGGCTCCGCCCGCAGAGGTGATCTCGATGAGACTCGGTTCCGGCTTGCAGCCCCTCGCGCGAGGGGAGAAGCTCGCGGTCCTCCTGCCCGGCATGGGCGCGGTCGCGACGACGGCGATCGCTGGTGTGGCGGCGGTGAGGAGGGGGCTCGCCGCCCCGGTCGGCTCGCTCACGCAGCTCGGCCACGTCGTCGACGGCGGCGCGCACGGCGCCCGCCTGAAGGACGTGCTGCCGCTCGCGCCGCTCGAGGACGTGGTGTTCGGCGGCTGGGACCCGATCCCCGACGACGCGTACGCCGCCGCCCTCCGCGCGAGGGTGCTCGGCCGCGAGCACCTCGACCCGATCCGCGAGGAGCTCGAGGCGATCCGACCCATGCCCGCGGTGTTCGACACGGCGTGGGTGCGCCGGCTCGACGGCCCGAACGTGAAGAAGGGCTCGTTGCGCGAGAGGGCGGAGGCGCTCGTCGCCGACATCCGCGGCTTCATGGAGCGGAACCGCTGCGCGCGCGGCGTGATGGTGTGGACCGGCTCGACCGAGGTGTACTCCGAGATCGGCCCCTCGCACCAGACGCTGAAGTCGTTCGAGGCGGCGCTCGACCGGAGCGATCCCACCCTCGCGCCCTCGATGGTCTACGCCTGGGCGGCGCTCAAGACGGGGCTGCCGTTCCTCAACGGCGCGCCGAACCTGTCGCAGGACATCCCCGCCCTCCGCGAGCTGGCGGAGCGCAACGGCGTCGCGACCGGCGGCAAGGACTTCAAGACGGGCCAGACGCTCATGAAGACGACGATCGCGCCGATGATCCACGCGCGGCTGCTCGGGCTCGACGGCTGGTTCTCGACCAACATCCTCGGCAACCGCGACGGCGAGGTGCTGGACGACGAGCTCAGCTTCAAGACCAAGGAGGTCTCGAAGCTCGGCGTGCTCGACCAGATCCTCTCGCCGCGGCAGCACCCCGAGCTCTACGCCGACGTCGACCACAAGGTCACCATCCACTACTACCCGCCCCGCGGCGACAACAAGGAGGGCTGGGACGCGATCGACATCTACGGGTGGCTCGGCTACCCGATGCAGATCAAGGTGAACTTCCAGTGCCGCGACTCGATCCTCGCGGCGCCGCTCGTGCTCGACCTCGCGCTCCTCGCGGACGTCGCCCAGCGCGCCGGCGAGAAGGGGCCTCAGGAGTGGCTCTCCTTCTTCTTCAAGAGCCCGGTGACCGCTCCCGGCCGCCTGCCCGTGCACGACCTCTTCCAGCAGCAGGCGGCGCTGCACGCCCAGCTGCGGCGCTTCGCCGCCGAGGCCGCGGCGGCGAGGTCCCAGAGCGCGGTGGGATAGGATCCTCCGCCTGCGAAATGAGCGACTCGTCCCGGCTCGCGATCGTCCTCCTGCTCGGCTCCGCGGCGCTGACGGGCGGGATCTACGCCGCCGTCCGGCCCACGCCGCCCGACCGCATGAAGGCGTACGGCGGCCCCATCGGCGTGCTCGGGCGGTGGGCCTACTTCGTGACGCGGCCGCTCCTGCGCGTGGCGATCACGCTGAGGCTCACGGCGAACGCGGTCACCGCCGTCGGCGCCGCGATCGCCATCGCGGCGGGGGCCTTCGCCGCCTTCGGCGAGTGGGGCTGGGCGGGGTTCCTCCTCGTGTTCGGCTCGTGGTGCGACCTCATCGACGGCGAGATCGCGCGGGCGACGCGCACCACCGGCAAGGCGGGCGCGTTCCTGGACTCGAACCTCGACCGTCTCTCCGAGATCGCGATCTTCTCCGGGCTCGCCGCGGGTTTCCCGGACCGCTCCGGCTCGTTCTGGGCCTCCTACGCGCTCGCCGCCTCGCTCATGGTGAGCTACGCGCGCGCCCGCGGCGAGGGGCTCGGGGTGGAGTGCCCGAACTTCGGGATGGAGCGCCCGCACCGGGTGGTGCTCCTCATGTTCGCGCTCGTGTTCGCGCCCTTCGTGCCCGGCGACGGCGGCGGCCTCCTCGTGGAGGGCGCCTGCGCCGTCATCGCGCTCGGCGCGACCGCGACGGCGCTCTGGCGGATGGTCGTCATCCACCGGCGACTCCGGCTCGACGAGCAGGACGCGGCGCCGCGCGGGCCCGGCCCGCTCGGGCCGAGCTGAGCGCCGCGCGCCGGCGCGGCGCTCCTCCGCCGGGCTCCCCGGGAGGCGGCGAGGGACTTTCCACATCCCGGCGTTCGTTGGAACCGTGGCCCGATGAGCTTCGCCCAGACATCCGTCCGCCTCCTCGATCGGTACCGGGTGGCGGTGCTCGCGGCCTGCACCGCGGCTGCCGTCGCCGGCGCCGTGGGGACCGTCCACCTCTACTCGGACCTCCGCACCGACGTCTCCGAGCTGCTCCCCGCGTCCACCCGGAGCGCCCGCGACCTGCGCGAGGTGACGGAGCGGGTGGGGGGATCCGCCGGGCTCGCGGTCATCCTGCACGGCGCCGACGCGGTGACGCTGCAGGTGTTCGCCGACGACCTCCACGACGAGCTCGCGAAGGACCCCGAGGGGCTCGTCCGGTGGGTCGAGTACCGCGTCGACGACGCGATGGACTTCTTCCGGCCGCGGCTCCTCCTCTTCCCCGAGAAGGAGGAGCTCGAGGAGCTGCGGGACGTGCTCCGCGCGCGGATCCGCTGGGAGCGCGCCGCGCGCCGCGGACGGGGCGAGCCGCCGGACGTCGGCGCCGTCCTCGAGCGGATCGCGGGCGACCGCAAGCAGCTCCTCGCCCGGTTCCCGAGCGGCTACACGATGGGGGAGGTCCCCGGGCGCGCCCCCGGCGAGAGGCTCACGATCCTCCCGATGATCGTGCGGATGACCGGGGCGCCCGACGACCACGACCGGACGGTCCGCTTCGACCGCCTCGTCCGCGCCGCGGTGGCGCGGCTCGACCCGAAGGCGTACGCGGCCGGGCTCGAGGTCGCGTACGCCGGCGGCGTCACGTCGAGCCTGCTCGAGCACGATGCCCTCGCCGAGGACCTCGTCTGGGCGATGGCGCTCGTGATCGTCGCCGTCGCGCTCTCGGTCACCGTCTACAACCGCACCTGGAAGGCGGTCCCGGCGGTCGGGATCCCGCTGCTCGCGGGCGCGTTCGTCACCTTCGGCATCGCCTACCTCGCCGTCGGCAACCTGAACTCGAACACCGCCTTCCTCGGCTCGATCGTCGTCGGGAACGGCATCAACGTCGGGCTCATCCTCTTCGCGAGGTACCTCGAGGAGCGGCGCCACGGCCGGGAGCCGCTGCCCGCGATGGAGATCGCGGTGGGCGGCACCTGGCTCGCGACGCTCACCGCGGCGCTCGCGGCGGGCGTCGCGTACGCGTCGCTGCTCGCCACCGACTTCCGCGGCTTCAACCAGTTCGGGCTGATCGGGGGCGTCGGGATGGCGCTCTCCTGGATCTTCTCGTACCTGATGACGCCGCCGCTCGTCCTCGCCTGGGAGCGGCGCACGCCGATCCCGAGGGCGGGCCAGCGGCCGGCGCTCCCGCTCTTCACGCTCGGCGTCTCGCGTGCGGTGGAGCGGGCGCCCCGCGCCACGGCGCTCGTCGCGGCGGCGGTGACCGTCCTCGCCGGCTGGCAGATCGTCCGGTTCGCGCGCGATCCGTTCGAGTACGACTTCCGCAAGCTGCGCAGCCAGGCGGCGCTCCGCGACGGCGCCGTCGCGTGGTGGGACGCGCGCGTCGACGCGCTGTACGGCGACCACTTCACGCCCACCGTGGTGCTCGGCAAGGACGAGACGGAGGCGCGCGAGATCGCGCGGCGCGTCGAGGCGCACCGCCAGGCGCACCCGCGCGGCACCATCGGCCACGTGGTGTCGATCGCGACGTTCGTGCCGGAGCGGCAGGCGGAGAAGCTGCCGATCGTCCGCGAGATCGCGGCGCTCGCCACCCCCCGGAACCTGGCGTTCCTGCCGCCCGACAGGCGCATGGCGGTGGCCAAGGTGCTGCCCCCGGCCGACCTGCGGCCGTTCGGCGCCGGCGACCTGCCCGAGACGTTGCGGCGCCACCTCACCGACGTGGACGGAAGGGTCGGCGGCCCGGTCCTCGTCTACCCGGCCGGCACCGTGGACGTGTGGGACGGGCGCGACGTGCTGCGCTTCTCGGACGAGCTGCGCGGCATCGGCCTCCCGCGGGAAGCGCCCGTCGCGAGCATGCTGCTCCTCCTCGGCGACATGCTCGACAGCGTCGCCCGCGACGGCCCCCGCGCGACGCTGCTCTCGCTCGCGGGCGTGACGCTGCTCGTGCTCCTCGCCTTCGGGGCCGGGAAGCGCTCGGTCGGGTCGTTCGGCGACGCGGCCTGGGTGCTCGCGTCGCTCGGCGTCGGGGTGCTCTGGTTCGGCGGGCTCGCCGGCGCGCTCGGGCTCAGGCTCAACATGCTCTCCTTCATCTCCCTGCCGATCACCTTCGGCATCGGCGTGGACTACGCGACCAACGTGTTCCAGCGCCGCCGCGTGGACCACGCGCGCTCGATCGCGGACGTCGTGCGCACGACCGGCGGCGCGGTCGCCCTCTGCTCGCTGACGACGATCATCGGCTACTCCTCGCTGCTCGTCGCGAGCAACCACGCGCTCATCTCGTTCGGGATCCTCGCGGACCTCGGCGAGGTCGCCTGCCTCGCCGCGGCGCTCTTCGCGCTGCCGGCGGTGCTGCGCTGGCGCGAGAACGTCGAGCGCCGCAACCAGGACGCGGCGGGGATCACGCCGCAGATCTGACGGCGCCTAGGCGCCCGCGCGCTCGAGCGCCCACTCGAGCTGCTCGCGCGAGAAGGGCTTCTCGAGGAACGCCGCGGCGACCGGGCGGTCGCGGTCGGCGCGCTCCGCGCTCATCGCGATGATCGGGATCCCGGCGAGCCGCGGCGTCCGGCGGATCCGCGCCACGAGGTCGTGCCCGGTCATCCGCGGCGTGTAGAGGTCGACGAGGATCGCCGCGGGGCGCGGGCCGTGCGCGAGGAGGTCCCACGCCTCCGCCCCGTCGGGCGCCGCGAAGACCCGGAAGCCCGCCCGCTCGAGGAGCGCGCGGATGACGTCCCGCATCCCGGGGTCGTCCTCGACCAGGAGCACGCGGCGGATGAGCGTCCCCTCCATGGCCGAGATCATGGCCAGCGCGGAGAGCCGCGGCGACCGGGGGGCCCGGGTGGGGACCGGCCGGCGCGGCGTGCGGGCGGGCGCGGACCCGGCCTGGTCGCCCGCGGGAGCGCGCGAGGGGTTAGCTCATGGGCGTGGCCCCGCCGGACGACGCCGCGCGGCTCCTCGCGCTCCCGCCCAGCCGCTTCGCCGCCGAGCGGAGCGCGCTCGCGAGGGCGCTCGCGGAGGCCGGCGATCCGTCCGCCGGCGCGGTCCGCAAGCTCCGCCGCCCGACCGGGCTCGCCTGGGTGATGAACCGCCTCGCGCTCGACCGCCGCCGCGACGTGGAGGCGCTCCTCGCCGCGGGGGAACGGCTCCGGGCCGGGCAGCGGCGCGCGCTCGCGGGTGGCGGCGCGGGCGAGCTCAGGGAGGCGGAGGGCGAGCTCCGCGAGCGGGCGCGCGCGCTCCGCCTCGCCGCCGCGGACGCGTTCGCCGCCGAGGGCCGGCGCGCGCCGGCGACCGCGCTCGCGCGCCTCGAGCTGCTGCTGCGCGCCGCGGCCACCGCCCCCGGCCCCGCCCGCGAGGCGCTCCGCGCCGGGCGCCTCGAGCGCGAGCCGGAGGTCGCGACGGGCGACCTCTCCGGGTTCGCGGTCGTCGCCGGCGAGCGCGCGGAGGGCGGTCGCGCGCGCGCGGAGCCCAGGGGAGACGGGGCGCGGCGGGGCGGGCGCTCCGGCGGTGATGCCGTCCGCGGCGCGCGCGAGGAGCGCGAGGGGCGGGCGCGTGCCCGTCGCGAGGCCACCGCCCGGGAGCGCGCCCGGAAGGCGGCGGCGACGGCGCTCGCGCGGGCCCGCGCTGCGGAACGGAAGGCGGAAGCGGCCGCCCGGCAGGCCGAGGCCGCCGGCCGGCGCGCCGCCGCGGCCGCCGCCGCCGCGGGCGACCGCGCCCGGACCGCCCGCGCGCGCGCCGAGGCCGCCCGGGCGGAGGTGGGACGTCGCGAGGCCGCGCTGCGGGAGCTGGGGAGCGACGGCACCCGAGACGCCGAACCCGCGCCTCGCCGTCCGAGCTCTAGAACGCCCTGAACTGCACGCCCGCCGAGACCGTCGGGCCGACGTCCTGGTTGCCGTGGAGCGACGTCGCGAACGGGAGCTGAGCGCGCGCGGTGAGCCACCACGACCCGCGCACCTGGACGTGCGCCTCCGGCGCGGCGGCGAGGACGAGGCCCCCCGTGTGCGCGACGTCCTCCCCGTGCTCCCGGTCGTAGGCCGCCTGGCGGCCGTCGATCCCGAGGCCGACCGCGACGCGGCCGTCCGCGAGGTCGCGCTGGGCGGTGAGGGACCAGTGGAGCGACGCGCCGTAGCGGTACCCGTGGGCGTTCTCGCTCCGCCAGCGGCCGGTGAGGCTCGCGAAGGCGTGCCACCGGGACTGCTCGAGGCGGTACATCACGCCGGCGTACGGCCCCCAGCCGCCCGTGCCGATCTGGGAGTGCTGGTCGAGCCGGACGCCGTCCCGGGTGGCGTCGTCGTCCCCGGTCGGGAAGGACGTCCCCGCCGAGAGGGCGACGCTGTGGTGGCGCATCTGCGCGAAGCTCGTCTCGTCCAGGACGAACCACCGGGCGCCCAGCTCGACGTCGCCGAGGCCGGTGAGCTCGGTCGTGCCGTGATCCATGCCGGCGCCCGTGGCCGACACCGACTTCTGCACGAGCGGGACGGCGAGGACCGCGTTCAGCCGCGCGAGCGGGGAGAAGACGGCCAGCGCGCGGAGCGTCGCCTGATCGACCTCCTCGATCATCCCCGGCATCTCCGCCATCTCGGCTTCCGCGGTGAGCCACTCGGCCTCGAGCGCGGTGCGGAGCTCGCGCCCCTCGGGCGCGGCGTCTCCGGCGGCGACGAGCGGGTCGCCCGCGGCGCACACCGAGCAGGCGCGCGCCCGGGCGGCGGGGAGCAGGGTGGCGGCCGCCAGCGCGAGCGGCACGAGCAGGTGGGAGCGCATGCGCCGTCTCCTAACACGTGCGGGGGCTGCCGGTCTTCCGGACGCCCCAAGGGTGTGATTGCATCGGGAGCGCCCCGTCCTGCGGGGCAGGGAGGGCTCGATGCCGGCGGACCGGCGGGACCTGGAGCGGCGCGTCGCGGCCACCACCGACGCGGACACGTCGCGCGGCCTCAACTTCAACCGGCTCTTCGACCTCGTCCGGGAGAAGCTGGGCGACGACGTCGCCCGGGCGATCGACCCGCAGCGGAAGGGGTCCCGGACCGACTTCTTCTCGTACCCGGTCGCCGAGTACCTCCGCATCGCCTGGGACGCGGTGGACCGGCTCGAGCCCGTGCTGGGCGGGGTGGACGCGGTGTTCGACGAGCTCGGGAAGCGGACGGTGAGCGGGTTCCTCTCGTCGGTGCTGGGCCGCACCATCTTCGCCATCGCCGGCCGCGATCCGCGCCGCTTCGTCTCGGCGGGCCCGGCGGGCTACCGCTCCGCGGTGAGCTACGGCGAGCGGTCGGTCGAGTGGCTCGGCGACAAGCACGCGCGGATGATCTTCAGGCGCGACTTCATGCCGCCGACGTTCCACCGCGCCGTGATCCTGTCCGGTCTCGGGGCCTCCGACGCGAAGGCGCCACGGGTCGAGGCGAAGGCCACGGGCCTCCTCGACTCGGAGTACGACGTCTCCTGGGAGTGACGCGGCTACTCGCCGCGCACGCAGCGCGCGAGCGCCTCGGCCCGCGCGCGGAGCGCCGACGACCACGCGAGGGGCCGGAACGCGTCCGTGGCGAGGGCGAACCAGGCGAAGCCCGCCGCGGGCCCCGCGCTCCCCGCCTCGAGCCCCTCGATCACCGCGTCGGGCCGGGACACCTCGATGCCCGACGCGCGCCACAGCTCCGAGAGGTACGCGGAGCGCTCGGCGCGGCAGTCGCGCGAGGCGGGCTTCCGGTCCGCGGGCGCGCCCGCCGACGCGACCCCGTCGGCGCTGGCCGCCGCCGCGGGCGCGCCGAAGGAGTCGGCGGCCACGACGGCGAACGACCCGACCTCGCCGTCCTCCGGCCCCGCCTCCTCCACGCGGAGCCAGCCCTCCGGCGTCTCGACCTTCTCCCCGACCTTCACGGGCCGGCCGAGGATCTCGATCGTCGCCTCGTCGGTCTGGATCCGCCCCGCCGCGGTCGGCGCCGCGGGCGCGGTGGCGGGAGCGGCGAGGGCGACGGCGAGGACGAGGGCGGGGGCGGCGCGAGACATGGGGCTCCTCCGCGCGCGATCCTTCGAACGCGCCGCGCCGGCCGCAAGCCTCGCTGCGTGCGCCGGGGTGGGTTATGAAGGCGCGCGGCGCCCTCGCGGGCAGGGGAAGGGCCGCCACGCGCGGGCCGGCACGCCCGCAGGAGCCTCCGGAGGGAGCCATGCGGATCGCGATCGTCGGGGCCGGCGGGGTGGGCGGGCTGCTCGCGGCGCTGCTCGGGCGCGCCGGGCAGGACGACGTCGTCGTGGTCGCGCGCGGCGCGCACGCGGAGGCGATCCGCCGCGCCGGGCTGCGCCTCGAGTCGTCGCTCGGGACGTTCACGGTCCGTCTCCCGGTGGCGGAGGACCCCTCCGCGGCGGGGCGCGCCGACGCCGTCCTCGTCGCGGTGAAGGCCTGGCAGGTCGCGGAGGTCGCGCCGCGGCTCGCGCCGCTGGTCGCGGCGGGAGGGGTCGCCGTCCCGCTGCAGAACGGCGTCGAGGCGGCTGGCCGCCTCGCGGCGGCGCTCGGAGACGAGCGCGTCGCGGGCGGGCTCGTCGCGGTGCTCTCCTGGATCGAGGCGCCCGGGGTGGTGAGGCACGTCGGCGGCGCGCCCCGGCTCCGCCTCGGCGAGCGGGGCCCGCGCGGGGGCTCCCCCTCGCCGCGGCTCGACGCGCTCGCGGCGTCGCTGCGCCGCGCGGGCGCCGAGGTGGAGCTCGTCGCGGACGTCGAGGCCGCCAGCTGGGAGAAGTTCCTCCTCATCGAGCCGTGGGGCGCGGTCGCCGCGGCGGCGCGCGCGCCGGCGGGCGTGGTGCGGACCGTCGCGGAGACGCGCGCGCTCCACCTCGCCGCGATGGAGGAGCTCGCGGCGCTCGCGCGAGCGCGCGGCGTCGCGATCGCCCCCGACGCGGTGTCGCGGACGCTCGCGTTCCTCGACGGCGTCACGCCCGAGGCGACCGCCTCCATGCAGCGCGACCTCGGGGCCGGGCGCCCGTCGGAGCTCGACGACCAGACCGGCGCGGTGGTGCGGCTCGCGCGCGAGGCGGGCGTCGCCGTGCCGGTGCACGAGGTCCTCTACGCAGCCCTCGTGCCCCAGGAGCGGGCGGCGCGCGGCGCGATCCCGCGCTTCACCCGCACCTGAACCGCCCGGCGCCGCCGGGATCCGCACCGAGCGTGCAGCTCGCCTTCGCGCAGGGTGTTGTCAAACCGCTCCGGTTCGCGCAAGAATTGCCTGCAATTCTTTCGCGCCCCCCGCGCCCCCCCACAGGACCCCGAGAGCAGGAGGCTTTCCTTGCCCAGTGCCGGCGACTTCCGCGATGAACGGCTCGATACCCCCGGCGCCGCCGGAACGCCGTCCCCGCTCCCGGAGGCGAGGACCCCCGCACCGGGGCGAGGCGCGAGCGGCGGCCCTCCCGGGGGACCTCGCCCCGGCGGCGAGATGCGGAGGCCGCCGCGCCGGTCGGTGACGGGTCTCGTGGCGCTCGGCGTGGGCGGAGCCGTCGCCCTCGCCATCTTCACCATCGTCTTCGTGCTCCTCTCGCCGCAGGTTCAGAAGGCGGACGACGCGGTCCAGGGGCTCCTCGCGCCGGAGCGGGGCGTCCGGGGCGTCACCGACCGCGAGATCGTGCTCGGGATGGCGTCCGCCTTCACGGGCGCGAACCGCGAGCTCGGCCGCTCGATGCGCGCCGGCGTCGAGGCGGCGCTCGCGGCGGTGAACGCGAGCGGCGGCGTCCACGGCCGCAAGCTCCGGCTCGTCGCGGTGGACGACGGGTACGAGCCGTCGCGCACCGGGCCCGCGATGCGCCAGCTCGTCGAGCAGGACCGGGTGTTCGCGGTGGTGGGGAACGTCGGGACGCCCACGGCGGCGGTCTCCATCCCGTACTGCCTCGAGCGGAAGGTCGTCTTCTTCGGCGCGTTCACGGGCGGCGATCTCCTGCGGCGGCAGCCGCCGGACCGGTACGTCTTCAACTTCCGGCCGAGCTACTCCGAGGAGACGTCCGCGGCGATCCGCTGGCTCGTGCGCGTCCGGCGCATCGCCCCGGAGCGCATCGCGGTCTTCTCGCAGGACGACGAGTTCGGCGAGTCCGGGTTCCGCGGCGTGGCCGCCCAGCTGCGCGCGCTCGGCGTGGACCCCGCCCGCGCCGTCCGGGTGCGCTACCGGCGGAACACCGCCGACGTCGCGGACGCGATCGCGACGCTCCGGACGCGCGCCCACGAGGTGGACGCGGTGGTCATGGTCGCGACCTACCGGGCGGCCGCCGCGTTCATCCGCAAGGCGCGCGACGCGGGGCTCGGCGTCCCGGCGACCAGCGTGTCGGCGGTGGACGCGAGCGCGCTGGCCGAGGACCTCGTCGCCTCCGGCGCGCGCTACGCCAAAGACGTGATGGTCACGCAGGTCGTGCCCCTCCCCACCTCCCGCTCCGCCGCGGTGAGGCGGTTCCAAGAGGCGCTCGAGGCCGGCGAGCGCCCCGGGTTCGTCACGCTCGAGGGCTGGATCGTCGGGAACCTCCTCGCCGAGGCGCTCCGCCGCGCCGGCCAGGACCTCGACACCGAGAAGCTCGTGGCGGCGCTCGAGGGGATCCGGGACCTCGACCTCGGCGTCGGGGCGCGCCTCGGGTTCTCGCCGACCGAGCACCAGGCCTCGCACAAGGTCTGGGGGACCGCGCTCCAGCCGGACGGCTCGTACCGCCAGATCGACCTCGAGTGACGCGCCCCGGCGCCGCCGAGGAACTCACCAGCCGTTGACGATCTCGACGCCGCGCGCCAGGCCCGCGGAACGAGGGAAGATCCGCGCGCGCGCCGCGCGCCGCCCTGGCGAGTTCCGCCACGCGACCGTTCGCCGCACGCGCGCAACGCTCCGTGATCCCGCGGCGGCGCGGCCGCGAGCCGGTGGCGCGGCGCTTGCCCTGGATCCGCTCGAGGTCCCGAGCGAAGGGAGCCAGCATGACGACGGTGATCGAGATCCTGGAGGCGGTCGGCGCGTTCCTCGTCGGCCTCGCGGGGCGGTTCGGCGTCTTCCTGGTGGCGGGCCTGGCGCTGCTCCTCCCCGCGCTCGTGGCCGCCGCGATCTGGCGCGCGATCGACCGGCGCCGGCGCCCCGCGGACGAGCTCACCCTCGACGCGCGCATCTCGCCGAACCACACCTGGCTCGAGCCGCGCCGCCGCGGCACGGTCACGGTGGGCGTCGACGAGATCGCGAGCGCGATCCTGCCCTCGGCGACGGCGGTGGACCTGCCGCGCGCGGGCATGGTCGTCCACAAGGGCGACCCCATCGCCGTGATTCACGCCGGCAGGCGCGCGGTGCGGATCCCGGCGCCCGCGGACGGCGTCGTGGCGCGCGTGAACGGGCGGCTCCGCCGCAACCCTGCGCTCGTCAAGGAGCAGCCCTACCGCTCCGGGTGGCTCTTCGAGGTCGCGCCCGACGACGAGGAGTGGAGGAAGCTCCCGGCCGGGCTCCGCGCCGACACCTTCATCCTCTCGGAGCGGCGACGGCTCGCGCGGTTCGTCGAGGAGGAGCTGGGGCTCGCCGCGGCGGACGGCGGCGACCTCGTCGCGCCCGCGCCGGCGCTCCTCGGCGAGGAGGGGTGGCGCCGCGTGGTCGCGGCGTTCCTCCACGCGGCCTGAGATCCGCCGCGGATGTCGCCGAGGCTCGGGGTTCGGGGTCGAGGTCCACGTCGAGGGGTCGAGGTCGAGGGGTCGGGGCCCGAGGGCGGGGCCCCGACCCTCGATCGTCAGATGTTGTCCCAGCCGTACCGGCCCGTCTCGAGCACGTGCCTCGCGAGCGCCTGCACGCCCGCGTCCTCGTTCTCGTCCAGGTCGGCGAGGTTGCCGTCGACGCGCCGCTTCGCCTGGCGCGCGAAGGTGCGCAGGATCTCGCGCTCCACGGCGGTCGCGTCCTCGCCGTGATCCTCCACCCGCGTCGAGACGCGGGCGAGCATCGCCGCGAGCGCGAACAGGTCGATCATGACGTCGGCCAGGCGCCGCGTGGGCAGCTGCGCTTCCACGATCTTCTTGCCGTGGCGCCGCAGGAGCCGATCGGTCGCGATGGCGAGCTGGCGCGCGCCGTCCTGGAAGAGCGCCGCCTCGGCGGCCACCGCCGGCGCGAGCAGCGTCCACTGACCCTTCTCGCGCTTGAGGCCGGTGGCGAGGGAGGCGCGGCGCTTGGCGTACTCGGAGAGCACGCCGAATCCCTTCACGGGGTCGGCCAGCACGCCCTTCATCGAGGCGGCGAGGTCCTTCAGCTCCTCCGCGACGTCGTTCATCGCGGCGAGCGCGATGAACAGCCGCAGGATCTCGTTCGTGCCCTCGAAGATCCGGTTGATCCGGCTGTCGCGCATCGCCCGCTCGTACGGCATCTCTCGCATGTAGCCGATGCCGCCCGCGATCTGGAGCGCCTCGTCGGCCGTGCGCCAGAGCGCCTCGGTCGAGATCACCTTCGAGATGGCCGCCTCCACCGCCATGTCCTCGAAGCCGCGGTCCGAGAGGCCCGCGACGAGGTTCACGACGCTCTCGGAGGCGTAGCAGTCCACCACCATCTGCCCGAGCTTCTGCTGGATCGAGCCGTACGACGCGATGGGCTTGCCGAACTGCACGCGATCGCGCGCCTGCGCGGCGGCGAGCTCGATGAGCCGCTTCATGCCGCCCACCGCGCCGCCGCCGAGCCCGGTGCGGCCGGCGTTCAGGATCTTCATCGCGACCTTGAAGCCCTTGCCCACCTCGCCGAGGACGTTGGCCGCCGGCACGCGCACGTCCTCGAGCACGACGGTGGTCGTGGACGAGGCGCGGATCCCCATCTTGTCCTCGTGCGGCCCGGTCGAGACGCCCTTCGTGCCGCGGGTCACGATGAACGCGGTGATGTGGCCGCGCCCCTCGAGCGAGGTCTTCGCGAACACCGTGAAGAAGTCGGCGATCCCGCCGTTCGTGATCCAGAGCTTCTCGCCGTTCAGGATCCAGTCGTCGCCGTCGCGCACGGCGGTCGTCTTGATCCCCGCCGCGTCCGAGCCGGCGCCGGGCTCGGTGAGGCAGAAGGCCGCGATCATCTCGCCCGTCGCGAGCTTCGGGAGGAAGCGCGCCCGCTGCTCCTCGGTGCCGAAGAGGAGGAGCCCGCGCATCCCGATCGAGCTGTGCGCGCCGACCGTGACCGCGACCGAGCCGTCGTAGCGCCCGAGCTCCTGGATCACCCGGGAGTACGCGGTCGAGCCGAGCCCGAGGCCCCCGTGGGGCTCCGGGACGACGAGGCCGAACAGCCCCGCCTCGCGCAGCTCCTGGACGAACGCCGCGGGCAGCTCGCCCGCGCGATCCCACGCCGCGAAGTCCTTCTCGTGGGGCGTGAGCATCGACTTCAAGGTCGCGACGATCGCCTGGAGCGTCTCCTTCTCCGCGACCTTCGGCTCCGGGTACGGGACGAGGATCTCCTCCTCGATCTCACCGAGGCAGAGCGAGCGCATGAAGCTCGCCGTCTTCTTGTCCACCATGGCGGGTCCTCCGGGTGGCCTTCCGTTGACTCGCGAATCATAACGCGCCGCGCCAAGGCCGGGAACCCACCTCGCGATCGGCGTCCCCCCGGGTCCGAGGCGCCCCGCGCCCGAGGCGGGAAGCCCCCCGGGCGGGGGAGACCGGGCTCGAGCGGAGGGCCGCCGGCCTGGTCCCTCGCCCCAAGGAGTTGCATCCGGCGTCGAACGCGTTCTAACTAGGAACGATGGACCCGCGGGCCCCAGCACAGGATCGCGCGCCGCGGCTCAGCGCGCGCCGGCTGCTCGAGTTCCGGCCGTGGATGCTCGCGCTCGCGGTGCTCCTCGCGTGCGCGCTCGGCATCGCCATCATGGAGCAGGTCCGAGACGCCCGCGTCATGTGGGCGAGGGCGGAGCCGGAGCAGAGCTCGCAGCCGGCTCGCTGACGGCTCACGCACGCCTCGCCGGCTTCCGCCGCGCGCGCGCTCGCACCTTCGTTCCCTTGCGGGAGGCCCTCGCCTTGCGCGCCCGGCGCGCGGGCTTCGCGCCGCGGGCCGGCTTCGCCTTCGCGGCGGGCTTCTTCCTCGCGGGAGCGCGCGGCGCGGCCGGCGCGGGCCGCGCCGCCGGCGCAGGCGCGCGCGACGCGCCGGCGGCCGAGATCGCCACGTTCGCCGGCGACGGCAGGCGGCCGGTGGTGCACCACTCGGCGAACGCCTCCGAGTCTCGGAACATCGAGGCGAGCGCGGGGTCCGAGATGCGGCTGTACGCGCGGGCGACGACCTCGTCGGCCGGGAACGTCCGCTCGCGGTGCCTGACGACCTCGACGGAGTCTGCACCGGCGACGAACTCCGGGCGGTAGCTGCGCCGCACGCGCAGCGGCTGGGCCGCCTCCTCGGCGAGCCCGATCACCGTCTCGTCGCCGCAGTCGATCGCGTGCGTCCAGCGGCCAGCCTTCAGGGTCCGAATGTGATCGCCGATCATGCGTCGGGCCTTCCCGAGGGGGTGCGCCTGGAGGCGCGGATCGTAGCGTCCCCCGTCGATGGCGGGCAACTGCGGCTGCGCGCCCCCCAGTCGGGTCGTCCGCGCCCCGTCCGGGCATGCACGGCCCGAGAACTCGGACTTCCCGTTCGGGTCCACAGGACGGTACCTTCGCGGCGTGCTCCGGCCGCTGCGCGTCCTCGTGGTGGACGACAACCGCCTCATTCGCAAGCTCCTCCAGCTCATCCTGGACGGCGCCGGGCACGTGCCGGTGACCGTCGAGTCCGGCGCGCTCGCGCTCGAGATCGTGAACGAGGCCGCGCCCGACCTCTGCATCGTCGACGAGGCGATGCCGGGGATGCTCGGATCGGACCTCATCCGCGCGCTGCGGCGGTCGCGCGACCCGCGCGTCGCGCGCGTCCCGGTCATCGGGATCTCCGGGCGCGCGGGCGCCGGCCGCGATCTCCTCGCCGCCGGCGCGACCGTCTTCGTGCCGAAGCCGATCGAGGAGCGCACGATCCTCGCGGCGGTCGGCGCCGTCCGCGGGCCGGCGGCGGAGGAGAACGCGCAGGCGTGATGGCCGAGGGCGCGTTGCGCGGCCCCGCGGGACGAGATAGGGGACGCGAGTGCCCACCCCGTCCGCCGTGCTCCCGCCCTGGTACGCCGCCGCGTTCGCCGCCGCGCCGATGCCGGGCGAGCGCGCGCCGCACGTGTGGGCCTACCGCGCCTGGATCGGGGAGTGGAAGCGCGCCCCGCTCGCGCGCCCCGCGGGCGACGCCCCTCACTTCAACGACGCCGAGCCGGGCGCGGACGCGGCGGGGCTCGGCGACGCGTTGCTCGCGCTCGAGGGCGAGATCGCGCCGCTCCTGTCCGCGCTGGGGTCGCCCCGCGCGCTCGCCGCGTCGGAGCGGGCGGCGCTCGCGCGGTTCGTCGCGCTCCTCGCCGTTCGGAACGCGCCGCACGCCGCGGAGCTCGGGGCCGCGGAGGCCCGGGCCGGGGCCGAGGCCCTCGAGCGGACCCTCGCGGACATGGGCTGGGTGTTCTGGACGGCGCCGCCCGGCGTCCACCTCGTCACGGGCTCCTCGCCGTTCCACGCGGCGTTCCCGCGGGGAGAGGAGAGCCGGACCGCCGCGTTCGAGCTCGCGGACCCGAGCGTGGAGCTGACGCTGCCGCTCTCGCCCGGCCTCGCGCTGCACGCGACGTGGCGCCGCCGCGGCGAGCTGTGGCGCCGCGCGCGCGAGGAGGTGCTGCTCGAGCTGAACGGCAGGACCTGCGCGTCGTCGCGCCGGTTCCTGCTGGCGCCGGTGCCGCAGGTGCCCGGCTGACGGTTCACGTGCTAGCGAGCGGTCCGCTCGCGGGACGGCCCGAGCCCGTGAATCCGCCTCGCGACGGCAGGGGATCGCTCGCTAGCGCCGCTCGCACGCCGCCAGCGCGCGGCGGAACCCGGCGCGCGCGCGCGGGTCCTCGCGGAGCGCCTGGGCGCGGATCGCGCCGCAGCTCGCGCGCGGCGCCACGGACGCGAGGGCCTCGGCCGCGGCGGCGCGGACCGCCGGGTCGCGGTCGCCCGCGAGGTAGGGCCGGAGCTCGCGCGGGGCGTCGGAACGCCCGACGAGCCGCCCGAGGCCGCGCACGGCGGCGCGGCGGACGACCCGCGGCGCCGCGCCGTCGGCGGCGAGGGTGCGGTGCGCGGGCTCCGCGCGCGCGCTCCCCACGCCCGCGAGCGCCCCGAGCGCGCGCGCGCGCCAGACGGGGAGCTCGCTCGACGAGAGGGCGATGTCCTCGAGCGCGGCCTCGCCGTCCGGGCCGAGCTCCCGGAACGCCTCGGCCGGCGCGGGGCGCTCGATGCCGCCGAGGAGCGCGCGCGCCCGCGCGCGGACCTCCTCGCCCGATCCGCCCGGTGGCGCCGCGGGCGCTCCCTCGGGCGGCGCGCCGCCCCCGTCGCCGCGGGCGGGGGCCGGCCCCGCCGCGAGGGCGAGGAGCACGACGAGGAGCTGGGTGGCGCGCATCGGGCCCTCGCTCAGTGGACGGCGGGGTTGAGCCGCACGACCTCGCCCTGCTCGCGCGTCAGCTCGCCGACGGCCGTCGCGGGGTCGAGCTGCCAGAACATGAGGTTCTGCGCGCCGCCGCACCCGGCCGGCGTCCGCTGCGCGCAGGAGGACGCCGCGACCGCCCTCGGGCTCGCCGCGCCGTTCTCCGCGCACGCGTTCCGCTGTCGCGTGGGCACGCACTGCGCGCAGGGGCAGGTGGGCGTGTCCGCGAGCGGATCGAACCGCGTCCCGTCGAACTCGGTCGTGTGGTAGAGGCCGAGCCAGTGCCCCGCCTCGTGGGCGGCGACGTAGGCGATCACGTCGGTGCCGCACGAGAACCGGGTGGACGCGTCGTCGTCGCACGCGCCCGGCTTCGTCTCGGCGCCGAAGGTGCCGAAGAGCCCGACGACCGCGCCGCCGTTGACCGTCCCGGGGAAGCCGGACGGGCCCGGGATCGACCCGTCCACGCCGAGCGTCGTGCCGAGCGCGGGCCCCGTCCGATCGACGAGCTCCTCCGCGAGGAACACGTGCACGGCGCGGCTCGGCGCGACGGCCGCGGTGAAGAGCTGCGAGAGGTCGTCGCAGCCGGCGGAGACCTGGTCCGGCGGGAGGCCCATCCCGGCGCCGGAGACGTCCACGACACCGCCCGGCGCGTAGCGCGAGCGCACCCACTCCGGGAGATCGCGGAACGTGACGGTCCCGAGGCAAGCGCCGGCGCCCGCGAACAGGCGCGACAGGCCGCGCACCCAGCGCGCCACCTGCCGGCTGGCCACCGCCGCCGCGGCGTCCGGCAGCGGGCCGGAGGGATCCGTGACGAGGTACACCTCGAGATCGAGCGTGCCGGTCGAGGCGATCGGGCCGGGGCGCGTGACGACGTGCACGCGGTAGCGCGCGGCCTCGCTCCCGCCCGCGCACCCGCCGATCGAGAGGCACTCCCGCGCCCAGTCGTTCACCGTGAACGACCAGGTGCCCGCCGGGACCTCGCCGGCGGTGCGCACGAGGTCGAGCGCGGCGGAGGTGTTCGGGGCCGAGAACGCGCCGGAGATCGGCGTCGCGCCGCCGTAGTACGCGAGCAGCCCGGTGACGTCGTCGTAGCCGTCCACCTCCGGATACGGGGCGAGGTCGTCGTAGAGCAGGCGGCCGTCCGGGAGGCGGACGTCGGTCGGCACGACCGTGTTGGGCAGCCGCGTCCCCGAGAACGTCACGTCGGCCACCGCCGTGCCGGGCACCACCTGCGAGACGATCGTGACGCTCGACGTGCCGGCGGGGACCTCGAAGCGGGCCCGGCTGCCGACGGCGAGCTCGCCGAGATCCTGCACCTGCGCCCCCTCCAGGACGGTGTCGCGCACCGGCGCGACGCAGGTCCCGGGCGGCGGCTCCGTCGCGGCGACCGGACCGCCGAGCACGATCCGCGGCGCGCCGGGCGGAGCGCAGGCGGGCGACGCGGGCGGCGCCGCGGTGCAGGCCTGCTCGAAGCACACGAGCTCCGGCTGGCACTCCCCCGCGGCGGCGCACGAGGCTCCGGCCGGCTTCCCCGGGGCGCGCGCGCCCCGCGAGCCGCACCCGGCGAGTGCGGCGGCGAGCAGCGCGGCGACGGCGGGGCGCACCGCGAAACGGTAATCAGCCGAACGCGCGATCGACGAGATCGGCGAGGATGCGCGCGGTCAGCCCCCAGACGATCCGCCGCTCGTCCGCGTGGAAGGACCACACGCGCCAGTGGCCCGTCTCGGGATCCAGGTCCTCGAACGCGGCGCGCGAGGCGACCACCGCGGCGGCCGCCTCGGGGGGGAGGCGCGCCGGATCCCACAGCGAGGTGCGGCGCACCGAGGGATCGAGCAGGCGCGCGAGCGGTAGCTCGAAGGGCTCGACGACCTCGAACGCCTGGGCCGAGAACGCGGGCGGCGGCGCGCGGACCGCCGCGACGACCGGCGTGACGACGTACCGCGCGATGCTCGGCAGGTCGTCGAGCGCGCCGAGCACCTCGGCCGACGCGCGCGGGAGCCCGACCTCCTCCTCCGCCTCGCGCCGCGCCGCGGCGGCGGCGTCCTCGCCCGGCTCGCGCCCGCCGCCCGGGAACGAGATCTCGCCCTTGTGGTGCGGGACGGTCTCGGTACGGCGCGTGAAGAGGAGCGTCGGGCCCTCGGGCCGGTCGAGCAGCGGCACGAGGACCGCCGCGGGCCGGAAGCCGGGGATCTCGAGCGTCCGCGGCGGGCGCGCGGCGAGCGCGCCGCGGATCCGGCGCAGCGCCTCCTCGAAGCCGGGACCGGAGATCACGGCCTCCCATTAACGGACGTTCACGCGCGCGGCGAGGGCCCGGGCGGCCGGGCGGGACCCCGGGTTGACTTCCGACTCCCACCCGGTGAGAAGAGTCCCGTGCGCAGCGACCAGATCAAGAAGGGTTTCGAGCGGGCGCCCCACCGGAGCCTCCTCCGGGCGGCGGGGCTAAAGGACGCGGACTTCGACAAGCCGTTCGTGGGGATCGCGAACAGCCACGTCGACATCATCCCCGGCCACTTCTACCTGCAGGAGTACGGGCGGGTCGCGAAGGACGAGATCCGCAAGGCCGGCGGCGTCCCGTTCGAGTTCAACACGATCGGCGTCGACGACGGCATCGCCATGGGCCACCCGGGCATGCTCTACAGCCTGCCCTCGCGCGAGCTCATCGCGGACTCCGTCGAGACCATGATGAACGCGCACATGCTCGACGCGCTCGTCTGCATCCCGAACTGCGACAAGATCGTGCCGGGCATGGTGATGGGGGCGCTCCGCGTCGACGTCCCGACGGTGTTCGTCTCGGGCGGCCCGATGAGGGCCGGGCGGCTCTCCGACGGGACGGCGATCGACCTCAACACCGCCTTCGAGGCGGTCGGGAAGCGGGCGCGCGGCCAGATCAGCGACGCCGAGCTCTACGAGATCGAGTGCAAGGCGTGCCCTTCGGGCGGCTCCTGCTCGGGCATGTTCACGGCGAACTCGATGAACGTGCTGTGCGAGGCGATGGGCATCGCGCTCCCGGGCAACGGCACGATCCTCGCCCTGACGCCGGAGCGCGAGGCGCTCGTGCGGCGCGCCGCGCGGCGCGCCGTCGAGATCGCGGGCGACGAGCGGTTCCGCATGCGGCGGATCGTGAACGCGGACAGCATCCACAACGCGATGGTGGTGGACATGGCGATGGGCGGCTCGTCGAACACCGTCCTCCACATGCTCGCCATCGCGCGCGAGGCGGGCGTCGAGTTCGACCTGCGCGCCATCGAGGCCGTCGCGAGGAAGGTGGCGCACATCGCGAAGATCGCGCCGTCGCTCTCGACCGTGCACATCGAGGACATCCACCGCGCGGGCGGCGTCCCCGCGGTGCTGAAGGAGGCCGCGCGGCGGGGCGGGATCGTCCGCGAGGGCGCGCTCACCGTCACCGGCGAGAGCGTCGGCGATCGGATGAAGGGCGCGGAGATCAAGGACCCGGAGATCATCCGCCCCCTCGAGAACGCGTGGTCGCCCGTCGGCGGGCTCGCGGTCCTGTTCGGGAACCTCGCGCCGGAGGGGGCGGTGGTGAAGACCGCCGGGATCCAGCCCTCCATGCGGAAGTTCACCGGCGAGGCCATCTGCTTCGACTCGCAGGAGGAGGCGATCGCCGGGATCATGCAGGGCAAGGTGAGGGAGGGGCACTTCGTCGTCCTCCGCTACGAGGGGCCCAAGGGTGGGCCGGGGATGCAGGAGATGCTCGGGCCGACCTCGCTCATCATGGGGATGGGGCTCGGGGAGAAGGTGGGGCTCGTGACGGACGGCCGCTTCTCCGGCGCGACCCGCGGCGCGTGCGTGGGCCACGTGTCGCCGGAGGCCGCCGAGGGCGGCCCCATCGGCCTCGTCCAGGACGGCGACGCCATCACGATCGACGTCGAGGCGCGCACGCTCACCGTCGACGTCCCGGACGCCGAGCTCGCGCGGCGGCGCGAGGGCTTCCGGCCGAGGAAGAAGGACGTCCGGTCCTCGTGGCTCCGCCGGTACGCGCACCTCGTCACCAACGCGGCGAAGGGCGCGGTGATGAGGACGGACTTGTAGTCGGGGTGCGATCCGGTCGCTCGTGCACGCTGGCCCTTGCGGACTTCCGCGGCTCCCTTCGCTCGTGCACGCTCGACCCCCGCGGATCCCTCGGCTCCCTTCGCTCGTGCACGCTGGGCCCCTGCCGATCCCTCGGCTCCGGTCGCTCGTGCACGCTGGGCCCGGGGGGACGCCCTCCGGCGCGTGTGCTCGGCGACATGTGATCCGAGGCGCGCGCGCGTTCCCGATCGGGCCGCTCGTCGCGCCGCCGCGACTCGCGCCGGCAGTGCGCTCGCCACGCTCGCGCTGCCGGCGCTCAGACAGGCAGCGGCGCGACTGCGGTCGACCGGGGCCGCGCGCGCGAACCGGGTCGTCACCGCGTCGCCTGCGCGCCGGCGCCTCCGGGCGTCCCCCCGGGCCTGGCGCTCACGCGTCAGGGTGGGGTGGACCAACCTTCGTCCACGGAATCCGATTTGCCCGGCTACGTCGGTCGAAGCCGCCGAAGCGACCGGCCCCGCGCCGCAGAGCGGCCCGCGGCGCGGCGGGCCCGGGCGCCGGCGGCGTGGATCGGGCGAGCGGTTCCGAGGCTCACTCGATGATGACGGTGGCGACCGCCCACGGGTGGAGGGGGCAGTACACGTAGACCTTCCCCGCCGTCGAGCGGAAGGTGTGCCCGTGCTCCTGGCCGGGCGCGAGGAGCTCGCTGGAGAAGGCGTCCCCGGCCGCGTTGGACGCGACCATGTGGACGCTCGTGTCGTAATTGCGGAAGAGCACCGTGGCGCCCGGGGCGACGATCACGCAGGCCGGGACGAACCCGGACTCGAGCAGGGTCACCGAGGTCGTCGCCAGGCAGGTCGTGACCGGGCTCTCCAGCTCGGGGGCGTCGCGATCGCACCCCGCGAGCAGGAGCCCCCCCGCCGTGAGCGCCGCGACGAGCGGCGGCGTTCGCATCTCCGGCCTCCTCCGCGCGGATCCGCCCGCGCCGAAGACCCGGATGTTAGCTCGCCCGCGGGCGAGCCTCTACCCGGCCGCCGCCCGGCGCTCCCAGGCCGCCGCGAAGAAGGCGTCGGTCCCGTGCCGGTGGGGCCAGGTGCGCACGAACCGGTCGGGGCCGAGGACGTCCGCCGGGGCCGGCGGCGCGACGCGCGCGAACGCGGGGTGCGCCTCCTCGAACGCGAGGGCGACGCCCTCGTTCTCGGCGCGCCGGAAGGTGCACGTCGCGTAGACGAGGGTGCCGCCCGGGCGGAGGTGGCCCGCGGCGCGCGCGAGGATCGCGAGCTGCAGCCCGGGGAGCGGCTCGAACGCGGCGGGGTCGAGCCGCCAGCGGAGGTCGGGGCCGCGCCGCAGCGCGCCGAGCTCGGAGCACGGGGCGTCGACGAGCGCGCGATCGACGGCGAGGTCCGCGGGCGGGACCGCGCCGTGCACGACCACGATCCCCGCGGCGCCCGCTCGCGCGGCGCGGGCCCGCAGCCGCGCGAGCCGCTCCGCGTCCGGATCCGCGGCGTGGACGCGGCCCGCGGGGCCGACCTCGGCGGCGAGGAGGAGGGTCTTCCCGCCGGCGCCCGCGCACGCGTCGAGCACCGCCTCGCCCGGGCGCGCCCCCACCGCCGCGCCGAGGAGCTGGCTCCCCTCGTCCTGCACCTCGAGCCGGCCCTCGCGGTGCGCCGCGAGGCCGAGCACGTTCGGCCTCGGCGAGGTCACGACGAGGCTCGCCGGCGCGAGCCGGCCCGGCCGCGTGTGGATCCCCTCGGCCGCGAGGCGCGCGGCGAGGGCGTCGCGCCCGCCGAGGAGGAGGTTCGCGCGCAGGCACACGGGGCCGGGGAGATCGAGGGCGTCGGCGAGCGCGGCGGCCTCCTCGCCCGCCGCCGCCAGCACCTCGTCCGCGAGCCAGCCGGGGAGCGAGAAGCGGTCGGCGAGGCCGCGCGGCGGCGGCCGGGGCGGTGGCAGCGTCCCCGCGGCGAGCCCCGCGAGCGCCTCGCCGTCGGCGCGTCCGCCGAGGTCCCGGAGCAGCGCCGCGAGCAGGTGCCGCGCGGGCGCGCGCGCCGCGCCGAGCTGCGCGAGGAGACGCCGGCGCCAGAGCCCGACGCCGAGCACCGCCTCCGCCGCGGCCGCGCGGGCGCGGCCGTCGAGCGCGGGCCGGTCGCGCAGGAACCGGGCGAGCGCCGCGTCCGCCGGCGCCCCGGCGAGGACGTCCTCGAGCGGCGCGTCGAGCGCGGCCGCGAGCGCGCGCAGCGGCTCCCACGCCGAGGCGAGCCCGAGCAGCCGCTCCTCCGAGGCGTACCGCACGCGCCGAGCCCGCTCAGGTGCCGGCGGCCGCCGACGGGGCCGCGCCGCCGAGGGCGCTCGCCACCGCCGCCCGGAGCGCCTCCGGCGAGATCGGCTTCTCCAGCCGCACGTTCGGCACGCGCGCGAGGAAGTCGCGGGCGTCCGGCGTGAACGCCCCGCCGGTGAGGAAGACCAGCAGGCCGGCGAGCGCCGGGGCCTCGCGCGCGAGGCGCGCGTGGAGCTCCATGCCCGTCATGTCCGGCATCATGAGGTCGCAGAGGACGAGATCGTAGCCGCCGGCGCCCAGCAGCTCGGCGAGCGCGTCGCGGGCGCTCACCCGGACGACGACGTCGTGCTGCGCGGCGAGCATGCGCGCGACGGCGCGCCCGACGAGCGGCTCGTCGTCGACGACGAGGATCCGCGCGCGGCGCGGCGCGGCGGACGCGGCCGGCAGGGGCGCGGCGGCCGCGACGCGCCCGGCGGGCGGCAGCGCGACGCGGAAGGTCGAGCCCCGGCCCGGCGTCGATTCGACCGAGATCTCGCCGCCGAGCTGCGTGACGATGCCGTGGCAGACGGAGAGCCCGAGGCCCGTCCCGACGCCCGGGGGCTTCGTCGTGAAGAACGGGTCGAAGATGCGCGGCAGGAGCTCCGGCGCGATCCCGACCCCGGTGTCGGAGATCTCGACCACGGCGCGGCCGTCGGGCGCGGTGGAGGTGGCGGCGCGGACGACGTTGTCCTGCGCGCGCCCCTCCGGGATCGCCTGGGCGGCGTTGATGAGGAGGTTCACGAGCACCTGCGCGAGGCGGTGCTCGCTCGCGGCGACCCGCGGGACGTCGCCGGGCTCCACGACGAGCTGCGCGCGGTGGCGGATCTCGTTGGAGGCGAGCCCGACCGCGGACTGGAGGACCGCCCGGACGTCGAGCGCCTCGCGCACGTCGTCCCCCGGGCGCGCGAAGGTCTTGAGGTCGCGCACGATCTCGCGCACGCGCGCGCCGCCGTCCCTCGCGTCGCCGAGGGCGCGCAGCACCTCCGGGTCCGCGCCGGACCGCCGCAGCTCGTCGACCGCGAAGTCGAGGTTCGAGAGGATGAACGAGAGCGGGTTGTTGATCTCGTGCGCGACGCCGGCGGCGAGCGTCCCCACGGACGCCATCCGGTCGGCGAGGAGCAGCTGGGCCTCGAGCCGCCGCTTCTCGGACACGTCCTCGACGACCGCGAGCAGGAAGCGGACCCGGCCGCCCTCGTCGCGGAGCGCGCTCGCCCGGACGATCGTCTCCGCGAACGTCCCGTCCTTGCGCCGCAGGCGCCGCGGCAGCTCGAGCCGGCCGGGCTCGCCGCGCAGCCGGGCGAGGAGGGCGTCCGGCGTCGCGGGGTCGGCGGGATCGTGCAGCAGCCCGATCGACGCGCCCCGCAGCTCCCCCCCGGAGAACCCGCTGATGTCGCGGAGGGCGCGGTTCGTCTCCAGGAGGCGCCCCTGCGCGTCCATGAGCGCGACGCCGAGGCTCGCGAACTCGAAGGCGGCGCGGAACTTCGCCTCGCTCTCCCGCAGGGCCTCCTCGGCGCGCTCGCGGTCCGAGATGTCGCGCGCGATCGCCTCGAACCAGCGGCGGCCGTCGACCTCGTCGGCGTGGACGCTCACCGCCACCGGGAAGGTGGACCCGTCCTTGCGGCGGTAGCGCGTCTCGAACATCGCGGCGCCCTCGCTCACCTGCTGGCGCACGCGGTCGGCGTGGTCGTCCACCGTGGCGGGATCGCGCAGGGCGCGCACCTCCATGCCGATCAGCTCCTCCCGCGCGTAGCCGAGGAGCTGGACGGCGCGGTCGTTCGCCTCGACGAGCCGCTGCCGCTCGTCCGCGAGGAACACCATGTCCTGCGCGTGCGCGGTGAGGCGCGCGAGGCGGCGGGCGAGGGCGGACCGCTCCGCGGCGGCGAGGGCGAGCCGGTCCTCCTGCCGGCGCGCGGCGTAGGCGACGACCGCCCCCGCCGCCACCAGCAGGCCCAGCGCGGCGATCCCGATCCCGACCGCCCGCTCCCGCAGCGGGGCGAGCGTGTCGGCCGCGTCCTCCTTGGCGAGCACGGACCAGGGGGCGTCGGGCACCGGCGCCACCGCGCCGATCACCGGGACCCCGCGGTGGTCGGGGGCCTGGATGGGGAGCCGCCGGCGCCGCGCCACCGCGTCCGCGATCGCGCCGCCCGCCCGGAACCGCGCGACCTCGCCTCCGGTACGCGGCGCGTCGAGCGCCACCGCCCCGCCTGCCTCCGGGCGGAGGAGCAGGATCTCCGCGCTGCGGCTCGGCTCCTGCCAGCTCGCCGCGATGCGGAAGAGGTACGGCCGCGGGTCCACCCGCAGGAGCACGACGCCGGGGGGCGGGCCGTGCCCGCCCTGCGCCGCGACCGGCGCGACGACGTCCACGTGCGGCGCCTCCCGCGCCGAGCCGTGCACGTCGGACATCGCGGCGCGGCGCTCCGCCGTCGCGCGCTGGACCAGCGCGGGGACGGGCGCGTGGCCTGGCTCGAACGAGCCGACGGCGGAGACGATCCGGCCCCCGGAGTCGACGAGCGCCACGCCGGTGTAGTCTCCGACCCGCCGGACCTGCTCGAGCCAGGTCTCGAGGTCGCGGCGCGCCGCGGCGCGGGACGGGCCGAGGAGCGCGCCCGCGACGCGCGGGTCGTGCGACAGCGTCTGCGCGTCGGCGAGGCGCTCCTCGCGCCAGCGCACGACCTGCTCGACCTTGAGCGCGACGACCGCGCCGACCTCGCGGGCACGCGCGTCGCGGACGCTCCGCTCGGCGGCGCGCCAGGCGAGGAGCCAGGCGGCCCCGATCCCGGCGGCGACGAGGCCGAACAGCGCGAGCGCCGCCGTGCGCGACGGCGCGCTGGAGGGAGGCGCGGGCGCGCCGGCGTCGCGGGCCGAGGCCATGCGTCGCCCCGCAGTGTACCGCGGGGGCTACGGGAAGGCGTGCGCCGGGCTTCTCCAGAAGCCCGGAGCCTGTAGTCTGGAGCCTGCGGGTGATCTCGAATCGCGAACCGTCGTTTAGGCGGCGACGGCCGGCGCGGCAGCGTCGCCCGAGACCTCCCGCTTCTTCCACAGGAAGTAGACCGCCGGGTACACGAGCAGCTCCATCAGGAAGGACGTCAGGAGCCCTCCGATCATCGGCGCGGCGATCCGCTTCATGAGGTCGGCGCCGGTGCCGGTGGACCACATGATGGGCAGGAGGCCCAGCATCGCGGCGAACACGGTCATCGCCTTCGGGCGGACGCGCTTCACCGCGCCGTGGACGATGGCCTCGACGAGGTCCGCGCGCGTCCGGAGCAGGCCCTTCGCCCGGTACTCGTCGTGCGACAGGTCGAGGAACAGCAGCATGAACACGCCCGTCTCGGCGTCGAGCCCCATGAGCGCGATGAGCCCGACCCACACCGCGATCGACACGTTGTAGTCGAGGGCCCACAGCAGCCACACCGCGCCGACGGCGGAGAAGGGGACGGCCGCCATCACGAGCGCCGCCTTGAACGACGACCTCGTGTTCATGTAGAGCAGCGCGAAGATGAGGACGAGCGTGAGGGGGACGATGAGCTTCAGCCGCTCCCGCACGCGGAGCATGTTCTCGTACTGGCCGCTCCAGGCCATGTTGTAGCCGGTGGGGAGCTGCACGCCCGCCGCGACCGCCTTCTTCGCCTGGTCCACGTAGGATCCCACGTCGATCCTGGACGTGTCGAAGTCCACGTAGACGTAGCCGGCGAGGAGCCCGTTCTCGTCGCGGATCATCGAGGGGCCCTGCGCGAGCACCACCTCCGCGATCTCCTCCATCGGGATCTGCCCCTGGCCGCCCGGGAGCGGCAGGAGCACGCGCCGCAGCGCGGCCAGGTCCTCGCGGTAGTCGCGCGCGTATCGCACGCTGACGCCGTAGCGCTCGCGCCCCTCCACCGTCGTGGACTGGTTGTCCCCGCCGACCGCGGTCATGACCATCATGTTCGCGTCGTCGACCGACAGGCCGTAGCGCGCGAGCTGCTCGCGCTTCAGGACGAAGTCGAGGAACCAGCCGCCCGCGACGCGCTCGGCGTAGACGCTGCGGGTGCCGGGCACCTTCTGGACCACCGCCTCGGTCTCCTTCGCGACGCGCTCGATGGTCGCGAGGTCCGCGCCGCTGATCTTGATGCCGACCGGGGTGCGGATGCCGGTGGAGAGCATGTCGAGCCGCCCCTTGATCGGCATCGTCCAGGCGTTCGAGATGCCGGGCAGCTGGAGCCGCTCGTTCATCTCGTTCTCGAGCTCCTCCTGCGTGATCCGGTCGCGCCAGAACGGACGGAGGGCGGACGCGAGCCACTCCGGCGCCCAGGACGAGTACCAGCGCGGCCGCTCGCGCCACTCGGACTCCGGCTTCAGGACGACGGTGGTCTCCATCATCGTGAAGGGCGCGGGATCGGTGGACGTGTTCGCGCGGCCCGCCTTGCCGAAGACGCGCTCGACCTCCGGGAACGTCTTCAGGATCTTGTCCTGGATCTGGAGCGCCTTCTGCGCCTCCGAGACCGACATCCCCGGCTCGACCGCGGAGGGCATGTAGAGGATCGTCCCCTCGCGCAGCGGCGGCATGAACTCGGAGCCGAGGGAGAGGTAGACCGGCACGGTGGTGAGCACCACGGCCGCGCTCGCCACGATGGTCGCCCTCGGGTGGCGCAGCACGAACCGGCAGGGCGGCTCGTAGATCCGGTGGAGGAGCCTCGAGATCGGGTGCCCCTCCTCCGAGTGGTACGTCCCGACGAGCGCGTGGTTCGCGAGCCACGCGAGCGGGCGCGGGCGGAAGCGGAACGGATCGACGCGCGCGAAGAGCATCCGCATCGCCGGGTCGAGCGTGATGGCGAGGAACGCCGCGATCGCCATCGCGAGGTTCTTCGAGTACGCGAGCGGCCGGAAGAGCCGCCCCTCCTGGTCCACCAGCGTGAACACCGGCATGAAGGCGACGGCGATGACGAGGAGCGAGAAGAAGACCCCCGGCCCGACCTCGAGGAGCGCCTCGAGGCGGACCTTGTGGAAGTCGCCCTTCCTCCCGTCCGCCATCCAGTGGTGGATCTTGTTGTAGGCGTTCTCCACCTCGACGATCGCGCCGTCCACGAGGACGCCGATCGAGATGGCGATGCCGGCGAGCGACATGAGGTTCGCGTTCAGCCCCATCGCGTACATGGGGATGAAGGCGAGCGCGACCGACACCGGGATGGTGACGATCGGGACGACCGCGGACGGCACGTGCCAGAGGAAGATCAGGATGATGATCGAGACGATCACGATCTCCTCGACGAGCTTCGACGTCACCGTGGAGATCGCGTGCTCGATGAGCTCGGAGCGGTCGTAGGTGGTCACGATCTCCGCGCCCTTCGGCAGCGAGGGCTTCAGCTCCTCGAGCCGCGCCTCGATCCGCTTGATCACGTTGAGCGCGTTCTCGCCCGAGCGCATCACCACGATGCCGCCGACGACGTCCCCCTCGCCGTCGAGGTCGGCGACGCCGCGCCGGAGCTCGGGGCCGAGCGCCACGGTGGCGACGTCCTTCACGAGCACCGGGGTGCCGCCCTCCGAGCGCAGCACGAGGTTCTCGAGGTCCTCGATCCCCTTCACGTAGCCGCGCCCGCGGACCATGTACTCGCGGCCGGACAGCTCCACGAGCCGCCCGCCCACGTCGTTGTTCCCCTTGCGGACCGCGGCGATCACCGCGTCGAGCGGGAGCTTGTAGGCGGCGAGCGCGTTCGGGTTCACGGTGATCTGGTACTGGCGCACCTGGCCGCCGACGGTGGCGACCTCGGCGACGCCGGGGACGGCCTGGATCGCGTAGCGGAGGTTCCAGTCCTGGAAGGAGCGCAGCTCGTCGGAGGAGTGCTGGCCGGTGCGGTCCACGAGCGCGTACTGGTAGACCCAGCCCACGCTCGAGGCGTCCGGGCCGAGCTCCACCTTCACCTCCGGCGGGAGCTGCTGCGTGATCTTCGAGAGGTACTCGAGCACCCGCGTGCGCGCCCAGTACGGATCCGTCCCGTCCTCGAAGATCACGTAGACGTAGCTGAACCCGAAGTCGGAGAAGCCGCGGATCGCCTTGACGCGCGGCGCGCCGAGGAGCGCGGTCGTGATCGGGTAGGTGACCTGGTCCTCGAGGATGTCCGGGCTCCGATCCCACCGCGAGTAGACGATCACCTGGGTGTCGGAGAGGTCCGGCAGCGCGTCGAGGGGGATGTTCCGCATCGCCCAGACGGATCCGAGCAGCGCGACGACGACCGCCGCGAGGACGAGGAACCTGTTCTCGGCGGAGAAGCGGATGACGCCCTTGATCATGGCGGGCTCAGCGGCGGTGCCCCGCGTGCGGGTCGGCGGGCGCGGCCGGGGCGGGCGCCGGCGCGGCGGGCGCCGCCTCGGGCGCGGCGGCCGGCGCGGGCTTCGCGCCGCCGGAGAGCGCCGCGAGCGAGGCGCGCAGCCGCGACTCGGAGTCCACGAGGAAGTTCGCGCGGGTGACGACGCCGTCGCCCGCCTCCAGGCCCGACACCACCTCGACGAACTGGCCGTCGCTCGCGCCGAGCTTCACCTCGCGCGGCTGGAACTTCCCGTTCGGCAGCGCGACGAACACCACGCTCTGCGTGCCGGAGTGGATGACCGCGTCGCCCGGGATCCGCAGGCCCGTCCGCGTCGTGCCGCGCAGCACCACCTCGCCGAACATCTCCGGGCGCAGGTCGCCCGAGGCGTTCGGCACCTCGATGCGCACCTTGGCGGTGCGGGTCTTCGGGTCGAGCAGCGGATCGATGAACGCGACGCGCCCCTGGAAGGTGCGGTTCGGGAAGGCCTTCAGCGTGAGCGTCGCGGGCATCCCGACCTTCACGACGCCGAGATCGCTCTCGTACGCGTCGGCGAGCACCCACACGCGGGAGAGGTCCACGATCTCGAACGGCATGTCGCCGGCGACGACGCGCATGCCGGGGACGACGTCCTTCCTCGTCACGACGCCGCTGGCGGGGGAATAGAAGGTGAGCGTGCGGGAGGGCTGGCCGCTCCGCTCGATCCGCTCGATCTCGGAGCGCGGCACGTCCCACAGCTCGAGCTTCCGCCGCGCCGCCTCGACCAGCGCGTCGCCGTCCCTCCCGAGCGAGCCGGCCTCGCCGAGGGTCTTCCGCGTGCGGAGCGCCAGCAGGTACTCCTCCTGCGCGGCGACGAGCTCGGGGCTGTAGATGGAGAAGATGCGCTCGCCCTTCCGCACCGGGCGCCCGACGAAGTCGGCGTGGACGCGATCCATGAACCCCGAGAACTTCACGTTCACGTGGTGGATGCGCGTCTCGTCCATCGCCACGCGGCCGCTCGTCCGGAGCGTCGCGCCGACCGGGCCGCGCTCGACGTGGGCCACCTCGAGCCCGATGAGCTGCTGGCGGGCGGCGTCGATGGTGACGCCCGCCATCCCCTCCGGCGCCGGCCCGTCTCCGCCGGGCGCCTCCACCTTCACGAGCTTCATGCCGCAGACGGGGCAGTCGCCGGGGTGGTCCTGCACGACGCTCGGGTGCATCGGGCACTGCCACTTCTCCGCCGCCGGGGCGCCGCCCCCGCCCGCCGCGGCCGTGCCGCCGCCCGGCGCGCTCACCTTCACGAGCTTCATGCCGCAGATCGGGCAGTCGCCGGGGTGGTCCTGCACGATGCTCGGGTGCATCGGGCACCGCCACTTCTCCGCCGCCGGGGCGTCCCCGCCCGCCGCGGCCGCGCCGCCCGGCGCGCTCACCTTCACGAGCTTCATGCCGCAGATCGGGCAGTCGCCGGGGTGGTCCTGCACGATCGTCGGGTGCATCGGGCACTGCCAGGTCTCCCGGGCCTCGGCGGCGCCGTCCCCCGGCGCGTGGTCGTGCGGGCGCGCGAGGAGCCAGGTGCCGCCGGCGGCGAGGATCGCGGTGGCGACGATCGCGGCGGCGAGCGCGCCGGCGCCGAAGCGGCGCGGGGAAGGGGTCGGGGCGGGGGACTCGGTCGTCATCTGGTGCTCCGTCGTTCACATTCCCGGCGAGGCCGCGGCGGCCGCGGGGGCGCCGCCCGCGCTCGCGGGCGCCGCGCCCATGGCGCCGCCGCCTGCGGCGCCCGCGCCGGGCATCGCGCCACCGCCCATCGCGCCGCCCGCGCCGGGCTGCGCGACCGGGTCGAGCGACACCTCGGCGTCCGCGATCGCGAGCCGCTGCGCGTCGGCGAGCGCCGCGAGGAAGCCGTCCTCGTCGTTCACGTAGCCCGCGTTCGCCTCGAGCACCGAGGCGAACGTCACCTTCCCGACGCGGTACTGGGCGAGCGTGGAGTCCGCGGTCGCCGAGGACTGCACGAGGAGGCCGTCGCGGTAGAGCCGGATCGAGTCGAGGAGCGCGGCCAGCGCGCTCCGCCGCTCCGCGACACGCAGCCGGACCGTCCGCTCGAACGCCTCGGCGGCGCTCCCGTCGGCCTCCGCGCGCGCGGCGCTCTCGGCGACCGCGCGCCCCTGCTTGCGCGAGGACCAGACCGGCAGGCCGATCGCGATCGACGCGGTCCACATCGGCTCGAGGCCGCCGCGCGGCATCACGCCCGCCGAGACCGCGAGATCGGGGAACCGCTCGCGGCGCGCGAGCGCCTCCTGCCGGCCGGCGCGGGCGGCGCCGGCGCGCGCCTGGGCGAGCTCGGGGCTGCGGGCGAGCGCGTCCACGGCGGCGGCGTCGGCGTCGCGGAGCGCGGGCGCGCCGAGGTCGCGCACGCCGGCCGCCGTGGCGATGGACTCGTCGAGCGGCCGGCCGCGGAGCCGGTTCAGCGACTGGAGCGCGGCGCGCTCCTGCGCCTCCAGCGCCCAGCGCCGCTGCTTCAGGCGGTTCAGCTCGAGCTGCGCCCGCAGCACGTCGGACTGCGCGCCCTCCCCGGTCTCGTAGCGGGTGCGGGCGATCCCCGCGGACTTCTGCCACAGCGACTCGAGCCGCGCGAGGAGCGCGAGGCGGTCGCGCGCGAGCAGGAGGTCCACGTAGGAGCGCCGCACGTCCGCCTCCGTGGTCAGCCGGGCGCGGGAGACGCCCGCGTCGGCGACCGCGGCCGACTGGCGCGCCACGTCGGCGCGGAGCCCGCGCTTGCCGGGCCAGGGGAGGCCCTGCGTGATCATCACCTGCCACCAGCTCGTCTCCATCTTCCCGATCTGGAGCTCGCCGAACCCGTCGTTCTGGATCCCGAGGGACAGCATCGGGTCCGGCAGCGCGCCCGCCTGGGGGATCCGCTCCCGCTCCGCGCGCGCCGCGGCCTCGGCCTGCCGCAGCTCGGGCCGCGAGGCGATCGCCTCGTCCACGAGGCGCGCGAGCAGGGGGTCGGCGGGCGGCGTCGGCGGGACCGCGTCCGCGCCGCGCGCGGGCGCGGCGGCCCAGGCCCCCCATGCGACGGCGACGAGCGCGGCGGCGCGGCTGGAGCGGGAGGGCATGGCGGGGTCCTACGGGACGAAGACCACCCCGGAGACGTGGTTCATGCCGCAGGCGTACCGGATCTCGCCCGACGCCTTCGGCGTCAGCTCGACCGTGACCGGCTGGTTCAGCGGCAGCTTCTGGTCGATGCCGTGTCCGGGGACGACGATCTCGGTCGCGCAGGTGCGCTCGGTCTTCCGCGTGACGATCAGGCGGAGCTTCTCGCCCTTGTTCGCCTTGATCTTCGACGGGACGAAGCCGTCCTCGGTCACCGCCATCTCCACGGTGCGGACGCCGTCCTTCAAGGTGCCCTCCGCGATCCCGGCCTTCGCGAGGGCGGCGGAGGAGGCCTGCTTCGACCGCTCGTGCTGGGCGGCGTCGGGGCCGGCGTGCTGGGCGCGGGCGCCGCCCGCGGCGAGCGCGACGGCGGCGGCGAGGATGGCGGCGAAGGTCCGGGTCATCGAGGGTCTCCTGGGTTGGGAAGGGCGACGAGGGGGCACATAGCACCATCCGTGCCCGGGGTCGCGGCGCGCGGAATGCAGACCCAGCGCGCGGGGGAAGCGAAGAAGGCCAGGTGTTCCGGGCGCGGCGTACCCCGCCCCGCTACACTGTGACCTGGGCGGTCACATGCGTTACGGGTTCGGCACGGCGCGGCGTCTCGCCGTCGGGTTCGGGGTGCTCGTGCTCCTCATCGGGGCGGCGTCGGCCGTCGCCTTCGCCGGCTCGTCGCGCATCCACGAGGGCCTCGCGGAGACCAAGCGCCGCGAGGAGGGCGTCCGGTTGTCGCTCGAGCTCGCGAGCGCGGTGCGCGACCAGTACGCGCACCAGGCGCACACGATCATCATCGGCGACGCGTCGCACCTCGGATTCTACGGCGACGCGCGGGAGACGGTGGCGCGGCTCACGCGGGCGCTGCGGCAGGCGGCGGAGGACCCGGAGGAGCGGGCCCTCGTCGGGTCGATCGAGGAGGAGAGCGTCCGGCTGGACCGGATCTTCCGGGACCGGATCGTCCCCGCCGTGCTGCGCGGGGAGCGCGAGAGCGTCCGGGAGGAGCACGGGAAGGCGCAGCTCGTCGTCACCCGGATCCAGGGGCTCACGCAGGCGCTGGTCGAGCGGTTCGAGACGTCGATCCGGCGCGTGCGCGCCGACCTCGAGGAGGTGGAGCGGCGGACGCGCGCGATCCTCGTGGCGCTGCTCGTCGCGGCGCCGATCGTCGGGATCGCGGTGAGCGTGCTCGTCGGCCGGTCCATCGCGGCGCCGGTCGCGAAGCTCGAGCAGGGGGCGGCGCGCATCGCCGCCGGGGACCTCGACGCGCGGATCGCGGTGCGCGGCGCCCCGGAGCTCGAGGCGCTCGCGGAGCGCTGGAACGCGATGACGGCGGCGCTGAAGGAGCGCGAGGAGCGGCTCGTCGAGTCCGAGAAGCTCGCCGGGATCGGCCGGCTCGCGGCGGGCGTGGCCCACGAGATGAACAACCCGCTCGGCGTCATCCTGGGGTACGCGAAGCTCCTGCGGAAGCGGGCCGATCCGGCCGCGGCGGAGGACCTCGCCGTCATCGAG
>DASSSJ010000097.1:0-2504 GCA_035708485.1 Anaeromyxobacter sp. | reverse complement strand
GTGGACGAGGAGCGGCAGCTCGACGTTCTCGCGGACGTCGAGCACCGGCACGAGGTTGAAGGACTGGAAGATGAAGCCGATCTTCCGGTTCCGCAGCCGGCTCCGCGCGTCGTCGTCGAGCGTCGCGACGTCCACGCCCTCGACGAGGACGCGGCCGCGGTCCGGCTCGTCGATGGTGCCGGCGAGGTTGAGGAGCGTGGACTTGCCCGAGCCGGACGGGCCGACGAGGGCGGTCAGCTCGCCCGCGCGGAGCTCGAGCGTGACGCCGCGGAGCGCGGGCACCTCGGTCTCGCCGAGGCGATAGGTGCGGTGGACGTCCTCGAGCCTCACGAGCGCGTTCTCCATCTGCGTCCTCCTCGTTCACCAGCTCACGGTGGCGCCCGCGAGCGCCGACGCGCGGGCGAGGCGCGAGAGCGCGCCGTGGTCGCCGCCCCAGGTCGCGGTCGCGCTCGCGAAGAGCACGACCGCGTCGGCCGCGTCGTAGCTCGCCGTCGCGAACGCCGCGGCCGAGCCGTCCTCGAGCGCCTGGAGCCAGCGCAGCGCCACGGCGGTTCGCTTGCGGGGCGGGAGGTCGGGGACCGTCAGCGACGCGTACGCGTGCTGCCGCCCGACCACCTCGAAGCCCGGGTCGAGCCACGCCTCGACGGCCGCGGGGTCGGGCGGCAGGCCCGGCGGCGCGGCCGCCGCGCGCTCGGCGAGGCCGAGCTGCGCCGGCGTCCAGCCCGCCTCGTCGAACAGGTACTCGAGGCGGAGGTCCGTCCCGCCCTCGAACGTGTAGCGCACGCCGCCCAGCGCGAGCGTGCGCAGGCCGGCGCCCGCGAGCGCGTGCTCGAAGCGCGCGCCGCCCGCGCCGTCGTCGATCGGGTACCAGCCCCGCGAGCCCAGCTGCGTGACGGAGTCCGCGTACACCGAGAGCGCGTCGCCGATCCCGACCGAGGCGTAGCCGCCGAAGAAGCCGCGCGAGTCGCGGCCCGCGCCGGCGGTCACGGCGGCGTAGCCGCGGCCGCCCGGATCGGACCACTCGAGCTTCGCCTGGGCCTTCGGCTCGAACGGCTCGCCGGCGACGAAGGGGCGCTCGCCGTTCGATCCGACCTCGGCGAGCAGCACGGCGCTCCAGGCGCGGCCGGCGGAGAGGTTCACGCGCGCGAGGTGCCTGCCGCGGACGACGTAGAGCGGGTCGCGGAAGAAGCCGGTCACGTGGAAGATCCGGTTCGACGGGCTCACGAGGTCCGCCGGCCCCCACTGGAAGTTCTGGAGCCCGTAGGCGACCGCGACGCGCTCGTCGGCCTGCCAGCTCGCGTACAGCTCGGTCCACTCGACGCTCGCGTCGGACGTCTCGGGCTGCCAGGCGCCCGCGACGCGGGGCTTCTGGACCTGGAGGAGGAGGCGCGGCCGGACGTAGCCGCGGAGATCGCGGCCGGCCTCGAGGCGCAGATCCGGGCGGAGCTCGGTCGAGCCTGCGGCCTGGGGGAGCCGGAGGACCGCGTTGTCGGGGTTGACGCGGGTGTCGCGCGGGACCGTCGTGCCCGCCGCGGTGAGCCACTCGAGGCGGGCGCGGGCGGAGAGCGGGAGCGCGGCGTCTTCGGCGAGGGCGAGCGCGGGCGCGAAGAGGGCGAAGGTGGCGGCAGCGATCGCGTTCGAGACACGATGCCCCACCCGAGCTGGGCCCGGCCCCCACATGGGGGGTTCGCTTACACCGGCGGTGGAGGCGTGTCAAACGGAGAACCGCCGCCGCCTCTCCCCGGCCCTCTCCCTCCGCTGCACGGGGGAGAGGGCGGCTCACCAGTCGAGGCGTCGCGGGCTCTCTGTCCATGACAGGAAGCACTCCCCTCTCCCCCGGCGGAGCCGGGGGAGAGGGCCAGGGAGAGGGGGCGGTCCACCGTGGAGCCCGCTCGCCTCCGCCGCGGACCACGCGACGAACGCATCAGCGCGTTCCGCCGGCGCGATCGGCCGGCGCGCGCGCTGCACGCGCGCGCTTCGTGCCCAGTCGCTCCACCGATGCGCTCGCCTTCCGGAGGAAGCTCCGCCGCGAGTCGACCGACGCCGAGTGCCTCCTCTGGACGCTCGTCCGCCGCGGGGCCTTCGGCGTGAAGTTCCGGCGCCAGCATCCCGCCGGACCGTACGTGCTCGACTTCTACTGTCCCGCCCACCGGCTCGCGGTCGAGCTCGACGGCGGACAGCACTGGTGCGGGGATGCGCCGGCTCGCGATGCGGCGCGCACCCGATTCCTGGCGACGCGCGGGATTCGCGTCCTGCGGTTCTCGAACGCGGAGATGTTCGAGGAGACCGAGGCCGTGATCCAGGTGATCCGGGAGGCGCTGGGGTTCGAGGAGGAGTAGGCCCGGCTTCCCCCCCCTCTCCCCGGCCCTCTCCCCCCGCTGCGCGGGGGGAGAGGGGGTCTCAGCAGTCGCGGCGCCGCGCGGGGGCGTTCACCAGTCGCGGGGCCGCGCGGGGGTCTCACCAGTCGCGGCGCCGGCGGGGCGGGCGGAGGTTCGCTTCGAGTC
>DASSSJ010000096.1:0-23370 GCA_035708485.1 Anaeromyxobacter sp. | reverse complement strand
GTCCCCGATCCGGCAGCCCACGACGTCGCGGCTCATGAACGCGGCCACCCGCTCGTCGGGCGAGCGGCCGTCCGCGAGCACGCGGATCGCGAGGTCGCGGTCGGTGATCGCGCCGATCGGCGCCCCTTGCGCGTCGCACACAGGGAGGAACCCGATGTCCTGGTCCTTCATCATCCTGGCGCAGTCGCGCACGGAGGTCTCCGCCGTGCAGCACGTCGCCTCGCTCATCGCCTCTTCCACCCTCATGTCGCCCTCCGGTCGGCCCCGCCGCGAGGCCGTGAAGTGAAGGTGCGGGGGCCCGGCCGCCGCCGTGGCGGACGGGAGCCTCCCGCGCGGCTGCGGCGCTCGTCCTGAGCATGGGAACGGCGTCCGGCCCCCGCACGCGCGACGGCGCGCGGCGCGCCGCCGGCGCTCCGGGGCGGGCGAGCGCGCGCCCGCGGGGCGCGGCGAGCGGCGCCAGGGCGGGCTCTCCGCTCCTCGGGCGACCCGGCGCCGCCCTCGCGAGCGAGCGCCCCGTAGCGTCCCGGGGGCGGGAACGCTCCGGGGCCTCGTCCCTCCGCGCGCGGCCCGGGGGGAGCCGCCCGCGCGCGTCGAGAGCTAGTCCTGCGTGTAGAGGTGCAGCGTCCAGACCGAGCCGGTGCCGTAGCCGGCCACCGGCTCGCCGAGGACGAAGACGGTGGAGCTCGTCGCGAAGCCCCGCGCGCCGTCGGACGACTGCACGATCCCGAGCGCGCAGCCGACCAGGGCGAGCCCCGGCGCGGGGAAGTCCTTGCCCACCATGTCGCACTGGCCCTGCGCGACGTAGGTCGCGTCCGCGAGCTCGAAGCGGATGGTGAAGTACTGCTTCGGCGCGTACGGGTCCAGGCTCGTGATGGTGGCGCACGCCGCCACCGACCCGAGGCGCCGGACCTCGTCGTTCATCACCTCGCCGCGGGCGGCGTTCGTCTGGAGGGACCAGACGCTCGCGCCGAGGAGCTTCCGGACCCCGGGCGTCGGCGAGCACAGGCTCGGGTCGGTCGGGTAGGCTTCGTCCTCGAAGGTCTTCAGGAGGAGGACGCGCTCGGCGCCCACCGCGAGCGCGGGGACGAGGGCGAGCAGGACGGCTGCGGCGCGAAGCATCTGGACCTTCCTTTCGGTGAGCCGGCGCGACCGCGGTCACAGCCGGACGAGGTGAGCCCCGTAGTGCACCCCCGCCCCCACGGCGGCGAAGAGCACGAGCTCGCCGGAGCCGAGCTTCACGCGCCCCTCGGCGAGGTCCTCGGAGAAGAGGAGCAGCGTGCTCGCGGCGGAGGTGTTGCCGTAGCGGTTGACGTTCACCGGGACCCGCTCCCTGGGGAGCCCGGCGCGCGCGACGAACGACATGAGCGTCCGCTTCGACGCCTGGTGCAGGTAGTAGCGGCCGATCTCCTCGGCGAGCTCGGGGCGCTGGGCGACGCACTCCGAGACGGCCCTCTGCATGAAGGCCGGGTACGCCGTCGCGACCTGGCGGCCGTCCACGTACCAGGCGTGGTCCTCGAGCCGGGCGCGGGTGTGGGGCGGGAGCTGCGCGCCGCCGCCGCGGTGGACCACGAGCTCGGCGTGGTCCGTGCCGGCGCTCGAGGCGAGGATCCCGACGTCGGCGGCGGCGTCGCCGCGGAGCAGCACGGCGCCGGCGCCGTCGCCGAACAGGTAGATCGAGAGGAAGGCGTGGATCCCCTTCCGGCCCGGCATCTCCTTCGTGAAGATCTCGCGATCGAGGTACGGCGACGCGAGCGTCGACGCGCAGATGGCGACGGTGCGCGCCGCGCCCGACAGGATCATCTTGCGCGCCACGTCGGCGACGTACACCGCCCCGCCGCACCCGGAGTCGACGACGATGGCGAGGGCGCGCGGCGGCGCGCCCACGCGGCGGTGCAGCTCGACCGCGTCGCGCGAGAAGTTCACCTCGTCGGGCGTGCTCGTCACGAGGAAGATCGCGTCGAGCTCGGAGGCGGGGAGCGCCGCGCGGTCGAGCGCCTGCACCAGCGCGGCCTCCGCCATGTCGACGTTGCCGCGCGGCCAGGTGGTGTCGTCGTCCGGAGGGGGGATCGCCTTCCCGGCCTCCTCGTCGAAGTCCCACAGGTACCTGCGCTCCTCGATCCCGGTGCGCTCGACGATCCGCTCGGGCGTCCACCCCGGGATCGCGCGCGCCAGCCGCGCGTTCGACACCACGCGTCGCGGCACGAACCCGCCCGCCCCGACGACGCGAACCGACCTCATCTCGAACGCCTCCGCCCCCGGGTCCGGCACCCCCGCACTCCCCGTCTTATGCCATGGACGCGGGACATCACGGAATGTGAGAATCGGGCGGCGCGATGCCACCTCCGCGAACGCGGAGGGACACGGTGCGTGCGAGTACTCGCGGTGACGCCCGCCCGGCGGGCAGCGGGCCGGCGCGCGGCGGACCCGGGGGCGGGCTTCACCCGGAGCGCAAGCGAACGCTTCGCCCGCGCCGGCCGTCGCCGGCCTCGCGCGGGGTGAGGTCTCCTTCACCCGGAGCGCAGGCGACCCCGGCCCGCGACGGCGGGGCGGGTCGGGCGCGGCCGCGGCGCTATACCGCCTCGAGCTCGTCGGCCTCGGCGCTCGCCACCGCGAGCGACGGCAGCGACGGCTGGACCTGCGCGCCGGTCGCCGCGGGCAGCGCCTGCACGTCCTTCAGCTTCCGCTGCAGCACGCGGCTGCGCTGGTGGACGTCCTGGAGCTGGTTCGACGCCTCGGTGAGCTTCTTCTCGACCTTCGCGATGACGTCCCCGAACTTGAGGAACTCGCTCTTCACGTCCCCGAGCACCTTCCACACCTCGGAGGACCGCTTCTGGATCGCGAGCGTGCGGAACCCCATCTGCAGGCTGTTGAGGAGCGCGGCGAGCGTCGTCGGCCCGGCGACCGACACCTTGTGGTCGCGCTGGAGCAGCTCCACGAGCCCCGGCCGCCGGACGATCTCGGCGTAGAGCCCCTCGGTCGGGAGGAAGAGGATGCCGAAGTCCGTCGTCCGCGGCGGGCAGAGGTACTTGTCGTGGATGTCCTTCGCGCAGCCGCGGATCCGCGCCTCGAGCGCCTTCGAGGCGAGCTCCACCGCGGCGACGTCGCCGCGCTCCGACGCCTCGACGAGCCGCTGGTAGTCCTCGACGGGGAACTTCGCGTCGATGGGGAGGAGCACCTCCTCGCCGTCGCCGGGCCCGGGGAGCCGGACCGCGTACTCGACCCGCTCGCCCCCGTCCTTCCGCGGCGCCGCGTTCGGCACGTACTGCTCGGGGGAGAGCATCTGCTCGAGGAGCGCGCCGAGCTGGATCTCGCCCCAGGTGCCGCGCGTCTTCACGTTCGTGAGCACCTTCTTGAGGTCGCCGACTCCGGCGGCGAGCGTCCGCATCTCCCCGAGGCCGCGCTGCACCGCCTCGAGCCGCTCCGAGACGAGCTTGAACGACTCGTTGAGCCGCGCCTCGAGCGTGCCCTGCAGCTTCTCGTCCACCGTCTCGCGCATCTGGTCGAGGCGCCTGCCGTTGTCCTCCTGCAGCGCCTTGAGCCGGTCGTCGACCGTCGCGCGGAGCCCCTCGAGCCGCTTCTCGTTCGAGTCGGTGAGCACCGACAGGCGCGCGTCGAGGGTCTTCGCGAGCGCCTCGAGGCGCTGCCCGAACAGCCCGAACTCCGCCACCGCGCGGTCGGCCGCGTCCCTGTGCGCGCCGCGCAGCTCGTCGCGCAGCCGCCCCGAGGTGGCCGCGGACTCCTCGCGGTTCTTCGCGAGCTCCTCCCGGACCGCGCGGTCGATCCGCTCCTGGCCGCGGTCGATCCCCTCGAGCCGGTCGCCGAGGGCGGCGCGCACCGCGGCCGCCACGCGGCCCGGCAACAGGAGGGAGAGCGCGGCGCCCACGAGGGCGCCCGCGCCCAGCGCGGCGAGGACGGCGGGGAGCTCGGTCATCACGGCCCCACTCTAGATCGCGGGGGGGACACGGGCGGCGGCGGGCTCGCCGCCCGATCGCGCCCGACCCGCCGCGCGACGCCACGCGCTCGACATGGGGCGCGCCGCCAGGGCCGCCGGCGGGGACGCGGTCCGCGTTCGAGACGCCGTCGCGCGATCCGCGGAGACGTGGACGGGGCGGGTCGACTTCGGTGTGAGCCGGATCACGACACTCCGCGTGCGGCGGGTCGCGCCGACCCGGTGTCGCTCGATCTCGCGACGGGGCGCCCCGACCGGGAACACGCGGCAGCGCGCCGCGTCGGGCTAGTATCGCCGCTGCCTGACCCCTCCAGGCGAGATGAAGGACGCTAGGCCCATCGCAGTCGTCGACGACGACACGGATCTTCGCGAGACCCTCGGGGAGCTCCTCTACGAGGAGGGCTACGAGGCCCGCCTGTTCGAGAACGGCCGCACCGCGCTCGAGTTCCTCCGGGGCGGCGGCCGGCCGAAGCTCATCCTGCTCGACCTCATGATGCCGGAGATGAACGGCTGGCAGTTCCGCGAGGAGCAGCTGAAGGACGCAGCGCTGAGGGACATCCCGGTCGTGGTGATGACGGCGAGCCGCGGCTTCGACGGGCACGGGATCGCCGCGCAGGAGATCCTGTACAAGCCGATCGGCCTCGGCGAGCTGATGGACGCGGTCGAGCGGAACACGCGAAACGGGAAGGGCGGCGAGTAGGCCAGCTCGCCGGCGGCTGGATCGGCGCCCACCTCGCGGTCCGCCGCGGCGACGCGGTGGTCCGGCGCGTCGTCGTCGCCGTCGCGCTCGCCGCGGCCGCGAAGCTCGCCTGGGACCTCGTGTGACGGTCCGGGCGGGCGGGCCCTCCCTCGCCTCCGCCGGCGCCGCGAGGGCGCCCCGCACCCCGTTGGGATGGGCCTCGGTCGCTGCTAGACTGTTCCGCCCCCAGGGCCCGAAAGGAGCCGCGCGCCGATGAGCAGGATCGTGTCCGCCGAGGAGGCCGTCAGCGTCGTCAAGTCGGGCGCACGCGTGTTCATCCACAGCGTGGCCGCCGCGCCGCGGCGGCTCGTCGAGGCGATGACGGCGCGCGCGGGGGAGCTGCGCGTCGTCGAGATCGTGTCGCTCCACACCGAGGGGCCCGCCCCCTACGCGGCGCCGGAGCTGGCGAAGAGCTTCCGCGTGAACGCGCTGTTCGTCGGCCAGAACGTCCGGCGCGCCGTCGAGGAGGGGCGCGCGGACTACCTGCCGGTGTTCCTCTCCGAGGTGCCGTCGCTCTTCCGCTCGGGGATCCTCCCGCTCGACGTCGCGCTCGTGCACGTGTCCCCGCCGGACCGCCACGGGTTCTGCTCGCTGGGCGTCTCGGTGGACGTCACGCGCGCGGCGGTCCAGACCGCGCGCACCGTCGTCGCCCAGGTGAACCCGCGCATGCCGCGCTCGCACGGGGACGGCCTCATCCACGTGGACGCCATCGACTTCATGGTCGAGGTGGACGAGCCCATCCACGAGCTCGCGCCCACCCCGATCTCGGACGTCGAGCGCGCCATCGGGCGTCACTGCGCCGAGCTCGTCGACGACGGGGCGACGCTCCAGCTCGGCATCGGCGCCATCCCGCAGGCGACCCTCGCGGCGCTGGGAGACCACCACCGGCTCGGCATCCACACCGAGATGATCTCCGACGGCGTGGTCGATCTCGTCGAGAAGGGCGTCATCACCGGCGAGGCGAAGCGGGTCCACCCGGGCAAGATCGTGGCCGGGTTCGCGCTCGGCTCGAAGCGGCTCTACGACTTCATCGACGACAACCCGCTCGTCGCCATGCTCGACATGGCGTACGTGAACGACACCGCGGTCATCCGCCGCAACCCGAAGGTCACCGCGATCAACTCGGCGATCGAGGTCGACATCACCGGCCAGGTCTGCGCCGACTCGATCGGCGACCGGCAGTACTCCGGCGTCGGCGGCCAGATGGACTTCATCCGCGGCGCGGCGCTCTCGGAGGGCGGCAAGCCCATCATCGCCCTCCCGTCGATGACCTCCACCGGCGAGTCGCGCATCGTCTCGATGCTGAAGCCCGCCGCCGGCGTCGTCACCACGCGCGCGCACGTGCACTTCGTCGTGACGGAGCACGGCATCGCGGACCTGTTCGGGAAGAACCTCCGCCAGCGCGCCGCGGCGCTCATCGCGATCGCGCACCCCGCGCACCGCGACGCGCTCGCCGCGGAGGCGCGCCGGCGGTTCGGCACCTGGTAGCCGCGCCCCGCGCGCGGCAGCCCCCGGGACACGACGTCACGGAGCTTGCCGGAGCGCGGCCCGATGCAGAGGGTCGAGGACGGGGACGCGTCTCCGGTCCCCGTCGCGGTGCTCCTGGGCCGCGAAGGGAGCGAGCCCATGACCGGCTGCAGCATCCAGCGGGAGACGGAGGGCGGCCTGACCGTGATCCGGGTCGCCGGCGTGTTCGATCGCGCCTCCGCCTTCGAGCTGCGCGACCGTCTCGAGCGGGAGCCCGCGAGCGACCTGGTGCTCGACTTCAGCCTGGTCCGCGAGTTCGCCGACCTCGGGGTGGCGACGCTCGCGCACGGCCTGGCCGGCGCGGACCGCCGGCTCCACCTCCGCGGCCTGCGCCAGCACCAGCTCCGGATCTTCCGCTACTTCGGCCTCGACGTGGACGCCCTGCACGACGGGCGCCGCGCGCGGCACTGAAGCAGGGCGAGATCCGGATCAGACGATCCCGCGATCGCCGCCCGCCGCGTCCTCGGCGGCGCCCCGGCCGCGCGACGCCTCGTCCTTCTCCTCGTCCTCCTTCTTCTCCCCGTCGCCCGCGTCCCGCTCGCGGACGACGCCCTCCTCCTCGCCCGTGCCGAAGTAGTCGTCGGTGTACGGCTCGCGCCTGGGCGGCAGGTCCGTCCGTGGCCCCTCCCCGCCCTGGTCGCTCGGTCGCTCGCTCGCCATGGCTCTCCTCCCCCGGCGGAAACCTGCGTCGGACGGCCCGCCGTGGCCATGGGCGTTGCCGCCTCCCGCCCGGGGAAGGAACGTTCGTGCGGGGGGACCATGGCCCGGGCCATCTGGAGCGGCGCGCTCACCTTCGGACTCGTCAACATCCCGGTGAAGCTGCACTCCGCCGTGGCGCAGAAGGAGGTGCGCTTCCACATGCTGCACGCGAAGGACGGCGCGCGCATCCGGATGAAGCGCTTCTGCAGCGCGGAGGACCGGGAGGTCCCCTACGACGAGATCGTGAAGGGGTACGAGCTCTCGAAGGCCCGGTACGTGATGATCACGCCGGAGGAGCTCGAGGCGTACGACCCGAAGGCGACCCGCACCGTGGAGATCCGCGACTTCGTGGACCTCGCGGAGATCGACCCGATCTACTACGACCGGACCTACTACCTCGCGCCGGAGAAGACCGCCGCGCGGGCGTACCGGCTCCTGCTCGAGGCGATGCGCGCGAGCGGGAAGGTGGCGATCGCCTCCTTCGTGCTGCGGACGCGCGAGTCGCTCTGCTGCGTGCGGCCGATCGAGCGCGCGCTCGCCCTCTCCACGATGAACCGCGCCGACGAGATCGTGCCGCTCGACGCGCTGGAGCTGCCCGACGCGCCGAGGCCGTCGGAGCGCGAGCTCCACATGGCGGAGCAGCTCGTCGGATCGCTCACCTCGCCCTTCGAGCCGGAGCGCTACCCGGACGTGCACCGCGAGCGCGTCCTCGAGCTCGTCCACCGCAAGGCGGAGGGAGAGGCGATCGAGGCGCCGGCGCCGGAGCAGGCGCCCGCGAAGGTGGTCAGCCTCGCGGACGCGCTCGCCGCGAGCCTCGCCGCCGCCCGCGGGAAGCCGGCCGACGGCGCGCAGCGGACGCACGCCGCCCCGGCGCGGGGCGCGCGCCGGCACCGCCCCGCGGCGGCGGCGCGCCAGGCGCGCAAGCCGAGGCGCAGGAAGGCGTGAGGCGGGCGAAGGCGCGGACGCGCGGCGCGGGGGCCGTGGGGCTCGACGGGCGCCGCCGCAGCGTCCCGAGGAACCTGGCGCGCGAGGTCGAGCGCGCGGCCCGCACGCGGGCCGGCGCCCTCGCGCTCGAGGCGGCGGACGGGCTCGCCCGGCTCGACCGGCGCGGGGAGTTCGCGCCGGTGCTCGCCCCGCGCCGGCGCCCGCCGGCGCCCGAGCGCCTCGGGGAGGGGCGGGCGGCCGGGCGCTGACGCGTCCCGCCGCGGGGACCGTGCGCGGCGGTGGGCGCGAGCGCACCTTGTCGTCGGGCGTGGCCGCGTCGGCCGCGGACCGCCCGAGGGGGGAGCCATGGACGAGACCCGGCGGCTCATCGAGGCCGGAGCGTCTCCGCGGCCGGCGCCGGCGCGCGCGCCGGACCCGCTGCGGCGCATGGGGACGAGGGACCTCGTCACGGAGGTCGCCCGCAAGGCGAGCGCGCTCGCGAGGAAGGAGATCGAGCTCGCGAAGGCGGAGCTGCGGACCGATCTCGGGTCCGAGGTGAAGATGGCGAGCGGCCTCGGGGCCGCAGCGCTCTGCGGGATCTGGGGCGTCGAGCTGCTGCTCGTCGCGATCGTGCTCGGGCTGATGGAGGCGGGCGTCCTGCCGGGTTGGGCGGCGGCGCTCGTCGTGGCCGCGGCGATCTTCGCGATCGGCGCGGGCGTGGGGCTGTGGGGCTGGAGCCGGCGCGTGAGGAAACCGCTCGACACGACGCGCCGCTCCCTCGGGGAGAACGTCCGATGGGCGAAGGAACGCATCGCGTGAACGGCGCCGGCGAGGAGACGGTCGGCCGCGTCTCGGGGGAGATCGACTCGCTGCGCGCGGAGCTGGGCGCGCTCGTGGGCGAGCTCGACCGCAGGCGCCACGAGGCGTTCGACCTCGGGCTGCAGGCGCGCAAGCACCCCGTCGCGGTGGCGGTCGCGGCCGCGACGCTCGCGCTCGCCCTGGGCGGGCTCGTCGCCCTCGCGGTGGCGGCGCGCCGCCACCGTCGCAGGCCGTCGGTCCGCGCCCGGGAGGCGCGCCGGGCGCTGGCGCGCATCCTCGAGGATCCGCACCGCGTGGGGAGGGATCCGAGCATCCCCCGCAAGGTGGTCGCCGCGGTGGCGACCGCGGCGGCGGCGACGCTCGCGCGCCGGCTCGTGCAGCGCCAGGTCGCGCCGGCGCGGCGCGCGCGGTAGGCCCGCCGCGGAGCGGATCCCCGGGCGCGCGCTCGCCGGGCGGGGTGTGTCCTCCGCCCGGGCGCGGCGCTACGATGGCGGCGCGAGCGCGCCCTTGTCCCGCCGGCCTGCTGCCCTCGCGGCCCTGCTGGCCCTGCTCGGCGGCACCTCGGGGTGCGCCGCCGCGCGCCTCGCCTGGAGCCCGGGCGATCTCCGCGCGGAGATCGCGCGGCGCTCCCCCGCGACGGAGCCGGCGGACGTGATCGTGCCGTTCGAGCTCGGCGACGCCGACCGCGCCCGCGCGGTCGAGATCGCCGGCGGCCTGCGGTCGATCGACGCGAAGGTGAAGGCGCTCGTCGCCGCGATGTTCGACCCGGAGCAGCTCGGGCTCCGCTACGCCTCGCGGGTCACCGGCGACGCCGCCACCACGCTCCGCGCCCGCGAGGGGAACTGCCTCGCGCTCGCGTCGGTGTTCGTGGGGCTCGCGCGCGCGATCGGGCTCGAGGCCTACTACATCGACGCCTCCGCGCGCGTGCACGAGACGACCCACGGCGACGACGGGATGACCGTGAGCGCCGGCCACGTCACCGCGATGGTCGTCACGCCGAGGGGCAACGTCGGGCTGGACTTCTCCCGCATCGGCCCGTTCGCCTGGTACCGCACGCTCGACGACGTCGAGGCGGCGGCCCACTTCTACAACAACCGCGCGTACGAGCGGATCGAGGGCGCCCGCGCGCGCGGCGCGCCGGTGGACTGGAGCGCGGCGGCCCTCGACTTCCGCCGGGCGGCCGACGTGAAGCCGGCGTTCGCGGGCGCCTGGAGCAACCTCGGCATGGCCCACGCGGCGCTCGGCCGCGAGGACGACGCCGTCCGCGCGTACGAGGAGGCGATCCGGCGCGGTCCGAGGCTCGTCGCGCCGCGGAACAACCTCGGCGTGCTGCTGCTGCGGCGCGGCGACGTCGCGAGCGCCCGCGCGGTCCTGGAGGGCGCGGCCGCGCTCCCCTCGAGCGGGCCGCACGTGCTGTACAACCTCGCGCTCGCGCGGCTCCGCGCGGGCGACCGCGAGGGGGCGATCGCGGCGCTCCGGGCGGCGCGGACGCGGGGCTACGCCCGCGCGCAGCGGCTCCTCGACGACCTCGCGCTCGCCCGGTCCGGCGGTCCGGGCGCCCCTCAGTGAGGCTGCGCCGTCTCGGCGCGATCCTGCACGGTGTGGATCCCGGCGGTGTGCGCGCAGTGCGCGCAGCAGAAGATGCGGTCGCCCGCCTCCGTGCCGTGGCCGATGACCCGGCAGCCGCAGTGCGCGCACCGGGGCGCCAGCGCCTGGATCGCGCACTCGAAGCTGTCGAACACGTGCCGCTTGCCGCCCATCGCGACCTCGAACGCCCTGTCGTACTCGTTCCCGCAGACCTCGCACGTACCGGTCATGTCCCCGCCCTCCTCGCCCCGGTGGAACGTGTGCACCGCCGTCGCGCGGGGCGACGGCCCGGCGGCCGGACGGACGCTCGCCGCCGCGCGGCTCTCCCGGCGCTTGCCGGGCACCCAGGCGCGCGCGCCGCGAGGCGCCGGCCGGCGCAGCGCGACGCGCGCTCTCCCGGTGCGAGAGGGAGCGCGCCCGGCGTCCCCCACCTGCCGCGCGCCCGCCCGATGACGACTGTTCCCCCCAGGGACGACCCGGCCGTGGCGGCCGGCGTCCAAGGGGAGGCTTTCGACATGGCGACTTTGGCGACTGCAAGGCAGCCGCTCCTCGAGCGCGTGAGCTGGGGAGCGCTGTTCGCGGGGTTCTTCTTCGGTTTCGGGATCTGGATGCTCCTGCTCGCGCTCGGCGCGGGGATCGGGTTCTCCGCCTTCGATCCGCGGGACCTGCAGCACTGGCAGGGGCTCGGCATCGGCTTCGGGATCTGGGGCGTCATCGCGGGGATCGTCGCGATGTTCCTCGCCGCGTGGCTCGCGGCGCGGCTCAGCCGCTCCGACACGCGGCTCGCCGGGATGCTCCACGGCGCGGCGCTCTGGGGGTTCATGCTCGTCGCGGGGCTCTGGATCGCGACGATGGCGCTCGCGGGCACCGCGTCGAAGGCCGCGGACGTGGCGGGCGGCGCGATGCAGGGCGCCGGGCAGGCGGCGGGCCAGGCGGCCAACGACCCGCAGGCGCGGCGCGAGGCGCGCCAGCAGGCGAACGAGGCCGAGCAGCGCGCGCAGGCGCTCGCGCAGCAGGCGCAGCAGAAGGCGCCCGAGGCGGCCGAGACGGCCAAGAAGGCGGGCGCCACCGGCGCGTGGGCGTTCTTCCTCTACGGCCTCCTGACGCTCGCGGCGGCGATCTTCGGCGGCCGCACCGGCGTGCCGCGCGAGACGCACGTCGTCGGGCGCGAGGAGCGGGTCCCGCCTCCGGGCGAGCCGCTGCCGCACCGGGTGTGATGCCGAGCGGCCGGGGCGGCGGAGAGGCCGCCCCGGCCCGCCGGCGGGAGGAAGCGATGGCACGGGTGGAGAAGAGCGTCGAGATCGAGAAGCCGCTCCGGATGGTCTACGACCAGTGGACGCAGTTCGAGGAGTTCCCGCGCTTCATGGAGGGCGTCGAGGAGGTCGTGCAGCGCGGCGACCGGATGCTCCACTGGAAGGCGCGGATCGGCGGCAAGGTCGAGGAGTGGGACGCGGAGATCGTGGACCAGGTCCCGGACCAGCAGATCGCGTGGCGCCACACGCGCGGCGCGGTGAACCGGGGCGTCGTCACGTTCTCGCCGCTCGACGCCGAGCGCTGCAAGGTGACGCTCGCGCTCGAGTACGACCCGGACGGCTTCGTCGAGAAGGTGGGCGACGCCCTGGGCTTCGTCTCGCGGCGCGTCGAGGGCGACCTCGAGCGCTTCAAGAGGTTCGTCGAGGAGCGCGCGGCGCCGACCGGCGCGTGGCGCGGCCGGATCTCGCCGCAGGGCGGCGTGACGCACGACCCGCGGGGCTGACCGTCACCACACCGCCCAGTGATCCTCGACGACGCCGGGGAGCCCCGAGAGCTCGACGGGCTCCCCGGCGCGCCCCGGGATCGTGCCCTCGAACGTCCCCGCCACCTGCGCGAAGCGCGTGCGGAGCACGCCGAGGTTGCGCGCCTCGCGGTGCGCGCCCTGCGGGCGGAACACGAGGTCCACCGCGCGCGACGCGCTCGCGATCCGCCACGGCGCCCCCGCGCCGCCGACGTCGAACGCGACCGGCGGGAGCCGCCACGGCGCCGCGCCGCCGAAGCCGGCGTTCTCGCCCGGATCGCCGTCCGGCACGCCGAACCCCGCGCACAGGTTGAGCCCGAGCGGCGCGCCGCCCGCGCGCCCGGTGCCGAACGCCCAGCGCCACGACGTCTCGCGGGCGAGGAGCCCCGCGGTGAGGTCGACGCCGCCGGACCCGCCCGCGAGCGCGAGGGTCCGGCCGCGGACGCGCACCGTCCCCGACGCGCGGAGCGCGGCCGCCTTCTGCGTCGCGCGCACGCCACCGCCCGGGACGGGGACCACGAGCGCGAACGGCGCGGGCGCGCCCGCCGCGTCGAGCGCGCCCTCGAGCGCGAAGGCGCCGTCGGCCGACGCCGCGGAGAGGCGCCACGCCCCGCCCTCGCGCGCGATCCCGAGCGCGAGCCCGCGCGCGCGCAGCCGCGCGGCGGCGGCGCCGCGCGCGCCCGCGGCGACCGTCGCGTGGCGGCCCGGCAGGCCCGCCGCGGACCCCTCCCAGAGCACCGCCCCGCTCCGGCGGTCGAGCGCCCACGCGAACCCGCCCGCGAACCAGCCCGCCTCCACGATCGCGAGCGCGGCGAGGACGCCGTCCGACGCGGCCATCGCGTAGAGCCACCGCTTCCCGCGGAGGACGCGGGAGAGCCGGCCGGCGACGCCGGGCGGAGCGAGCGCGGCGAGCTCGACCGCGGGGAGGTCGCCCGCGAACGCGCCGAGGCGCGGCGCGCCGGCCGCGTCGAGGAGCGCGGGCGGGGGCGCGGCGAGCGGCGGCGGGTGGGCCACGCCCCACTCTACCGCCGCGCGCGACGGGCGAGGGCGGCGCCGATGGCGTCGATCCCCTCGTGCAGCCCGTCGGAGTCGAGGAGCGCGGGCGTGCGCGCACCCCCCGCCGCGGCGAGGGCGGCGCGGTGCGAGTCGAAGGCGACGTTCCGGAACGTCACGGCCTCGAGCAGGCCGAGGTCGCGCACGAGCCGCCGCGCCGCGGCGGACTCCGGCTCGGCGAGCGCGTGGAACAGCTCGGGCGGGCGGTCGTCCACGCGGGGAAGCTACCCGCCGGCGGCCGCCCCCGCCAGCCGGCGCGGGCTACGCGACCTGCTCGCCGGGCACGGCGAGCCCGGGCAGGGCGCGCGCGCGCGGGACCTCGGCCTCGGCGGACACGCGCACGACGCGGTGCGACGACGGGTCCGCCAGCACCTTCTTCACGAGCGCCTGGTTCAGCGCGTGGCCGCTCTTCACGGCGGTGAGCGCGCCGAGGACCGGGATGCCGAAGAGCGCGAGGTCGCCGATCGCGTCGAGCACCTTGTGGCGCGCGAACTCGTCGGGGAACCGGAGCCCCTCCGGGTTCAGGATCGAGAACTCGTCCACGACGATGGCGTTCTCGAGGCTGCCGCCCTTCGCGAGCCCCGCCGCCTGCATCCGCTCGATGTCGCGGCGGAAGCAGAACGTGCGGGCGCGCGCGACCTCGCGCTCGAAGGCGCGGTCGCCGAGCGTCACGCGGAACGCCTGGTTCGTGATGAGCGGATGGCCGAAGTCGGCGGTGAACTCCACCGAGAACGCCTCGGCGGGCTCGAGCCGCGCGAGCTTGTCGCCCTCGCGGATCTCCATCGGCTGATCGACGACGAGCCAGCGCTTCCCGGCGCGCTGCACCTGCACGCCGGCCTCCTGCACGAGGCAGACGAACGGCGCCGCCGAGCCGTCGAGGATCGGGATCTCGGGGCCGTCCACCTCGACGCGGCAGTTGTCGATGCCCATCCCGTGGAGCGCGGCCATCACGTGCTCGACGGTGTGGACGCGCGCCCCGCGGAGCGCGAGGTTGGTCGAGAGGGTCGTGTCGGCGACGAACTCGTTGCGCGCCGGGATCTCGACGCCGAGGTCCATCCGGACGAAGGAGACGCCGGCGTCCGCGGGGGCGGGCGCGAGCGTGAGGGTCGCGGGCCTGCCGGAGTGCAGCCCCACGCCGGTGCACGACACGCGCTTCGCGACCGTCCGCTGTTTCCAGTGAGCCATTCTTGGCAGTCCGATCCGGGCCCGACGCGCCCGAGCGGCCCCCTTCCGAGCAATCGATATGCCAGTCAACCGTCGCGGGACCGCCATCCGGGACCGCCGGAGCGCCGCTCAACGTCGCGAACGCAGGCGGCTTTTCGACCGGGTCCGATTCGACTCCCCTCGTGTCGCCTCGCCTCACCGCGCGACGCGCTCGGGAACGTGCCGAGATCGCGACATCCGTGTCAGACCGGCACGCTTCCCCCGCGGCGAGGGCGCGCCTTATACCATGTCGCCCGGCGCGCGGAGAGCCCGAAGCGTGATCCCACTGAAGGACGACAACCCCGCCGAGCGGCTCCCGCTCGTGACGATCGCGCTCGTGGCGCTGAACGTCGCGGCGTACTGGTGGCAGGTGACCGGCGTCGGCCTCGAGGCGTCGGTGTTCCGCGGCGGCACGATCCCGTTCGAGATCCTCACGTTCCAGGACATCGACGAGCGCGACCTGGTGGCGCCGCCGCTCACGATCCTGACGGGCATGTTCCTGCACGGCAGCGTCGCGCACATCGGCGCGAACATGCTGACGCTGTGGATCTTCGGGAACAACGTGGAGGACGCGCTCGGGCGCGTGCGCTACGCCGTCTTCTACCTGCTCGCCGGGATCGCCGCGGCGCTCTCGCAGGTGGTCGCCTCCGGGCTGTCGGGCGACCGCGCCGCCATCGAGACGCCGATGGTCGGCGCGTCCGGCGCGATCGCCGGCGTGCTCGCGGCGTACCTGCTCCTCTTCCCGCGCCACCGCATCCTCACCTTCATCGTGCCGATCTGGTTCGTCCGGATCCCCGCCGGCCTGTTCATCGCGTTCTGGTTCGGCGGCCAGGTGCTGAACGCGATCCTCGGCTCCGCGCCGGGCGTCGCCGTGTTCGCGCACATCGGCGGGTTCGTCGCGGGCTGGCTGCTGCTGCGGTGGATCGGGCGCCGGCGGACCTGGCGGGCGCGCAGGGTGAGCTGGTGACCGCCGGACGCGCGGCGGCACGGCGCGGCCGGGCGAGCGCGGCGCGCCCGCGCCGCGCGATCGTGACCCCGCGGGCCGCGGTCCGGTAGTCTCGCGGAATGCGATTCCACGAGCGCGTCTACGACGTCGCGGTGCTGCTCGGCGATCCCTCCGCGCCGCAGCTCTGGGGCTGGCCCGCGTGGCAGCAGGCGGCGCGCGCGCTCGACCCGCTCGTCGCGGCCGCGCGGGGCCCCGGCGCGGTCCGGTCGGCGCAGTACGACGGCAAGGAGGACGTCCGCTTCGGCCGCATCGGCTGGAACGCGGCCGGGCACGAGAAGTGGACGCACGGCTCGCCGAGGACCGCGGACGCGTCGGACCGCTGGAGGTTCCTCGACGTCGAGCTGTGGGCTCCGAGCTGGACCGCGGTCGAGCGGGAGCGCCGGCCGCCGGACGTGTTCCTGCACGTGACGAGCGGGGCGCACTCGGGGAGGAAGGGGCCGCTCGCGTTCGAGCCCATCGTCGTCCTGGCGGCAGCGGTGGACGTCGGCGCCGGCGCGCAGGCGGAGGCGGCGGTGGCGGCGCTGCGGGAGCTGTGCGCCGCGCGGCTCGTCGCGCGGTCGCGCCGGCCGTGGGGGCTCCCGTTCGGCACCTCGGGAGAGGGCTACACGAACGGGATCCAGGACCTCGCCTCGACGGGGCTGTTCAGGCCCGGCGACCGCCACGGGCGGCCGGTGGACGTCGCGACGCTCGCGGGGGAGTGGAGCGCGGGGTGAGCCGGCGCCGCTGCGCCGATCTACAGCAACGATCCCTGGTTCCCCCGCGGCCGCTCGCGCCCGAGGTGCGCGTACGCGGGCGGCAGCGCCACCCGGCCGCGCGGGGTGCGCGCGAGGAAGCTCTCGCGCACCAGGAACGGCTCGTACACGTCCTCGAGCGTGTCGCGCTCCTCGCCGACCGCCGCCGCGACCGCGTCGATCCCGACGGGCCCGCCGCCGAACGTGTCGAGGATCACCGTGAGGATCCGCCGGTCCATCGCGTCGAGGCCGCGGGCGTCCACCTCGAGCCGCTCGAGCGTGGTGTCCACGATCGCCTTGGTGAGCCGGCCCTCGCCCTCCACCTGGGCGAAGTCTCGGGCGCGCTGCAGGAGGCGGATCGCGATGCGCGGCGTGCCGCGGGCGCGCCGGGCGAGCTCCTCGGCGCCGGCCGGGTCGACGGGGAGCGCGAGCTTGCGCGCGGCGCGGATCGCGATCTCGCGCAGCTCCGCCGGCTCGTAGTAGGAGAGCCGCTCCTGGATCGGGAAGCGGTCGCGGAGCGGCGAGGCGAGGAGCCCGGTGCGGGTCGTCGCCCCGACGAGGGTGAACCGCTCGAGCTTCATCTCCATCGTCTGCGCGCCGATGCCGGCGCCGAGGACGACGTCGAAGCGGAAGTCCTCCATCGCCGGGTAGAGCGCCTCCTCGACCGCGGGCGAGAGCCGGTGGATCTCGTCGATGAAGAGGATGTCGCGCGGCGCGAGCGCGGTGAGGAGGCCGGCGAGGTCGCCCTTCTTCACGAGCGCGGGGCCGCTCGTCACGTGGAGCGTGACGCCGAGCTCGCGCGCGAGGATGTGGGCGAGCGAGGTCTTGCCGAGCCCGGGCGGGCCGGACAGCAGCACGTGGTCGAGCGCGTCGCCGCGGCCGCGCGCCGCCTTCGCGTAGACGCGGAAGTTCTCGACGAGCTTCGCCTGGCCGACGTACTCGTCGAAGGTGGCGGGGCGGAGCGACTGCTCGAGCTTCTCCTCGCCCTCCCCGGCCCTCGCCGAGACCTCGCGCAGCGGCTTCACGCTCATCGCGGGCGACGGTAGCACGGACGGGTGACTCGGGCGGGGCCGCTTCAGCGGATCGTCAGGCGGCGGAAGCCTGACTCGAGGTACTGCGAGAGCCCCGGCCGGAGGGCGAACCCGCGGGCCGCCTCGTCCGCGCCGGCGAGCGGCCCGGTCGCGCCGATCCACCAGGAGTACGTGGCCCCCGACCGCAGCGCGAACCCGAGCGCCGAAAGATCGGGCAGCGTGATCGCCGTGCGCGCGGTCACGATCTCGAGCCCCGGGAGGCCCTCCCCGGTGAGCCGGAGGCGGTAGACGAACCCGTCCGCGGGCGTCCAGGAGAGCGTCGTCCCGGGCGACACGTCCGACGCGCCGTCGGCCGGCTCTCCGAGCTCGGGGGGAAGATCCAGAGGAAGGGCCAGCGTCGCGCCCGGCGGCGGGCCGCTCCACGAGGCGTTGCTGTTCGCCCCCCCCTCGGCCGACCCCCACGCGATCACGCGTACCAGCATCCCGGCGACCGTCGGAATGGACACGGCGAGTGCTCCCTCGGGGCTCACGTCACGCCAGTTCCCGCCCCATGCGACGTACGAGATGGGGGGAACGGCGCCCGGCTGGACCGCGATCGCCACGTCATCGACCGTCACGCCGGTGGCAGGAGCGATCGTGAGCGTCGTGGATGACGCGGGTGCCGGCGCGGCGACGAGGGAGAACGCCGGCGCGCTGCCGTCCACGAGCGTGACGTCCGCCTCGGCGTGCCACCACCGATCTGGCGGGGCGGGGGCGGAGTCCCGCGCGAGGATCGCCCTGACGACTGCCGGCGTCTCGACGGGCCCTTCCCATGCGACGCCGCACGTGACCTCGCCGAGCGGCCTCCAGCCGCACGGCTCGGTTCTCCCGCCGACGTCGAAGTCGACGATGCCCCAGACCGAGGAGCTCGAGCATTCCGGAGGCGAGCACGTGACGTTCACGGTCGGCGTGGCGCGTGACACCGGTCCGCCGGACGACCCCGTCACCCTCTGGTCGTCGAACCGCAGCGTCGGATCCGGACGCGTGAGCCCCTCGACCATCAGCGCGAAGAGGCCGTGCCGCGGCGCTCGACGCGCTCGCCGCAGCCCTCGCGCGCGGCGCCGGCGCCCGCGACCTCGCCATCGGCGAGGGGCTTGCCCTGCTCGCTCGCACCGGCGGCGACATCCGGCTCGGGTTCTCGGGCGTGGGCGACCTCGCCCGGGAGCGGCTCGGCATCGCCCCCGATCAGGCGCGGCGGCTGAGACGCCTCGCAGAGCGGCTTCGCTCGCGGCCGCTGCTCCGCGAGGCGGTCCTGGGCGGCGAGGTCACGCTGCGCAAGGCGGAGGTCGTCGTGCGCGACGCGGTGGGAGCCGAGGAGGCCTACTGGGTGGCGCGCGCGAAGATGGACACCGTGCGCCGGCTCGAGGCCGCGGTCCGCGGCGGGCCGGAGCACGCGGAGGAGGACTGGGTCCGCCTGCGGATGGGCGTCCCGCCCGAGCACGCGGACGTCGTCGAGCTGGCGCTCGACGTCGCGGCGATCGTCCTCGGCCCGACGGCGCCGATCTGGAAGCGGATCGGCGCCCTCGCGATGGAGTTCCTGTCCTCGTACCCGATCGACCCGCCGGAGCGCATGGCGGACCGGCGCCCGCCGGTGCCGCCCGCGAGGTGGGGCGTCCCGAGCGCACCCGCGGCGCCAGATGTGGCGCTCGGGCCGGGCTCCGCCGCCCTTGCGCGTCCCACGCTCGCCGCGCATCCGACTGCCGCCGCGGGCTCGACGGCAACCGCGGCGCCAGCGGCCGCCGCGGAACCGGCGGCCGCTGCGGAACCGGCAGCCGCTGCGGAACCGGCAGCCGTCGCGGGACCGACGGAGAGCCCCTACGACGTCCTCGACCGCCTCGCCCGGATCGTCCGCGAGCGCGCCGCCGACGACGAGCGGCTCGGCCGGGCCTGCCTCCTCGTGCGCCGCTTCGCGGTGTGGCGCCTCCACGGCTTCGGCTCGTTCGACGTCTGGTGCGCCGAACGGCTGGGGCTCGCCCCGAGCACGGTCCGGCAGCGCGTCGCCCTCGAACGCCGCATGCAGGAGCTGCCCGCGCTGCGCGACGCCCTCCGCTCCCAGCGGCTCTCCTACGAGCAGGCGCGGCTCGTGGCGAGGGTGGCCGGGCGGGCCGACGTCGAGGCCCGCATCGAGGCGGCGGCCGAGAAGACCTGCGTCGCGTACCGCCGCGAGCTCGAGGGCGAGGCCCACCGCCAGATGTGGCGCGCAGGCGAGCTGCGTACCGTCGTGCCCGAGGAGGTGGGCGCGCTCCTCGCCGACGCGGTCCGCGCGGCCCGCGCCGCGCGGCGCGGGCTCACGCCGGGCGAGGCCCTCCTCGCGATCGCGCTGCACTTCGTCCTCACCTGGAAGGACGAGGTGATGCGCCTCATCCGGGCGACGGACCCGGTCATCCTGCGCGACGGCGGACTGTGCATCGTCCCGGGTTGCTCGCGCGCGGCGGACCACGTCCACCACGTCCAGGCCCGCTCCGCGGGCGGCCCGCTCGAGCCCTGGAACGAGGGCTCCGTCTGCACCCCCCACCACCTGCGCGGCGTCCACGCCGGGAACGTCCTCATCACCGGGACGGCGCCCGACGGGCTCACGTTCATCCTCGGCGAGCGCGAGGTGGCCGCGGCGCGCCGGTGAGGCGTCGCCCCGAGCGCCCGCCGCCGGACGACCGCCTCAGCCGCGCAGCAGCTTCAGCGCGTCGCGCACGAGGTCGGCGAGCGCGCGCCCCTCGGCGCCGTCGCGGAGCGCGTCCACCGCCGAGTCGGCCTGCGGCGCCCGGTAGCCCAGGTTCACGAGCGCGGTCCTGAGCTGCTCGAGCGCGCCCGCGCCGGGGGCGGCCTTCGCCGGGCCGGCGGCGCGCGCGAGCAGCGCGAGCTTCTCCTTCAGCTCGACGACGAGGCGCTCGGCGGTCTTCTTGCCGACCCCGGGCACCTTGGTGAGGCGCCCCACGTCGCCCTCGGCGATGGCCCGGGCGAGGTCCCTCGCCACGATGCCGGAGAGGATGTTCTGCGCGGCGCGCGGCCCGACGCCCTTCACGTCGATGAGCGCGCGGAACACGGCCTCCTCGTCCTCCGTCGCGAACCCGAACAGCTCGATGGCGTCCTGGCGGACGTTCGTGAAGGTCCGGAGCGTCGCCCGCCCTCCCTCCGGCGGCAGCGACGCGAGCGTCACGGCCGAGAGGTGGACGAGGTAGCCGACGCCGCCGACGTCCACGACCGCGTGGTCGGCGCCCTTCTCGGCGACGGTGCCGGAGAGGCGCGCGATCACTGCGCCCTCCGGTGGTCGCGGCGGGCGGGGCGGACGCGCGCGAGCGCGGCGGCGGAGCGCCCGGACGCCGGAGCGCCGGCGCGCGACGCGGCGAGCCGGAGCGCGCGGCGCGCGAGGTGGCAGACGGCGAGCGCGATCGCGTCCGCCTCGTCGGACATCGCGGCGGACGACCCGAGCAGCATCCGCGCCGTCCGGAGCATCTGCTCCTTCGAGGCGCGGCCGCTGCCGGTGAAGGCGAGCTTCACCTCCGACGGCGCGTACTCGAACACCGGGAGGCCCGCGCGCGCGGCCGCCGCGAGCGCCACGCCCCGGGCCTGCCCGAGCACGAGCGCCGACCGCGCCGAGGCGCCGGAGAAGACCTGCTCCACCGAGACCTCGGTCGGCCGCGCGCGGGCGATGACGCCGGCGAGGCCGTCCTGGATGGCCGCGAGCCGCTTCGCCATGGGGAGGTCGCCGGGCTCGAGCACGCCCGCGTCCACCAGCTCGAGCCGCGTTCCGCGCCGCGCGACGACGCCGAAGCCGCAGCGCCGCGAGCCGGGATCGATGCCGAGGACGATCACGCGGGGCATGGTAACAGGCCGCGCCCATGTTCGGGCCAGGCACTTGTCGCGACACGTGCCGGCCCGCTCCCTGCGGCCTGCGTCTCTAAGGGGTCCGCTCCGGCGTCGGAGCGCCGACCTTCACGAGCGACACCGCGGCCGCGGCGACGGCGAGCGCGGCGCCGGCGCGGAGCGCGAGCGCGTAGCCGTCGAGGAACTCGGGCCCGGCGGTGTCCGGGCCCGCGCGCGTCGCGAAGAGCGTGCCGGCGAGCGCGACGCCGGCGGCCATGCCGGCGTTGCGCGCCGTCGCGAGCAGCCCGCCGCCCGAGCCGAGCCGCGCCCGCGGGAGCGCGCCCATCACCGTCGCGTTGTTCGGCGCCTGGAAGAGCCCCATCCCCACGCCCGCGACGAAGAGGTGCGCGGCCACCGAGGCGACCGTGCTGCTCGCGCCCGCGAGCGAGAGCGTCGAGAGCGCGGCGGCGAGGAGCGCCATCCCGAACGCCGGCAGCCGGCGCGCGCCGAAGCGGTCGGAGAGCCACCCCGCGAGCGGCGACGACACCGCGAGCGCGATCGGCACCGCGGACAGGACGAGCCCGAGCCGGCCCGGCTCGACCCGCAGGACTCGCGCGAGCAGGAACGGGGTGAGGAACGTCTGCGAGAACATCGCCGCGTAGGAGAGGAGCCCCGCGGCGAGGCCGAGCGAGAAGGCGGGGATCCGGAAGAGCGCCGCGTCGAGCAGCGGTCCGCCCACGCCTCCGCCGCGGGGGAGGACGCGGAGCGCCCAGGCCACGCCGGCGATCCCGACCGGCAGGTTCACGTAGAACACCCAGCGCCACGACAGGTGCGAGAGGATGAGGCCCCCGAGCGGCGCCCCCACGGTGAGCCCCACCGCGACCACGGTGCCGACCGCGCCGAGCGCGCGCCCCCGCATCTCGGGCGGGAAGGACGCGGTCACCACCGCGGGGCCGATCGCCATCATGGCGCTCGCGCCGAGCGCCTGGATCACGCGCGCCCCGACGAGCGCGCCGAGCCCCGGCGCGAGGCCGCACAGCGCCGAGCCCAGGGTGAAGACGACGAGGCCGCCCGCGTAGAGCGCGCGGTGCCCGAGCCGGTCGCCGAGCCGCCCCATCACGACGAGCGTCGCGGTGATGGCGATGAGGTACCCGTTCACGATCCACTGCAGCGCATCCACGTGCGCGCGGAGCTCCACGCCGAGCGTCGGGAGCGCGACGTTCACGATGTTGCCGTCGATCGTCGCCATGAGGGTGCCGACCGCGATCGCGGAGAAGGCGGCCCACGGTCGGACCGTCGGCGCGGGCGAGGTGGCGGGTGGGTGCACGGGTCGAGGTCGAGGTCGAGGTCGGGGTCGGAGTCGAGGTCGGGGTCGGAGTCGAGGTCGGGGTCGGAGTCGAGGTCGAGGTCGGGGTCGAGGTCGGGGTCGGGGTCGGGGTCGAGGTCGAGGTCGGGCTCGGGCGGCGATCCTGTCAGCTCTGCACCGGCGGGAACAGCGTCGGGTGCTCGGCGAGCACGATCCTCCGCAGCCGCGGCAGGGCGAGGTGGAACGCGATCGACGCGGCGAGCACGACCGCGCCGCCCGCGGCGAGGGTGCGTGGCGCGCCGAACCGGCTCGCGGCGAGGCCGGCGAGGAGCGCCCCGAACGGCGTCGTCCCGACGAAAAGCGTCGAGAAGAGCCCCATGACCCGCCCGCGCAGCTCCGCGGGCGCGAGCCCCTGGAGCAGGGTCATGGTCCCCGCCATCTGGGTGATGAAGCCGAACCCGGTCACGGCGAGCGCCGCGGCGGTGAGCGCCGGGCTCCGCGACGCGGAGACGCCGAGGACGCCCGCCCCGAGGAGCGTCGCGCCGAGCGCGACGCGCCGCCCGAGCCCGCGGAGGCCCGTGCGCAGGAGGAGCCCGACCGCCCCCGCGAGCGCCCCGAGCCCGGCGCAGGCGAGGAGCACGCCGTAGAGCCGCGCACCGCCGCCGAGCACCTCCGACGACACCATCGGGAGGAGCGTCTGGTACGGCATCGCGAAGAAGCTCGACGTGGCGAGGAGCGCGAGGAGCGCCCGGACGTGCGAGGTGCGCCCCGCGTAGGCGAGCCCCTCGAGCACGTGCGCGCGCCGCCCGAGCGTGGGGGCGGGCTGCGGCGGCGCGCGCATCACGAGGAGCGCGTAGTACGTCCCGGCGAAGGAGGCCGCGTTGAGCGCGAAGGCCCACCCCTCGCCGACCGAGGCCACGACGAAGCCCGCGAGCGCCGGCCCGGCGACCCGCGCCGCGTTCACGATGGACGAGTTGAGCGCGATCGCGTTCGGCATGTCCTCGCCGGCGAGGTCGGAGAGGAGCGCCTGGCGCGCCGGGATCTCGAACGCGTAGGTCATCCCCAGCATCGCGGCGAGGACGATCACGTGCCAGGGGCGGACCGCGCCGGTCAGCGTGAGGACGGCGAGGAGCGTCGCCTGCACGATCGCGTTCGCCTGGGTGGCGAGCACGAGGCGACGCC
>DASSSJ010000095.1:0-2527 GCA_035708485.1 Anaeromyxobacter sp. | reverse complement strand
GTCGAGGGCGAGGCGGCGGTCGAACTCGGCCGCGGTCTTCACCGCGTCCTGGCCGATCATGGCGTCGGCGACGAGGAGGATGTTCTCGGGCGCGACCGCCTGCTTGATCTGCTCGAGCTCCACCATGAGCTCGTCGTCGATCGCGAGGCGCCCGGCGGTGTCGTAGATGATCGCGGTGGCCCGCTCCTGCCGGGCCGCCTCGAGCGCGCGGCGGCACATCTCCGGCGGCGCGGCGGAGGCGTCGTGGAACACCGGCACGCCGAGGCGGTCGCCGAGGACGCGGAGCTGCTCCACGGCCGCAGGCCGGTACACGTCCGCGGCGACGAGCATCGGCTTCTTGCCCTGGTCGAGGAGCCGCTTGGCGATCTTGCCGGCCGTCGTCGTCTTGCCCGAGCCCTGCAGGCCGATCATCATCACGCCCGTCGGACGCCCCTTCGCGGCCTCGCGGATCGACGTATCGACCGGCCCCATCAGGGCCTCGAGCTCGTCGTGGCAGATCTTGATGAAGTGGTCCTGCGGCGTGACCCGGACGGTGCCCCTGCCGGTCTCGACCTTGGTGTCGACGACCTCGCCGATCGCCTTCTCGCGCACGCGCGCGACGAAGCGCTTCACGACGTCGAACGCGACGTCCGCCTCGAGCAGGGACACGCGGATGTCGCGCAGGGCGTCGTCGACCACCTCGGGGGTGATCTCCGTGCGCCCCTTCAGCTTGTTCCGGGCCGCCTTGAAGCCCTTGGTGACGGTCTCGAGCACGCTTCGGTGTCTCCCGTGAGCACGCGCTTATAACACGGCCAAGACGAGGTTTCCGCCCATGGACGACGGCCCCCGGTTCTTCACGCTCGATGAGGCGAACGCGCTCGTCCCGACCCTCCAGATCGAGTTTGGACGCGTCGCGCGGGCGCGGTCGGAGATCGGCCCGGTGATCGTCGCGCTCGGCGGCGCGGACGCGTCGATGCTCGTGCTGCGCGACGAGGAGGCGGCCCCTCCGGGGCGGGAGGCGGAGGCGGCGCGGCTCCGCGCGCTGGCGGCGGAGATCACCGAGGCGGTCGAGCGCGTGAACGCGCTCGGCTGCCTGGTCAAGGACGTGGACGCGGGGCTCGTGGACTTCTACGCGCTGCAGGACGGCGATCCCGTCTTCCTCTGCTGGCAGTTCGGCGAGCCGGCGATCTCGACGTGGCACGGGCTGGAGGAGGGGTTCGCGGGGCGCAAGCCGATCCAGGGCGCCGTCGTCCCCGCGCCCGCCTTCCCGAGCTGAGGGCGGGCGCGCCTCACCCGGCGGCCACCCGCTTCACCGTCGCGAGCAGGTCGTCGAGTCGCGGCCGCTTCGCGATGCGCGCCGCGGCGTCGAGCGCGAGCGCCTCGTGATCGAGCGACCGGTCGGCGCTGACCAGGATGACCGGGATGCGGGCGAGGGCCGGGTCGGTCTGCTGCTCCGCGCGGAACTGGAACCCGTCCATCACCGGCATCATGAGGCCCCCGCGCCGAGCGGGAGCTCGACCGTGAAGGTCGATCCCGCGCCGACGCGCGACGCGACGCGGATCCGGCCGCCGTGCGCCTCGGTCACCTGCCGCACGATCCAGAGGCCGAGGCCGAGCCCGCCGTAGTGGCGCGCGGAGGCGGCCCGCTCGAACCGCTCGAAGACGCGGGCCTGGTCCTCGGGCGCGATGCCGATCCCGCGGTCGCGGACCACGATCCGCGCCGTCAGGCCGTCGGACTCCACGCGCACGTCGATCGGCTGCCCCCGGCCGTACTTGAGCGCGTTCGAGACGAGCGCCTCGAGGATCTGCTCGATCCGCTCCGGGTCCCACGAGCCCTCGACGGGGCGGGGGGCGTCGAGGCGGAGCGAGGACGCCTCCGCGGCGCCGGGCTCGGCGTGCCGGGCGACCACGTCGCGCGCGAGCTCGGAGAGATCGACCGTCTCGCGCTCGAGGGTGAGGCGGCCGACCGAGATGCGCGTGACGTCGAGGAGATCGTCCACCAGCCGCGCGATGCGCCGGGCGCTCCGCGCGAGCTTGGAGACGCGCGCCGCGGCCTCGGGGGGCAGCGTCCCGGCGCCGCGCGCGAGCGCCTCCGTCTGGAAGAGGAGGGCGGTGAGCGGCGTGCGGAGCTCGTGGCCCGCCACCGCGAGGAACTCGTCGCGCTTCGCGACCGCGGCCTGCGCGGCCTCGCGGGCGGCGGTCTCGACGACGAGCTGGCGCCGGAGCTCCTCGGAGGCGCGGCGCTCGGTGAAGTCGCGCGTCACCTTGGCGAAGCCGCGGAGCTCGCCGTCCGGCGCGCGGAGGGCGGTGATGATCACGTTCGCCCAGAAGCGGGAGCCGTCCCGGCGCACGCGCCAGCCCTCGTCCTCGAAGCGGCCGAAGGTGGCGGCCGCGCGGAGCTCCGCCTCCGGCTTCCCCGCGAGCACGTCGTCGGGCGGGTAGAAGGCCGAGAAGTGCTGCCCGATGATCTCGTCGGCGCGCCAGCCCTTGATCGCCTCTGCGCCGGGGTTCCAGGTGACCACGCGCCCGGTGGCGTCGAGCGCGAAGAT
>DASSSJ010000094.1:0-26630 GCA_035708485.1 Anaeromyxobacter sp. | reverse complement strand
AGAACCCGCGCCCGACCGACAGCAGGCCGAGGATCATGAAGACTGCCGCGACCGGGCGAGTGAAGAAGATCGCCATCGACCCGCGGGACATGAGAAGAGACTGTCCCAGCGAGGTTTCGAGCATCTGCGCGAGCACGGTGGCGAGCACCATGGGGGCGACGGGCCACCCGAACTTGCGCATGAAGTAGCCGATCACCCCGAACAGCAGCATGACCCAGACGTCGAAGGTCTGGTAGCGGATGCTGTAGGTCCCCACGACCGAGCAGAAGACGATGATCGGTCCGAGGATGTAGAACGGGATGACGACGATCCTGGCCCACATCCCGACCAGCGGCAGGTTGAGCACCAGCAGCATGATGTTGCCGATGTACATGCTCGCGATCACCGCCCAGACGAGCTCGGCGTGGCCGCCGAACCGGGCGAGGGCGAACACGCGATCGCCCGGCGCGACGTGCGTGACGGCGGCGCCCGTCGCGTCCACGACGCCCGCGACCTCGTACCCGAGGATGCAGGGCGGCTTCGGCGCGTCGGGGTTGAAGCCGAGCCTCCCCATGAGCTCGGCGAAGTTCAGCCCCGCGGCGTGCGTGCGGATCCGCACCTCGCCGGGACCCGGCACGGGATCGCGCGCCTCCCGGACCTGCAAGACCTCGGGCCCGCCGAACCGGGTCACGTAGACGGCGCGCATTCCCCCTCCTCCGGGCGCCCGCTCGACGCCCGCGCGCCGCAGTTACGCGCAGTCCGCACTGTCAGTCAATCGTGTTCCGCGCGCTCACTCCTTCCGCCGCGCGCAGATCTCGAAGTCGCTCCCCGTCCAGCAGGCCGGGTCTGCCTTCGACCGGCGGGCCTCGCCCCAGCGCGAGTTGATCCCCTCCGCGGTGACCCCGCGGACCTCTGCCTTGCCGGGCGCGACGACGGTGACGGAGAGGACGAGGATCCCCTCGAAGAGCGGCTGCTGCCCGTCGAGCGCGGAGAGGCTGAACGACCCTCGCTTCCCTTCGGGGAGGAACCGGCACGGGCCGTCGAGGTCGACCTGCGTCTTCCCGTCCTCGCCGGGGGACCGGATGGTGCACACGACGGTCGCGGCGTTCGAGGCCGGCGCGGCGCCGGCCTTCGCGGCCGACTCCGTCGCTGCCACGCGAGACGAAGCGAGGAGCAGCACGGCGAGCATGGCGAGCCGCATGAGACCTCCGGCGCGAACGCGCGTGCAGACGTCTCACTCTACACGCGCCGCCGGCGGTGCGCGCCTACTTCCCGTCCTCGCTCACCGCGCCGAGCTGCGCGGTCGTGGGCTCCGCTCTGCCTACCGAGTCCAGTTTGGCCGGCGTGTTCGCGGCGGCCGGCGTGACCAGCGACGGCTGGAGGGAGATTCTCCATTTCACGCCGTCGTCGGTCGGAATCATCGTCGCGCGCCGGATGAACCCCTGGAGGACCATCCGGGCCTCGTCGGGCTTCGTGGAGAACAGGTCGCCGACCTTCGCCAGCTTCGCGCGGAGGGCCTCCGCGTCCACGGTCGGGGCGCGACGCACACGCGGCGAGAGGAGCTTCGCCATGCGCGCCTTCATGGCGACGAACTTCTCCTCCTCGCTCGCGAGCTTCCGCTTGAGGAGGTCGGTCGAGCCCGCGCCGGACGCGACCATCTCCAGGACGCGCTCGATGCGGCCCTCCTGCGTGCGGATGGACTCGGCGAGCGCGGCGGCCTCCCTGTTCTCGCGGGCGTCGCGCTGAACGGACTCGGCCCAGCGCCTGCGGCCGACTTCGACCCAGTCGTTGAACTTCTCGGTCGAGAGATGGTTCAGCGTGTGCTCGAGGATGATGTCCCGAATCTTGGCCTCGGACATCATCCGCCCGTTCGAGCAGACGACCTCGCCTCCGCGACGGTTCGCGCCGCAGGCGTAGCCGACCCACGGTCCGCCGTTAGCCCTCTTGCTGGCGTGGACGAAGAGCTTGCTCCCGCAGACGCCGCAGAAGAGGAGGCCCGAGAGCGTCCGGAGCGCGCTCTTCGACCCGACCGGGCGGCCGGGGCGGAACTTCCCCCGGGCGGCGCGGAGCTTCCGGACCGCGTCCCACGTGTCCGCGTCGATGATGCGGAGGGTCGGGTCGTCGCGGATGAGCCACTCCTCCTTCGGCCGGGGCTTGTACGTGTACTTCTTCGTGATGGGGTGCTTGCGCCACTCGCCTGTGCGCCAGAACACCTTCCCGATGTACCGCTCGTTGTTGAGCACGTGCTCGATGGTGTTCGCGAGCCACGTCGGGTAGCGAGGCCCGGGGACATGCTCCTCGTTCAGGACGTGCGCGATGCCGTGGCTTCCCTTGCCGTCGAGGAACATGCGAAAGATGCGGCGGACGACGACGGCCTCGGACTCCAGGATGACGAGCTTCCTGCGGGGGTGCGTCGGGTCTGCCGGTTTCGGCTCCGGCACGGCCTGGTAGCCGTAGCAGCGCCCTCCCGTCGAGAAGCCGGCGAGCGCGCGGCCCTCCATTCCACGGATGACCTTCTTCCGCATGTCGCGGACGTACATCGCGTCGATGATGCCCCGGAACCCCCAGACCATCTCCGCGCTCTCGTCGTCCGACCGGAGCTTGCCCGCCACGTCGTGGACGACGATGCCGGCCGCCTTGAACTCGCGGAACACGAGCGTCTGCGCGTCGATGTTGTCGCGCGACAGCCGCGACGAGTCGTCGATGATGATGTGCCGGAACACCGGCGGCTTCTTCCTGGCGATTTCCCGAAGCTGGTTCAGCCCCGGGCGGTCGTCGCCGGCCCCGCTGATTCCCTCGTCCTTGAGCACGAGGATGCAGGTCAGCCCCTCGTCCTGCGCGTACCGGAGGCAGTTCCGCTGCTGGTCCTCGACGCTGCGGGGGTCCTGGTTCTTGGTCGAGAACCGCGCGTAGATGACGGCGCAGTTCTCCGCAGCGGCCTCAGGCTCGCGCGCGAGCAGGACGAGGTTGTTCATACTCATAGTATCCGCCGGGCTCCGACATGGACTCGTGCTGCTCCTCCGCGATGACCTTGCAGGCGATGACGGCCATGCCGGCCACGAGCTCGCCCGCCAACGCTTCGGCGAGGTCCGCCGAGTCGGGCGTCTCGACCTCGACGACGATGGCGCGATGGCGGATCTGTCGCCGTCGAGCCGTGGCAGGGGTGGCGGTGACGCTCGGCTCCACGCTCGCCGTCTGCATCGGCTCGTTCGCAGGGGCGGGTACGGGTCCGGACTCCTGGCTCCACCGGCTCCTCACCCACACGCCGAAGCGGCGGTGACGGCGCCTACCGGGCCTTCCCGCCCTCGGGGTCATCGTAGTCGGTGGTGGCGCGGTCGAGATCGCGGGAGCCGGGCCCACGCCTCGGCTCCACGGTGACCTCGAACTCCGGCCCGGTCAGCGCGGTCCGGCCCGCCGCCCCCTCGTCCGCCCCGTCATCCCCGCAGACCAACCTGGTCTGCCGCGCCTGAGGTTCCGATCAGCAGAACCAGCTCTCGGTCAGCCGCGGCACCCTGCGCCGATCCGGCGAGAGCGTCCGCACGTGGCCGTGCGGCAGCCCCGCGGCCGCGAGCGCGAGCACCTTCACGCGCGCGATGGTGGCGAGCTGCTCCTCGCCGCGGGCGGCGGCCGCCTCGACCTCCGCGGCGATGCGCGCCTGGAGCCCGTCCATCCGCGGGTCGGGGTGCGTCCAGCGCCACGTGAGCGCGGCCTCGTCGAGCCCGGCCCAGGCGACGTCGGGATCGCCCTCGAGGAGCGAGCCCGGCGGGACGAGGAGCCGGATCGAGAGCTGCACGGGGTCGAGCGCCGGCAGCACCCCGCGCACCTCGAACGTGCCGAGCACGTCGAGGAGGTCCTCCAGCGTGGACCACGGGGTGAACGGCACGAGGGACGGCCGCAGCGGCAGGCCCGCCGCGGCGCAGACGTCGAGGGCCCGGAGGACGTCCTCCCGCGAGTGCCCCTTCGCGAGCTTCGCGAGGACGCGGTCCGAGAGGGACTCCACCGCGGAGGTCACGAACGCCGCGCCGAGCCGCGCGAGCTCCGCCACCTCCGCCGGGAGGCGCACGAGGTGCTCGATCTTGGCCGTGAAGTCGAACGTCAGGGCCGGGAACCGCGCGTGCACCGCCCGCGCGACGCGGAGCGCGTGGGTCGGGCCGTTCAGGAAATCGGGATCCCCGAACGTGACGTGCTCCGCGCCCGCGGCGACCTGCCGCGTCACGTCCTCGACCACGACCTCCACCGGGACCGCGAAGAACCGGCCGCGGTAGATCGGGACCACGGGGCAGTGCCGGCACAGGTGCTTGCAGCCTCGCGTCGCCTCGGCGTAGCCCGCGACCCGACGGCGGCCGTCCTCGCCGACGAGCGCGGCGTACCGGGAGAGGGGAGGGAGCCCGTCCCGGCTCGGCACGGGGTGGTCGAGCCGCCGCCGCGGCACGGCCTCGCCGCCGCGGAGCACGAACCGCGACAGGTCGCCCTCGCCCCGCTCGACGGCCCGGGCGAGCGCCACCAGGTCCTCCTCGCACTCCCCGCCCAGCACGGCGGACGCGCCGGCGCGCAGGAGCACCCGGACGTTGAGCGGCGCGTACAGGCCGTGGAAGCAGAGCGCGGCGGCGGGCGCGTCCGCGCGAACGCGCGGCGCGAGGGCGATGGCGAGCCGCAGGGCCGTGTGCATCGGCACCGAGAAGGCCACCAGGCGCGCGGCCCGGACGCGCGCCTGGTCGTAGCCCTCGACGGCGAGGTCGAGCGCGGCGGGGCGGAAGCCCGCCCGCTCCAGGAACGCGGCGGGGAGCGCCACGCCGTGGGGCGGGTGACCGAGCTCGTAGGTCGAGACGAGGAGGATGTCGCCGGGCCCGCGCATCCCGCGCCGCGGGGCCTAGCCCTTGGCGGGCGGCGGCCGGTAGTCGGGTGGGAGCTGGGCGCCCTCGCCGAAGAAGAACTGCTCCGCCTGACGGTACAGGATCTCCTGCGACCGCGGGTCCGCGGGCGAGAGCCGGTACTCGTTCATGATCATCTTGAAGTGCTCGAGCCACATCTTCCACGCCTGCTGGGAGATGTTGTCGTAGATCCGCTGGCCGAGCTCGTTCTGGAACGGCTTAGAGGCGAGGCCCGGCAGCTCCTTGCCGAGCTTCTTGCAGAACACCATGCGCGCCATCCCGTCGTCCTTTCCGGGGCCCGGGGCCGAGAACCGCCGGGAACATAAGCGATCCCGGCCCCGGTTGCACGCCGGTGGCGACGCGGCGCGGCGCGGCGCGGTCAGGACAGCAGGGACGTCGGCGAGACGGCCAGCGCCTTCGCGAGCGACTCGAGCGTGTCGAGCGGCGGCGTGCGCTGCCCGCGCTCCAGCATCGAGATGTACGAGACGGAGAGCCCGGCCTTGGCGGCGAGGGCCTCCTGCGAGAGCTTGCGGCGGAGCCGCTCGCTCTTGAGATTGCTGGCGAACTTGTCGGCGAGTGCGGGCATCGGTGCTCCTGGGCCGGGGGGGCCGTGCTGCGGGTGAACTTGCGGAATCCGCATTCTGCTCTGCGGAAGCCGCACGCAGCGTTAGATAGCACTTCCCGTGCGGGGAGGCTACCGGGGGCGTGTACCGTGTTTCCGCGACCGCGCGGTGGGGTAGGGCACCTCGTACCGCGCGAGCAGTCGCCTCAGCGCGAAGTACGAGACGCCCAGGGCCTTCGCGAGTCCGCGGGGATCGCCCTCGAACAGCTGCGCGGCGGCGAGGAGGTAGCGCCGGGCGGCCTCGCGGAACGGCAGGACGTCGCCCCGCCCGTGGAGCGGCCGGAACCCGGGTACGGCGCGTACCAGGTCCCCCGACAGCTGCGCCAACTTGCCACGCGCCTCCTCGACCTGGGCCTCGTTCCGATCGATGAGCGCGATCAAGCGCCGCCGGTCCACCGCGTGCTCGACGGCGCTCTCGAACCCGGCGCAGTCGCCGCCGGAGCAGTCGTGGAAGAAGTCCGCGCCTGCCATCACGGCGGCGATCGCCTCCGACGCCGGGGCGGCCCCGGCGTAGGCGAGGATCGGCAGCTCGGGGTACGCCTCGCGCAGCTCGCGGATGAGCTCCAGGCCGCTCGCGCCGCGGATGGCCAGGTCGATCGCGGCGGCGCCGACGCTCGGTCCGCACCGCCGGCGGACGGCGCGGGCGCTCTGCGCGACGAGCACCTTGAACCGCGGGTACCGGCCGCGCGTCGCCGTCGCGGAGCCCCGGCCCGGAACCCCCGCCAGGCGTGCCACGATCGCGGCGCGCAGCCCCGCGTCGCCGGCCCCGAGCAGGAGGAGGTGGTCGAAGGTGTCGGGGAGTTCCCAGCGGCTGCGGGGCATGGCGCGCCGGTTGTCTACCACAACCGTGCGTGGAAGTTCACGAACCGTGCGGAGGCTGCAGCACGATCACCTCGACGGACGCGCCGCGCGGCACCCGCGCACGCCCCGGCGGGAGGACGGCGAGCGCGTCGTGCCCCGCGGCGGAGGAGAGGTTCCCGCTGACCTGGGTCCGGAGCGGCTCGGCGACGAGGTCGCCGCGCGCCCGGCGCAGGCGGACGCGGAGGTACAGCTCGAGCTCGCGGGGCTTCTCCTGCGCCGAGGCGAGGCGGGCCGCCGTCCGCAGCCGTCCCGATCCCGCGAGGCCCGCGAGCGCGCGCAGCGCGGGCCGGACGAACAGCTCGAAGTTCACGAGCGCGCTCGCGGGGTTCCCGGGCAGCCCGAACACCGGCATCCTCCCCCACCGGCCGAACGTGAAGGGCTTCCCCGGGCGCATCGCCACGCGCCAGAAGTCGAGGCGGGCGCCGGCGCGCGCCAGCGCGGCGCGCACGAGGTCCTTCGCGCCGACGGAGACGCCGCCCGTCGTGACGAGCGCGTCGAGCCCCTCGACGCGGGCGAGCGCCTCGCGGAGCGCGCCGGCCTCGTCCCGCACGATGGGGAGCACCACCGGCTCGGCGCCCGCCTCCCGGGCGGCCGCCGCGAGCGCGTGCCCGTTCGACTCGACGATCTGCCCCGGCGCGGGGACCCGCCCCACCGGCACGATCTCGTCGCCGGTCGGGAGGATGCCGACGCGCGGCCTGCGCCGGACGAGGAGGTCGCTCCGCCCGAGCCCGGCCGCGAGGCCGACGGTGCCCGGGTCCACCGCCGCGCCCGCCGGGACCGCGGCCTCCCCCGCGGCGAGGTCCGAGCCGCGCGGGCGGACGAAGCGTCCCCGCTCGGCCGGCCGCCGGAAGGTGGCCCAGCGCCCGGACCGGCGGACCTCCTCCTGCTGCTCGACGGCGTCCGCCCCCCGAGGGAGCGGCGCGCCCGTGAAGATCCGGCAGCAGGCGCCCTCCGGCAGCGGGCCCGCCGCCGGGCTCCCCGCGAACACCTCGAAGGCGATCTCGAGCCGCGCGCGCGCGCGGCGCGCGTCCGCGGCGCGCAGCGCGTACCCGTCCATGGTGGCGGCGTCGAACGGCGGCAGGTCCGCCTCGGCGCGGAGGTCCTCCGCGAGCGCGCGGCCGAGGGCGGCGGCGAGCGGCACGCGCTCGCCGGGGAGCGGCGCGACGTCGGAGAGCGCGGCGAGGATGCGGGCGCGGGCCTCGTCTGGAGCGAGCACGCCCCCGTCATACCACCGCGAAACGCGCGGCGGAGCCTCTCCGCGTCGGGTACACTTCGCCGCGTTCAGGAGGGGATCGGGTGGAGAACGAGGGTCGGGACCGCCGGCGCGACGCGCTGGTCGAGCAGCTCCGGCGCGCGAGCGGGAAGCCCCTGTCGGTGCGCGAGCTCATGCAGCGGGCGAGGCTTCACCCGGGCGAGCGCACCGAGGCGAAGCGCGCGCTGCGCGAGCTCGTGCGCGAGGGGGCCGCGACGAAGGACGGGAAGCGATACGCGATGCCCGGCGCGCGGGAGGCGGCGCCGGCGGGGACGCTGGCGCCCTCGCGCCGCGACGGGCGCCCGCCCGCGCGCGCCCGCGCCGGCGTCCTCGGCACGATCAAGAAGCACCGCGACGGCTTCGGCTTCGTGGCGCGGCTCGACCGGAAGGGCGACGACGTGTTCGTCCCGCCGCAGGAGGCCGACAAGGCGGTGGACGGCGACCTCGTCCGCGTCGAGGTCGTCCCGGCCCGGGGCGGCCGCACCGCGGGCCGCGTCGTCGAGGTCGTGGAGCGCCGGCGGCGGCTCCTCCTCGGCACCTACCACGCCCGCGGCCACCAGAGCTTCGTGGTCCCGGCGGACCCGGAGCTCGCCGGCTACGTGCCGGTCGCCGAGACGCGGGTCGCGCAGGACGGCGAGGTCGTGAAGGTCGCGCTCGATCCGGGCGCGGGCCGGCTCGCCGGGTCCGTGGTGGAGGTGGTCGGCAAGCCCGGCGACCCGCGGGTCGAGGTGCTGAAGGTCGCGTACGCGAAGGGGTTCGCGGACGTCTTCCCGGATCCCGTCGCCGCGGAGGCGCGCGTCGTCCCGGATCACGTGCGCGAGGAGGACCGGCGCGGGCGCCGCGACCTCACCCACCTGCAGCTCGTCACGATCGACGGCGAGGACGCGCGCGACTTCGACGACGCCGTCCACGTCGAGCGGATCGAGGCGCGCGCCGTCCCCGACCACGTCCGCGACGAGGACCGGCGCGGCCGCCGCGACCTCACCCGGCTCCCGCTCGTCACGATCGACGGCGAGGACGCGCGCGACTTCGACGACGCGGTCCACGTCGAGCGCGTGACCGGCGCGCGGAAGCAGTCGCTCTACCGGCTCGTCGTCGCCATCGCCGACGTCGCCCACTACGTCCGCCCCGGGGCCGCGCTCGACGACGAGGCGGCCCGCCGGGCGACGAGCGTCTACTTCCCGATGCAGGTCCTCCCGATGCTCCCCGAGCGGCTCTCGAACGGGATCTGCTCGCTCAACCCCGAGGTGGACCGGCTCTGCATGGTCGCGGACCTCGTCGTGGACGGGAAGGGCGAGACCCGGTCCGCCGAGGTGTACGAGGGCGTGATGCGGAGCGCCGCGCGCTGCACCTACACCGAGGTCGCCCGCGTCCTCGACGGCGAGCGGGTGCCCGGGCGCGAGCGGTTCCGCGAGGGGTTCGCGCTCATGGCGGAGCTGCAGGCGAAGCTCACCGCCATGCGCCGCCGCCGCGGCGCGATCGACTTCGACCTCCCCGAGGCGAAGATCGTGCTCGGCGACGACGGGCAGATCGTCTCGATCGAGAAGCGGCCGCGGAACCGCGCGCACCGCGTCGTCGAGGAGTTCATGCTCGCCGCGAACGAGGCGGTGGCGCGCTGGTTCGGCGCGCGCGACCTGCCCACCATCTACCGGGTCCACGGCGTCCCGGACGAGGAGAAGCTCGACGCGTTCCTCGAGCTCGCGCGCGCCCACGGCTTCGACGTGCCCGACGCGCCGCCCGACCCGCGCGCGCTGAACGAGCTGCTCGAGCGGTTCAAGGGGCACGCGCAGCAGCGGGCGCTCAACCAGCTCCTGCTGCGCGCGATGATGCAGGCGGTCTACAGCCCGGAGAACATCGGCCACTACGGCCTCGCCGCGGAGCACTACCTCCACTTCACCTCGCCGATCCGGCGCTACCCGGACCTCGTCGTGCACCGGCTCCTCAAGGAGGAGTGGGCCCAGCGGCGAGCGCAGGTCCAGCCGGACGGGGGTGGACCGGATCGAGCGGGGGGACCGGGGCGGCGCGAGCCGAGGGCGAGCGTCCCCCCGGCCAGATCGGCCGACGCGCTCCGCCGCACGCCCGGGCCGCGCCTCGTCGAGATGGCGGCGCTCTCCTCCGAGCGCGAGCGGGCGGCGATGGAGGCGGAGCGCGAGATCGCGAGCTTCTACGCGGCGCTCTTCATGAAGGACCGGATCGGCGAGACCTTCGACGGGGTCGTCGCCGCGGTGGTGGAGTTCGGCCTGTTCGTCGAGCTCGAGCGCTGGTTCGTGGAGGGGCTCGTCCGCGTCGAGGACCTCGGGGAGGGGTTCGAGCTCGACCCCGTGCTGCACGCGCTCGTGCAGCCGGCCACCGGCCGGTCCTTCCGCGTGGGCGACAGGGTGCGGGTCGAGGTGGTGTCGTCGAGCCCGTCGCGCCGGCGGATCGAGCTGCGGCTCGTCGAGCCCGAGAAGCCGCGCGTCAGGCGGGAGGGAGCCGCCCGCGCAGCGCCGCGAGGAACCGGCGCGCCTCCGCGAAAGCCCCCGCGCGCCGAGCGGGGGCCCCGGCCGGGGCGCGGGAAGCGCGGGCGCGGACGATCCTGAACGACGCGGGATCGTTCGGGTCGAGCGCCGCGGCGACGCGCTCGCCCGCGGGCGCCGCGAAGAACTCCGCCCACCCGCAGCGCGCGCCCGGCTCCCCGGGCGCGACGAGCGCGGGCGCGCCGTCGCGCAGGGCGGGGGAGAGCCGGTGGCGCCCGGCGAAGTGGACGACCTCCTCGCGATCGGCCTCGAGGGGCATGGCGCCGCGGATCCTAGTGCGGTAATCACGTACCGTGACCGTCGCCGATGGGGCCCTCCTCACCGTCGCGGCCGCCGCCGCAGGCGTGGTGAACGCCATCGCCGGCGGGGGCACGCTCCTCACCTTCCCCGCCCTCCTCGCGGCCGGCGTGGCGCCCGTCGCCGCGAACGCGACCAACACCGTCGCGCTGTTCCCGGGCCAGCTCGCCTCGTCGTTCGCGTACCGGAGCCACATCGCCGACGAGCGCCGGCGGGCGCTGGTGCTCGCGGTCCCGTCGCTCCTGGGCGGCGTCGTCGGCGCGTGGCTCCTCCTCGCGATGCCGGAGCGCGTCTTCGCCGCGGTCGTCCCGTGGCTCATCGTCTTCGCCTGCGTGGTGCTCGCGTTCCAGGGGCAGCTCAAGCACCTCGTGGCGCGGGTGCGCCACGCGAACCACCCGGCCGCGCTCTGGGTGGCGCAGCTCGGCATCGCGATCTACGGCGGCTACTTCGGGGCGGGGATCGGGATCCTGATGCTCGCGGCGATGGGGATCCTGCTCCCCTCGTCGCTGCAGCACGCGAACGCGCTGAAGGTGCTCTTCTCGCTCCTCATCAACGCGATCGCGGCGGTGATCTTCGTCCTCTCCGGGGCGGTCCACGGCGGCGAGGCGGTGCTCATGGCGGCCGCGTCGATCGGGGGCGGCTTCCTGGGCGCCCGGCTGGCGCAGCGGCTCCCGCCCACGGGGATGCGCGGCTTCGCCATCGCCGTCGGGCTCCTCGCGGCGGGGAAGATGTTCCTCGGGGGCTGAGCGGCGGGACCCGCGCGGCGGCGGCCCCCGGTCCGCCGGCGACGCCGCGGCTACCTCGCGGCGAGCTGCGTGAACCAGATGAGCGCCTCGAGGGCGTTCGTGGTCGTGAGCAGGCCGGCGAGATCGCCCTTGTCGTTCACGACGAGGACGCCGTTCAGCTTCCGGTCGTGGAGGAGCTTCGCCACCTCGGAGATGGGCGTGTCCACGTCCACCGTGTGGGGCTTCGGGTTCATCGCCGCCTTCACCGGCGTCTTGGAGAGCAGGTAGTGGAGCTCCCACTGGTCGAGGCTCGTCGCCTTCGCCGGCATGTAGCCGTACAGCATCTTCTCCGTGACCAGGCCGGCGAGCTTGCCCTTCTTCATGACCGGGAGGCGGCGGATGTTCTTCTCCTTGAGCAGGTGGATGGCCTCGATCACGGACGCGTCCTGCTCGATCGTGATCGGGTTCCTGGTCATCCACTCGCCGACGGTGAGCTTGTTCGCCATTGGTCACATCCCGAGGAAGGCCTTCTTGACGTGGGCGTTCTCGAGCAGCTCCGCGCCCGTGCCGGAGAGTACCACCCGCCCGGTCTCGAGGACGTAGGCACGGTGGGTGATGTGCAGCGACTGGTACACGTTCTGCTCGACGAGCAGGATGGTCGTCCCCTGCCTGTTGATCTCCTTGATGATCTCGAAGATGCTCTTCACGAGCAGCGGCGAGAGCCCGAGGCTCGGCTCGTCGAGGAGCATCACCTTCGGGTTCCCCATCAGGCCGCGCGCGATGGCGAGCATCTGCTGCTCGCCGCCGGACATCGTGCCGCCGAGCTGCCCCTTGCGCTCGGCGAGCCGCGGGAAGAGCGAGAACACCCGCTCCATGTTCCGATCGCGGTCCTTGCGGGTGGTCTTGACGAACGAGCCCATGCGCAGGTTCTCGACGACGGTCATCTCCGGGAAGATGCGCCGCGCCTCGGGCACCTGGACCACGCCGCGCTCGACCACCTGGTGGGACTCGAGCCGGTTCAGCTCGACGCCGTCGAGCGTGATGGTCCCGGACCTCGGCCGGACGAGCCGCGAGACGTTGCGGAGGATGGTGGACTTCCCCGCGCCGTTCGAGCCGAGGACGGTCACGATCTCGCCGTCCTTCACCTCGAGGTCCACGTCCCAGAGGACCTGCATGTCGCCGTAGGAGAAGCTGAGCTTGCGGATCTGGAGCACGGCCTAGCCCTCCACCCGCTCGCCGAGGTAGGCGGCGATGACCTCGGGGTCGTCGGCGACCTCGCGCGGCGTCCCCTCGGTGAGCTTCTCGCCGGAGTTGAGCACCACGATGCGGTCGGACACGCGCATGATCGCCTTCATGTCGTGCTCGATCACCACCTGCGTGAAGCCGCGCTTCTTGAGGTCGAGGATGAGCTGGATGATCTCCTCCTTCTCGCCGGTGTTGAGCCCGCCCATCACCTCGTCGAGGAGGAGCATCTCGGGCTTGGTCGCGAGCGCGCGCGCGATCTCTAGCTTCTTGCGCTCGCCGATGGGGAGGCCGCCGGCGAGGAAGTCGAGGCGGGCGTCCATGCGGACGATCTTGAGCTGCTCGTGGGCCACCTCGCGCGCGACCCGCAGCGACGAGGTGCGGACGAGCGCCCCGACCATCACGTTGTCCACCACCGACATCTTCGCGAGCGGGCGCACCTTCTGCCACGTGCGCACCATGCCGAGCCGGCAGACGTGGTCCGGCTGGAGCCCGTTGAGCCGCGTGCCCTTGAAGATCACGTCGCCCTTCGAGGGCGGGTAGTAGCCGGTGATGCAGTTGAAGAGCGTGGTCTTCCCCGCGCCGTTGGGGCCGATGAGCCCCATGATCATCCCCGCGTCCATCGAGAACGAGACGTCGGAATTGGCCGCGAGGCCCCCGAAGAACTTCGAGACGCTCCGGATCTCGAGCATCGCCATGTCGGTCTCCTAGGCCGAGGCCGGGGCGCCGGCGGCCCGCGCCGCGGCGCGCCGCCGGGAGCGCGCCAGGAGGCGGCGGATGACGCCGAGGACGCCCTCGGGCGCGAAGAGGATCACCACCACGACGAGGATCCCGTAGACGAGGAGGTGCGCGTTCGAGAGGTACTGCTCGATGAACCCCACCACGCTCGAGTCCGGCGCGAGGACGCCGATCTGCACGAGGCCGCGCGGGTTGCGGAGGATCTCGGAGAGGGGGACGAGCACCATCGCGCCGATGACCGGCCCGAGGATGGTCCCGATGCCGCCGATGATGGCGATGAGGACGATCTGGACGGAGACGTCGAGGCCGAAGACGATGTTCGGGTCGATGAACTTCACGAACATCGCGTAGAAGCCGCCCGCGAACGCGGTGAACGCGGCCGAGATCGCGAGCGCGACGTTCTTGTAGAGCGAGAGGTTGATCCCGAGCGAGTGCGCCGCGTCCTGGTCCTCGCGGATCGCCTGGAAGTAGTAGCCGAGCTTCGAGTGCTGCACGGCCCAGTTCGCCGCGATGGTGGCCACCGCGAGCGCGAGGCCGGCGTAGTAGAAGGGGCGCTTCCCGACGAACACGATCTCGCTCCCGAAGAGGTGGAGCGTCGGGATCTCGGAGAGCAGGAAGCCCTCGGCGCCGCGGGTGAAGCCCTTGAAGTGGAGCGCGGCGAGCCGGATGATCTCGGCCACCGAGATCGAGGCGAGCACGAAGTACGGCCCGCGCAGCCGGAAGGTGATGCTCCCGATGATCGCGGAGAGGACGAGCGACGCCGCCATCGCCGCCCAGATCCCCCACCAGGGCGGGATCTTGGAGATCTCGAGCAGCATCATCGTCACGTAGGCGCCGACGCCGAAGTAGGCGGCGTGGCCGACCGAGTACTGGCCGGTGTAGCCGCCGATCACGTTCCAGGCCTGCCCCTGGATGACGGCGAGGAAGAGCATCACGCCCATGTGCAGCACGTAGGGCTTCGAGACGAAGGACGGGAACGCGAGCAGGACGATCGCGGCGGCGAGGAACAGGACGATCGGCAGGATCGCGACGCCGCGCGGCCCGCCCTCCGGAGCGGAGGCGAGGGAGGGCCTGTCCTCCGGAGCGGAGGCGAGGGAGGGCGGGCGGGCCCGGCCGAGGACGCGGGGGAGGGTGGTCATGGCGGGGCTCCCGGTCAGGCGCGCGACTTGCCGAGCAGGCCGGAGGGCTTGAAGAGCAAGAGGCCCAGGAAGAGGACGAACACGACGAGCTCCTTCAGGCCCGACGCGACGTAGATGGCGGAGAGCGACTCGGTGACGCCGATGATGAGGCCGCCGAGCGTCGCGCCGACGATGCTCCCCATCCCGCCGAGCACGACGATCACGAAGGCCTTCAGGGTGAAGGCCCCGCCGACCTGCGGGTAGATGTAGTAGGTCGGCGCGATGAGGGCGCCCGCCGCGCCGGCGAGCGCGCTGCCGATCCCGAAGGAGAGGATGCTCGTCCAGCTCACGTTGATGCCCATGAGCTGGGCGGCGTCGCGGTCCTGCGCGGTCGCCCGGATCGCCTGGCCGGTGTCGGTGCTCTGGAGGAACCAGAAGAGCGCGGCGGTGATCGCGGCGGTGATGAGGAAGGAGTAGAGGAGCGGCTGCGAGACGGAGAGCCCGAGCACGTCGAAGCTCGACGACGAGTAGCTCGTCGTGAGGATCCGGTAGTCGGAGGTGAACGCGAGCATCATCGAGTTCGACATGATGAGCCCGAGCCCGATCGTGAGCAGGATCTGGTTCTGCGGCAGCGCGTTCAGGACGCGGTTGATGAAGGCCTGCTGGAGGAAGGCGCCCCAGAGGAAGAGGAGCGGGACGGTCGCGAGCAGCGCGACGTAGGGATCGACCCCGGTCTTCGTGAAGACGTACCAGGTCGCGTACATCCCCAGCATGAGCAGCTCGCCGTGCGCGAAGTTGATGACCCGCATCACGCCGAAGATGATGGTGAGCCCGATCCCGATGAGCGCGTAGACGCCGCCCACCAGGATCCCGCTCAGCACCGACTGCAGGAAGACCGTCATCGCGCGCTCCTCGCGTCCGGCACGGCCCCGCGGCGGCCGGCGCCCCCGTGGATCCCGGGAAGATTCGGGAGGGTACCCAATCTGGACCGGTCCGTTCAACGTTGGACTCGCTCCGGGGCAGGCTCCTCCGCCTGCCCTGCGCTCGCCGAGATGCGACGCCCGGCCGGCGGGCCCTCGGGGCCGCTGGCCGGGCGTGGAGACGACGCTCCCCGGCGGCTACTTCCAGCCGGGGAACGGGTACACGGGCTTCGCCTTGGCCGCGGCGGGCGGGAACACCGTGACGGCGGTGCCCTTCTGATACTGGACGACGGGCATCACGAGCTTGTTCTGGTTCGTGAAGCCCTCGTAGTCCTCGAACTTCACCTTGCCGGTGATGCCCTCCCACGAGCCGGTGTCGAGCGCCTCGCGCACCTTGTCGCGGCTGCCGCCCGCCTTCGAGGCGACCTCGCCGACGACCATCATCGCGGCGTAGGCGCAGGCGGCGTGGTAGGTCGGCTTCTTCCCGTACTTGGCCTTGTAGCGGTCGGCGAACTCGGTGGCGGGCTTCGAGCTCTCGGGGGTCCACTGCGTCACCGAGAAGACGTTCGTCGAGATGTCCTTCTCGCTCTCGAACTGCGCGGTGTCGAAGCCGGCGCCGCCGCCGAGGAACGCCTGCGGCTTGAGGCCCACCTCGCGCGACTGCCGCATGAGCAGGATCGCGTCCGCGACGTAGGAGACCATGAAGACGAGGTCCGGGTTCGCGGCCTTCATCTTCGTGAGCGTCGAGCGGTAGTCCGCAGCGCCCTTCTGGTAGGCCTCGTCGGCGACGATCTGGAGCCCCTTCGCCTTCGCGTAGTCCTTGCCCGCCGCGGAGACGGAGTTCCCGAAGTCGGTGGACTCGTAGATGAACGCGACGCTCTTCGGCTTCCCGAAGGCGAGCGCCGCGTCGATGAGCGACTGCGCGTACTGGTGCGCCGGCGCGTTCAGGCGGAACACGTTCTTGTAGCCCTGCCGCGTGATCTCCTCCTTGGCGGCGGCGGGGATCACCTCGGGGATCTTGTACTGCTCGGCGATCTTCGCGACGGCGTTCGCGTTGGCCGAGGTGTACGGGCCGACGATGGCGGCGACCTGCTCGCCCTCGAGCGTCTCGACGGCGCTCATCGCGATCTGGGGCTTGCCGGTGTCGTCCTGCTTCACGACCGAGACGTTGATCCCCTTCTTCTTCAGGTCCTCGACGGCCATGTCCACGCCGTTCGTGAGGTTCTCGCCGATGGGCGCCTCGGGGCCGGTGATGGAGTTGATGAAGCCGATCTTCACCTGCGCGCGCCCGGCCGCCGGGAAGGCGAGGGCGGCCGCGGCGAGCAGGAAGGACAGCGTCTTCTTCATGGGGGGGCGCTCCTGGTTGGAGGGTGCGCGCATCGTATGCACGGACGCGCGGGAGGAGGGACGAAAAAGGGCGCCGTCGGATTCACGGTCTCCGCCGGACGCCCCAGATCGGGACGGGTCCCCGCCGCCGGCCCCGGAGACCCGGGCCGCCGCGGGCGGCGCCGTTCCCGTTGCGGGGGCGCGCTCGCCGTGGCACGTCTACCGGCGCAGCGCCCGGCTCCCCGGGGCCCGCGCAAGGAGCGCCGCCATGACCGCACGCCGCGCCGCCGCCGCCCTCGCCTGCTCGATCGCCCTCGCGACGGCCGCCCGCGCCGCGGATCCCGGCCCGACGCTGAAGCGGATCGCCGACTCGGCGACCATCTCCCTGGGGCACCGCGAGTCGTCGATCCCCTTCTCCTACTACGACGACCGCCAGCAGGTCGTCGGCTACTCCCACGAGATCATGCTCGCGGCGGTGGAGGCGGTGCGGAAGGAGCTCGGGCTGCCGCGGCTCCAGGTGAAGCTCACGCCCGTCACGTCGCAGAACCGCATCCCGCTCGTGCAGAACGGGACCGTGGACCTCGAGTGCGGCTCGACCACGAACAACCTGGAGCGCCAGCAGCAGGTGGCCTTCTCGACCACGCTCTTCGTCGTCTCGACGCGCCTCCTCACGCGCAAGGACTCGGGGATCCGGGACTTCCCGGACCTCGCCGGGAAGAACGTCGTCACCACCGCGGGCACCACCTCGGAGCGGCTCCTCCGCAGGATGAACGACGACAGGAAGATGGGCATGAACGTCATCTCGGCCCGGGATCACGGCGAGGCGTTCCTCACGCTCCAGAGCGGCCGGGCGGTGGCGTTCATGATGGACGACGCGCTGCTCGCCGGCGAGCTGGCGAAGGCGCGGCGCCGCGACGACTGGCACATCGTGGGCACGCCGCAGTCGCGCGAGGCGTACGGGTGCATGATGCGCAAGGGGGACGCCGCCTTCAAGGAGGTGGTGGACGACGCGATCGCGCGGCTCATGACCACGGGCGAGGCGGAGAAGCTCTACCGCAAGTGGTTCCTCTCGCCGATCCCGCCGAAGGGGCTCACGCTGGGCCTGCCGCTCGGCGACGAGATGAGAGCGCTCTACGCGAGCCCGAACGACAGGGCGCTCCAGTAGTGGGCGCGGGCTGGCGCTGGGAGGTCTTCCTCGAGCGGACGCCCTTCGGCGAGGGGACCTACCTCGGCTGGTTCGTGTCGGGCCTCGGCGTCACGCTCGCGCTGTCCATCGCCGCGTGGACGATCGCGCTCGCGCTCGGGACGGCGCTCGGCGTCCTGCGGACGGTGCCGAGCCGCGCCGCCCGCGCGGTCGGGGCGGCGTACGTGGACGTCTTCCGGAACGTCCCGCTCCTCGTCCAGCTCTTCATCTGGTACTTCGTCGTGCCCGAGGTCGTGCCGCCCGCGCTCGGCGCGTGGCTCAAGGGCCTCCACCCCGCCACGCTCATGTTCGTCTCGTCGGCCGCCTGCCTCGGGACGTTCACCGCCGCCCGGATCTGCGAGCAGGTGCGGGCGGGCATCGAGGCGCTCGGGCGCGGGCAGCGCGCCGCGGCGCTCGCCCTCGGGCTCACGCTGCCGCAGGCCTACCGGCACGTGCTCCTCCCCATGGCGTTCCGGATCATCGTGCCGCCGCTCACCTCCGAGATGGTGAACCTCGTCAAGAACTCGGCGGTGGCCTCCACCGTCGGGCTCCTCGAGCTCGCGGCGATGGCCCGCCAGCTCGTGGACTTCACCGCCCTGCCGTACGAGTCCTTCGTGGCGGTGACGCTCGCGTACGTCGCCGTGAACCTGCTCGTGATCGCCGCCATGCGGGTCGTCGAGGCGCGCGCCCGGGTGCCGGGCTTCATCGGCGGAGGGCGCTAGCGTGGCGTACGACTACGACTGGAGCTCGATCCCGGGGGCGCTGCCCTTCCTGTGGACCGGCATGAAGGTGACGCTGCGGATCACCGCGACCGCCGTCCTCGCCGGGATCGCGCTCGGCACGCTCCTCGCGGCGATGCGCCTCTCGCGGAGCCGCCTCCTGTCGTCCGCGTCGGCGGCCTACGTGAACACGTTCCGCGCGATCCCGCTGGTGATGGTGCTGCTCTGGTTCTTCCTCGTCGTGCCCGCGCTCCTCGAGCGGCTCTTCTCCATCCCGCGCCACGAGGACACGCGCCTCACCTCGTCGCTGGTCGCCTTCTCGCTGTTCCAGGCCGCCTACTACGCCGAGATCATCCGCGCGGGCATCCAGGCGGTGCCGAGCGGGCAGCTCGCCGCCGCGCTCGCGCTCGGGATGACGGCCGCGAAGGCGATGCGCCTCGTGGTCCTGCCGCAGGCGTTCCGCAAGATGACGCCGCTCCTCCTGACCCAGAGCGTGATCCTGTTCCAGGACACCTCGCTCGTGTACGTCGCCTCGGTCGCGGACTTCCTCTACGTCGCCTACCAGGTGGGGCAGCGCGACGCGCGCCTCGTCGAGCTGCTCCTCTTCGCCGGCGCGGTCTACCTCGCGGTGAGCTGGGTCGCCTCGCGGGTGGTGCAGCGCTGGCAGGAGCGGCTCGCGACGTGATCTCGATCCGCGACGTCACGAAGTCGTACGGCGGGTTCCGGGCCCTCGTGGACTGCTCCGCCGAGATCGCGAAGGGCGAGGTGGTCGTGGTCTGCGGCCCGTCGGGCTCGGGCAAGTCCACGCTGGTCAAGTGCGTGAACGGCCTCGAGCGGTTCGAGCGCGGCGAGATCGTGGTGGACGGCGTCTCGGTCGGCGATCCCAAGACCGACCTGCCGCGCCTCCGCGCGAAGGTCGGGATGGTGTTCCAGCACTTCGAGCTCTTCCCGCACATGGCCGTCCTCCAGAACCTCTGCCTCGCGCAGGTGAAGGTGCTCGGGCGCTCGCGGGAGGAGGCGGCGGAGCGGAGCCTCGCGCTCCTCGACCGCGTCGGCCTCCGCTCCCAGGCGGCGAAGCGGCCCGGCGAGCTCTCCGGCGGCCAGCAGCAGCGGGTCGCCATCGCCCGGGCCCTCGCCATGGACCCGATCTGCATGCTGTTCGACGAGCCGACCTCCGCGCTCGACCCGGAGATGATCAACGAGGTGCTCGACGTGATGGTGCAGCTCGCCCGCGACGGCATGACGATGATGTGCGTCACGCACGAGATGGGCTTCGCGCGGAAGGTGGCCCACCGGGTGATCTTCATGGACGAGGGGCGGATCGTGGAGGACGCGCCGACGGACGCGTTCTTCGCGAGCCCGCGCTCGGAGCGGGCGCGCGCGTTCCTGTCGAAGATCCTCCACCACTGAGCGCGACGGGAGCGGTCGGGGAGAACGAAACGGGGCGCCCTCGCGGGCGCCCCGGGATGCTTCGGGCTGCTTCGGCTCGCGGCTAGAAGGCGAGCCGGATGCCGGCGCCGCCCGCCGTCGGGGTGGAGCCCTCCTGCGTGTTCGCGCCGACCACCGCCGCCGCGCCACCGACGCCGAACGTGTACCGCGCCTGGTCCTCGTTCATGATCTGCGTGTAGAACACGTAGACCTGCGTGCTCTTCGCGAAGTGGTACGCGTAGCCGACCGCGTAGCTCGTCGCGCCGAGGTCGTCGTCCGCGGTCGCGGGGAGCGCGGGCGCGCCGTCCGCGCCGGAGATGTCCGGGGCGAGCGCCATGCTGTAGCGGGCGCGGAGCTCGTGCGGGCCCGTCCGGAACTTCGCGCCGAGCATCCACGCGATGCGGGAGAAGTCCTTGTACCCGACGGGCGAGTCGTCCTGCGCGTACGAGAGCTGCTCGACCATGCCCACGACGTTGAGCGTGCCGACGCCGAGCGGGAGGTCGTACCCGGCGGCGAGGCGGAGGCCGAGGTCCTTCGAGGTCATGCTCTGGTTGTTCGCGGCGTTGATGGAACGGATGCCGAACGCGTCCTCGTGGTACTCGGCGGCCGCGACGACCGAGAACGGGCCCATGTCGTAGTTCACGGCGGCGGCGAGGAGCTGCGGCCGGACGACGCCGGTCTGGTTGCTGAACTCGTCCACCGAGTACTGGATCTTGCCGCTCAGGCCGCCGAACTTGGGCGTCCAGTACGCGACGCTGTTCGCCCCGCGCTGGTCGAAGCTCGCGGTCACGGCGTTCGTCGCGCTGCTGTTGAACGCGCCGGTGCGGGTGCCGTAGCCCGGGCTACCCATGATGCCCTGGTACCCGAACACGTCCGTGTTGCCGAACACGTCGTCCGCCTTCGTGCCGTAGTGGCCGCTCTTGTAGGGCGTGTCCCAGTTCCCGTAGAAGAGCGTGCCCCAGAAGCTCTGGAGGCCGACGCGGCTGTTCCGGTTGCAGATGGCCCGGGTGTCCTCGCCGTCCAGGTTCGCGGTCGTCTCGCACTGGTAGACGCCCTTGTAGCCGTGGCCGAGGTCGAGGGTGCCGCGGACGCCGATGCCCGTCGAGTCGGTCGCGATCGCGAAGCGCGGCTTGACGTTCTCGCTCGGGGTGGTCGCGCCGCTGGCCTCGGTGTACTGCAGGTTGACGTTCAGGGTTCCATAGACCTGCACGAGCGGCGCCGGCGCGGCGGCCGGGGCGGCCGGCGGCGCCTCGGCGGGCTTGGCCTCGGGCGTCTGCGCCAGCCCGGCGAGCGGGACGGAAAGGACCGCTGCTGCGAAGAGCTTCCTCAAAGCCATTTCGGAGCCTCCGGTGTTCTGAGTGCGCGGGTGCGTCCGGGTACGACGTGTCGCTCCCGAACGGGTGGCCCTTCTCTACCACACCGACCGGGCAACCGAGCGCAAAAAGCTTCGGCTGCGGGGCAATGTTTGCACCCCAGGAGGTATGGCTCCGCTGTCCGCTTGACGGCGCAAGATCCCGCATTCACGGGAGGCGGCGGCGACGATCGGCGGCAGCGGTCGGGGCGCCGCGATCAGCGCCGCAGCGCGATGACCGTCACCGCGTCGCCGCCCTCGTGCCGGTCGCCGGAGCGAAACGACGCGACGTACGGCGACGCTGAGAGGTGGTCTCGCAGCGCCTGCTTGAGCGCCCCGGTCCCGTGCCCGTGGAGGACGAGGCACTCGGGCTCGCCGTTCGTGTAGAGCCCGTCGAGGAACCGATCCACCTCGCGCAGGAGCTCCTCGACGCGCAGCCCGCGGACGTCGAGCCGCCGCTCGGCGGTGCGCGGCGCGTCGGGCCGTGCGCCCTCGGCCGCCGCCAGCTTCTCCGCGCGCGTGCGGGCGAGGCCGGCGGCCTTCGCCTTCCCGCGGAGCGGCAGGAGGTCCGCCACGGGCCGGCGCACCTTGAGCGCCCCGGCGAGCACGAGCGCGCTCCCCCCTTCCACCTCCACGACCTCGCCGTCCTGACCGAGCGAGACGATCCGCACGCGGACGCCCGGCGCGAGCGGCGTGTCGGGCGCGATCTCCGGGCCCGCCTCGGCCCTGGCCTGCGCGGAGCGCGCCGCGCCCGCCACGGTCCGCTTCCACGCGTCGAGCTGCGCCGCCGCGTCGGTCGCCGCCTTCACGGTGGGCGTCGCCTGGAGCCGCGCCACGAGGTCCGCCACCTCGGCGCGCGCCGCGTCGAGCTCCTCCGCGAGCGCCTCGCCCATCCGCGCGGCCGCCTCGCGCTCGGCCCTGCGCGCCCGCTCCTCGGCCTCGCGCGCCCGCTCCTCCGCCCTGCGCGCGCGCTCGTGCGCCTCCGCGGCGCCCCGCCGCTCCGCCTCGAGCCTGGCGCGCTCCTCGTCGAGCGCGCGGAGCGCCTGGCCGAGCGCGCCGCCCCGGGCGCCGAGCGCGGCGCGCGCGTGCTCGACGACCGCCCCGGGGAGCCCCACCCGCGCCGCGACCTCGATCGCGGACGAGGAGCCGGGCGTCCCGAGGTGGAGCTGGTACGTCGGGCGGAGCTTCTCCGCGTCGAAGCCGACGCGGGCGTTCGCGAACCGCTCGTCGCCGAGGGCGAGGGCCTTCAGCTCGTCGAGGTGGGTCGTCACGAGGACCGCCGCGCCGCGCGCGACGAGCGCCTCCAGGATCGCCGCCGCGAGCGCCGCCCCCTCCCGCGGATCGGTGTCGGCGGCGATCTCGTCCACGAGCACCAGCGACCCGGGCACCGCGCCGTCGAGCATGTCCTTCACCGCGGTGAGGTGCGCGGTGAAGGTGGAGAGGTCCTTCGCGAGGTCGCCGCGCTCGTCCACCGCCGCCTTCACCTCGAGGTAGAACGGGAGGCGCGAGCCCTCGGCGGCCGGGACCGGCAGGCCGGCGCGCAGCATGAGCGCGGAGAGCCCGACCGCGGTGATGGCGACGGTCTTCCCGCCCCCGTTCGGCCCCGACACGATGAGCGCGCGCCGCGGCGGCTCGAGCCGGACGTGGCTCGCCACGACCGCCTTGCCCTGCAGGACGAGGATCGGGTGCCGCAGCGACAGCAGCTCGAACCCGGCCGGGGGGGCCGCGACCTCGGGCGCGTGCGCGTCGAGGTCGGAGGCGAGCCGGGCGGAGCCCTCGAGCACGTCGAGGGCGGCGAGGACCTGGAGGTCCGCGGCGAGGGCGCCCGAGCCGTCCATGAGCGCCTCGGAGAGCTCCCGGAGGATCCGCTGCTCCTCCTCCGCCGCCATCGCGTTCGCGATGGACAGCTCGTTCCCGAGCTCGATCATCGCGTCCGGCTCGACGAAGAGCGTCTGCCCGGACTGCGAGGCGTTGTGGACGATCCCGGGGACGGCGGAGCGGGAGCTCGCGAGGACCGGCAGCACGTAGCGCTCGTTGCGGATCGTGAAGTACCGGTCGCGGAGGTGGCGCTCCATCTCCGGCGACGCGAGGAGCGACTCGACCTGGGCCTTGAGGGCGCGGTGCAGGCCGCGGGCGCGCTCGCGCGCCTCCGCGAGGGCGGGGCTCGCGCGATCGGAGATCGCGCCGGACGGCTCGATGGCGCGCTCGATCCGGTCGGCCAGGGCCGGCGTCGGCGTGAGGGGCTCCGCGATCGCGGCGAGGCGGGGCACGTCCGCGGCCCGGGCGAGGAGCACCTCGCGCGTGCGGGCGGCGGCGCGGGCGAGGGCGGCGCACTCCCGGAGCGCCAGCGGCTCGAGGACTCCGCCGCGGGCGGCCCGGTCGAGGTGGCCCGCCACGTCGCCCACCGCGCCGAGCGGCAGCGCGACGGCCGCCTCGGAGAGCCGGCGCGCCTCGCCGACGCGGAGGAGGGCCTCGCGGGCGTCCGCGGCGGTGGGCAGGAACGGCAGGGCGAGCGCGCGGGCGCGCCCCGCGGGCAGGCGGCAGCGGGCCGCGAGCGCCGCGAGCACGTCCGGCCAGCCGAGCTCGGTCTCGGTGCGGGTCGGCATCTCCGGGCGGTCCCTCTACCGCGTAACGAGGCGGGGCGCCACCGCGGGCGGTGCGGCGCTCCGCCCGACCCGACTCGGCCCCGGGCCCAGGCCTCGACCGCGACCTCGACCCCGACCTCGACCCCGACCCCGACCGCGACCCCGACCCCGACCTCGACCTCGACCTCGACCCCGACCCCGACCTCGACCTCGACCTCGACCGCGACCTCGACCGCGACCCCGACCTCGACCCCCGACCCGTTCTCCCGGCCGCCGGCTCCCAACGCTCATGTCCAAGACTGCCCTCGTCCTCGGCGGCGGCTTCGGCGGGCTGGAGAGCGCGATCCAGCTCCGCAGGCGCGGGTTCGAGGTGACGCTCGTCTCGAACCGGCCCTGGCTCTTCATGTACCCGACGTCGATCTGGGTGGTCACCGGCGAGACGCGCTTCGGCGACGTCTGCCTCGACCTCGCCCCGATCGCGCGCCGCCACGGCTTCTCCTTCCGGCTCGGGAACGTCGAGCGGATCGACGGCGCCACCCGGTCCGCCGTGGTGAGCGGCGAGACCCTGCGGGCGGATCACCTCGTCGTCGCGCTGGGCGGCGGGAAGCTCGCGCCGAAGGGGGTCGAGCACACGCACACGATCTGCGGCGCGCCCGAGGCGACGCAGCGCATCGCCGACGCGCTCGCCGCGCTCGTCTCGCGCGGCTCCGGCCGGATCGCCATGGGGTTCGGCGGGAACCCGAAGGACCCGTCGGCGGTCCGCGGCGGCCCCGCCTTCGAGCTCGTGTTCAACGTCGACACGCTGCTGCGCCGCCGCGGCGTGCGCGACCGCTTCGAGCTCACCTTCTTCGCGCCGATGGCGAGCCCCGGCGCGCGCATGGGAGAGAAGGCGGTCGCTGCGATCCAGGCGATGTTCGGCAAGCGCGGCGTCGCGACGCGGTTCGGGAGGAAGATCGCCGCGTTCTCGCCGGAGGGCGTCTCCTTCGAGGACGGCTCGCGGCTCGACGCGGACCTCGTCATGTTCGTCGCGGCGGGGGACGGCCACCCGGTCGTGAAGGCCTCGGGCCTCCCCGTGAGCGAGGCCGGGTTCGTGAAGATCGACGCCGGGTGCGCCGTGCCCGGCTTCCCCGGCGTGTGGGCGGTCGGCGACGCCGCGGCGCTCGAGGGTCCCGAGTGGCGCGCCAAGCAGGGCCACGTCGCGGAGGTGATGGCGCGCGTCGCCGCCGAGAACGCCCTCGCGGTGGAGGAGGGACGCCCGGAGCGGAGGGGCTACGTCGAGCACCTCGACATCCTCTGCCTCATGGACATGGGGAACGGCGCGGCGTGGGTGCACCGCGACGACGAGAAGGCGCGGATGATCCCGCTGCCGGTGATCGGGCACTGGATGAAGAAGGGGTGGGGAGCGTACTACCGGCTGTCGAAGAGGGGGCTCGTGCCGCGGCTGCCGGGGATGTGAGCAGCGACCGCGACCCCGACCTCGACCGCGACCTCGACCTCGACCTCGACCGTTGCCCCCCTGAAGAGGCCGCGGGAATCCCCCATCCCCGGTGCGGGTATCATCTGCCGGATGGGATCGCCGGCCCTCGCCGCCGCCCGGACGTCCCTGGTCGCCGGGCTCGCCGTGCTCGCCTGCTGGGCGCCGCGCCCGCTCGCCGCGCCCGCCGAGACCCCGCCGCGGACCGCGGGCCCGGACTGGCCGCCGCCGGCGCCGAGCGAGCGGTTCGACCGCGCGCGGACGCTGCGGGCGGAGGGCGACCTCACGGGCGCGCGGGCGCAGCTCGAGTCCGCCCTCGTCACGGCGCCCCTGTACGACGCGGCGCGGCTCGAGCTCTCCGACCTCCTCCTCTCCGACGGGAGCGAGCTCGACCGGGCGGAGGTGCTCCTCGCCGGCGTGCGCGCGCCGGGCACCCATGGCCAGCTCCTCCTCGCCTGGCTCGCGGAGCTGCGCGGCGACGACGCGGCCGCCGCGGCGGCGTACGCCCTCGCGCTCGAGGCGGCGGACGACGCGGACCTCCGCTTCCGCCGCGCGCAGGCGCTCGAGCGGCTCGGGCGGGAGGACGAGGCGATCCGCGAGCTCGAGCGCGTCCGCGCGGCGCGCCCCGCGGACGCCGTCGCGCGCGGTCGGCTCGCGGCGCTGTACGAGGGCGCGGGCCGTCTGCGGGAGGCGCGCGCCGAGTACCGCGCGCTCGCCGAGGCGCGGCCGGACCGCGCGCGGGGCTGGGAGGACCTCGCCCGGTTCTGCGAGCGGCACGGGCGGCACGCCGAGGCGAGGGAGGCGCACGCGCGGGCGCGCGCCGCGCGCGGACCGGCGAGCGCGCGCGAGCTGCGACCGCTGCCGCCGTCGAGGCGCTGACGCCCCGCGGTCCGCGCGACGGGTGGGAGCTCCCCGCACGTGACGCGGGAATCGCGGCGCGCGGGTGCGGTTATCATCCCGTCGATGCGCCTCTCCGCCCATGCCGCCGCGGTCCTGCTCGGGGCGCTCGCCGCCTGCGGGACCCCGCGCTCCGGCGCCCCGGGCGCGGCCTCCTCGCCCGCGGGCGGGCAGCCACGCCCCGAGGTGCTGGTCGCCCGCGCCCGGGCGCTGCGGGCCGAGGGCGACGTCGCGGGTGCCCGCGCCCGCCTCGAGACCGCCCTCGCCGCGGCGCCGGCGAGCGACGACGCGCGGCTCGAGCTGGCGGACCTGCTGCTCGCCGACGCCACCGAGCTCGACCGCGCCGCGGCGCTCCTCGCCGGCGTCCGCGCGCCGTGGGCGCGTGCGCAGCTCCTCTCCGCGCGGCTCGCCGAGCTCCGCGGCGACGACGCGGGCGCCGCCGCGTGCTACGCCCGCGCGCTCGAGGCGGGGGACGATCCGGACGCGCGGCTCCGCCGCGCGCTCGCGCTCGACCGGCTCGGCCGCG
>DASSSJ010000093.1:0-5811 GCA_035708485.1 Anaeromyxobacter sp. | reverse complement strand
AGGTCTCCTTGCTGTCCATTACGCATGAACGGTGGGGAAGGATCTACGCGGGGTGGGAGATGGACCGCGACCCCGACCCCGACCCCGACCCCGACCTCGACCGCGACCTCGATAGCGACCTCGACCCCGACCTCGCCCCCGATCCCCGCAGCGACCCAGACCGCCCCGAAGCCGCCCGCGCCACCGATGCCGCAGCCCGCAGTCGAGAAGCTCGGGCAGGGCGACCGCGCGTATCTCGCAGGCGATTACCGGAACGCGCTGTTCGCGTACCAGGACGCGGTGTACCTCGCGCCGAAGAGCGCCGCCGCGCGCGTGAGGCTCGGCCGCGCCTACCTCGCGCTGCGATACCCCGCGCAGGCCACCGTGCAGGGCGAGCAGGCCCTCGCGCTCGACCCCGAGAACGCGGACGCGCGGCAGCTGATCGACGACGCCCGGAGCGCGCCCGCGCGGCAGGTCGCGCCGCAGCCCGGGCGGACGGGCGCGACGGCGGCGGCCGCGCCGGCGATGGCCGCCCCGCGCAACGGCGCGAGCGGTGCGACGGCGGGGGCGGCGGCCGCGGGACCGAGGGTGTACCCGTTCGCCGAGACCGAGCCGGATCCGGCGGCCCGGGGCGCGGCGGCAGGCGGCACGACCGCGACCTCGACTCCGGACGCGACGTCGGCGCAGAACTCGGGCGCGTCCTCCGCCCCGACCCCGACCGCGACCCCGAGCTCGCCCGCGGGGGCGGCCTCGACGTCCGCCTCGGTCGCGCCGGCCGCGGTCGCGGTCGTCGCCGCCGGCGCGACGGCGGCGCCGAGCGACGGCGCCGCGGGCGCCCCGGTGAACGACGCCCCGGCGACGTTCGGCGTGCAGCGCGAGTTCGACGCCGTGAAGGTGGGCGGCACCGCGGCGGACGCCCGGCTCGCCCGGCTCGCCGCGCCGGATCCCGCGGGGCCGACCGCCGGGCAGCGCTACCGGACCGCGCTCGAGCTCCTGGCAAACCGCGAGTACGAGAAGGCGGTCGCGGAGCTGACGCAGGCGATCGTGCTCGACCCGCGCCTCGCGGTGGCGTACGCCGCGCGGGCGAGCGCGAGGTTCGGCCTCGGCCGGTACCGCGAGGCGGCGGACGACTACCGCACCTCGCTCGCGATCGACGAGAACCTGGGGACGCCGCTCTACGGCCTCGCGGAGTGCTACCGCGTGCTCGGCGACGGCCGCAGGGCCGCCGAGATGTACCAGAAGTACGCGGCGAGCCGGGCGCCGGACGTGCGGGAGGACCTGCGGGCGATCTCCGCGAAGCGGGCGCAGGAGCTGCGGTTCTGAGCGCGTGCTTCGCTCTCTTCGTGGGCCGAGAGCCGAAGGCCATGAAGAGGGGCGAAACGCGACCGTGAGCCGAGGGGGCGGCGGGCCACGGCGCCGCGGCCTACCCCGACCGCGCGACCCTTTCCTGGTGCGCGCGGCGCCCGCTCGTCCGGGCTGCGACCGCCGGCCCGATTCCCGTGATGCGCGCGGCTCGCGCCCTATCGTATGGGCGTGGGCGAGCGCGCGCGGATCTACCGGACCCGGCTGCCGCTGCGGATCGCGGTGGTGCTCGCCGCGTGCGTCTGGACCGCGGCGCTCGTGCTCCTCCTGCGGCTGCCCGGCTCCGGCGCAGGGCTCTTGCTCGGCGCCGCCGCCCTCGTCCTCTTCTTCGCGGCGGCGGGCGTCGTCTACGGCAGGACCTCGATCACGGTGACCGGCGAGGGGATCGTCGCGGCCTCCGCGTTCCGGCGGCGGCCGATCGCCTGGGACGACATCCTCCAGGTCGTCGTGCGCGACGGGCTCGGCGGCCGCGAGTACGCGGTCGTGACGCGGCGCGGGCTGGTGCACTTCACGAGCCTCTTCGCGCGGCACCGCGAGCTGTTCGAGGCCCTGCTCGAGGGCGCGGGGCTGCGGGCGCGGCTGGCCTGATGGCGCCCGTCCATTGGCGCGATCCCTGCTGCGGCGCACGCCAACGGGATCGCGCCAGCCGAGGAGCGCCGTGACGGCTCAGGACGCGGCGGCGAGCGCCGCGGCCGAGATCGCGAGGAGGAGCGCGGCCGCGAGGGCGCGCGCCCGGGCGCGGCGTCCGCGCCCGGCCGGCGCCGGGGCCCGGCGGTCCGGGGCGGCGCCGCCGGCCCACGGATCGTCGAGCCCGAGGAGGGTCTCGCCGAGCGCGATCTCGTCGCCGGCCCGGACCCGCGACGCGCGGCGGTCCACCTCGACGCCATTCACGCGCACGCCGTTCTTCGAGCCGAGGTCCTCCACGATCACGCCGTCCGGCGCGGTGCGGAGCGCGAGGTGCACGCGGGACGCGAGCGGGTCCGGGATCCGGAGCGCCGCCGCGCGCCCGCGGCCGACCGTGAGCGCCACGCCGACCGGGTGGCGCTCTCCGGCGCGCGGCCCCGTCAGGACGACGACGGCGGGGCCGTCTCCCGCGACCTCGCCCCGCAGCACCGGCGAGGCGGCCGCTCGGGTCGCCTCGGCGGCGGCAGGTGCCGGCGCGAGCGCGAGGGCGACGCCCGCGACCTCCGCCCGCTCGCCAGGTCGGAGCAGGCGGCGCGCGCCGGGGTGGACGGCGTGGCCCGCGACGCGGACCCCCGCGGCGCCGGGCTCCACGACCACGCCCGCGGCGGCCGGGACGAGGCGGAGCGCGGCCGGCGTCGCGCCCGGGAGGAGCAGCCCGTCGGCGCGAGAGCCGCCCGCGGTGGCGGGGCCGGCGAGCGCGTGGAAGACCGGCTCGGCGCCGGGCGCCTGGACGGCGAGGACCCACTGCATGCGCCGAGGCGAATCCAACCCCCGTGCCGCCGGGAACCCCCGTCCCGCCGCGGGGTTCGGGAGCGGCGCGGCGCGAGCGAGGTCCGCAGGGCGGACCGCGGGGCCGCGCGCCCTCAGGGGACGTGGGGATCGATGGCCCAGCGGCTCTCCGCGCGGGCCCGGACCGACGTGTCGCCGAGGAACCGGATGTACCCGTTGTTCTCCAGCGTGTCCACGAGCGCCTCCGCCTCGAGCTCCGAGCAGCGGAGCTCGTCCACCAGCACGTCGCGGAACCAGCTCCGGCCGCGCAGGTACCCGACCGGCGGGTCGTTCGGCGGGATGCGCCGGCGGAGGCGCTCGGTCACTTCGAGCAGGTCGAGGTCCTCGATCCGCACGCCGCTACGCTGTGGGCGCTCGCGCAAGATCGCCAGCGGGTCGAGGGCGGATTCCGCGGGCAGGTGCCGGACCGTCCGCCCGTCGGAGAGGAGGCGGACCGCCCCCTCGTCCGTCCGCAGGACGCGCGCGCCGACGGCGCGCCAGCGTGCGAGCGCCTCCTCGTGGGGGAAGCCGTAGCGGTTCCCGGCTCCGAGGCTCACCACCGCGAAGCGGGGGCGGACGGCAGCCGCGAACGGCGCGGTGGAGGACCGGCGGCTCGCGTGGTGGGGGACCTTCACGACGTCGGCGCGCAGGCCGCCGCGCGCGACGGCGGCCGCCTCTCCCGCCTCCTCGACGTCGCCCGGAAATAGGAACGCGGTCCGGCCGTACGCGACGCGCAGGACGAGCGACGCGTCGTTCGGCGCGAGCGCCTCGCGCGCGCCGCCGAGCGCCTCGAAGAGGACGCCGGCCCGCTCCCAGCGATCACCCGGGGAGAGCGTCGCGGGCGCGAGCGCGGCGAGCAGCTCGCGCGCCTCGCCGTCGCCGCCGTCGCCGTTCGAGAGGACCCGCTCCACCGGGAACGCCTCGGCGACCGCGGCGAGCCCGAGCACGTGGTCGGGGTGCGGGTGGGAGACGAACACCGCGGCGAGCCGCCGGACCCCGAGGTCCCGGAGGAGCGGCACGACGTCGCGCGCCCCCGGGTCGGCGCCGCCGTCGGGCGCGCCGCCCGCGTCGACGAGCACCGCCGAGCCGTCCGGGAGCCGGAGCAGCGCCGCGTCGCCCTGGCCGACGGAGACGAAGATCACCTCGAGGCCGCCCCGCGCCCGCGCGGCGGCGGCCCGGAGCGGTCCGGGCGCGACGAGACAGGCGGCGGCGACCGCGGCGGCGGCGAGGCGGCGCGCGCCGCGGGCGCGCGTCGCCGCGAGCGCGGCCGCGGCGAACCCGGCCGCTCCGGCGAGGCCCGGCGAGGCGACGCCGAGGACGCCCCAGCGCGGCGCCGCCGCCGCGTCGGAGAGGGCGAGGAGGGCCGTCGCGAGCGGCCGCGCGGCGAGGAGGAACGGCGTCGCCAGCGGCGGCCACGCCGCCGCGGCGAGCGCGGCGACCGCCGACACGGCGGTGAGCGCCGAGCCGACCGGCACGCCCGCGACGTTCGCGAGGAGCCCGAGCAGCGGCAGCTGACGGAAGTGGAAGGCGAGCACCGGCGCCGTCGCGGCGGAGGCCGCCACCGTCGCGCACGCGCCGCCGAGCAGCGGCTCGACCAGGCGGGCGCGCCGCGTGCCGCGCCGCGGCCTGGCGACGGGCAGCGCCCGCCGGAGCGGGCCCGACCAGAGCGCGAGCCCGGCGACCGCCGCGAAGGAGAGCTGCAGCGACGCGTCGAGCGCGGCGCCGGGGTCCGCGGCGAGGAGGACGAGGAGCGCGAGGGCGAGGCCGTTCGCGGCGCCGGCCTCGCGCTGGAGCAGCGCGCCGCCGAGCGCCACGGCGGCGGCGACCGCCGACCGCAGGACGGGCGCGCCGGCGCCGGTGGCGAGCGCGTACAGCGGCAGGAGGGGCAGCACGATCGCGGCGGACCACCGCCGCGGGTCGCCGCGGGCGGCGAGCGGCTCGACGCGGAGGAGGAGCCAGCGCAGGAGCCGCTCGAGCCCGAGCGCCACGACGACGAGGTGGAGCCCCGAGACGGCGAGCACGTGCGCGAGCCCGCTCCGCGCGAACGACGCCGACGTCGCGCGGTCGAGCGCCGCGCGGTCGCCGGTCCCGATCGCGCGCACCACCGCCGCCTCGCGCCGCGGCAGCGCCCGATCCGCGGCCGCCGCGAACCGCTCGCGCGCGGCTGCCACGGCGGCGAGCGGGCTCGGGGGCGCCGTGCGCACGGCCGGGCCGGCGGCGAACGCCTGGAGCGCGACGCCGCCCGCGGCGAGCCGGCCCGCCGGATCGCGTCCCCCGGGGTTTCGCGGGCCTGGCGGCGCCCGCAGCGTCGCCTCGAGGCGGACCTCGTCGCCGGGCGCGAGCGGCCAGGGCGAAGGCGGCGCGAACGCGTCGAGGAGCGTGCCGTCCGCGGCCCGGAGCCGGAACCGCACCCGGTCCGCGAGCGGCTCGGGGACGGACGCCACCCGGCCATCGAGGCGGACCGGGCCCTCGCCGGCCGCGGATGGACCGGCGCGCCCCGCGGCGGCGAGGAGCCACCCCGCGACCGCGAACGCCGCCGGCGCGAGCGGCGGCGAGAGCCCGAGCGCGAGGGCCGGGAGTGCGGCGGGAGGAAACGCGACCCCCTGAAGCCCTACCGCCACCCCCACCAGGAATCCGGCTCCTGGTCCCACCAAAGGGGTACGGGCGGTCATCCGCACCCCCGCGAGTACCCTGCGGGGGGTACGCGGACGAGCGGGATTTCCTCAGTGTTATTGACCTGCTCCGGCGTGTGTGATAGGCTCCGCGAACCAAGCTCCCGCCCCGTGGTCGGCCCTGCCGGTCGACATCCGGGTAGTCGCAGCCTGCTGCGAGGTCGCCGGGAGCGGAGGAAGGAATGCCCGTCACTCAGGTCACTCAGGCGTCCCCGAGCTTCAAGGTCGGGGACAAGGCGGTCTATCCCGGTCAGGGCGTCGGCGAGGTGATGGGGATCGAGCACAAGGAGGTCGCCGGCCAGCGGCAGTCCTTCTACGTGCTCCGGATCCTCGAGAACGGGATGAA
>DASSSJ010000092.1:0-32805 GCA_035708485.1 Anaeromyxobacter sp. | reverse complement strand
GCCGGCGGCGGGGTGACCGGGCTGTGGTGGGGGTTCGTCATCGGCCTCTCGGCCGTCGGCGCCGCGCTCCTCGGGCGGTTCCTCAGGATCTCGGCGCGGGAGATCGCGCCGCTCGTCGAGCGCGCGTGACGCGCGGCGGCGCGGCGGCCGGGCGCTATCGCCCGGCGCCGCCGACCCACGATCCCCCTTGCGCCACGGCGGCCTGGCCTGCTGTGCTTCGTGGGAGGACGCGGACGTCCGGACCGACGCGGCGGCCGGCGGGGCCCGCGGGGAGGAAACGCGATGACGCTCGACCCGGCTCGGCTCGCCCCCGCGCTCGCCCGGCTCGCGCTCGCCGCCGCGCTCGCCGCCTGCGCCGCCCCGGCCGTCGCGACCGTCCCGACGACCGCGCAGAAGAAGGCCGTCGGCCGCGGCGCGGCGGCGTTCGCGAAGCTCGAGAAGATGCGCGTGGACCTGCTCTCGAAGGAGCTCGACCGGCTCGTCGCCGATCCCGCCCTCGTGGGTCCGTTCCTCGCCCGGGATCGCGAGAAGCTGCTCGCCGCGGCGAAGCCGATCTTCGAGAAGCTCGAGACCGTGGACCAGATCACGCACCTCTACTTCATCGATCCCGAGCCCGCGCGGACCTGCTTCCTCCGCGTGCACAAGCCGGAGCAGTTCGGCGACGTCGTGGACCGCGAGACGCTCCGGGCGGCGATCGCGACGAGGAAGATCGGGTTCGGGAAGGAGCTCGGGAGGACCGCGTTCGCGCTCCGCGTCGTGAAGCCGATCCGGTCCGGCGGAAAGATCGTCGGCTACATGGAGCTCGCCGAGGAGATCGACCACTTCTTCGAGCGCATGAGGCAGCTGACGGGCGACGACTTCGGCCTGCTCGTGGACAAGCAGCACGTCGACCGCGCCGAGCTCGCTCGCGTCCGGAACGACGATCGCTGGGACGAGCGCCCCGAGGTCGTGCTCGTCAACAGCACGATGTGGGACGAGAAGCGGATCCAGCTCCCGGTGCCGCTCGCCGCCCTGCCCGCGGACGGCGCCTACGCCGGCTCGTGGAAGGCCGAGGGCAGGACCTACGTCGGCGGGGCCTTCCCCGTGAAGAGCGCCTCGGGCCACGTCGTCGGCGCGCTGTTCGTGCGCCACCAGGTCGGCGGCCCGCCGCCGGGCGCGGCGGGGAAGGAGCCCGCCGCGGCGCCGGCGAGGTAGCCCCGCGCCGCGACCTCGCGGGACCGCCCCGGGGTACCCGGAGCCGCGCGCGCGCGACGCGCTAGGCTTGCGCGCATGCGGCTCCGGCTCCCCCAGCCGTACGAGGACCTCGCGCACACGGCCGACGTGGGCGTCCGCGTCCGCGGCGCGACGCGGGAGGAGGCGCTCGCGCGGCTCGCCCTCGCGCTCGGCGCGCTGCTCGCGGGCGGCGGGGACGCGCCGCCCGAGCGCGAGGAGCGGGTCGCGGTCGCGGGCGGGCCCGGGCTCGCCGGCACGGCCGTCGCGCTCCTGCGCGAGCTGCTCTACCGGTTCGCGACGGAGCGGCTCATCCCCTCCGAGGTGGAGGTCCACCGCGCCGCGGAGGAGGGCGCGGAGGCGACGGTGGCGTTCGCGCGCTACGATCCGGTGCGCCACGCCGAGGGCGCGGACGTGAAGGCGGTCACCTGGCACGCGGCGCGGCTCGAGCCGGAGGCGGGGGGCTGGGTCGCGCAGGCGGTGCTCGACATCTGACCCGGGAGGGCGCGTGCAGCTGCGGCGCATCGAGGGCGACCTCTGGGAGATCCCGCGCGAGGGGCGGATGAAGGTCCCCGGGCGCGTCTACAGCGCGGGCCCGCCCGCGCCGGACGACCCGGCGCTGCAGCAGGTCGCGAACGTCGCGCACCTGCCCGGCATCCTCCGCTTCTCCCTCGCCATGCCGGACATCCACTGGGGGTATGGGTTCCCCATCGGCGGGGTGGCGGCCGTGGACGCGGAGCGCGGCGCGATCTCGCCGGGTGGCGTCGGCTACGACATCAACTGCGGGGTGCGCGTCGTCACGACCGCGCTCGAGGAGGAGACGGTCCGGGCGAGCCTCCACGCGGTGACCGCCCAGCTCTACCGCGACGTCCCGACCGGCGTCGGGGCGAGCCACGCGATCCCGCGCCTCTCCGGGGCCGAGCTCGACGAGGTGCTCGCGCAGGGCGCGCGCTGGGCGGTGCGCCGCGGGTTCGCCGCGGCGTCGGACGACGCGGAGCGCTGCGAGGAGGGCGGCCGGCTCGCCGGGGCGGACCCGGGCGCGGTGTCGGAGCGCGCCCGCCTGCGCGGCTCGGACCAGCTCGGGACCCTCGGGAGCGGCAACCACTTCCTCGAGCTCGACCGCGTGGCGGAGATCTACGACGAGGCGGCCGCCGGGGCGTTCGGGCTCGCGCCCGGCCGGGTGGCGATCCAGATCCACTCCGGGTCGCGCGGCCTCGGCTACCAGGTCTGCGACGAGTTCCTCGCCGAGCTCGGGCCGCGGCTCGCGTCGTACGGCGGGGACTACGCGGCGCTGCCGGACCGGCAGCTCGCCTGCGCGCCCGCGGCGAGCGAGGAGGGGCGCCGGTACCTCGGCGCGATGCAGGCCGCCGCGAACTTCGCCTGGGCGAACCGGCAGGTGATGACCGGCCTCGCGGTGCGCGCGCTCCTGCACGCGCTGCGGATCCCGGAGCGCGAGCTCGGCGCGCGCGTGCTCTACGACGTGTGCCACAACGTCGCGAAGCACGAGGAGCACGAGGTGGACGGCGTCCGCCGCCGCGTGATCGTCCACCGCAAGGGCGCCACCCGCGCGTTCGGCCCCGGCGACCCGCGCGTGCCCGCGCCGTACCGCGCCGTCGGGCAGCCGGTCCTCATCCCGGGCGACATGGGGCGCTACTCGTACGTGCTCGCCGGGACCGAGAAGGCGATGCAGGACACCTTCGGCAGCTCGTGCCACGGCGCGGGTCGCCTCCTCTCCCGGGGCGAGGCGCTCCGGCGGGGACGCGGCCGGTCGATCGCCCGCGAGCTGCAGGCGCGGGGCATCGAGGTGATCTCGCGCGGCAAGAAGACGCTCGCGGAGGAGATGAGCGAGGCCTACAAGGACGTCGCGCAGGTGGTCGCGGTGATGGACGGCGCGGGGATCTCGCGCCTCGTCGCGCGGCTCGAGCCGATGGGCGTCATCAAGGGATGAGGCGACGGGATGACGCGATGCGCCGTCCGCGGAGCGCGCGCGCTCGTCCGGATCGGCGCGGGTGGCGCCGTCCCACCCCCTGCGGGAACTCGCCCGCCCCCGTGCGGCGTACTAGGCTGGCCCGACGTTGCGTCGTTCGCCGTTCCGTGAACTGGAGGCTCTCGTGCGCAAGCTCGCCGCCCTCGTCCTCGCCCTCGCCTTCCCGTCGCTGGCGCTCGCCAGCGGCTACGCGCTCCCGAACACCAACCCGCGCGACCTCGGCGTGTCCGCGTCGGCCGTCGCAGCGCAGAACGACTCCGGCGGTGCGTTCGCGCTGCCCGCGTCGCTCGCGCGCCTCTCCGGACCGTCCGCGCGCCTCTCCGCGGGAGGCGTCGTGCTCGCGTCGGACTGGACGGATCCGACCGGCGCGGCGCCCGACGCGTCGATCGACACGCAGCTCTCGCCGATCGGCAGCGTCTCGGCCGCCTTCGGCGGCAAGCTCGCCGCCCTCGGCGATCGCGGCTGGGGCGTCGGGATCGGCGTCGAGCCCTTCGGCGGATCCATCGTCTCGTGGCCGGAGGACTGGGCCGGCAGGTACCGCATCGTGGAGGTGGACCGGAAGGTCTTCAGCGGCGTCCTCACGGCCGGCATCGAGGTGATCCCGCGCGTCCGCATCGGCGGCGGCCTCGTCTACTACTACACGACGGAGGAGCTGACGCAGCACGCCTGGATGGTGCCGTTCACGTCGCCCATCAACCCGGCGCAGCCCGACGCGATCGGCAGCATCGACGCGAGCGGCGGGGCGCTTTCCTACGACGTGTCCGCGGAGGTGCAGCCGCTGCCGGACCTGCCGCTCACGGTCGCAATCGACTACAAGCACAAGGCGACGCAGACTCTCGACGGCGACGTCAAGTGGCAGAACCTCGCGCCCGGAGCGCTCGCGCTCCTCCAGGCGGGCAACCCCCTCGCCGCCATCTTCGCGGACCAGGGCGCGAGCCAGGAGCTCACGATTCCCAACGTCCTCAACGTCGGCGTGGCGTACCGCGTCACGAAGCCGCTCCTCGTGATGGCGACCTACACGTTCGACCGCTGGATCGTCTACGACCGGGACGTGTTCAAGGGCGACAACGGCGCGACGATCTCGGTGCAGCGCAACTACTCGAACGGCTGGACCCTGCGCGGCGGAGCGGAGTACGACCTCGCGCCCGCGTGGACGGTCCGTGGCGGCCTCCAGTACGACCACTCGGGCCTCGATCCCAAGTACTACTCGCCCACCCTGCCCGACGCGACGACGTGGGCGGGTTCGCTCGGCGCGACGTGGCGGTTCTCGCCGGGGTTCGCGCTGGACGCGGCGGTGTTCTACGCGTGGTTCGACGAGGTCACGTCGGAGGACCCGAACCCCGCGACGCCCGGCACGGGCCTCGAGCCCGGGATCTACCCTCCGCCGACCGGCGTCGTGCCGGCCCCCGAGGGAACGTTCCGCGGCACGTACAACACGAACGCGTTCATCTTCTCGCTCGGCGTCGCCTGGACGCCGGGCGCGAAGTAGCGGCGCGCTCGACGCCGCACGAGGGGGCCGCCGGAGCGCCGGCGGCCTCTCGTTTCCGCGCTCGCCGGGGGGACGGCCGCGGAGCGGGAGGAACCCTCCCGCGGCCCCGCGCGCGGGCAGGCGGGTGCCTAGCTTGCTCGCATGGACGATGCGCCGCGGGTGCACCTCATCGTTCTGCGCGGGGGCCGCAGCGGCGACGAGCCGGACCCGGCCGGGCGGGCGCTCACCCGGGCGGACGTCCGGGTGATCCCCGGCGGCCCGGCGGGCGACCTCCAGGCGGCCATCGAGGAGACGGTGCTCGCGGCGCGCAGGATGCGGCGGGAGATCGAGGAGCGGATCGCGCGCGAGCTGGACGAGCTCTTCTGACCGACGCGTGGGGTCCCGCGCGGAGCGCTCGACGCACGGCGCGGCCGCCGTTAAGCGATCCAGATGCCCGAGACGCCTCCCGGCGCGGCGCCGCTCGACGAGGCGCTCGCCCGTCGCCTCGACGCGGCCGCGGCCGCGCGGGGACCCGGCGCCGCGCGGACGCACCACCTCGGCCCCGACGGCCGGCCGCGCTTCACCAACCGGCTCGCCCTCGAGCGGAGCCCCTACCTCCTCCAGCACGCGCACAACCCGGTCGCCTGGTGGCCGTGGTGCGACGAGGCGTTCGAGGAGGCGCGGCGCTCGGGCCGCCCGGTGTTCCTCTCGGTGGGGTACTCGACGTGCCACTGGTGTCACGTGATGGAGCGCGAGTCTTTCGAGGACCTCGAGATCGCGCGCGTCCTGAACGAGCGCTACGTCCCCATCAAGGTGGACCGCGAGGAGCGTCCCGACGTGGACGCGCTCTACATGACCGCGGTGCAGCTCCTCACCGGCGGCGGCGGCTGGCCGATGAGCGTCTGGCTCACGGCCGAGCGCGAGCCGTTCTTCGGCGGCACCTACTTCCCGCCGCGCGACGGCGCGCGCGGGATGTCGCGCGGGTTCCTCGGCATCCTCGAGGAGATCGCCCGGCTCCACGCGAGCGACCCGGATCGCGTCCGCGGCGCCACGGGCTCTCTCGTCGCCGCGGTGCGGGCAGCGCTCGCGTCGCACGCGGCCCCCGCGCCGGCGATCCCGGGACCCGCGCCGATCCTGGAGGCGGTGGCCGCGGTCCGCGGCGCGTTCGACGGCGCGCGCGGCGGGCTGCGCCGCGCGCCCAAGTTCCCGTCCAACGTCCCGCTCCGGCTGCTCCTGCGGGCGCACCGGCGCACGCGCGACGCGGAGCCGCTCCACATGGCGACGCTCACGCTCGAGAAGATGGCGGCGGGCGGGATCCACGACCAGCTCGGCGGCGGGTTCCACCGCTACTCGACCGACGCGGAGTGGCTCGTCCCGCACTTCGAGAAGATGCTCTACGACAACGCGCTCCTCGCCCTAGCCTACGCCGAGGGGTGGCAGGTCACGGGGCGGCGCGACCTCGCGCGGGTCGTCCGGACCACGCTCGACTACCTCGGGCGCGAGATGACCTCGCCCGAGGGCGGCCTGTACTCCGCCACGGACGCGGATTCCGAGGGCGAGGAGGGCCGGTTCTTCGTCTGGACGGACCGCGAGCTCCGCGACGTCCTCGGGGCGGACGCGGACCGCTTCTGCCGGTTCCACGGGGCGACGGCGGAGGGGAACTTCGAGGGCCGCAACATACTGTGGGTGCCGCGCCCGGACGAGGACGAGTGGGAGGCGCTCGCGCCGGCGCGCGAGCGGCTGCGCGAGGTCCGGGAGCGCCGCCCGCGTCCGCTCCGCGACGAGAAGGTGCTCGCCGGGTGGAACGGCCTCGCCATCTCCGCCCTCGCCTTCGGCGGGCGCGCCCTCGGCGAGGCGCGCTGGGTGGCGGCGGCGGCGCGCGCGGCCGAGTTCGTGCTCGGGCGCATGGTGAAGGGCGGCCGCCTCCAGCGGAGCTGGCTCGCGGGCGAGGCGGGGGTCCCGGCGTTCCTCGACGACCACGCCTTCGTCGCGCAGGGGCTGCTCGACCTCTACGAGGCGACGTTCGAGCCGCGCTGGCTCGAGGCGGCCGTGGAGCTGTCGGAGCGGCTCGAGGCGCTGTTCGGGGATCCCGCGGGCGGCGGCTGGTTCGGGACCGGGACCGACCACGAGCGGCTCCTCGCGCGCGAGAAGCCGACCCACGACGGCGCGGAGCCGTCCGGCGCGTCCGTCGCCGCGCTGAACGCGCTGCGGCTCGCCGCCTTCACCACCGACGACCGCTGGCGCGCCCGCGCCGAGGGCGCGCTGCGCCACCACGCGCGCACGCTGGAGGAGCAGCCCCTCGCGCTCGCCGAGCTGCTCCTCGCGCTCGACTTCGCGACGGACGACGTCCGCGAGGTCGTCCTCGTGTGGCCCGAGGGGGAGCCCGCGCCGGAGCCGTTCCTGGCGGTGCTGCGCCGGACGTTCCTCCCGAGCCGCGCCCTCGCGGGCGCGCCGGAAGGCGCCGGCATCGCGCGGCTCGGCCGGATCGCGTCCGTCGCCGCGGGGAAGGCGGCGGCGGGCGGCAAGCCGACCGCGTACGTGTGCGAGAAGGGGTCCTGCCGCCTGCCCGCGATCGCGCCGGAGAAGCTCGCCGCCCAGATCGCCACGGTGCGGCCGTACCGGTGACGGCCCCGCTGCGCCGAGCCCGTCGAGTCAGGCGTCCCGGACGAATGCCTCCGGCGAGCGGGCCAGGTCGGGGAACTCCTTCAGGATCAGCCCGTCGCTCGTGACGAGGGGGACGCCGAGATCGTCCGCGAGCGCGACGAACTCGCAGTCGTACGCGCTGCAGCGCGAGGTCGCGACGAGGCGAAGAACTTTCTCGCTCTCGACCGTGTACTCGCCGCCGGTCATCCGGTCCTCGGCGTCCCACGCGAGCGCAGCGGCCGTCGACGGGTCGACGTCGCCGCGCCGCAGCGCGCCGGCGAGGACGTTGCGGAGCTCCGATCTCCAGAGCAGCGGCGCGACCCAGTCGGGGTCGATCCGGTACACGGCCTCCGCGATGCGCGTGCGCACGTGAGGAAGGGTCATCGCCACGATGAGGTTCGTGTCCGCGACTATCACGGACGCCCTTCGTTCTTCCAGCGCCCGACGTCCTCGTCCGTGACGACGCCCTTCACCCGCTTGCGCAGCGCGCGCGCGCGGGCGAGCCACCTCTCCGCGTCGATCCTGCGCGCGCCGGGACGTCGCCGAGGCGACCGGCCCTTCGCGCCGGCGATGGGCTCGGATGCCACGAAGTACCGGCGTGGAGGATCCTCCTCGAGGACGCGATCGGCGGAGAGGCCGAAGGTGCGCGTGAAGCGGAGGACGAGGTCGAGCCCGGGCGCCTGGGATCCGGAGAGGACCCGCGCGAGGTAGCTGTGGGACAGCCCCAGACGTCTCGCGAGCTCCCGGATGCTCGCGATGCCCTGGTCCTCCTGCTCCCGGCGCAACCAGGCGACCACCCTGCCGCGGGTCTCCTCGTCGATCGTTCCTCGCGCGGCCACGGCATGGACCTTAGCGGGCCTGTCGCTCGACGTCAACGCGCGGTGCCGATAGGCGCCACACCGCCCCTGGCGCCCGCTGGACCGGCCGAGCGACCTGCCCCGCCTCGTCCTCGGGGCGCTCGGATGGGCGGCGCGCCGGCCGGCCGCCGTCAGCTCCCCGCGCACGACTCGGAGCGCCACCCGAGCGCGCGGCGCGCGGCGCGGTGCAGGCGGAGCCCTCCGAGCATCCCGGCGAGCGACGCGAGCGCCGCGACCTTCCCCTCGCCGAGCTGCACGAGCACCACGGCCGGGCACGCGCCGCAGAGCGCCCAGCCCGCGCCGAAGAGGAGCGCGCCGGGGACGGTCGCGCGCGTGAGCGGCCGCACTGGCAGCGCGTCGCGGCGCGCGAGGAGGAGGAAGGCCGCCATGGCGAGCGCCACCGCCCCGGCGAAGGCGAGCAGGAGCCGCAGGCTCGCCGCGCAGGGGCCGCCGTCGAGGAGGCCCAGCGTGAACATCCGGTGGATCTCGGTCCAGTCCGAGAAGCCCGCCGACGACAGCGTGTAGCCAAAGGCCACGCCGAGCGCCGCGAGGGCGGCGTGCGTGCGCGTCACGCGAGCCTCGCGAGCAGCAGCGACGTCGCGGCGGCCGCGGCGAAGAAGGTCGCCGTCGCGACGAGGCTGCCGGGGGCGAGCCGCGCGCAGCCGGTGAGCCCGTGCCCGGCGCTGCACCCGCCGCACGCCGCCGCGCCGAAGCCGACGAGGACGCCGCCCGCCGCGAGCGCGGCGAGGGCGCCGGGACCGCCGAGCCGCGAGGCGAGCGCGGCGGGCAGCCCGGCGTCGAGGGACGCGCCTCCGGCGGCGACGCGGGCGAGGAGGCCGCCCGCGGCGAGCGCGACCAGGAAGGTGGCGTGCGCGGAGAGCGCGGGGAGCGGCGCGGGGACGCGGCCGGCGGGCGCGGCGCCCGCGGGCCGGAGCTCGCCCGCGGCGGCGGCCTCCGCCGTCGCCGCGAGCATCGCCTCGATCGCGGCGGCGTCCGCGCGCAGGGGCGCCGCGGCGCGCTCCGCGGCGCGCTCCTCGCGGAGGGCCGCGAACCGGCCGAGCACGCCCGAGACGCCGAGCGGCCGCCGCACCGCGAGCCAGTGGCCGACCGTGACCGCGGCGAGCGCGGCGGCGGCGATCCACCAGGGCAGCGGCGCGCTCACGCGCGCCCCGCCGGCGGGAAGGCGAGGTTCAGCGTCCTCCCGTTCGGCAGCAGGTTCTGCGGGACCGGCTTGCCCGCGGCGGAGAGCTGGCACCGGGCGCACCGCGCGTACTCGGCGGTGCAGTAGTTGCTCTTCCACACCGTGAGCGCGGAGTTCACGGTGAACACCGCGAACAGCGGACAGTGGACCACGTGTGTGCACGACGTCATGCGGCGTGCTGGTGCAAGGCCGGGGCGCGCGGCCGGCGGCGCAGCGCCGCAGACGGATCGTGAACGTCAGCGGAACTTCACTGCGGTCTGCGCCCGGGTTGCGCGCGCTCCCGGGCCGACCCGCGGGCTCCGGCGCGGGGGGGCCCGCCCGACCCGGGGTCCGGGCCCGGGGACGGCCGGAGCTGCCGGCAGCGATCGTGGAGAGGGGGTCCGCTGCGCCGACCCGCTCGCACGTGCGCCGTCGCGCCCCCGCGGACGCGCTCACTTCTCGCCGAGGATGACGGGCAGGCCGCCCTTCCCGCCGCCGACCACGATCACCTTGGTGTTCGGGCTCGAGGCGAGCCGCTCGGTGGCCTCGATCCCCTTGAACTGGAGGTACTCGGCGGTGAGCCCCTGGCGGACGATGTTCTGGTACTTCGCGATGCCCTCCGCCTCGATCTGCTTGCGCTGCGCCTCCTGCCGCTCCTTGTCGAGCGTGAAGCGCATCTTCTGGGAGCGCTGCTCCTCCGCGAGCTTGTCGGCGATGGCGTTCTGGATCGCGTCGGGCAGGTTCACGTCGCGGACCAGCACCGCCTCGACCACGACGTGCTTCCCCTGGAGCGCCCGCGTGACCTCGTCGTAGATCTGCCGCTCGATCTCCTCGCGCTTCGTCGAGTAGATCTCCTCGGGCTGGTAGCGCCCGAACACCTTGCGCGTCTCGGAGCGGACGATGGGCGCGACCACCTTCTGATCGTAGTCCGGGCCGATCTGCGTCTGGAGCTCGAACAGCTCCTCCACCACCGGCCGGTAGCGGACGCTCGCGTCCACGCGGAGCGTCAGCCCGTTCGACGAGAGGACGACGAGCTGCTCCTTCATCTCGTGGACGCGCGTGTCGTACGCGATGACGAAGTTCCAGGCCGGGATGAAGTGCATCCCCTCGCCGAGGACCTCCTTGCTCGTCCCGCCGCCGAGCGTCTTGAAGACGATGCCCCGGTGGCCCGACTCGACCGTGGGGCAGCGGCAGCCGGGCAGGAAGGGAGCGACGGCGAGGAAGCAGAGCAAGAGGGTGCGGCGCATGGAGACCTCCCGGGAGATGCGCGGAGCCTACCGGGGCGCGCGCCGATCCACCACCGCGAACGGCCGCTCCCCCTTGAAGACGCGGAACAGCGCGTAGAGCGCCGGGAACAGGAGGACCGCGCCGGCCCCGAGGGCCCACAGGAGCGCGACCTGGGTGGCCCGCGGCGCGCTCGCCGACGCCAGCGTGAGGTCCGGCACGACGACGTAGGGGTACTGCGACGCGCCCCAGCCGAGGACGACGAGCGCCGTCTGCGCGACGGCGGCGGCGCGCGCGGTGCGGACCCGGCCGGCGCGCAGCGCCGCGAACGCCGCGATCGCCGCCGCGCCCGTGCCGAGGTGGAGCGGCAGCGACCAGGCGCGCGCGGTGAGCCCCGCGAAGACGAGCGGCGCCTCGGCGCGGGAGAGCGCGCCGGCGAGCCCCGCGCAGAGGAAGACGGCCACGCCCGCGGCGGCGGCGCGCCGGCGGAAGTCCTCCCGGAGCGCCCCCTCCGCCTCGACCGCGAGGTACGCCGCCGCGACGTAGGCGAAGAGCGCCACCGCGAAGAGCCCGACCGACAGCGGGAACGGCGCGAGCCACGCGAGCGGCTCGCTCCCGCGCGCCGCGACGCGGAGCCGCCCGGACGCGAGCGCCCCGACGACGGTCCCGAGCGCGAGCGGCGCGAGCACCGACGACATCGAGAACACGAGGCCCCAGCGCGCCTGCACCCGGTCGTCGGCCCGGTCGTAGGTCCGGAACGTGAACGCGGCGCCGCGCAGGACGATGCCGACGAGCAGGAGCACGAGCGGCACGAAGAGCGCGATCGAGATCTCGGCGAACGCGGCGGGGAACCCGGTGAAGAGCACGACGATCACGAGGATGAGCCAGACGTGGTTCGCCTCCCAGACCGGCGCGATCGCGCGCTCCACGAGCGCGCGCTGCTCGCGCCGGCGCGGGCCGGACGCCAGGAGGTCCCACACGCCGCCGCCGAAGTCCGCCCCGCCGAGCACGGCGTAGAGCACGAGCGCGACGAGGATCGCGGCGCCGAGGAGGTCGGCGGGGGTCACGCGCCCTCCCCGGCCGCCGCGGCGCCGGCGGGCGCCCGCGCGATCTGGCGCCGCAGGAGCACGGCGGTCACCACGCCGAGGAACGCGTAGAGGAGCGTGAACGCGACGAGCGGCCCGAGGAGGCCGCCGACCGGCGTCACGGAGTCCGCGGTGGTGAGGACGCCGCGCACCGTGAACGGCTGGCGCCCCCACTCCGTCACGAGCCAGCCCGCCTCGAGCGCGACGAAGCCGGCCGGGGTGGCGAGCGCGATCGCGCGCAGCAGCGCGCGCGGCGGCGCGCGGCCGCGGGCGAGGGAGAGGAGCGACGCCGCCGAGAGCGCCGCGAGCAGCGTCCCGAGCCCGACCATCACCTGGAACGCGAGGTGGACGTTCCGCACGTTGGGCCAGATCTCCTCCGGGAACGCCTCGAGCCCCCGCACCTCCGCGTCGGGATCGTGGAAGGCGAGCAGCGAGAGGCCGCGCGGGACCTCGAGGGCGAAGCGGGTCTCGCGCCGCGCGGGATCGGGCAGCCCGCCGATGCGGAGCGGCGCCCCCCGCTCGGTCCGGAACTGCCCCTCCAGCGCGGCGAGCTTCACGGGCTGCGTCTCGGCGACCTCGCGCGCGGAGAAGTCGCCGGAGATCGGCTGGAGGAGCGCGGCCGCGGCGGCGACCGCGAGCGCGATCCCGAGCGCCGCGCGGTGGAACGCGCTCGCGGGCTGGCGCAGGAGCAGCGCCGCGTGGATCCCGGCCACCGCGAACCCGGTCGCGACGTACGAGGAGAGGAGCACGTGGATCACCTCGTGCGCCCACCCCGGCGGGAACATCGCGGCGAACGGCCGGACGTCCACGGGCGCGCCCGCCGCGAGCGCGAAGCCGGCGGGCGAGTTCATCCAGGCGTTCGCGAGCGTCACGAAGAAGGCGGACGCCGCGCCGCTCGCCGCGACGGCGGCGCCGCTCGCGAGGTGCACGCCCGGCGAGACGCGATCCCAGCCGTAGAGGTACACGCCGAGGAAGATCGCCTCGGCGAAGAAGGCGAAGCCCTCGAGCGAGAACGGCATCCCGATGACCGGCCCGGCGAGCTCCATGAACCGCGGCCAGAGGAGGCCGAGCTCGAACGAGATCACCGTCCCCGAGACCGCGCCCACCGCGAACAGGATGGCGGTGCCCTTCGCCCACCGCCGGGCGAGCTCGAGGTGGACGGCCGAGCCCGTGCGCCGCCAGCGCAGCTCCGCGAGCACCATGAGCAGCGGCATCGCGACGCCGATCGCGGCGAACACGATGTGGAACGCGAGCGAGAGGCCGAACAGCCAGCGCGCGGCCAGGAGGTCGGTCATGCGCCAACCGTAGGCGCGCGCGCCGGCCGCCGCTCGTCCCGCGCGGACGCGATCACCACATTCATCGGCGGACCCGGAACGCAGCAGGAGGACGGCATGGATTACGAGGATCGCGGTACGGAGGCGGTGGAGTCGCAGACGGCGAAGGTGCCCTCGCTCGCCTTCCTGGGGCTCGCGCTGGGATCGATGGCGGTCTCCGCGGCGCTCGTCTTGACGGGGCGCAAGGAGCTCGGGAACTTCGTCGGCCAGTGGGCGCCGACCATCCTGATCATGGGGCTCTACAACAAGCTCGCGAAGGAGATCGCCGTCCCGAAGCGCCAGGGCGCGAACGCCGGGATGGGGCGGGGCGCGATGGGCGCGGGCGTCGGCTCGTCGCTCGGCGGCGCGCCCGCGGGCGCGTAGCGGCCGCGACGGGCGGCGGCGCGGCGGCGCGGGGCGAAATTGACACTCCCGAAATCGGGGCAGTAACCTCCGAGGGTCGTCCACCCCGGAGGCCCGATGTTCCGCCTGGCGCTCGCCCTCGCCGTCGCCCTCGTCGCGCTGCGCGTGGCGCCGGCGCGCGCCGAGCCGTTCGACCTCGACCTCTCGCGGCTGGGGCCGCCGGATCCGGCGGTCTGGACGCTCATCTCGCTCGCGCCGGGCAACGCGCCGCTCGCGCCCGGCGAGGCCGAGCTGCTGGCGAACGACGCGAAGAAGCGCTTCGGGATCGTCTCCACCGAGATGGCGATGGCGATCTCCGGGCCGATCCTCGATCCCGCCTCCACGACGGGCCACGCCGGCTTCGACTTCGCGTTCGAGGGCGCCTACCAGCCCGTCCACGACGAGCCGCTCGGGACCTCGCGGTTCGGGTTCGGCGCGGAGCCCTGGCCCACGCGCTCCGGCTCGCCCAGCTCGCTCAGGACGACCGGCGTCCACGTGCGCAAGGCGCTGCCGTTCAGCTTCGAGTTCGGCGGCCGGCTCACCTACGTCAACAAGTCGTCCTACTTCGCCGCGCAGGGCGAGGCGAAGTGGGCGCTCAACGAGGGGTTCGAGAAGGTGCCCGACCTCGCGGTGCGCGTCGCGTACACGCGCCTCTTCGGCCAGGAGACCTGGAACCTCGGCACGACGGACGTGGACTTCCTCGTGTCGAAGCGCTGGGGCGTGTCGGGCGTGACGAGCTTCACGCCCTACCTCGGGGTCCGCTTCACCTTCGTGAGCGCCTCGTCGGACATGATCGACTTCCAGTCCTACGACCCGGGCACGCCGCCCGCGAGCGAGGACCCGGCCGCCCAGAACGCCGGCGTCGCCGGCTTTCCGAGCCTGCGGCTCGGCCTCTACCGCACGACCCTCGGCCTGCGGATGACCGCGTCGGCCGTCTCCATGGCGTTCGAGGCGACCTACTTCGGCGGGAAGAGCTACGCGGGGAAGGACAGCCCCGGCCCCGGCGAGTACCCGGACTTCAGGGTGGAGTCGGCGCTCGCCTGCGCGCTCAAGCTCGGCTGGGAGTTCTGAGGAGCGAGCTAGGAGCGCAGCGCCGCGGCGATCCGCTCCGGCACGTCCGTGATCACGGCGGCCGCGCCGAGCGCCGCGAGCCGCCGCGCCTCGTCCGCGTCGTCCACCGTCCACACGGTCACCGCCAGGCCGCGCGCCGCCCAGCGGCGGACGCGGTCCGGCGTGGCGAGCGTCCGCTCCGGGTGAACCGACGAAGGGCCGAGGAGCCGGATCGCGAGCGCCAGGCCGGCGCGCCACCCCGCCTTGCGCTCGAACAGGAGCCCCACCGGCACCGCCGGCGCCGCGAGGCGGAACGCGACCACGAGGCGCCAGTCGAAGGAGGAGACCACGACGCGCCGCTCCGCCCCGGCCGCGGCGATCACCCGGGCCACGGCGGCCGCGAGCCGCATGTCGCGCCGCGCCGACTTGAGCTCCACGTTCACGACCGCCCCCGGCAGCGCCTCGAGGACCTCGGACAGGAGCGGCATGCGCTCGCCGCGGAACCGGTCCCCCCTCCAGGCGCCGACGTCGAGCGCGCGCAGCGCCGCGAGCGGCGCGTCGGGGATCCGCAGGTCCACGCCGGCGACGCGGCGCGCGTCCTCGTCGTGCGCGACCACGACCTCGCCGGTCGCGCAGCGCCACACGTCGATCTCGACCCCGTCGGCGCCCTGCGCGATCGCGAGGCGGCACGCGGCGAGCGTGTTCTCCGGCGCGTCGGCGCTCGCGCCGCGGTGCCCGAGCACGAGCGGCCTGCCTGCCGCCCGCGGCGCGGGCGGGACCGTCCTCGCCATGCCTCCCTCCTCCCGCTATCCTAGCCCGGTCCCGAGCCGCGCCATGACCGACCTCGTCGTCGCCCTGTTCGTCGCGATCCTCGTCGTCGCGGGCCTGTACGTGCCGCGCTGGGGCGACGCCGTCGGGCGCCGCCTCCGCGGCGACGCGCCCGACGCGGGCGGCGCGCCGCCGCGCGAGGGCTCGAAGGACGGTCCCGAGGCCTGAGGTCCGAGGCGCGAGGCCGGGGGAAGAGCGGCGAAGGGGAGTCGGCGCGCCCCGGATCGATCCACGGGCCCTCAGGGCAGGCGGCGCGCCGCGAGCCGGTGCGCGAGCGCGCGGACGAGCGGGTGGAGCGCGCCGTCCGCCGCGATCTCGAGCAGCTCGGCCGCGCCGAGCGTCGGGAGGATCCCGAGCGCGAGGCCGGTCTCGGCGTACGGGTTTCGCGCCACCGCGAGCGCGACGGCGGCGCGCGCGCGCCACCGGCGCGCCTCCCGGATGCAGCGGAGCGTGGTCGGCCGGCACGGCCGCCGCGCCGCGATCCGCACCACGAACTCCTCGGTGAGCTTCGGGTTGGCGAGCAGCTCGCGCACGACGCTCGGCTCGCCCTCGGCGGCGAGCCGCGCGAGCAGGTCGGGGTCGCGGTTCGCGCGCGCGAGCGCCTTCTTGTGCCCCAGCGTGAGGTGCGCGAGGCGCGGGTCGGCCCTGTCGCGCGGCTCCTTCCAGGGCTTGCGCGGCGGGGGCGACACGAGGAGCGCGGTGACCTCGTCGAGCCCCTCCTCCGCGGCGGCGGCGTACGCGTCGGCGAGCCACGCGTACGGCAGGTCGTCCTGCGGCGCCGCGATCGCGCGGGCGACCGCCGCCGCGGCCGCGCGCAGCTCGCCGCCCGCGCCGCGCACGACCGCCGCGAGGACCCGCGCGCCGAGCCCGGGCTCGAGCGCGGCGAGGTGGCGCGCCGCGGCGCGCGTCCGGATCGGCCCCTCCTCGAGCGCCGCGAGCCGGCGGGCCAGCGCGCGCGCCTCGCCGGCGGGCCCGGCCTCCCCCGCGACCACCACCGGGGGCGCGCCCGCGGCCGGCCGTCGCGTCACGGAGCGGCGCTCCCGTCGGGCGCGGCGGCGACCCGGAGCGACGCGCCGGTGAGGTCCGCCGGCTGGTCGGCGATCGCCACGAGGAACGGCACGGCGTCGCCGGGGCGGACCGCCGCCGGCGCGCGCCGGGCCGCGGCGGACGCGGTCGCGGCGAGGGCGGCGGCGTCGCGCGCGCCCCAGAGCTCCTCCGGCGTCGGCACCGCCCCCGCGATGGCCTCCCCCCGCGCGACGACGGCGCCGGCGCGCAGGATCTCGACCTGGACCCGGACCCGCGCGACGGGCGCGGCGGCGCGCGACACGACGGCGCCGCGGACGAAGAGCACCGGCGGCGCGCGATCGCGCTCGTACAGCCCGCTCCGCACCTCGCGGGTCGCGAACGGCGCGCCGCTGCCGCTCCCGCGGAGCGCCGCCACGAGCGCGGACGGCCGCAGCGCGGCGGCGTCCACGGGGCCGCCCCTGCGCCAGAGCGCGAGGATGGCGAGGGCCACGGCGAGCAGCGCGGCGAGGGCGACGGCGTTCAGCGCGAGCGCGCGGAGCCGGGACGGCCGCCCGGGGATCCGCTCGTGCGCGTGCGACGCCGGGTCCGCGATGGAGAGCGCGGGCGCGGCGCGCGGGGCGGGCGCCGCGCGGGCGGCCGGCTCGGCCGCGGGTGACCGCGCGAGCTCCGGCACCGCGTCCGCCGCGTCGCCGGGCGCGGGCGGCCCGCCCGCGAGCTGGAGCGCGCCGGGATCGAAGGCGTGCTCCTCGCCGGCGCCGGCGAACGCGTCGTAGCCCGCGTCGGCGCCGACGTCGAAGGGCGCCGAGGAGACGGGCTTGGGCGGCGCGCGCTCCTCGAGGACGATCCCGGAGGCGGTGACCTCGTGGATCTCGGGCGCGGCGCCCCGGGCGTCCGCGTCCCCGCCCGCGCGGGCGAGCGGCCCCGCGGCCGCCGCCGCGCCGAGCAGGTCGCCGAGGTCGGTCGCGGCGCTCGGCGGCGCGGCGGCTCCGAACGGATCCGCCGGCGACGCAGGCGGACCCGCGAACGGATCGGGGGACGCCGCTGGCGCGAACGGGTCCTGCACGAACGGGTCGGGCGCGAACGGGTCCGGCGCGGCGGTCGAGGGGACGGCGGCCGGCGCCTCCGGCGCGACGGGCGGCGAGAGGGTCCCCGTCGCGGCGAACGGATCGGCCGCGCGCAGGTGGGGCAGCGGCGGCGGGAGCGGCGGTGGCACGGCGCGCGGCGGCGCCGCGACCGCGCCCGAGGGCGCGGGCCGCGCCGGGTCGAAGCGGACGGGGGAGGCGACGAACGGATTCTCGGTGCTCGGAGCGGCGGGCGCGCCGGTGCCGAGCGCGCCGGTGCCGAGCGCGGCGGCCGGCGGCGCGTCCGCGGCCGCGGCGCCCTCGGGCTTCACGACGAAGACCGTCTGGCACTTCGAGCAGCGGACCTTCGCGCCGCGGGCGCCGATCTTCTCGTCGGCGACGCGGAACTTCGCCTGGCATTTCGTGCAGATGACGATCATCCGGACCCGCCCGGGGGATCGAGATTACACCGCACCGCGCTTGACACCAAGCGGCATCAACGGAAACAATGCCCGAAATCGCGCACTTACCTCTCCCCCCGGACGGCTCCCGATGAACGAACAGCGCAGCTCCGAAGCCGACCCGACGGCGGGGCGCGAGCCCAAGGTCATCAAGCGCTACACCAACCGGAAGCTCTACGACACGGTGGAGTCGCGGTACGTCACGCTCGACGAGATCGCCGAGATGATCAAGGCCGGCGCCGAGGTCAAGATCATCGACAACCGCACCAAGGACGATCTCACGTCGGTGACGCTCGCGCAGATCATCTTCGAGGAGGAGAAGAAGACCTCGAAGATGAGCCTGGAGACGCTCCGCGACATGATCCGCCAGGGCGGCGAAGTCGCGCAGCGGTTCGTGGAGGGGACGCAGGCGGAGCTGCGCGGGCGCGTGGAGGCGGTGCGCGCCGCCGCGGAGCAGCGCGTCCAGAGCATCATGGCGAGCAGCCAGCGCACGAGCGATCGCGCGAAGGAGCTCGTCCAGGCGTCGCAGGACGCGGTGGCGATGATGCAGAAGCGCGTGGACGAGCGCGTCCGCGCGGCGGTCGAGGGGATGTCGAGCCTCTCGGAGGTGCGCCGCGCCCTCGACGACGTCTCGAGGCGGCTCGACGCGCTCGAGAAGCGGCTCGACGAGCTCGCGAAGAGGTGATCCGTCGGTCCGCGCCGGGGTAGGCTCCCCACACGCGCGCTCTCGCGCGAAAGGGAGGAGCCCATGTCGAACCGTTTCCAGGCGGCGGTCGCGGCAGCAGCGCTGTTCCTCGTGGCATGCCAGTCCGGCGAGAAGGGGGATCCCGGACCTGCCGGTCCGTCCGGTCCGTCCGGTCCGGCGGGTGCTTCAGGTCCTTCGGGTCCGACGGGTCCGAGCGGTCCCGAGGGCCCGTCCGGCCCGATCGGACTCGACGGTCCCTCCGGCCCGTCCGGCCCGATCGGACTCGTCGGTCCCTCCGGCCCGTCCGGCCCGATCGGACTCGTCGGTCCCACGGGCCCCGCCGGCCCGAGCGGACCACTGGGACCGTCGGGTCCCGCCGGTCCGTCCGGCGGGCGGCTGCGGGCCCAGCTGAACGACGGGACGGACCTCGGGTTCGTCTACGCCGTGTTCCCGATGGCGGTCTCGACCTCCACGACGCCGGGCCCCACGGCGACGCTGACGATGCTCCTCCTGAAGCAGCAGCCGCCCGGCGAGCCGCTCCCGGCGCCGGTGCTCGTCTACCGCTCGCCGGTCTCGGGGGAGGCCTTCACCTGCTCGATCCTCTACGAGTCCGCCGACTGCTCCGGTCCGGGGATCGTGCCGGCGCCCGCCTCCGGCGCCGCTTGCCTCGACGCCGCCGGGCACGCCTGGGTCGCGCCGCCGGGCGTCGCCGGGACGACCGTGGTGGCGGGCAGCCGTGGCTTCGCGGTGTGGGACGGCGCGACGCAGTCGGTCGCGCAGTGGAGCTGCTCGCCGGCCCCGGTCACGGCGCAGAACGTCTTCGTGGGGGAGGACCGCGGCGTCCCTCCCCGGATCTCGGGGCGCATCTCCTACGTCCCGGCGGACTGAGCGACCCGCTCGCGGCGCGCGCCGCGCTCCTCGAGCTCGTCGGCGATCCCGGCGAGCGCGCGCGCCGCCGCGGAGCGCGGCGCCCACTCGAAGACCGTGCGGCCGTGGCTCTGCGCCTCGTCCACCTTCACCGACCACGGCAGCGCGTGCCGGGCGAGCACGTCCGGGAAGCGCTCCCGCAGCTTCTCCAGGATCTCGTCGGCGAGCCGCGTGGCGCGGTGGAGCGCCGGGACGACGAGCGCGATCTCCGGCGCCTCGCCGCGCTCGGCGCGCAGCGCGTCGAGCGACTCGAGGATCTCGGCGCACCCGTCGAGCGCGAGGTAGGTGAGCGCGACCGGCACCACGAGCTCCCGCGCGGCGACGAGGACGTTGTCCGTCACGAGCGAGCGCGAGGGCGGCGCGTCCAGGAGGACCGCGTCGTAGCCCCCCTCGCCGAGCGCGTCGAGGCGGGCGCGCAGCCGCGCCGCGCGGTCGGGCGCGGCGGCGATCGCGACCGGGAGGCCGGCGAGGTCCTTGTTCGCGGGGAGGAGGTCGATCCCGGCGACCGGCGTCGGGCGCACGGCCTCCTCGAAGCCCGCCGCGCCGAGGAGCCAGTCGTGGATCGTCGGCGAGAGCCGCCTGACGTCCACGCCGAGCGCCTTGCCCGCGTGCCCCTGCGTGTCGAGATCGGCGACGAGGATCCGCCGGCCCCGCGCGGCGAGGCGCGCCGCGACGTTCACGCACAGCGTCGTCTTGCAGGTGCCGCCCTTCTCGTTGATGAACGCGATCCGGCGCATGCTAGCGCGCGCCGGGGCCCGGGCCGCTCCCCCGGTCGCGCCCGGGCGCGTCCACCTTCTCGGCGAGCCCGTCGAGCAGCGCCTCGAGCTCCTCGAGCCGGCGCCGCAGCGCCGCCACGTCGTCCTTGGACGGCAGGTTCGCGGCGTGGAGCGCCTGCGCGACCCCCTTCTCGAGCGTCTCCCTCGCGTGCGCGGCGCCGGACGCGAGCGCGCGCAGCCCGCCCGACAGGCCGTCGCTCGCGAGGAGCGTCCCGATCGCCTTCCCGAACTGCTCCTCGCCCGCCGCGAGCGCCTTCCGGAGCAGCGGGTTGTTCCTCACGAGATCGTCGAACGGCATGGTGGACTTGTCTCCCTCCCCTCGTTAGCTTGTCAAGCCTGGTGCCCCCCGCGAGCCTTCTCGACCGGCGGCTGCTGATCGTGACCGGGAAGGGCGGTGTCGGGAAGTCCACCGTGGCCGCGGCGCTCGCGCTCGCCGCGGCCCGCGCCGGCAAGCGCGTGCTCGTCTGCGAGGTGAACGCGCAGGAGCGGATCGCGCCGCTGCTCGGCGCGCCGCCCGCGGGCGGCGCGATCCGCGAGGCCCTCCCGGGCGTCTTCAGCGTCAACGTGACGCCCGCCGACGCGATGCGCGAGTACGGGCTCATGGTCGTGCGGTTCAAGACCATCTACGACGCGGTCTTCGAGAACCGCCTCGTCCGGTACTTCCTGCGCGTGGTGCCCTCGCTCGCCGAGCTCGTCATGCTCGGGAAGATCCTGCACGAGGCGCGCTCGGAGGACCGCGGGCGGCCGCGCTGGGACCTCGTCGTGGTGGACGCGCCCGCCACCGGGCACGCGGTGCAGCTCCTGCGGGTGCCGTCGGCGCTCGTCGACACGGTGCCCGCCGGACCGCTCCGCCACGACGCGGACTGGATGCAGGCGATGCTCGTGGACGCGCGCCGGACCTCGCTCGTCATCGTCACGCTCCCCGAGGAGATGCCGGTGAACGAGGCGATCGAGCTCGACGCGCAGGTGCGCGGCGTGCTCGGCATCCACCGCGGCGCGCTCGTCGTGAACGCCATGCCGGAGCCGCGCTTCTCGCCGCAGGAGGAGGCGCGGATCGAGGCGCTCGCGCGCGAGCCGCCGCCGCTCGGGCCGGCCGCGGAGGCCGCGCGCCTCCAGGCGCTCCGCGCCGAGCAGGCGGCGCGCTACCTCGCGCGCGCGCGCGCGGCGCTCGACCTCCCCACGACGGTGATCCCGCTCCTGCCGCTCGCCGAGTGGGGGCGCGAGGCCGTCGAGCGCGTCGCGGCCGCGCTCGCCGCCGGCTCCGCCGGGAGGCCGGCGTGAGCGGCCCCTCCGGCGTCCTCGAGGGGCTCGCCGCGCGGCGCATCGCCGTGTGCGTCGGCCCCGGCGGCGTCGGCAAGACGACCGTGGCGGCCGCGCTGGCCCTCGACCGGGCGGTGCGCGGCGGGCGCGTCCTCGTCTGCACCATCGACCCGGCGCGCCGGCTCGCGGACGCGCTCGGGCTCTCCGCGCTCGGCAACGTCGAGTCGCGCGTGCCCGAGCACAAGTTCGCGGAGGCCGGCCTCCGGCCGCGCGGCGAGCTCTTCGCGATGATGCTCGACGTGAAGCGCACGTGGGACGACCTCGTGACGCGCCACGCCCCGGATGCCGCGCGGCGCGAGCGCATCCTGCGCAACCGGCTCTACCAGCAGATGTCCTCCGCGCTGGCCGGCTCGCAGGAGTACATGGCCATGGAGAAGCTCTACGAGCTCGCCACCGACCGCGACTACGACTTCATCGTCCTCGACACGCCGCCCACCGCCCACGCGCTCGACTTCCTCGAGGCGCCCGACCGGATCCTCGACTTCCTCGGCAACGAGACCGCGCGGGCGCTGCTCGCGCCGCTCGCCGGCGCGGGGCGCATGGGGCTGCGCCTCGCGCAGCTCGGCGGCGGCTACATCGCGAAGACGCTGGCGCGCTTCACCGGCCAGGCGATGCTGGCCGACCTCGGCGACTTCCTCCAGGGGTTCCAGGGCATGTACGACGGCTTCAAGGAGCGCGCCGCGGCGGTGCACGCGCTGCTCTCGCGCCGGGAGGTCGGGTTCGTCCTCGTCACCTCCCCGAGCCCGATCGCGATCGACGAGGCGCTCGCGTTCCACGAGCGGCTGCACGCCGAGTCGATGCCGGTGGCGGGGCTCGTCGCGAACCGGGTGACGCCCGAGCTCTGGCCCCCGGCCGAGCCGCTCCCCGCCGCGTCCGAGCTCGCCGCGGCCGCGGCCGCGGCGGGCGCGGACGGGGCACTCGGCGCGCGGCTCGCGGCGACGCTCGCCGACCACCAGGCGCTCGCCGCCGCGGAGCGGCGGGCGCTCTCCCGCCTGTTCGCCCTGCTCGGCGGCGACGTGCCCCGCGCGGTGGTCGATCGCCTCGAGCGCGACGTGCACGACCTCGCGGGCCTCGCGCAGCTCGGCGGACGGCTCTAGGATCCCGCGATGAGGCTCCCACCGCTCGAGGTCGCGACGCACGCGGCGCAGGAGCTCGTGGAGATCACCGCCGAGCTGCGCGACGCGCTGCGGAAGGCGGGCGCGACGGACGGCCTCCTCGTCGTGTACGTCCCGCACACCACCGCGGGCGTCACGGTCCAGGAGAACGCCGACCCCGACGTGAAGGGCGACCTCCTCCTCGCGCTCGAGAACGCCGTCCCGGCGCGGGCGGCGCGCGGGACCTACCGGCACGCGGAGGGGAACAGCGACGCGCACGTGAAGGCGTCGCTCGTCGGCAGCTCCGCCACGCTGATCGTCCAGGGCGGCGCGCCGGTCCTCGGGACGTGGCAGGGCGTGTTCCTCTGCGAGTTCGACGGCCCGCGCCGGCGCACGGTGCATCTCGCGTGGGTTCCGGGGTAGAAGCGTCCTTCACGTGACCCGCCTCTCCGCCGCCGCCGTCTCGGGGGTCGTCGCCGTCCTGGCGCTCGGGAGCGCGTGCGCGACCGCGCGCCGCCCGGCGGCCGTCACGCCCGTGGACACCGCGCCCGCGGCGGACCTCCCGCCCGCGCTCGCCTTCCCGCCCGAGGAGGTGAAGGTCCGCCCGATCGACCTCGAGCTCGAGGGGAGGAACGACGAGGAGCTGTTCGCCATCGGCACCGCCGCCTACGGCGCCTCGGAGTGGGCCCGCTCGGCCGCCGCGTTCGCCCGCATCGCCGACCTCTTCCCGTCCTCGCGCCACGAGGCGGCCGCCCTGTTCAACGCCGGGCTCGCCTACGAGCGGCTCGAGGAGTGGCGGCTCGCGCTCGAGCGGTTCCGCACCCTGGAGCGGAAGTACGAGGGGCCCGACGCGCTCGAGGCGTCGTTCCGGGTGGCGGAGTGCCAGTACCACCTGCGCGAGCTCGGCGACGCGCGCGCCACGCTCGACGCGCTCGCGCGGCGGGCGGACCTCGCCCCGGGCGACCGGGTGCGGGCCCTCGCCCAGCGCGGGATCGTGGAGCTGGAGGACGGCAGGACCGAGGACGCGGAGCGGAGCCTGCGCCTCGCGCTCGGGACCTGGGGCGCGGCCACGGAGGAGGAGCGGCTCGACGACGGCTTCGCGTCGCAGGCGCAGTTCTACCTCGGCGAGGTCTACCGCGAGTGGTTCCGGGCGCTCCCGCTCGACCCGTCGAAGGGCGACGAGGAGAGGCTGCGCCGGGACCTCGAGCAGAAGGCGGAGATGCTCCTCTCCGCGCAGGGCCACTACCTGCGCGCGATCCGGATGGGGAACGACCGCTGGGCGGTCGCCTCGGGCTACCGCATCGGCGAGCTGTACGACGAGCTCCGGGCGCAGCTCCTCGACGCGCCGCTCCCGCCCGGCCTCGACGAGGAGCACGCCACCGCGTACCGGACCGAGCTGCGCCGCCAGGTCCGCGTCCTCGCGACCAAGGCGATCACCGCCTACGAGCTGACGCTCCAGCGCGCGGCCCGCTCCGGCGTGGACGACCTCCGCTTCCTCGCCGACGCGCAGGCGTCGCTCGACCGCCTGAAGCAGGCGATCGCGGCCGACGCGCGGCCGCCGGGGACGTAGTCTCCCTTCTCCCTACTCCCCTCTCCCTTCTCCTTTCCGTAGTTGCACGCGCTCGTGCACTCTCGCCCCTGCCGATCCCTCGGCTCCGGTCGCTCGTGCACGAAAGGCCCGGCGCGGGTGATCCGGTCGCTCGTGCACGAATGTGGACCCCCGGGTCCCTTCCCCTGCGCACGCTGGGCCCGGGGGACGCCCTCCGGCGCGTGTGCTCGGCGGCACGCGATCCGGGGCGCGCGCGCGTTCCCGCTCGGGCCCGTCGTCGCGCCGCCGCGACTCGCGCCGGCAGTGCGCTGCGCGCTGCCGGCGCTCAGACAGGCAGCGGCGCGACCGCGATCGACCCGGGCCGCGCGCGCGAGCCGGACCTCCACGGCGTCGCCTGCGCGCCGACGCCTGCGGGCATCCCCCCGGGCCTGGCGCTCACGGAACAGTCTGCTTCGGGATCACTCGCGGTGCGTGGAATCCGGTTTGCCCTTCGCCTCTTGATCAAAGCCGCCGAAGTCGACCGGCCCCGCCGCAGAGCGGCCGGCGCGCAGGCGCGCGGTGACGAACGTGCTCGCGCGCGCGGCCCCGAGAACCCGGGTGTCGCGCCGCTGCCTGTCTGAGCGCCGGCAGCGCGAGCGCAGCGAGCGTACTGCCGGCGCGAGTCGCGGCGGCGCGACGCTAGTGCCAACTGGGAACGCGCGCGCGCCCCGGATCGAACGTCGCCGAGCACACGGCCGCGGCGCGGCGGGGCCGGGCGCCGGCGGCGTGGATCGAGGGCCTACGCGACCGGCTCCCGGTACATCGCGTCGAGCTCGGCCTTGTAGCGCTGCTCGATCAGCTTGCGCTTCATCTTCTGCGAGGGGGTCACCTCCCCCTCCGACTCGAGGAAGTCGCGCGGCAGGATCGTGAACTTCTTCACGGTCGCGAACCGCGGGAGGGAGGCGTTCATCCGGTCCACGTCGCGCTGCACGAGCGCCCTCACCGTCGGGTCGCGCGCGAGGTCCGGCACCGGCTTCCCGCCGAGGCCGTTCTCCGCCGCCCACTTCCGGATGGCGTCGGGCTCGAGCGTGACGAGCGCGGAGACGTAGTTCCGGCGGTCGCCGTGGACGAGCACCTGGCCCACCCACGGCGAGAGCGCCTTCAGCTTCGACTCGAGCTCGGTCGGCGCGACGTACTTGCCGCCCGAGGTCTTGATGAGGTCCTTCTTCCGGTCGGTGATCGCGAGGAAGCCGTCCGCGTCCACGAACCCGACGTCGCCGGTGTGCAGCCAGCCCTCCCGGTCGAGCGCCTCGGCGGTCGCCTCCGGCAGGCCGCGGTAGCCGCGCATGATCCACGGCCCCCGCATCAGGATCTCGCCGTCCTCCGCGATCCGGGTCTCGATCCCGGAGAGCGGCGGCCCCACCGTCCCGATCTTCCGCGACCACGGGAGGTTCACGTGCGTCGCGGCGGACGACTCGGTGAGGCCGTAGCCCTCGAGGATGGTCACGCCCATCGCGTCGAAGAACTCGGCGATGTCCCTGGAGAGCGGCGCCGACCCGGAGACGAAGAAGTGGAGCCGTCCGCCGAACAGGGCGCGGATCTTCGAGAACACGAGCCGGTCGGCGAGGGCGTGGCGCGCGGCGAGGAACGCCCCCGGCTTCTTCCCGGCGCGCACGAGGCGGGACCGCTCCTGGCCGACCTCGAGCGCCCAGCGGAAGATCGCCTGCTTCGCCGCGCCGCCCTCGCGCGCGCCGGCGAGCACCTTCGCGTGCACCTTCTCGAAGATCCGCGGGACCGCGCAGACGAACGTGGGCCGGACGGCGGCGAGGTTCTCGACGATCTTGTCGATCCGTCCGTCCACCGCGGTCGGGAAGCCGATGCGGAGCTGCGCGGTCCCGATCATCTTCCCGAAGACGTGCGCGAGCGGCAGCCAGAAGAACTGGAGGGCGTCCTTGTGGTCGAGGACCCCGGACTCCTGCACGGCGCGGGACTGCGCGACCCACGCCGCGTGCGTGAGCTCGACGCCCTTGGGGCGGCCGGTGGTCCCGGACGTGTAGATGAGCGTGGCGAGCGCGTCGCTGCGGACGTCCGCGGCGCGCTCCTCGAACGCGCCGGGGTGCGCGCGGTCCCACTCGGCGCCGCGCCGCTCCAGCTCCGCGAGCGGCACGACCCAGCCGTCGGGCGTCCCCCTGCCGTCGAAGGTGACCACGTGCCGGAGGGCCGGCAGCTCGGCGCGGCGCGACGCGAGCTTCGCCACCTGCTCGTCGTCCTCCGCGAAGGCGACCGCGGTGCGCGAGTCCGAGAGGATGAACGCGCACTCCTCCGGCGTGGACGACGGGTAGATGGTGCTCGTGGCGCCGCCGGCGAAGAGCGTGCCGTAGTCCGCGAGGATCCACTCGATCCGCGTCGAGGAGAGGATGGCGCAGACCTGCTCGCCCGCGAGGCCGAGGGCGCGGAGGCCGCCCGCGATGGCCCGGATCCGCACCTCCGTCTCGAGCCACGTGAGGGAACGCCACCCGCCGTCCACGGGATGGCGGAACGCCTCGCCGTCCGGGGTCCGGCCGACGCGCTCGAGGAACAGCTCGGGGACGTTGCGTGGAGCGAGATCGGTCACGGGGCCCTCCCGGCCGGCGAATGTAGAACGAAGCCGCGCGCGCCGCGACCGCTCGCGCGGCGCCCGGAAAGGGGCGCGGCAGGGCGTGCGCCGCGGCGCGGGGCGGACCCCGCCGCGGCGCGCGGCGCGTTTCCGTCTTAACGTACGGACGTCCGTCCCCGAGCTCGGCGGAACGCGCAGGCCCGGGCTTGACAGACCGTTCGTCCGATAACTAGGATGCGCGTCTCACATAACGGATACGAGAAAGGATTCCCCGCGCCATGGCCCTCCCTCCGCACCGGAAGCCGCGCTTCGAGACGCTGCAGGTCCACGCCGGCCAGGAGCCCGCGCCGGGAACGAACGCGCGCGCGGTGCCGATCTACCAGACCACCTCGTACACGTTCGACTCCGCCGAGCACGGCGCCGCGCTGTTCGCGCTGAAGCAGTTCGGGAACATCTACACGCGCATCATGAACCCCACGACGGACGTCTTCGAGAAGCGGATCGCCGCGCTCGAGGGCGGCGTCGCCGCGCTCGCGACCTCGTCCGGGCACGCGGCCCAGTTCCTCGCGATCACGAACCTCGCCGTCGCGGGCGACGACATCGTCTCGTCGTCGCGGCTGTACGGCGGGACGTACAACCAGTTCAAGGTGACGCTCCCGCGCCTCGGCGTCGGCGTGAAGCTCGTCGACACGCCGGACGACCTCGGCGCCTGGCGGAGGGCCATCGGCGCCAGGACCAAGGCGCTCTACGCCGAGACGATCGGGAACCCGGGCTACGACATCCCGGACCTCGAGGCGCTCGCCGCCCTCGCCCACGAGCACCGCATCCCGCTCGTCATCGACAACACCTTCGCCGGGGCGGGCTTCCTGTGCCGCCCCATCGAGTTCGGCGCCGACGTCGTCGTCGAGTCCGCCACGAAGTGGATCGGCGGGCACGGCACCTCCATCGGCGGGGTGATCGTGGACTCCGGCAAGTTCGACTGGGGCGCCTCCGGGAAGTTCCCGCTCTTCACCGACCCGTCGCCCGGCTACCACGGGCTCGTGTTCAACGACGTGTTCGGCCCGAAGGGCCCGTTCGGCAACATCCAGTTCATCATCCGCGCGCGGGTCGAGGGGCTGCGCGACCAGGGGCAGGCGCTCTCGCCGTTCAACGCGTTCCTGTTCCTGCAGGGGCTCGAGACGCTCTCGCTGCGCGTGCAGCGCCACTGCGACAACAGCCTCGCGCTGGCGCGGTGGCTCGAGCGGCATCCCCAGGTCGCCTGGGTCCTCTACCCCGGCCTGGAGTCGCACCCGCACCACGCCCGCGCGCGCAAGTACCTCCGCAACGGGTTCGGCGGCGTGCTCTCGTTCGGGATCAAGGGCGGCCTCGCCGCCGGCAAGAAGTTCATCGACTCCGTCAAGCTCGCCTCGCACCTCGCCAACGTCGGCGACGCGAAGACGCTCGTCATCCACCCCGCGTCGACGACGCACAGCCAGCTCGACGCGGGCGAGCAGAAGAGCGCGGGCGTCACGCCGGACCTGGTCCGCGTGTCGCCCGGCCTCGAGCACCTCGACGACATCAAGGAGGACTTCGAGGAGGCGTTCGCCGCGGCCCGCTAGGGCGGGCCGTTTCACCGTCCGCGCCGCTGCTTCACCGACCGTGCGGTACCATGTTCGGGGGGTGCGGCGATCCGTGCGCGATATCGCCTCGGCGCAGGCTCGCGTGATCGCTGCGGTTCGCACGTGCGTGGCGCGCCGCGCCCACCCGCTGCGACCCCGGTCCCGAGGAACCACATCGCAAGCCGCCGCGGCGGGTCGATACGCTCGGATGACCCATGGCTTCCGAACGCGCCCGCCGGTCGCACCTGCCGAAGATCGCAGCGTTCCTCGCCGCCCTGTCGCTCGCCCCGGCGCCCGCCCGGGCGGCCGGGGGTGGCTGCCCGTCCGGCATGATCCAGGTCGCCGGCGGCGTGCTCGAGCGCGACGGCGAGCCGGTGCGCGTCCGCTCGTTCTGCATGGATCGCACCGAGGTGACGGTCGACGCGTACGCGAGCTGCGTGGAGCTGGCCGCGTGCAGCGCGACCGACCTCGAGTGCGGGAACGCCGCCACCTGGAATCGGAAGGGCCACGGCGCGCACCCGATCAACTGCGTCACCTGGGACGAGGCCGAGAGCTTCTGCCGCGAGCACGGCAAGCGGCTCCCCACGGAGGAGGAGTGGGAGTGGGCCGCCCGCGGCGGCAGGCGGGCCCTCACGTTCCCCTGGGGCGAGGAGCCTCCGGCCGACCGCGCCTGCTGGGACGGCGAGGGGAACTCGAAGGGCGCCGGCGAGCGCAAGGCCACCTGCACCGTGGGGTCGAGCCCGCGCAGCCGGAGCGCCGACGGCATCCAGGACCTCGCCGGGAACGTCCGCGAGTGGACCTCCACCTCTCAGGAGCGGTTCCGCGTCCTGCGCGGCGGGTCGTGGGGCGACAGCCTCCCCGAGTTCCTGTCCACGTCCTTCCGCGGCTGGAACGCGCCGGACGAGCGGATGGAGCTGCTCGGGTTCCGCTGCGCGTCGCCGATCGGCGCCGTGGCCCGGCGCCCGGCGCGCCGCACGCAGACGGCGCGCGCCACCACCGACGAGGCGGGCGTGATGGTCTTCAGCGCGCCCATCGAGGTGGGGAAGCCGGCCTCGCGCGGGAAGCGCAGCGGCTCGCGCTAGACCGGGTCGCAAGGCCGACGATCCACGCCGCGCACCCCGTCGCTTCACCGCCCCCCCGCCGGCGCGGTACGTTCGCCGGCGATGCGCCTCGCCCCGTCCGGGATCGCCGGCCGCTCCCTGGTCCTCGCCGCGGCCGCCGCCGGCCTCGCCGCCGCCGCCGCGGTGTGGCTCCACGTCCACGAGGAGCGCGCGGAGCGCCGCGTGCTCGAGGGGCGCGCGGCGACGCTCGCCGAGGCGCTCGAGCGCTCGATCACGGAGGCGATGGAGCAGCACGACCGGCCGCGGATCGGCGCCGTCGTGGACGCGCTCGCGCACACCGAGGGCGTCGCGGGGCTCGCGGTCGCCGCGCGCTCGGGCGAGGTGGCGCACGCGGCGGGCGAGGCCCCCGCCGCGGGCGGCGCGGGGGCGGGCTTCCGCTGGACGGAGGCGCGCCTCGTGTACGCGAAGCTCGTCGCGAACGGCGAGTCCTGCCGCGCGTGCCACGGCGCCGGCGAGACGAACGGCGCCGTGCTCGTCGCGCTCGACGCGACCGCCCTCGCGCCGCGCCTCGCCGCCTCGGCGCGGCGGAAGACCTCGTTCGCCGTGCTCGCGTTCGCGGCGCTCGTCACCGTCGCGCTCCTCGTCCGGCGCATCCAGGACCGGAACGCGGCGCTCGGCCGCGCGCTCGCGGAGGCGAACGCGGCGCGCGGGGCCCGCGCCGCCGACCTCGAGCGGCTCCAGGCGATCCTCGACTCGATGGTGGACGGCGTGCTGTTCATCGACGCCGACGACCGGATCGCGATGGTGAACTCCGCCGGCCGCAAGCTGCGCAACCTCGTGGGCGGCCCGGGGCGGCCGCTGCGCGACTGCCACCCCAAGGCGTCCCACGGCATGCTCGACCGGGTGATGGGGTATCTCCGCTCCGGCGACGACACCGGCCCGGCCCACTCGATCATCAAGGAGCGGGAGGGGCGGCTCGAGACGACCTACGCGCCCGTGAAGTCGGCCGCCGGCGCCTACCTCGGGACGGTGATGGTGATCCGCGACATCGCCGAGCGGCGCACGCTCGAGCGGCGGCTCCTCGACGCCGAGCGCCTCTCCGGCCTCGGCCAGATGTCCGCGCAGATCGCCCACGAGCTGCGCAACCCGCTCAACGCGATCGACGGCGCGGCCCAGTACCTGCGCCGCCGGCTCGCCGGCGACGCCGAGGTGGCCGAGTACGCCGGGCTCATCGGCGAGGAGGTGCAGCGGGTGAACCGGTTCGTCGCGGCGCTCCTCCAGGTGGCCCGCCCGGCCGAGCCGCAGTTCGCGGCGGTGAGCGTGAACCGGCTGCTGGAGGAGGCCGCCCGGCGGGCGGCGCTCGCCCGCGGGCTCCCGGAGGGCGCCGTCGCGCTCGACCTCGCCCCCGACCTCCCGGTCCTCGACGTGGACGCGCCGATGATCGCGGAGGCGCTCGTCAACCTCCTGCAGAACGCCTTCGACGCGGGCGGAACGGCGCCGGTCGAGCTCGCGAGCCGGTTCGAGGGCGCGGGCGGCGAGGGGACGATCGCGATCGAGGTCCGGGACCGGGGCTGCGGGATCCCGGCGGACCAGCTCGACGAGGTGCTGCGCCCGTTCGTCACCACGAAGCCGACCGGCACCGGGCTCGGCCTCGTCGTGGTGACCCGCGCGGCGGAGCAGCACCGCGCCCGCTTCCAGCTCGCGCGGCGCGAGGGGGGCGGGACGGTCGCGACCCTCCGGTTCCCGGTGCGCCGCACCGCGGCCGGGCCCGCCGCGGAGCGAGGAGCCGCGTGAACGGCGTCGCGAACGGCAGCGGGCTCGTCCTCGTCGTCGACGACGACGCCTCGACCCGCAAGGTGGCGCGCGCGAACCTCGGCCTCGAGGGGTTCGAGGTGATCGTCGCGTCCTCCGGGAGCGAGGCGCTCGCGCGGCTCGGCGAGTCCGACCCGCTCGCGCTCGTCTCCGACCTCAAGATGCCGGACATGGACGGGATCGCGCTCATGGAGCGGGTGCACGCGATCCGGCCCTCGCTGCCCGTCATCCTCGTGACGGCCCACGCCACGGTCGAGACGGCGGTGAAGGCGATGCGGCTGGGGGCCCTCCACTACCTCACGAAGCCCACCCGCTACGACGAGCTCGCGCTCGTGCTGCGGCACGCGGTGGCGCACGAGCGCCAGCGGCGCGACGTCGCCCGGCTCACCGGCGAGCTCGAGCGCGCGGCCGGGTTCGAGGAGATGGTCGGCACCTCCCCGCCCATGCGCGAGGTCTTCTCGATGGTCGAACAGGTCGCCGCCGCGGACGCGACGGTGCTGCTCCGGGGCGAGACCGGCACCGGGAAGGAGCTCGTCGCGCGCGCGATCCACCGGCGCTCGCCGCGCCGCGACCGGGCGTTCGTCGCCGTGAACTGCACCGCCATCCCGCGGGAGCTCATGGAGTCGGAGTTCTTCGGGCACGAGAAGGGGTCGTTCACGGGCGCCGTCGGGCGCCGGATCGGCCGCTTCGAGCAGGCGGCCGGCTCGACCTTGTTCCTCGACGAGGTGGGGGACCTCGACCTCGCCATCCAGGCGAAGCTCCTCCGCGTCCTCCAGGAGCGGGAGATCACGCGCGTCGGCGGGGAGGCGCCGGTGGAGGTGGACGTCCGGATCGTCGCCGCGACGAACCGCGACCTCGAGGCGCTCGTGCGCGAGGGGCGCTTCCGCGACGACCTCTACTACCGCCTGAACGTCATCCCCATCCGGCTGCCGCCCTTGCGCGAGCGGACGGGCGACCTGCCGGAGCTGATGCAGCACTTCCTCGGCTCCTTCGCCGGCCGCTACGGCCGGCCGTCGCCGATCCCGCCGCCCGAGCTGCTCGGCGCGGCCCAGGCCTACGCGTGGCCGGGGAACGTGCGCGAGCTGCGGAACCTCTGCGAGCGCGCGGTGCTCATGGGGTGGGCCGCGATCGCGCCGATCCTCGACGGCGGCGCGCGCCCCGACGCCGCGGCGGCGCTGCCGGTGGACACGTCGCTGCCGCTCCTCGACGCGCGCCAGAAGCTCGTGGAGCGGTTCGAGCGGGAGTACCTGACGCGGCTGCTGAAGGAGCACCGCGGCAGGATCGGCGAGGTGGCGCGGGCCGCCGGGATCGCGGAGCGGAACCTGTACGAGAAGATGAAGGCGTACGGGCTCAGCCGGGAGGACTACCGCTAAACGCCCGAACGCAAATTCGGAAACGGGCGAGGCTTCGGGCTACGGGCTCCAGGCTACGGGAAAGCCTGCGCGTGGCTTCTCCTGAAGCCCGGAGCCTGTGGTCCGGAGCCTGCGAGTGATCTCGAATCGCGAGCCGTCGTCTAGCGACCTCGTGGCGACCGGCTGCCCGTTCGTCCGGCGGGGCGGGAAGCGGTCGATGGCGATGAGTGTGGGCGGAGGGCTCACTCACCCACGTGAGTTC
>DASSSJ010000091.1:0-13105 GCA_035708485.1 Anaeromyxobacter sp. | reverse complement strand
AGCGCGCAGTTCATCGAAGGCAGTCTTCGTCGCGTCATCGATCAATCGGAACGCCCGCAGCACGTCGACCCTCCGCTCCTGGCCGAGCTTCTCGAACGAGCTTCCGAAGAGTTGCCGCGCTTCGCGCTCGCCGAGCGGAGGAGTTCCGCGCGGGTAAGGCGAGATCTCCCAGAGGAGGATCGCGACCATTTCGCCGACCATCCCGCAGAGCGCGACACACCCGAGATAGTCGGCGAGGCAGTAGCTCCCGAGCGCGTGGTGCAGGGGCCACACGAGCTTCTGAAGAACGCTGGGCTCGTCCGGCGCGAACGGGAACGCTGCGGCGACGTGCTCGACCTCTCGATAGCGGCGCACAAAGGCTTCGCCGGTCCTCTCGGCCTGCTGGTCGAACAAGTAGTGCAGCAACGGGCCGGCGCCCGGAGTTGGCGGATCGCCCGGCTGCGGCAACGCGATCGGGATGCAGCGCAGCGGGTTGATCCAGGCACGCATCGTCGCCACGCTGCCCTCCCCCCGCGTTGGACCGTGATCCCGGCTGTGATCCTAGCCAGCGCGGCGCAGAAAATAGGGGCGTGGGATCGCTCCCAAGCCCCTGACTTTCCTAGTGGGCGCTGCTGGTTTCGAACCAGCGACCCCCGCCGTGTGAAGACGGTGCTCTACCGCTGAGCTAAGCGCCCGGTGCTGCGAGGCGGCGGAGTATGTCGCCGGGGCGCCGATCTGTCAACGAGATCGCTCGGTTCGGGGCCTTGACCATATCGGCCTTTTCAAGATGGGCGGCGGCGGGGCGGGAGGCGCCGGGCCACGGCGGACGCCGGCGGATTCCCGGCCTGGAGCGGCGGGTCAGTGCCGCGTCCCCCCGTCCCCGGCCTCGCCCGCCTCGTCCGCCTCCGCGTCCTGCCGGGCGTCGAGCTTCTCCGCGAGCTCCCGCGCCTTCCGCTTGATGCGGGCGAGCTGCTTCGAGAGGTCCTGGTAGTCCTGCCGGCCGGGGATGCCGGCGGCCTGCATGAGGCGCTCCTGCAGCTCCTCGACGCGGCGGCGGCCGCGCTGCGCGAGGCCGACGGCACGCGCGACGGCGTCCTGGCCGCGCGGGTCGTTCATCACCCGGTCGGCGGCGCGCGAGACGAGCCGCGTGCCGCCGTCGAGCAGCCAGCTCCTGAGCCCCTTGCCGTCGCGCGCCATCGTGCCTCCTCGGCTCACGGAAAGTCGGTCGGGACGGCGGCGAGCGCCGCGTCCGCGACGTAACGGTAGCTCGCCCGGCGGACGAGCGCCTCCAGATCCCCCTCCACCTTCACCGCGCCGGAGAGCGCCGCCTTCACGGGGTCGCCGCCGCGGAGGAGCGCCCTCCACGTTCCGTACGGCGCGCGGAAGACGTACGCCGGCTCGAGCTCCAGGACGTCGTCCTCGTCCGGGAGGATCCGCCAGCGGGCCACGCGGCCGCGCTCCTGCTCGGCGTACACGGCGACGGCGCGCGCGAACGCGGGGCGCTCCGCCTCCACCACGAACGCGGCGTCGCGACCGAGGCCGGCGAGCGCGCGAGGCAGGTCGGGCTGCGCGTTCAGGGCCGCGGCGACGGCCTCGAGCCACTCGCGGGAGGCGAACCGCATCGGTCAGCCGCGCTTCAGCCAGCCGAAGAGGCCGCCGCGCTTCTCCTCGCCGGCCGCGGCCGCGGCGGCCTGACCGGCGGCGCGCCGCTTCGCCTCCTCGGCGAGGGCCTTGCGGAGCCCCTCCGGCGTATCGCGCGTGGCGAGCTCGAGCTCGGTCATGCCCTTCGCCGGGTCGTCGAAGCTCACCTTGAGCAGGCACTCCTCGTCGAGCTTGAAGTCGATCCGCCGGCCGGTCGCCGCGGCGGGGAGCCGGATCGAACCGAGGAACTCGTTGTCCACGATGAGATCCGACTCGCCCTGGTAGATGTCGATCTCGATGGGCTGGCCGGGCTCGCGCGGCGGCGGCAGCCGGAAGCTCTTCGACGCCGGGATGGTGTGGTTCTTCTCCAGGATCTTGCGGAAGTGGTTCGTCGGCGTGGCGATGCCGATCGGCATCGAGAGGACGTCCACGAGCGTGACCGAGTCGATCTGATCGAGCGAGTCGGCGAGGAGCGCGGCGCCCAGCGCGACGCACTCGTCGGGGTGGACGCCCTTGCGCGGCGGCTTGCCGAAGTGCTCGAGGATCTTCTGCTGCACGAGCGGCATCCGGCTCTGGCCGCCGACGAGGATGATCTCGTCGATCTCGTCGGGCCGGAGGTTCCGGTTGCCCAGCACCTGGTCGCAGATCTCGAAGGTGCGGTCCACGAGGTCGAGGGTCAGCTCGTCCAGCTGCTGTCGCGAGAGCGGCATCCGGATGTCGAGCGGCTTCCCCTTCTTCTCCTCGATGAACGGCAGGTCGATGACGACGTTCGGGATGAGCGAGAGGTCGATCTTCGCCGCCTCCGCCCCCTTCTTCACGCGCTGCATCGCGATGGGGGAGCTCGCGAGGTCCACCTTGTGCTGGCGCCAGAACTCCTCGAGGACGAAGTCGATGATCCGGTTGTCGAAGTCCACGCCGCCGAGGAAGGTATCGCCCCCCGTCGCGAGCACCTCGAACACGTTCCCGGAGAGCTGCAGCACCGAGACGTCGAAGGTCCCGCCGCCCAGGTCGTAGACGAGCACCTTCTGGTCGAGCCCGCGCGAGAAGCCGTACGCGAGCGCGGCCGCGGTGGGCTCGTTCACGATGCGCTTCACGTCGAAGCCGGCGAGCCGCCCGGCCTCGCGCACCGCGTGCCGCTGCGCGTCCGAGTAGTACGCCGGCACCGAGATGACCGCCTCGTCGAGCCCCTTCTGGAGGAACGCCTCGGCGATCCTCTTGAGGTGCGCGAGCACCATCGCGCTGATCTCCGGCAGCGTCCGCACCTGGCCGCCGAGCGTCACCGCCGCCTCGCCGGCGGGTCCCTCCACGATCTCGTACGAGTAGTAGTTCCGCAGCTCCTGCACGACCTTGGAGTTCCACTTGCGGCCGATGAGCCGCTTCGCGCCGTAGATCGTGTTCTTCGGGTTCGTGACGAGCTGGTCCTTCGCGACGCCGCCGACCAGCAGGTCGCCCTTCTCCGAGAGCGCCACCACGGTGGGCAGGATCAGGTTGCCGCGGTCGGTCGGCACGACCTTGGGGATCCGGTTGCGAACGTGCGCCACGCACGCGTTCGTCGTCCCGAGGTCGATGCCGATGATGGGCTTCTCGCGAGGCGGGGGCATCGCTGATTCCTTAGCACGGGACGCGGGCGAGCGTCGCCCGCGGGGCCGGCGCCGTCACGGGTTCACCGTGATCGAGACGGACGCCACGTCGGAGGTCATCGTGCCGTCCGTCGCCCGGTACGTGAACCCGTCGGCGCCGGTGAAGCCCGTGAAGGGCACGTAGGTGAAGCTACCGTCCTCCCGGCTCCAGAGCAGCGAGCCCGCCGCCGGGCGGTCGACGACGACGATCTGGAGCGTCCCGCTGCCCGTGTACTCGTCGTTCCCGAGCACCCCCGGCGCGGCCACGACGAACGGGCCGGCTCCCGCGAACACGTACGTGTCGTCCAGCGCGACCGGCGCGCCTCCCGGCGGCGGGCGCGCCCCCGGGACGCACAGCGCGTCCGGGCCGCAGACCTGCTCCGGGAGGCAGTCCGCGTCCGCCGCGCACTGGCCGCCCGGGTCCTGGCAGGAGGCGAGGAGCAGCGCGGCGGCGGCGGCGAGCGTCCGCACGGCTAGAACCGCCCCGCGAGCGCGACGCTCGCGCCGCCCTGCGACGGCACGATGGTGAACAGGTACGCGCTCGTGAGGGTGAGCGCGCCGCCCGCCGCGGCGAGGGCGATCGTGAGCGTGTTGTACTGCTCGACCTTGTCGTAGCTCGCGGCGTCGGCGGGGGTGAGCGTGCCGTCGTGGTACTTCCGGTCGAGCTCGTCGGCGAGCGACTCGTTCGCGATCGCGACGGCGGCCGCGCCGGCCAGGAGGGCGAGGCCGGCGCCCGCGCACCACGGGGCGGCCGAGCGGAGCCACGGGCGCTTCGGCGCCGCCCGCGTCGCCGTCGCCGCGGGCGCCTTCCCGTCGGGCGCGGGCTCCTCGACGTGGAGGTCCCGGCTCGGCGGCGGGGGCTTCGAGGCCTCCGCTCTCGCCTCGGCCCTGGGCGGCGTCCCGGGGACGAGCGGCGGCGCGACCACGGCCGGGCGCGGCATGCCCCCCGCCTGGCGGCGCGCGGCTGCGCGGACGTCGTCGAGCAGCATGCCGAGCGCGCGCGCGAGCGGCTCGGCGTTCTGGATGTAGAGATCGACGCCGACCGTCACCGGGCCGACCGCCTTGCCCGCGGCGCCGTCGATGGCGTCGATCGCGATCGCGGCGCTCCGCTCCGAGCGGTGCAGCACGGCGCGCAGCACGAGGCCGTTGCCCGCGAGCCGGGCGAGGCACTCGACGGGCGCGGTCGCGGCGGGGCCGCACGCCGCGCGGGTGAGGATCGGCTCCGAGAGCACGACGTCGTCGCTCCGGTTCACGACGCGCCGGAGCGCCGACTCGAGCAGCCCCTGCGCGTCCTCGCCGGCGCTGCCGTCGCTCCGCGGGAACGGGTAGACGGCGACGGAGCGCGCGATGGCCTGCGCCGCGGCGGGCGTGCCCGCCGACGCGATCACGAACGCGAGCGCGGCGCGCGCCGCGCGTGGTGCCATCCGCGACATCCCTCCCCGGCGTTGCCGGTCGAGACGAGTTGTACCACGCCCGGCAGGGCTTTCCCCTTCACGCCCCACGGTCATGGGACGCGCACCGCGCGCGGCGCACATGCGCTCCAGGCCGCGCGGCGCGCGACCGCCGCGGCGCGCCGCCGTCCCGGCCGCGCTTCAGAACGGCACGTCGCCGCCGCCCGCGTCTCCGTCGCCCGCCGGCGGCGCGCGGTCCGCGGCCGCCGTGTCGTCCGCAGCCGCCGTGTCGTCCGCAGCCGCCGTGTCGTCCCCCGGGGCGGACCCGAACAGCGCGGGCACGACCCGCGGATCGCGCGGCGGGAGCGCCGCGGCCGCGGGCGCGGCGGAGAGGGGCGGCGCGCCGGCGCCGGGCTCGTCGAGCTGCCAGCGCTCGAACAGCTCGGGGTCGGCGGGCGGCAGCTCCTCGAGGAAGCGCGACGCCTTCATCACCACCCGCTCGCGGTCCCGCGGCGCGGCCATGATCGGGTACGAGAGGTACAGCTCGTCCTTCGCGCGGGTCGCGGCGACGTAGAAGAGGCGGCGCTCCTCCTCCTCGCCGTCGCGGTCCTTCAGCGCCTGCGCCGACGGGAAGCGGCCGTCGGCGAGCCACACCACGAACACGGCGCGCCACTCGAGCCCCTTCGCCTGGTGCACCGACGAGAGCACCATCTTCTCGTCCGGCTCGCCGCCCTCCGACACCGTCTCGGCGCTGAGCTCGGTGAGGAGCGCGATCTCCGAGAGGAAGGTCTCGGTGTCCTCGTACCCGCGCGCGTACTCCGCGAGCTGCCGGACGTCCTCGATGCGGGAGTCCGCGTTCAGGAACTCGGCCTTCAGGTACTCCTCGTAGCCGCCGTCGAGGACCTTCTCGATCGACTCGCCGGGCAGGTCGCAGGTGGGCCTGCGCGCGAGCGACCGGAGGAGGTCCACCAGCTTGCGGTACCCGGCGCGCCCCTTCGGCGGCACCTGCGAGGCGACGTCGGGCGCGAGGAGGTCGTCGAGCGTCCCCACCCCGTGGCGCCGCCTCCCGGCGAACGCGCTCCAGACCGCCTCGGCGGTCGCGGTGCCCACACCGGCCGCCAGCCGCATGCAGCGCTTGAGCGCCAGCTCGTCGCCGGGGTTTCGCGCGAAGCGCAGGTGGGCGAGGACGTCCTTCACGTGCGCCGCCTCGAAGAACCGCACCCCGCTCCGGACCACGAACGGGATGCCCCGGCGCGCCAGCTCGAACTGGATCTCCATCGAGTGGTGGTGCGCGCGGTAGAGCACCGCGATCTCCGGGAGCGGGATCCCCTCGTCGCGGAGCTCGAGCACCCGCTGGGCGACGAACGCGGCCTGCTGGCCGACGTCGCGGCACGGCACCACCGCGGGCAGCGTCCCGTCGCCGCGGACGCTCGACAGCTCCTTCTCGAACTGGCGCACGTTCGCGGCGATCGAGGCGTTCGCGAGCGCGAGGATCTGCGGCGTCGAGCGGTAGTTCACGGTGAGGTCGAAGCGGCGCGCGTCCGGGTAGCGCTGCTCGAACTCCAGGATGTTCGCGAAGTGGGCGCCGCGGAACGAGTAGATGCTCTGGGCGTCGTCGCCCACCACGCAGAGGTTCCGGTGCTCGGCCGCGATGAGGTCCACGACGTCGCCCTGCAGCCGGTTCGTGTCCTGGTACTCGTCCACGAGGACGTGCCGGAACCGGCCGGCGACGGCGCGGCGGACCGGCTCGCGCTCCGCGAGCAGGATCTTCCAGTTCATGAGCAGGTCGTCGAAGTCCATCGCGTTCATCTCGTGCTTCCGCTCGGCGTAGCGCCGGGCGACGCGGAGGACGTCGTCGGTGAGGGGGGCGAACTGGGCGCGCCGGTCGGCGACGACGTCGGCGAGCGGCGTCTGGGTGTTGACCGCCATCGACACGAGGTCGATGAGGACGTCGGCCTTCGGGAAGCGGCGCGCGCCGACGGCGAGGCCGCAGTCCGCGATGGACGCGGTCATCACGTCGCGCGAGTCCTCGCGGTCGAGGATGGAGTAGCCGCGCCGGTACCCGAGCTCGCCGCCGTGCTCGCGCAGGACCTGGTGCGCCACGTGGTGGAACGTGCCGCCGGTGAGCCGCCGCGTGTCGACCCGGCAGACCTCCTCGACGCGGCGGAGCATCTCCCGCGCCGCCTTGTTCGTGAACGTGAGGAGGAGGACGGACTCGGGTTGCACCCCGTCCGCGAGGAGGCGGGCCACGCGCCAGGTGAGCGTGCGCGTCTTGCCCGATCCCGCGCCGGCGATGACGAGGATGGGCCCCTCGCCCGCCTCGACGACCGCGATCTGCTGGTCGTTGAGGAGCCCCTCGTAAGCGAGCGCGCGCTCCGGGACGGTCGCGGTCTTGAGCTGGTAGCGGCGGGACATGGTGCGGGACGGTGTACCGTAGCAGCGGGGTCCGACAGCGGCGTCCGGGCCGCGGGCCCGTCCTCACCGCTCCGGCGCGCCGCCCGGCTCGACCGGCCGAGCCGCGAAGCTCGCCACGACGTCGTCCGTGAACGAAGCGACGACGTCGTCGAGGCCGCACGCCGACAGCCCCTGCGGCGAGTCGGCGCCGAGCACGCAGCGGAGTCGCTCGTCCGGCCAGCCGCGGCACGCGGACACGATCTCCGGCCGGTGGGCGGTGGACCACGCGTCCGCGCGCGTCCGGGCGCGCTGCTCCGCGGCGGCCGTGCTCGCGCCGGGATCGCGGCTCGCGGCGAAGCGCTTCATCTCGGCGACGTAGCTCGCGAGCGCGGCGCGCAGCACGCGGTCCGCGCGCGCGAACGCCGCGTCGCACGGGCCGGAGCGCTCCGGCGCGGCGGGGCCGGCGGTCGCGCAGCCCGAGAGGGCGGCGAGCGCGGCGAGGGCGAGGGCTCGGGGCGAGGGCGCCCGCATGCCGCGAGGATGCCTCCGCGCGCCGCGGCGCGCCAGGATCCGCGTGAAAAGTGGACGGCGCGCGCGGCGCCGCTACCATCGCCGCCTGTGCCGCCGCGCCGCGCCCCGCTCCCCGCGCTCGCCCTCGCCGTCGTCGCGAGCGGCTGCGCCGGGGCGACCCGCGCGGCGCGCGCCCACGCCTTGCCCCCGCCCGCCACCGAGAGCCGGGCCGGCACCCGCGCGACGGGTGCCGGTCCGGCCCCGGCCTCGAGCGCGCTCGTTCCGCGCGCCGCGCCGGGAGAGGGCGCGCGGGCCGCCGTTCCGCGCCCACCCCAGGCGCGGCGGCTGCCGCGCGACCAGGCGGTGCGGCGCGCCATCGAGACCGCCGCCGGGCTGGTGGGGAGCCGCGAGATCGTCGTGGGCGGCGTGCGCTACGGCGACGCGTGCGCGTCGCTCGTCCGCGCGGCGCTCGCCGAGGGCGGGACGCCCGCACCGGACGGCGCGGACGCGGCCGCCCTCCTCGCGTTCGCGCGCGCGCGCGGCGCGGTCCGCCGCTTCTCGCCCGCGCCCGGCGATCTCGTGTTCCTCGCCGACCGGCCCGGCGGCCCCGCCGAGCACGTCGGCCTCGTTCAGTCCGTGTCGCCCGACGGCACCGCCCTCGTCCTGCACCACACCGAGCGCGGCGTCGCGCGCCTCCACGTGAACGCGGGCCAGCCCTGGAAGGCGCGCTCCGAGACCGGCAAGGCGCTGAACGACGTGCTGCTCGTCGGGGCCGGGCGGGTGACCGCCGGGCGGCTCCTCGTGGGCTACGCGACGGTGCTCTAGCGCGCGTCTCCCGATGGACGGCTCGACCGTGACCTCCCCCGTCGCCGTCGCCGTCGCTGGCGGGGACGGAGATCGGACGTCGCGGTCGGGGTCGCGGTCGGGGTCGAGGTCGAGGTCGGGGTCCGGGTCGGAGTCGCGGTCGGGGCCGGAGTCGCGGTCGGGGCCGGAGTCGAGGTCGAAGTCGGGGCCGCGTGATCGCGGCGCGCTACCGCCTGTCCGCCGCCCACTCCACCCGCCCTCCGACGATGGTGTGCGTGACCAGCATCCGCCTGAGCTCCGCCGGCGTGCACCGCAGCACGTCGCCCGCGAAGACCGTCAGGTCGGCGTCGAAGCCCTCCCGGATCCTCCCCCGCCGCCCCTCCGCGAAGGCGGCGAACGCGGCGCCGGCCGTGAAGGCGGCGAGCGCCTCCGCGCGGGAGATCCGCTCCTTCGGCGTGAACGGAAGCCCGCCGGAGGGCGTCCGCTCCTCCGCTTCCGCGAGGCCCGCGCGCGGGTCCGCGTCCTCCACCGGGAAGTCCGACCCGAACGCGAGCGGCACGCCGGCGCGGAGCACCGTCCGCCACGCGTAGGCGCCGCGGTACCGCTCGGTGCCGGCGCCGAGCCGCGCGGCGACCCACGGACCGTCGCTCGTCGCGTGGGCGGGCTGCATCGACGCGATCGCGCCCGACGCCGCGAGCCGGGCCACCTCGCGCGGCCGCACGATCTGGAGGTGCTCGACGCGCGGCCTCAGCGCCCGGAGGTCGCCCGACGCCTCGAGCGCGGTGAGCACCTCGGAGACGGCCCGGTCGCCGATCGCGTGGACCGCGGGCTGGAGCCCCGCCGCCGCGACCGCGCGGAGCTTCGCGCGCAGCACCTCGGGCGTCGAGAGGAGCAGGCCGCGGTTCCCGGGATCGTCCGCGTAGTCCTCGAACAGCGCCGCCCCGCGGCTGCCCAGGGCGCCGTCGGCGTAGAGCTTCACCGCGCGTACGGTCAGCCGGCCCACCCCGCCGACCCCCTTCCAGCGCGCCAGCTCCGCCTCGAGCGCGGGGAGCGCCACCTCGCCGTCGATCATCGCGTAGACGCGGACGGGCAGGCGGTCGGCCTCGGCGAGCCGGCGGTACACGTCGAGGGCGGCCGGCGGCACGCCCGCGTCGTGGACCTCGGTGAGCCCGAGCGCGGCGAGCTCGCGGAGCGCGGCGACGAGCTCCTCCTCGATCTCGGTGGCCCTCGGGGCGGGGATCCTCGCGAGCACGAGGTCCTGCGCCGCGTCCACGAGGACGCCGCTCGGCCGTCCACCGCGGCCGCGCAGGATCTTCCCGCCGGGGGGATCGGGCGTGCCGGGCCCGATGCCCGCCGCGGCGAGCGCGGCGGCGTTCACCCACGCCGCGTGGCCGTCCACGCGCGAGAGGAAGACGGGGTGATCCGGGACGGCGTGCGTGAGCGCCGCCTCGTCCGGGAACGCGGGGACCTGCCAGCGGTTCTGGTCCCAGCCACGCCCGCGGATCCAGGTCCCGGGCGGCGCGTGCTGCGCTCGCTCGGCGGCGCGCAGCGCGCAGTCGGCGGCGGACGCCGCACCGACGCAGGAGACCTCGCGCCGCGCGCGCCCGAGCCCCTGCACGTGGCCGTGCGCGTCCACGAGCCCGGGCACGGCGCTCCCTCCGACGATCCGGACCGCGCCCGGCGCGGCCCGCCGGAGGCACTCGGCCTCCGCGCCGACGCAGGCGATCTTCCCGCCCGAGACGAGCACCGCCTCCGCGAGCGGGCGCGCCGGGTCCCCGGTGTGGATGCGTCCGACGACCAGGAGGTCCTTCATCGCGCCCCCGCGCGCCGCGTCCGGAGGCGGCGCTCCGGCGGCCCCGAGCCCGAGCAACATCGCGAGCAGCGGCGCGGGGCGGCGCACGGGGAGAGCGTAGCGCTCCCCCCGGATCCGCGCACCGGGGAGACGGGCTCGCCCCGCCGCGCGGGGCGGCCGCCGCCGCGACCGGCGAGGCGCGCGCTACGTCCCCGGCAGCAGCGCGAGCTGGGCCGGGGCCTCCGGCTCCGCCGCGCGCCCGGACAGCACGCGCATCCGCAGCGCCTCGAACCGCTCCTGCCGCGCGCGGATGCCCTGCGCGAGCAGGCTTCGCGCGGACTCGATCTCGACGTACACGTCGGGTACGTCGTGCCCGAGCAACCGGTCCTTGCGCCTGAGATAGGCCTCCTCCGCCGCGATGTGGTCCGCCTCGAGGTTCTCGAGCTCGATCGCGTTCTGCTCCTCGCGATCGATCGCGCGGAGAGCCTCCTGCTGTTCACGGCCGAGCCTTCGAATCCGGTCCATGACGCCCATGCGACACCCGCGAGCCAAGCCCCTCGCCCTTCCGCCCTGCCCGCCCGGTGGCTTCCTGAAATGAAGGTATACGGCGTGACTATAGCTGCAAGGCCACGCGCTGCCGCTCGTCAAGAAAACGGCGGCCGAAACCCATCAGGGATCCCCGTGAGCAGGAGGCCGCAGCCGCTCCCGGGTGCGTCCACGACCCGCGACGGAGCGGCGCACGCCCGCTCCGACCGGGCGGACGAACACGTTGCGTGAAGCGCCGGCCCGATCAGGCCGCGCCGACCCCGCCCTGCTGCACCCGCTCGGTCCGGTCCCACGCGGGCCGCTGGCTGCCGCGCACCCAGCGCCAGAACCCGACGGCGAGCGCGGCGTTCATGGCGACGAAGTGGTGCGCCGCCGTCGCGAGGCGCGGCGCGCGCGCGCGCCCGCGGCGGTGGCCGCCGGCGAGCGCGAGCCCGTAGAACGCGAGGTGGAGCGCGAGCAGCGCGCGGTACCCCCACGCGCCCGGCGACGCCGCGACGGCCACGTTGGCGACGAGGGCCGCCGCGAGCAGCGCCGGCGCCGCCCAGCGCAGGAGCTTGTGCGAGACGAACGCGAACGAGAGGAAGCCGCGGCGCGGATCGAGCAGCTCCGGCATCCGCGCGAGGGCCTGCCAGTTCCCCGCGCCGATGCGGGCGCGGCGCGCGAACTCGGCGCGCGATCCGGCCGCCGCCTCCTCGAACGCCACCGCGTCGGGCACGAACGGCACCCTCCAGCCGCCGATCGCGACGCGCAGCGGCACGACGAAGTCGTCCACGATCGTGTCGGCCGGCAGCGGCGAGAACAAGACCCGGCGGATCGCGTACAGGCCGCCGTTCGCGCCGAGGACGCAGCCGTTCCTGCCCTCGTAGTACTTGAGGAGCGTCTCGTACCGCCAGTAGACGCCCTCCTCGAGCCCGGCGCCGCCCGCCGCGACGAGCCGGAGCCGCCCGACGGCGGCGCCCACGTCGGGATCGCGGAAGCGCCGCGCGAGCGCGCGGACCGCGCCGCGGGCGAGCATCGTGTTGGCGTCGGTGAGCACGACGACGTCGCCCTGCGCCGCCGGGACGAGCCGCGCGAGGACGCTCGCCTTCCCGCCGCGCGGCGCGAGCTCGAGCACGCGCACGCGGTCGCCCCCCGCGTCGCGCGCGATCTGCGCGGTGCGATCGCTGCATCCGTCGCAGCCGATCACGATCTCGAGCCGATCGGGCGGGTAGTCGAGCGCGAGGCAGTTCTCGACCTTGGCGCGGATGCACGCCTCCTCGTCGAACGCGGACATCACGATGGACAGCTTCGGCAAGGGAGCTTCCGTCGCCTCGGCGGACCCGTCCCGGTCGGCGCCGAGAGCGCGCGTCGCGTCGAGCGCCTCCCGGAGCCCCGTCCAGACCGCGAGCGCGAGCGGGTACCCGACGTAGCTGAACGCGACCAGGGCGAGCGAGATCCAGAGGAGCGCCGTCATCGCGCCGCCGGTGAGGCAAGCGGCGCGCCACGCGGCGGTCCTAGCCCCCGTTCGAGGGCGGCGGCTCGTCCGGCTCCGGTGTCGGCGGCGGGCGCGGCGGCGGGCGCGGCGCCGGGACGGGCGCCCCGTCGCCCGGGCCGCCGGCGCCCGCGTCCACCTCGGAAGCGGCGCGGGGCGCGGCGGCTGGAGCCGCGGCGGGCGCCGCGGCCGGCGCGACGGGCGCGGGCGCCGGCGCGGGGGGCACCGCGGCCGCGGCGGGTTCCGCCTCCGGCGGGATCGCGCTCTCCGGACGGGACGGCTGGGAAGCGAACTTCCGCGGCTGGGCGACCGGCTTCTCCGGGCGCGGCGGCGCCGCCGCCGAGACCGGCGGGGGTCCCGCGGGCGCGGCGGGCGCGGCGGGCGCGGCCGGCGCGGAGAGCTCCCGCCGGAGCCGGCGGGCCGCCTCGTGGCGCGGGTTCGCCGCGAGGAGGCCGTCGAGCGTGGCGACCGCCTCCGCGCGGCGGCCGAGGCCGGCCTGCGTCCGCGCGAGCAGCAGCCTGCCGCGCAGGATCTCGGGATGTGCGCCGGCGAGCGCGGCCAGCCCGGACGCCGCCCGCTCGAGCGCGGCGGGTTCCTGCCCGCGCGCGTCGGCCCACGCCGACGCGAGATCGAGCCACGGATCGCGCGCGGCGCCGCCCGCGGCGCGGGCCCTCGCCACGCGGTCGGCCGCGCCCGAGAGGGCGTGGTACGCGGCGAGCCCGCGCGCCACCTCCGGCGTGTCTCCGATCTCCGCCTGGAGCCTGCGGAGCGACTCGAGCGCCGCCCGCGACAGCGCGCGCGAGCGCTCCTCGCGCGCGCGCGCGTCCGGCTCGAGCGCCCGCACCTCCGCCTCGGCGGCGCGCTCCGCCTCCTCCCAGCCGGCCGGCTGCTCCTGCCGGAGCCGCTCGCGCTCCGCGCCGCGCGCCGCGAGCCGGGCGGCGAGCGCCTCGCCCTCGTC
>DASSSJ010000090.1:0-23048 GCA_035708485.1 Anaeromyxobacter sp. | reverse complement strand
GCCTAGGAGCCTGTCCGAGTAATCGCCGTCGTCCCATGGACGTGCGGGCAGGAGCGTGATCTCCTGCCCGCATGTCGAAGACGTTTCGCCCTTGGCTGGTGGAGCAGGCGTGGCTGCTGCCCCCGTCCGTTCGCGAATTGGTGCCGGCTGGTGACCCCGCTCATTTCGTGAGGGATCTCGTCCGGGACGAACTCGACCTGAGCGCGATCGTCGATTCGTACGACGAGGAGCGTGGGTTTCCGCCGTATCACCCGGTGATGATGACGGCGCTCCTGCTGTACGCGTACACGCAGGGCATCTACTCGTCGCGCCGCATCGCGCGCGGATGTCAGACGCGGGTGGACTTCATGGCGGTCACGGCGATGCAGCAGCCGGATCACCGCACCGTCTGCGATTTTCGCAAGCGGCACCTGGGCGCGTTGGGCGACCTGTTCGGCCAGGTGCTCAAGCTCTGTCAGCGGGCCGGAATGGTGAAGCTGGGTCACGTTGCGCTGGACGGTACGAAGATCAACGCGAACGCCTCCAAGCGGAAGGCGATGAGCTACGCGCGCATGAAGAAGTCCGAGCAGGAACTGGAGACGATCGTCGCTGAGTGGTTGGCGAAGGCGGACGCGATCGACGAGGCGGAGGACCGCGAGTTCGGTGCGGATCGGCGCGGTGACGAGCTGCCGGAATGGGTGAAGGACAAGGCCAAGCGGCTGGAGGTGATCCGCGCCGCAAAGGCGGAGCTCGAGGCAGAGGCCAAAGCGGCACTGGCAGCCCCGAAGCCGGATCCAGATGACCCGGACCCGAACAAGCCGCGCCGCAGGCGAAAGCGGCGCAACACGCCGAAGGCGAACGGGGAGCCGAACGACAAGGCCCAGCTGAACTTCACGGATCCAGACAGCACGATCCTGAAGACGAGCGATGGTTACCTGCAGGGCTACAACTGCCAGCTCGCGGTCGACGGGAAGGAGCAGGTCATCGTCGCGCACGCGCTCGTGAACGAGCAGAACGACGCGCTGCAGTTGCCATCGATGCTCGAGGCGATCCGGCGCAACACCGGTCGCCAGGCGAAGGAGGTCTCGGCGGACACTGGATACCTCTCCACCGAGAACCTGCGAGAGCTGAAGCGTCGTCGGATCAGGGGGTACATCGCCACCGCGCGACAAGCGCGCGGCCCAGCGCGCAGTGCGGCACCTGCCGCGAAGAACCCGCTCGCGCGAGAGATGGCGGCGAAGCTGAAGCGCGGCGGTCACCGGAGCCGCTACAGACTTCGGAAGCAGATCGTCGAGCCGGCAATTGGCCAGATCAAGGAGGCGCGCGGCTTTAGGCGGTTCCTCCTGCGGGGCCTCGACAAGGTCCCACGCGAGTGGGCGCTCGTATGCACCGCGCACAACCTCGTGAAGCTGGCGAAGAAGGTCGCGTGACGGAGATCGCGGCCGCCCCCCTCACCCTGGCCCTCTCCCCCCGCTGACGCGGGGGGAGAGGGAAGAACGTATCGACGTGCGCGGCCGCGGCGCGTCGGCTGCCGTTACTCGGACAGGCTCCTAGCGCAGCGCGGAGAGGAAGCTCGTGCCGACCTCGGGCCGGAGCCCGAAGAACTCGGACACCGTCGCGCCGAGGTCCGCGAACGAGCCGCGCGTCCCGAGCTCGCCGCCGCCCCTGCCCGGCGCGTGCACGAGGAGCGGCACGTACTCGCGCGAGTGGTCGGTCGAGGGCGTCGTCGGATCGCAGCCGTGGTCCGCGGTGATCGCCGCGAGCTCCCCGGGCCGGAGCTTCCCGAGGATCCGCGGCAGGGCGCGGTCCATCTCCTCGAGCGCCCGCGCGTACCCGGGCGCGTCGTTGCGGTGGCCGTACAGCATGTCGAAGTCGACGAGGTTCACGAACACGAGCCCGTGGTCGACGCGGTCGAGGAGCGCCTCGGTCCGGGCGAGCCCGTCGGCGTTCCCCTCGGTGTGGACCTCCTCGGTGATCCCGCGCCGGTCGAACACGTCCGGGATCTTCCCCACCCCGACCACCGGCACCTTCGCCTCGACGAGCCTCTCCAGCACGGTCGGGCCCGGCGTGGCGAGCGCGAAGTCCTTGCGGTGGTAGGTCCGGACGTACTTCCCGGGGGCGCCGACGAACGGCCGCGCGATGACGCGCGCGACGCGCCAGGGATCGAGCTGGCGCCGCGCGATGCGGCACCAGCGGTACAGCTCCTCGAGCGGGACGGTCTCCTCGTGCGCCGCGATCTGGAAGACCGAGTCCGCCGAGGTGTAGACGATCGGCTTGCCGGTGCGCTGGTGCTCCTCGCCGAGCACCTGGATGATCTCGGTCCCGCTCGCGGCCTTGTTCCCGAGGACGCCGGGGACGCCGGTCTCGTTCACGAACGGCTCGACGATCTCGGGCGGGAAGCCGCGCGGGAACAGCGCGAGCCCCTCCCTCAGGACGACGCCCATCATCTCCCAGTGGCCGGTGATCGTGTCCTTGCCCTGGGAGCGCTCGGCCATCCGGCCGTGGAACGCGGCGGGGAACGGATCGGGCGGGACCCCGGCGACCTTCGTGAGGTGGCCGAGCCCCATCCGGCCGAGCACGGGCACGGAGAGCCCGCCCACGGCGCGGCTCGTGTTCCCGATGGTGTCGGAGCCCTCGTCCCCGTACGCCCGCGCGTCGGGGAGCTCGCCGCAGCCCGCGCTGTCGGCCACGAGGATGAGGAAGCGGCGGCGGTCCATCGTTGAAGTGTAGCCGCTCGCTCAGAAGCTGCCCGTCACGATCGCGACGCTCGCCGACGCGCCGATCCGGCTCGCGCCCGCCCGGATCATCGCGAGCGCGTCGGCGGCGGTGCGGATCCCGCCGGAGGCCTTCACGCCGACGTCCTCCCCCGCGACGTTGCGCAGGAGCGCGACGTCGTCCGCGGTCGCCCCGCCCCCGCCGAACCCGGTGGAGGTCTTGAGCCATGCCGCGCCGGCGCAGCGCGCGATCGCCGCGGCCGCCACCTTCTGCTCGCGGCGCAGCCGCGCCGTCTCCAGGATCACCTTCACCGGCACCGGCACCGAGCGCACGATCGCGCGGAGGTCGTCGAGCGCCGCCTCCCACCGGCCGGCGAGCAGGGCGGGGAGCGGCGCCACCACGTCGAGCTCCTCCGCCCCGGCGCGGACCGCCTCGAGCGCCTCGATGACGCGCACGCCGGTCCCCTCCTCGCCGCGCGGGAAGTCCACGACCGCCACCGCCTTCACCGGCGTGCCGCCGAGGAGCGCGCGCGCCTCCTCGAGGGCGGGCGGGCGGACGCACACCGAGAAGAACCCGTGCGCCCGCGCCTCCGCGCACAGGCGGGCGAGGTCCTCGCGGGTGGCGCCGGGGGCGAGGAGCGTGTGGTCGATGAACCGCGCGAGGTCGCGCGGCGTGCGGACGGCGTCTTCCGGGACGGGGTGGCGCATGGCGCTGCTCAGAAGGTGGCCGACAGCGAGAGCGGCATCGCGATCTCGACGGGATCCCCGTCGAACCCGGGGAACACCATCCGGCGGGCGGCCTCGGAGAGGCACACCCCGAGGTCGCTCCGCGCGATCTGCTCCTCGACGAGCGACGCGTCCGACACCCTCCCGTCCGGCTGCACGGTGAGCATCATCGTCGCGCGTCGGGCGAGCTTGAGGCCCGGGTGGAGGCGGAGCGCCTTCGACACGCAGGCGTCGAACGAGCGGCGGTTCGCGGCGATCACCTTCTCCGCCGCGGCGGGGTCGAGCGCGCTCTTCTCGCTGTCCACCGCCTCGTCCTCCTGCAGCCCCACCGGCTTCGCGTCCTCCTTGCGGGCGAGTAGGTCGAGCAGCAGGCGGTCCTTGTTCCCGAGCTTCTTCGCCTTGAGGCGCGAGGCGGGGGACGCGCCGCCGCCCGCGGCGGACGCGGGCGCGGGGGCGGGTGCCTCCGCGGCGGGGGCACCGGGCCGCGCCAGCAGCCCGCCCACGTCGTGGACGGTCCCGGCGGCCGCCTCGGTCCCGCGCACCGCCCGCGGGATGAAGGACGGGAGGGCGCCGCGCGAGCGCGCGTACAGCCCGAGCCCCACCGCGGCGGCGAGGACCACCGCGACGCCGCCCGCGACGGCGACGGCGCTCCCCCGGCGCGAGCGCTGGACGGTGAGGAGGAAGACCTCGTCCTCCTTCGCGTCCGCCTTCTTCGCGGCCTCGTCCAGCCAGCCGAGGTCGGCGTCGGCGAGCGCGTCGGCGAAGCCCGGGATGGCGGAGGCGCTCGTCGAGGGGAGGTCGTCGGCGGTCGGCGCATCGGCCTCCGCCTCGCGCCCCTTCTTCTTCCCCTTGGCGGCGGGGACGTCGACCGCGAAGGCGTGGCCGCACTGGCTGCACTTCGCGCGGAAGGTGCGGCCCTGGGCGAGGTCGTCGGGGACGAAGTAGGAGCGGCGGCACTTGCCGCAGGTGATGTCCACGCGCGCCGCATCTTAGCCCGATCGGCGGGATCTTGCGGTCGGGCGGCGGAGGGACGCGGCGCGTCAGCCCCGGGTGGCCAGCTTCACCACATCGGGCTCGTCGCCGCACTCCTCGTCGTCGGCGTCGAGCCAGGGGTCCCGCCCCGTCGCCCCGCCGACGGCGCGCTGGAGCTCGCGGTCGAGCAGGTGAGAGGGGACCACGTGCGCGAGGGCGTGGAGGAGGTTTCCCTTCACCGCGCGGTGCTCGGCGGAGAGCTCGGCGAGGAGCGCCTTCACCCGCAGGCGGCGGAGGTTCGGCTGCGAGCCGCACAGGTCGCAGGGCACGATGGGGAAGCGCATGGCCTCGGCGAACGCGGCGATGTCCTCCTCGGCGGCGTAGCAGAGCGGCCGGACGACGACGTTCCGCCCGTCCTTCGCGAGGAGCTTCGGGGGCATGCTCTTCAGCGCGCCGGAGTACAGCGCGCTGAGGAGGAGCGTCTCCACGAGGTCGTCGCGGTGGTGGCCGAGCGCGATCTTGGTGCACCCCATCTCGATCGCCGCGCCGTAGAGGACGCCGCGGCGGAGCCGCGAGCACACGGAGCAGGTGGTCCGCCCCTCGGGCACGAGCCGCCGGACCACGCTGTAGGTGTCACGCGCGATCATCCGGTACGGCACGCCCACCGCGCGGAGGTGCTCCTCGACGACGTGGGCGGGGTAGCCGGGCTGCCCCTGGTCGAGGTTCACCGCGACGAGGTCGAAGTCGATGGGGGCGCGCTCGCGCAGCCGCATGAGCAGGTGCAGGAGCGTCCAGCTGTCCTTCCCGCCGGACACGGCGACGAGGATCCGGTCGCCCGGCTCGACCAGCCCGAAGTCCTGGATCGCCCGGGCGGTGGCGCGCAGGAGGCGCTTCTCGAGGCGGGCGGGATCCACGGGACGACCTCCATACCAGACGGCCGCCCCGGGCGCACGGGGACCCCGCTCCAAGGATTTTCGTTTGACGTCCCGGCCGCCCCTGCCATAAATGGCGCCGGCTCGACGAGGACGCGCATGCCTGCCAAGGACCTTGGGACCAAGCACCTCTGCTTCAAGTGCGGCACGAAGTTCTACGACCTCAAGAAGCCGGAGCCGATCTGCCCGAAGTGCGGCGCCGACCAGCGCCAGAGCCCGGCCCTGAAGCCGGCGGCCTCCGAGAAGCGCGCCCGTCCGGCCGCCCGCCCGGCCCCTCCCCCGCCGCCGCCGCCGGCCCCCGAGGAAGCCGACGCCGAGCTCGAGGCGGACGACGACGACGAGGCGGACGACGACGCGGACGACGCGGACGACGACGACGAGCCCTGAGGCGCGGCGCCCGCGCGCGCGGCGACAATCACCCACAGTAGACACGCCCCGAACGGCCCGTTGACCCCCGTTCGAGCCGTCACTATCGAACGGGGGCATGCCCGAGGTCCGCCTCGCCGTCGCCTCGCCCATCCCGGCCGCGCCGGCGCGCGCGCAGCCCGGCGCCCTACAGGTCGCGAGGGACGTCCTCCTCCTCGCCAAGCCGCGCCTCTCGGGGCTCGTCGTCCTCACCACCGCCGGCGGGCTCGGCCTCGCGCCGGGGCGCATCGGCGCGCTCCGCGCGACCATCGCGATCCTCGGGACCGCCGCGGTGGTCGGCGCGGCCAACGCCCTCAACTGCTACCTCGAGCGCGACGTGGACGCGCGCATGCGCCGCACCCGCGACCGGCCGCTCCCCGCGGGGCGGCTCGAGCCGTTCGTCGCGCTCGCGCTCGGCCTCTCCATCCCGGCGTTCGGGCTGCCCCTCCTCGCCCTCGCCGCGAACCCGCTCACCGCGTTCCTCGCGTTCGCGGCCCTCACCGTCTACGTCGCGGTGTACACGCCGATGAAGCAGCGCTCGACGCTCGCGCTGTTCGTGGGGGCGGTGCCCGGCGCGATCCCCCCGCTCATGGGCTGGACGGCGGTCACGGGCCGGCTCGATCCCGGCGGGCTCGCCCTCTTCGCGCTCCTCTTCGCCTGGCAGCTCCCCCACTTCCTCGCGATCTCCATCTACCTCGCCGACGACTACGCGCGCGGGGGGCTGCGCGTGTTCGCGCTCGTGCACGGCGAGCCGGCCACGCGCCGCCTCGTCGCCGTCACCGCGATCCTCGTCCTCCCCGCCTCGCTCGCCCTGCTCCCGCTCGGCCTCGCCGGGCCCGGGTACGGGGTGATCGCGGCGGTCGCCGGCGCCGCGCTCGCCGGGTACGCGCTGTCCGGGCTCGGCAGGACGGGCGGGCGCTGGGCGCGCAACCTCTTCCTCGCGACGCTCCTCCACCTCACCGTGCTGTTCGCGGCGCTGCTCGCGCTGCGCTAGGAGCCGGCCGGTGCTCGCCTCCGCTGCGATCGCGCCGGGCGCCCCCGCCCGCCTCGCCCTCGACGGCGTCGCGCTGCGCCGCGGCGGGCGCGAGGTGCTGCGCGGCGTGTCGCTCGAGGTGCGCCCGGGCGAGATCTTCGGGCTGCTCGGCCCGAACGGCGCGGGCAAGTCGACGCTGTTCGCGATCCTCGCCGGCCTGCTCCGCCCGGACGAGGGGCGCTTCGCGCTCGACGGCGTCGCCATCGCACCCGGCGCGCGCGCGCTCCGCGCCCGGGCGGGGATCGTGTTCCAGGAGCCCGGGCTCGACGGCAAGCTGTCGGCCGAGGAGAACCTCCGGCTCGCGGCCGCGCTCCAGCGCGTGCCGCGCCCGCTCGCCCGCGAGCGGATCGCGCGGCTCCTCGCCGAGGCGGGGCTCGCGGCCCGCTCGCGTGAGCCGGTGGAGCGGCTCTCGGGCGGGATGCGCCGGCGCCTCGAGCTCGCGCGCGCCCTCGTCCACCGGCCCCCCCTGCTCGTCATGGACGAGCCCACCGGCGGCCTCGACGCCGCCGCGTTCCGCGCGTTCTGGGACGGGATCGAGGCGCTCCGCCGCGCCGAGGGCACGACCGTCGTCCTCACCACGCACCGCCCCGACGAGGCGGAGCGCTGCGACCGGCTCGCCGTCCTGTGCGGCGGGCGCATCGTCGCGTGCGAGCGCCCGGACGCGCTCCGCGCCCGCGTCGGCGGCGACGTCCTCGTCGTCGAGGGGGACGAGCCCGGGGAGGTGGCGAGGGCGCTCTCCGAGCGGCTCGGGCTGGCCGTGCGGGTCCGGGCGGACGGCGTCCAGGTCGAGCGCGAGGCGGGGCACGCGCTCGTGCCGCGCATCGTCGAGCTCTTCCCGCCCGGGCGGCTCCGCGCCGTGTCGCTCCGCCGGCCCACCCTCGCCGACGCCTACCTCGCGGTGACGGGAGAGGCGCTCGAGGAGGCGGCGCCGTGACCTCGACCCCGACGGCGCTCTCCTACGACCTCGCCACCGTCGGCGTCCTCGCCCGGCGCGACCTCGTCCGCTTCTTCCGCCAGCCGTCGCGGCTGCTCGGCGCGCTCGACCAGCCGGTGATCTTCTGGCTGGTGATCGGCGGCGGGTTCGCGGGGACGTTTCGGATGCCCGGCTCGGACGTCCCGTACCTCGCGTACTTCTACCCCGGCGTCGTGCTGATGGTGGTCCTCTTCGCCTCGATCTTCACGACCGCCTCGGTGATCGAGGACCGCCACCACGGCTTCCTCCAGTCGGTGCAGGCGGCTCCGGGCTCGCGCGCGGCGCTGGTCCTCGGCAAGTCGCTCGGCTCGGCGGCGGTGGCGCTCACCCAGGCGGCGCTGTTCCTCGTCCTCGCGCCGGCCGCCGGCTTCGGCTGGACGTCCATCCGCTGGCCGCTCCTCCTCGCCGCGCTCGCCCTCGCGGCGGTGGCGCTCGCCGCGCTCGGCTTCGCCGTGGCGTGGGCGCTCGACAACGTCCAGGGCTACCACGCGATCCAGATGACCCTGCTCGTGCCGCTGTGGGTGCTCTCCGGGGCGATGTTCCCGCCGCCGGCGGGGCGGCCGGCGCTCGCCGCGCTCCTCCGGGCCAACCCGCTCGCCCACGCGGTGTCCGCGGCGCGGCGCGCCCTCGCCGGCCCCGACGCGCCCGGCGTCCTCCCCGGCTCGGCCGCGCGCGACCTCGCGTTCTGCGCGCTGTTCGCCGCGTGCGCCCTCGCGCTCGCGCTGCTCGCGGCCCGGAGGCCCGCCCGGTCGTGACGCTCGCCGACGTCCTCCCGCCGGTGAACGCGTCGCTCAACGCGACGAGCGCGGTGCTCCTCGTCCTCGGCTTCCGCGCCATCCGCGCGGGCCGCATGGCGCGTCACCGCGCGCTCATGCTCGGCGCGCTCGCCTCGTCGCTCCTCTTCCTCGCCGCCTACGCGACGCGCATCGCGCTCACCGGCACCCACGCCTTCCCGGGGTCGGGACCGCTCCGCGCCGCGTACCTCGTCGTCCTCGCGAGCCACACCGCCCTCGCCGCGCTCTGCGGGCCGCTCGTCCTGCGGACGCTCTTCCTCGCGTGGCGGGCGCGGTTCCCCGGCCACCGGCGCATCGCGCGGGTGACCTTGCCGGTGTGGCTGTACGTGTCGGTCACCGGGGTGGCGGTGTACGTGATGCTCTACCACCTCGCGCCGCACCCGCCGTGAGGTCCGGCTTCGCGGTACGATGCGGTCCCATGACCGCTCGCCTCCTCGCCCTGTCCCTCCTCGCCCTCGCCGCCTGCTCCGAGGCGGCGCGCGTCGAGCTGCAGCCCCCGTCGCTCCGCTTCGGCGTGCGAGGCCAGACCGCCAAGGTGCACGCGGCGCCGTACGCGAAGAGCGGGAAGTCGGTGCCCGACCAGATCTGCAAGTGGTCGTCGTCGGACGAGAAGGTCGCGACGGTCGCGGGGCCGGCGAACGACGCCGTGGTCACCGCGGTCGGCCCGGGGAACGCGCGCGTCCGCTGCGCGATCGGGAGCGTGACCGCCGAGCTCGACGTGCTCGTGCGGGTGGTCGCGCGGGTCGACGTCGAGCCGCGCAAGGTGGACCTCAGGATGCTCGACGAGCCGGCGCCCGTCGCGCTCACGATCGTGACCCACGACGACGGCGGCGCGCCGGTGCTCGGCCGGGCCGCCTTCAGCCGCTGCGCGAACGAGAACGTCTGCCGGGGCGACGGCCGCGGGCAGCTCTGGGCGGTCGGGCCGGGCGACACGACCGCGGTGGTCGAGGTGGAGGGGGCGAAGAGCGAGGAGATCGCCGTCCACGTCGTGGACGCCCGCACCGCCGCCGGGAAGCCCAAGGCGGTGAAGGGGAACCCGATGCTGGAGGTCGAGCGGGAGTACCTGAAGAAGGTCGCCGAGGACAAGAAGGCCGAGGAGCGGGCGAGGAAGGCGGGGAAGTAACGACCGCGACGACGACCGCGACCGGGACCTCGACCCCGAGGCCGCTACCGCGGCACGAGCCGCGCCGCCTCCGCGACGTGCGCCCCGCGCGGGCAGACGCGGGTGTACATCTCGAGCCGCCGCTTGCCGTCCTCGGAGAGCCGGCCCTGGTCGATCTCGACCTTGGCCGCGCCCCACAGCGCGTCGCAGCTCGCCGGGTCGCGCTCCAGCGCCTTCGTGAAGAGGTCCTTGAGGAGGTCCGACCTCGCGCCGCGCGCCCGCTCCGCCTCGGCCATCTCGACGTAGGCCGACGCCGCGCCGCCCGCGCCGCCCGAGCCGTACTCGTCGATCGCCTGGGTGAGCTCGACGAGGGCCCCCGGGATGTTGTTCTTCGCGCGGTGGAGCCTGGCGAGCGCGACGCGCGCGTCGGGGAACGGGCGGCCGAGCTGGATCGCCTTCTCGTACTGCCCGCGCGCGAGGTCGGCGTCGCCCGCCGCGCGGTAGGCGTCCCCGAGCACGAGCGCGAGCCGCGGGTGCTCGCCGAGCCGGGCGATGGTCCGCTTGACCGTCTCGATCGCCTGCTTCGCGCCGCCCTCCTTCGCGAGGAGCGCCCGCACGAGGTCGGCGACCAGCGACACGCGCTTCGAGTCGAGCGAGACCGCCCGCTGCAGGGCCTCGACCGCGCCCGCCGCGTCGCCGGCGCGGAGCTTCCGCTGCCCGGCGAGCGCTGGGATGTCGGCGCTCGAAGGATCGAGCTTCGCCGCCTCCTCCTCCGCCTTCGCCGCCTCGTCCGCCTTCCCCTGCGCGCCGAGCACGCCGGCGCGGATGGCGTGGGCGAGGGCCTGCTGCGGGCGCGAGGCGCCCGACTGCGGCTGCAGCACGAGCGCGGCCGCCTTGCCCGCCTCGTCGACCTGCCCGCGGCCGAGGAGCACGAGCGCCTTGCCCAGGATCGAGCCGAGGTGATCCTTGTGGATGCGGAGCGCGTAGTCGTAGAAGCCGGCCGCCTGGAGCTCGTACCCCTCGCCGCGGCGGCGGAACTGCTCCGCGAGCAGGAAGGCGATGCGGACGTCCCCGGCGCTCGCCTTCTGCGCCTTGGCGAGCGTGTCGCGGGCCGCGTCGAGGTCGCCCTCGCGGAGCTGGACCGCGCCGAGCACGCCGAGGAGGAACGGGCTCTGGGCCGCGTCGTCACCCTCGAGCACCGCCTTCAGCGTCTCGCGCGCGCCCGCGGGATCGCCCGCGTTGAGCTTGAGGTAGGCCTCCGCCGCGACGAGGTGTGAGTGGCGCTGGCCGAGCCGGCGCGCCGCCTCGACGTTGCGGACCGCCTCCGCCTCGAGCGGCTTGCCCTCGCCGTGCTCGCCCGCCCGCATCGCGTCCACGTAGGCGAGGTAGGCGTGCCCGGCGATCGACGCGTCGTCGAGGTCGAGGATCTCCTTGCACTTCTTCGCGGCCTCGACGTACGCCGCCCAGACGTCCTTCTCGACGAGCGGGACCGTCTCCTTGAGGAGCCGGTCGATCCCCTCGATCGTCGCCTTTCGGCTCCGGCTGAAGAGGAACCACCCGCCGAGCGCGGCGGCGAGCACGAAGGCGAGCCCGAGCGTGAAGAGGAGCTTGTGCCCCTTCCCGCGGCGCTTCCCCGCCTTTCCTGCCGGGGTGGAGAGCGTGAACTCGCGCGTCGCGTACTTCTCGGCGAGCGCCTCGGAGTAGGCGGTGTTCTTGCGCTTCGACGGGACCGGGGTCGGCGCGGGCGCCTCCTCGGTGATCCGGATCTCGCTGCTGATGCTGTGCGGGTCCGGCGCGGCGGCGGACGCGGCGGCGGCCATCGCGGCGGCCCGCGACGCGACGCGCGGCGCGACCGGCGGCGCGGGCGGCGGCTTCGGGGCGAGCGAGACGCCGTGCTTCGCGAGCGCCTCGCGCACCTCGGGGTCGTCGGGGGCGGCGTCGTGGGCGCGCCGCAGCGCGGCCTCGCCCTGGTCCCGCTCGCCGAGCCGGAAGTGGAGCACGCCCGCCATCCGGTTCGCCGCCGCGAACGTCGGGTACGCGGCGATGATCCCCTGCAGCTCCTCGAGCGCCTTGCGATCCTTCCCCTGGTCCGCGTAGACGCGGGCGAGGAGGAGGCGCGCGGAGGGGTCGTCCGGGTGGGCCTTCACGCCCTTCTTGCAGACGACCATCGCCTCCATGAAGCGCCCGGCGGCGAGGTACGCCTCGGTGAGCGGGCGGTACGCGTCCGACGCCGGGTCGGCCGCGAAGGCGTGCTCGAGCGAGGACAGCTCGGCGGCGGTGAGGGGTCTCTGTGGGCTGGGCATGTCGGGGAGCGGATCGGGAATAGCAAGGGGTCCCACGCGAGTCAAACGGCTCTTGACACGTCCCGTCTCGAACCGTTAAGGAAGCGTTCCCTCGGCGTTTCCTTCGTGACCTCGTGGGGCTGTAGCTCAGCTGGGAGAGCGCTAGAATCGCACTCTAGAGGTCGTCGGTTCGATCCCGATCAGCTCCACCATCTCGAGACGGGCCCGGTCACGCCGGGCCCTTCTCATTTCCCGACCCTCGCGCGCGGCCGTCGACGAGGTGCACGGTCCGGGTCGGGAAGGCGAGCGAGGTCCCGGCGCGCTCCACGATCTCCATGAAGCGGAGCAGCAGGTCCTGGCGGATCACGGTGAACTCGTTCCAGTCGGCGGTCTGGAACCAGGCCATCGCCTCGACGTTGAGCGAGGACTCGAGGAGCGCGGTGAGGCGCACCGACACCCCCTCCGGCCAGATCTTCGGGTGCGCGCGCAGCGCCGCCTCGACCTCCGCGAGGACCTGGCGCACCTGCGCGGCGGTCGTCCCGTAGGCGAGGCCGAGGTTCGCCGCGAGCCGCAGCCGGTCGCGCACCGCGAAGGTCTCGGCGCGCATGTCGGCGAGCTTCCCGTTCGGGAACGTGACGAGCGTCCGGTCGAGCGTCCGCACGCGCGTGGAGCGCATCCCGATCGTCTCCACCGTCCCGACGACGTCCTCGATCTTCACGAAGTCGCCCACCCGGAACGGCTGGTCCACGCCGATCGCGACGGAGCCGAACAGGTTCTCCACCGTCTTCTGCGCGGCGAGGGCGAGGGCGATGCCGCCGATGCCGAGGCCGGCGAGCAGGCTCGCCACCTGGAACCCGAGCTCGTTCAGGACCGCGACGAGGCCGAGGGCGAGCAGGACCACCTTCGAGAGCTTCCGCCCGAGCGGCAGCAGGCCGCCGAGGCTCGCGTTGACCTTCGCCCAGGCCGCGCTCCCCGCCAGGTCGAAGCCGACGTCGAGCGAGCGGAACCCCGCCCAGAAGAAGACGAGGTAGGTCGCGGCGCGGAGCAGGTGCTCGGTGACCTTCTGCGCCCCGACGTCGAGGTGCAGCCACGGCGCGAGCGCGGTGAACACCCCGATCGCCCACAGCGCGGCGAGCGGTCGCGCGACGCGGTCGAGGAGGACGTCGTCCCAGGTCGTGCGGGTGCGGCGCGCGAGGTGCTCGAGCACGCGCCGGGTGACCCAACCGAGGGCGGCGCCCGCGGCGAGCGCGAGCGCGACGAGCACCGGGATCGCGAGCCACTGCCACCAGAGCAGCCCGCGCGGCCCCTCGGACAGCAGCGGCGCGGGCAGGTGCCGCTCGAAGAACGGGCGGGAGACGGCGAGCACGACGGCGAGCGAGGTCGCAGCGGGCATCATCACGCGCGAGAGGATAGCGCAGCGCCGCGGCGCCGCGGGGGTGTATGACACGGACATTGACCGGGGAGGCCGACGTGGCGCAGGTGCCGATGGACGCGTTCGAGGAGGGGACCGAGATCGTCCGCGTGTACCTCGCGGGGGCGCTCCGCGAGGCGCGGGCGGTGGAGGAGACGCTCTCCGCCGCCGGCGTGGAGTTCGCGGTCGAGGTCGAGGAGCTCTCGTCGCCCAACGTCCTCGGGCTGAAGCGATCTCGTCCGGCCGCGGGGTTCTGGATCCGCGCCGGGGATCTCGACCGGGCGATCGCCGCGCTCGAGCGCGGCGGGCACAGATCCGGGCTCGTCAGGAGGTAGGCCGCAGGGAGCGGGCCGGCGCACGTCGCTTCGCGACGAGCGCCTGGCCCGGAGATCGGAGCGGCCTACCCCTTCGCCTTCGGCAGCGGCTTGCCGCGCTCGAACGCGGCGCCCGGGCCGTACTTCGCGACGATCTTCTTCTTCGTGTCGAGGCCGGTGGCGTCGATGACGAAGTTCGGGACGCGGCGGGCGCGCGCGTCGGCGACCCAGCGGTTGATCTCGCCCGGCGCGCGGCGGCGGCGGCCGCTCCGGCGGCGCCCCGCGGCGCCGTTGGCGAGCTCCGCCTGGAGCCGCTGCTGGACCATGTCGCCGACCTGCCGGGCGATCGCCGACGAGACGCGGGCGACCACCTTCTCCGCGGCGTCGCGGAGGATGGCGTCGATGGACGGCGTGGGCTGGGTGCGAGCGGGACGTGCCATTCTCGGGTACTCCCTTCCTTTCGCGAAGGATAGTCGAGCGCCGCGGAGTGTCCACCGCATTCTTCGAGCAATGGGTCGATTGGCAATCGGCTATCGCCGGGGGGCCGGCGCCGCCCCGGGGCGGAGCCGCGCGGCGAGCCGCTCGAGCGCGGCCAGCAGGTCGGGCTTCTCCCCGAGCACCGACAGGAGCGGATCGGACCGCAGCCGCCGCGCGCGCGCCGGGACGGTCCGGATCGTGAAGCGCGCCGGGTCGAGCCGGTCGTCCACCTCGCTCCAGCGGAGCGGGGTCGAGACCGGCGCGCCCGGGCGCGGCCGCACCGCGTACGGCGCCGCGATCGTCTTCCCCATCCCGTTCTGGAGGTAGTCGAGGTACACGCGCCCGCCCCGCGCGCCGACGGCGCGGGCGGTGGTGGCGACGTCGGGGTGCTCCCGCTCGATCGTCCGCGAGAGCAGCTCGCCGAGGGTGCGCGCCTGCGCGTGGGTGAGCTGGCCGCCGAGCGGCACGAGGACGTGCAGCCCCTTCTGCCCGGTGGTCTTCGGGTAGGAGGGGAGCCCCACCGCCCGGCACAGGTCGCGGAGCGCGCGCGCGAGCCGCACCACGTGCGCGAAGGGCGCCTCCTTCGGATCGAGGTCGACGACGCACCAGTCCGGCCGCTCCAGGGCGCCGGCGCGGCTCGCGAGGACGTGGATGGGGATCGCGCCGAGGTTGGCGATCCAGGCGAGCCCGTCCGCGTCGTCGACGAGGAAGTGCTCGAGATCCCTCTCCTCGCTGCGGATCGTCACGGTCCGGATCCAGCGCGGGCGCCACTCCGGCGCGTCCTTCTGGAAGAAGCTCTTCCCTTCGATGCCGTCGGGGAAGCGGGTGAGCACGAGCGGCCGGTCGGCGAGGAACGGGAGCATGAACGGCGCGATCTCCCGGTAGTACGCGACGACCTCGCCCTTGGTGATCCCCTCGCCCGGGAAGAACACCTTGTCCGCGTTCGTGACCTCGACCTTCCGCTCGTCCCGCGCCGCCGCCGGCGCCGGCACGGGCGGCGGGTCCTCGCGCGGGAGCCCCTCTCGCGCCGCCTCCTCCGGCCGCTTGTCCTCGCGCACGCGGACGAACACCGGGTGGCGGAGCAGGCCGTCGGCGGTCCACTCCTTGAAGCGCACCTCCACCACGAGGCGCGGCTCGACCCAGGTGTTCGCGGCGCCGCGCGGCACCGGCCCGCTGCACGGCGGCGTCCGCCGCGCGTGGGGGGCGACCCGGGCGTGGAGCTCCGCGAGCTGCCGCTCGTCGAACCCGGTCCCGACGCTGCCGGCGTAGCGCCAGCCCTCGCCCTCGCGCACGGCGAGGAGGAGGGCGCCGAACGCGGTCCTCGCGCCGCGCGGCCGGGTGAACCCCACCACCGCGAAGTCGCCCACCCGCTCGACCCGGATCTTCCGCCAGGCGGCGGAGCGCCCGGCGCGGTAGGGCGCGTCGGCGCGCTTCCCGACGATCCCCTCGAGGCCGCGCGCGCGCACCTCGCGCCACAGGTCCTCGCCGCGCCCCTCGACGTGATCGGCGTAGCGGACCGGCCCGAGCCGCGGGACGACCTCGGCGAGGACGCGCTTGCGCTCGCGCAGCGGGAGCGGCCGCAGGTCGAGGTCGCCGAGGGCGAGGAGGTCGAAGGCGAAGAGCGTCGCCGGCAGCTCGACCGACGCGCGCCGGACGTCGTCCGGGCCGCGGAGCTGGGCGCGCTGCTGGAGCGCCTGGAAGGACGGCCGGCCGTCCGGGCCGAGCACGACGATCTCGCCGTCCACCACCGCGTCGGCGGGGAGCATCTCGAGCGCCTTCGCGATCTCCGGGAAGAGCGCCGTCGCGTCGTCGCCGCTCCGGTAGCGGATCGCCGCGCGCGCCCCCTCGCGCCGCCCGAGGGCGCGGTAGCCGTCGTACTTCAGCTCGAAGAGCCAGGCGGGATCGGAGAAGGGCTCCTCCCAGGGCTCGGCGAGCATCGGCCGCTCGTCCCCGTCGCGCCGCGGGCGCGCCCCCAGCCGCCGCGCGTCCGCGAGCGCCGCCTCGGCGCGGCTCTCGCCGCTCGCGACCTGCTCGAGCAGGCGCCCCGAGAGCACCGACTCCTCCGGCACGGCGCGTCCGGGGCCGGCGAGCGCGTCGCGGTGCTTGAGGAGGAGCCACTGCTGCTTGCCGCCCTCGGCCCGGCGGGTGCGGACGAGCGTCCACTCCCCGCGCAGCTTGTAGCCGTGGAGCTCGAAGACGAGCTTTCCTCTCCTGAGCCCCTCGCGCGGGTCCGACAGCGGCCGCCAGGTGCCGCGGTCCCAGACGATCACCGCGCCGGCGCCGTAGTTCCCCGCCGGGATGATCCCCTCGAAGTCCGCGTACTCGACCGGGTGGTCCTCCACCTCGACCGCCATCCGCTTGTCGGCCGGGTCGTAGGACGGCCCCTTCGGGACGGCCCAGCTCCGCAGGGTGCCGTCGAGCTCGAGGCGGAAGTCCCAGTGCAGCCGGCGCGCGGCGTGCTTCTGGACCACGAAGAGGCGCGGCGCGAGCAGGTCCCGCTCCGCCGGGCGCCCCGTCCCGAACGGTTCGGGGGTGCGGTCGGGGTCGCGCTTCTCGCGATAGCGTTCCAGCCGGTCGGGCACGCGATCCAGGGGCCATCGGGCCCCCCGCGCTTATAACGACGGCATGGCTCCCCGCTCCATCGCCACCGGGACGATCTCGTTCGGGCTCGTGACGATCCCGGTCCGCCTGTACCCCGCGGCGCAGTCCTCCGCGACGGTCTCCTTCAACCTGCTCCACGCGAAGTGCGGCTCGCGCCTGAAGCAGCAGTACGTCTGCTCGAAGGACGGCGAGCGGGTCGAGCGCGAGGACATGGTGAAGGGGTACGAGGTCTCCAAGGACCGCTACGTCACGTTCAAGCCGGAGGAGCTGAAGGCGCTCGACGAGATCGCGACCCAGACCATCGACATCGCGGAGTTCGTCTCCGCCGCCGACGTCGACCCGATCTTCTTCGACACCGCCTACCACCTCGGGCCGGACAAGGGCGGGGGGAAGGCCTACCGCCTCCTCGCGCTCGCGCTCGAGCGCTCCGGGAAGGCCGCCCTCGCCCGCTACGCGGCGCGCGGCAAGCAGTACCTCGTCCTCATCCGCGCCCGAGGCGGCCGGCTCTTCCTCCAGCAGCTCCGGTACGCCGACGAGATCCGCTCCGCCGAGGAGATCCCGCTCGACGACGTCGACCTGAAGGAGCCGGAGGTGCAGCTCGCGCTCCGGCTCATCGAGCAGACGACCGCGGAGGGCTTCCACCCCGAGCGCTACGAGGACTCGGTGAAGAAGCGCGTGCTCGACGCGATCGAGCGCAAGGTGCAGGGCGAGGAGATCCGCGCCGCCGCGCCGGCCGAGCCGCAGGGCGAGGTGATCGACCTCATGGCGGCGCTCAAGGCGAGCCTCGCCGCCTCCGAGGCGGGTGCGAAGCAGGCGCCGCGCGCCGAGGCGGCGCGGACGGTCTCGGAGCCCCCCGCCGGCGGCGAGCGCAAGGGCCCGAAGGCGGCGCGCCCCGCCGCCGAGCGGTGCAAGGCGGGCGGCCGCAAGTAGGCCCGGAGCGGGCGGGGGAGCCGCCCGGACCGGCGGTGACGGACCCCTGCGCTAGGCTCGCGCCCGGCCATGTCGGGCTACCGCTCGCGCGACGTCTCCCGGATGCTCGACCTCCCCGTGCGGGAGGTGCGCCGCCTCGCGCGCGCCGGGTTCGTGTCGCCGCGCCGCGGGCCGGGCAACGCCCTCCGCTTCTCGTTCCAGGACCTCGTCCTGCTCCGGGCTGCGGCCGAGCTCGTCCACGCGAAGGTCCCCCGGGCGCGCGTGCGCCGCGCGCTGCGGTCGCTCCGCGCCCAGCTCCCCGCCGGCCGCTCGCTCGCGGCGGTGCGGGTCGCGGCGGACGGCGACCGCGTGGTCGTGCAGCACGGCGGCGCGCGCTGGCGGCCGGAGACGGGCCAGGTGCTCCTCGACCTCGGCGCGGGCGAGCGCGCCGGCGTCGCCACCGTGGTGCCCGCGCCGGCGCGGGCGCGGGCGCCGCTCGACTCGGACGCGTGGTACCGCTGGGCGTGCGATCTCGAGGCGACGGCGCCGCGCGAGGCGGAGATCGCCTACCGCAAGGTCCTCGAGACCTCCCCCGACCACGGCGGGGCGCACCTGAACCTCGGCCGCCTCCTCCACGAGCGCGGCGACCCGCGGGCGGCCGAGTACCACTACCGGCGCGCCCTCTCCTCTCCCTGGCACGCCGCCCTCGCGGCCTTCAACCTGGGGGTGTCGCTCGAGGACCAGGGGCTCCTCGACGAGGCGCTCCTCGCCTACGCGCGCGCGATCGAGGCCGACGACACGCTCGCCGACGCGCACTTCAACGCCTCGCGCATCCTCGAGCGGCTCGGCCGCAAGGAGGACGCGCTCCGGCACCTGGCCGAGTACCGGCGCCTGTCGCGTTGAACGCGCTCGACGGCGCGGGGAATGCGTCCACCCTCGCCCCCGCGAAGCGGGGGAGACGAGATCCGATCCCCGCGGCGAAGCCGCCTCCGCATCGGGGGCCCCCTGGGGGCGGCGTCCGGGCAAGGTGCGGCAGCGTTCGCCGTCGACCCTACGGCTCAGGAAGGGGCCGCGTCGGCGGTCTCGGCGTCGCCGCGGACGGCGCGGGGCCGCGCGGCGGCGGCATCACCGTGTTCCGGACGGGCTCGCCGTCCTTCCCCGCCCGCAGCACGCTCGTCGCGAGGGCGATCATCGAGCCCACGTCGGAGAGCGTCGCCGGGAGGATCACGGTGTTGTTCGTCTTCGCGAGGCGGCCGAACTCCGCCACGTACTGCTCGGCCACCCGGAGCTGGACCGCCTCCGGCCCGCCCGGCTGGCTGATCGCGTGGGCGACCTGCCCGAGCCCCTCGGCGGTGGCGCGCGCCACCGCCAGGATCGCCTGGGCCTCGCCCTCCGCCTCGTTGATCTGCTTCTGGCGCGCCGCCTCCGACTCCTTGATCACCTGCTGCTTCTTCCCCTCGGCGTTGTTGATCGCCGCGTCGCGCTCGCCCTCGGAGGTGAGGATCACCGCGCGCTTCTCGCGCTCGGCGCGCATCTGCTTCTCCATCGCGGCGAGGACGTCCTGCGGTGGGGTGATGTTCTTGATCTCGTAGCGCAGCACCTTGATTCCCCAGGGGCCGGTCGCCTTGTCGAGCTCGGTGATCACCATCCCGTTGATGTGCGTCCGTTCCTCGAAGGTGCGGTCGAGGTCGATCTTGCCGATCTCGGAGCGGAGCGCGGTCTGCGCGAGCTGGCTGATCGCGTAGTAGTAGTCGGCGATCCCGTAGGAGGCGCGCTGCGGGTCGAGGACCTTGAGGTAGAGGATCCCGTCCACCGCCACCTGCACGTTGTCCTTCGTGATGCAGATCTGCTCCGGGATGTCGATCGCCTGCTCCTTGAGCGTGTGCCGGTAGCGGATCACGTCGATGAAGGGGAAGAGGACGTGGAACCCGGCGTCGAGCACGGCGTGGAACTTGCCGAGCCGCTCGACGACGTAGGCGTTCTGCTGCGGCACGACGACGGCGGTCTTCACGACGACGAAGATCGCGAAGACGGCGACGACGACGGCGATGACGAGCGCTGCGCTGACCGCTTCCATTGTGTCGTCTCCCTGCGTGAGCGGGCGCGCGCCTACTCGGCGCGGACCCAGAGGGTGAGGCCGTCGACGCGCTCGACGCGGCAGCGCTGCCCCTTGCGCAGCGGCGCCCCCGAGGCGACCCGCGCCGACCAGGGTACGCCGCGCAGCTCGGCCTGCCCCTCGCCGCCGGCGGGGACGTCGCCGAGGAGCACCGCCTCCTCGCCGACGATCGCGTCGACCGGGCGGCCCGGCGCGCGGGCGAGGCGCTCCTGGAGCGAGCGGCGCAGCGTCGCGAGGAGCACGACGGAGACGACGCTGAAGGCGAGCCACTGCACCGTCGCGCTCGCGCCCAGCGCGGCGAGCACCGCGACGACGAGCGCCCCGACCCCGAAGAAGAGGGCGAAGAGCCCGCCCGGCGTCACCAGCTCGACGGCGAGGAGCCCGATGCCGACGAGGACCCACACCCACCAGGACATGCGGGGATGCTAGCACGCGGCCGTGGCCGCGGCGGTCGCTAGAGCTTCACCTGGACCTCGTAGCGGCGGTTCTTCGCCTTCTTGGCGGGCGTGTCGTCCGGCGTCACGAGCGGCCGCTCCGAGCCCATCCCGACGGACTCGATCTCGTCCCGCGCGACGCCGCGGGCGACGAGCTCCTTCACCATGACCGCCGCGCGCTGGCCGGAGAGCTCCTTGTTCTTCTCGGCCGAGCCGGTCGAGTCGGTGTGGCCGGAGACCACGAACTTGAAGTTCTTCGTCACGCCGGCGGCGGCGAGCTTCTTCTTCGCGTCGATGAGGGCCCTCGCGAGCCGCGTGGCCTTCGCGTCGCAGCCCTTCTCCAGCTCGGCGGTGCCGCTCTTGAAGGAGCACTGGTTCTTCCGCGACTCCTCGAGGAGGCGCTTGTTGACCTCCTTCTCCACCTTCCCCGTGGACGCCTGCCCGGCGGCCTTCTTGGCGGCGTCCCACGGGCTCTGGGCCCGCGCGGCAGCGGGGGCGAGGAGGACGAGCAGGGCGGCGGCGGCGAACGTGCGCATCGGGGGACCTCCGTTCGTGGGTTCCGCCGGATCTTCCGCCCGCGCGGCGGACGGGGCAACGGATCACGCCGCGTCCCCACGGTCCTCGATCGTCCAGCGGTGCTCGTGATCGCGGTCGTCGTCGGGGCCGCGCTCCCAGCCGCGCTCGGCCGGCCCGTACTCCCAGTCCACGTCGCGCTCGAGGTCCCGGTCGAGCTGCGCGACCGAAACCTCCTCCGCCGCCCGGCGCGCGAGCTCCAGCCCCGCGCCGCGCGCCGCCGCCTCGCAGAACGCCACGAGCTGCCGGGCGCGCGCGGCGGCGGTGTGCTCCTCGAGGGCGCGGTCGCGGGCGCGCCGCCCCATCCGGGCGAGCTCCTCGCGCGGCGTCGCCACCGCCTCGGTCGCCTCCTCCACCGTGCGCGCGACGAGGATCTCCTCGCCTGGCTCGAAGAAGGCGTCGAGCCCGTCGAACCAGTCGGACACCACCGGGACGCCGCAGGCGGCCGCCTCGAACAGGCGCGGCGACGGGCAGTGGCCGAGCGCGGCCATCTCCGGGCGCGTGACGTTCACGGTGAGGGGGGACGAGCAGAAGAAGGCGGGGTGGAGCGCGGGCTCGAGGTGGCGGACGTAGCGGACGTTCTCGCGCCAGGGGAACGCGTCGTCGTACATGGACCCGGCGAGGACGAACGTCCGCTCCGGCATCCGCGCGGCCGGGCCGAGGAAGAGCGTCTCGAGCGCCGGCTGGCGGCTCGCCGCCCACGTCCCGAGGTAGGAGAGGTCACCGCGGAACGGCGCCGCGGCGGCGCACGGGCGGTGGACGGCCGGGTCGACGGCCCCGTGCAGCGGCGCGGCCCGGCGCGCCCCGAGCACGTCGCGCATCAGGGCGAGCGCCTTGCCGCCGTTGAAGGAGAGGACGAGGTCGAAGTCGCCGAGCCCGCGCGGGCCGATCCAGGGGACCGGGTCGCCGGCGGCGAGCTGGGCGGCGGTGACGCCGGGATCGAGGTCGTAGAACACCTTGAGCCGCGCGCGGGAGCCGAGCACGAGCTCGGTCGCCGCGAGCGCGTCCGGACAGTACGACGTGACCATCGCCACGTCGGCCTCGTCGAGCGCGGCGCGCGCCTCGGCCCGGACGTCGGCGAGCTCGCGGTAGATGCGGAGCGCGCCCCCGTCGAGGTCGGTCCGGTCGCGGTGGGCGGCGTACCAGGGCTGATCCTTCTCGAGGAACTCGAGCGCGTGCCCCTCCGCGCCGAGCGCCCGGGCCAGCCCGCGCCAGAGCGTGGCGTGGCCGTTCCCCCACGTCGAGCTCGCGGTGAGGCCGAAGACGACGAGCCGCATCCACCGAACCTGCGGCGGCGCGGGGCGACCCGCGAGGCCCCGACCAGGCGAGGCGGCGCGCGCCGGTCCGCCCGGCCTGCGGCCGGCGCGGCGGGCGCTCCGCCGGAGCGCGGATCAGCCCTTCGCCCAGTTCTGGAGCAGGAAATCCTGCTCGAGGGGCGTGAGGTCGAAGCGCACGCCGGCGTCGGCGACGAGCTTCGCGCGACTTGCCTTCGGCTCGTCGCGCGCGCGCTCGTCGAGCCAGCGCAGCGCCCGGCGCAGCCCCTCGCCCTCGGGAACGAGCCCGCGACCCTCGGCCATGGCGACCTCCGGCCCCGAGCATGCCCGGCCCCGACGCTCCCGTCATCGCCTCGTCGGGGGTCGCGCCGCGCCGGGCCGGGGCGCTCGCCAGGAAGGGCGCCGGCGTGGCATGAGTGTGGGCCCCGAGGCGGGGCGCACGATGTCTTCCGCCAGGCTCGCCGCCGTCACGACCGCCGCCGTCCTGGCCGCCTGCGCCGCGGGCGAGCGAGGCGCGCGCGACGCGGGCGCGGAGGCGTGCCGCCCGTGCCACGCGCGGGCGGCGGAGGCGGGGCGCGCGCGGCCGGTCGTGCACGCGCCCTTCGCGCGCGGCCCGTGCGAGGCGTGCCACCGTCCCCACCCGGCCGGCGGCGGGGCGGCCGCGACCGTCGCGCCTGCGGCGGAGCTGTGCCTCGGCTGCCATCCCGGGACGCTCCCCGAGCGCGCCCGCCGCCACGGCGCCATCGCGGCGCGTGGGTGCACCGGCTGCCACGCGCCCCACGCGGCGGGCGAGGCGAGGCTCCTCGTCGCGCCCGCCGCCGCGCTGTGTGGCGGCTGCCATCCCCCCGAGCCGCTCCGCGCGGCGCACGGCGGGAACGCGCCGTCCGCGGCGACCTGCCGGCGCTGCCACGGCGCGCACGCCGGCGCGCGCGACAAGCTCCTGCCTGACGTGGTCCACCCGGTCCTGGGCGAGTGCTACCTGTGTCACCCCGGCCCCGGCGCGCCCGGCGCGGCCGGGCCGCCGCGC
>DASSSJ010000089.1:0-10335 GCA_035708485.1 Anaeromyxobacter sp. | reverse complement strand
CGCCCTGGCCGACGCCGCCCTGCGAGCGCTCCCCGTACCGGAAGTGCGGGATGTCGATGGTCGGGACGGGGATGGTGATGAACTCCTTCCCCTTCTTGCCGATCATCTCCCCCTTCTGGACGTACTTCTTGAGGTTGCGCTTGATGCGGCCGCGGACGATGTCGCGGAAGCGTGCGTGGTCCTGCTTGATCTTCAGCGCCATGTGCGTCCCGCTCCCGCTCCCGCGACGGAGCGCTACTCCTTCGCGTCGCCGCGCGCGAAGATGGAGGCGACGAAGTTGAGGACGTCGGTGGAGCAGATCTCGCAGTAGCCGTAGTTCTTCACGAGCCGCTGCTTCACGACGTCGATCTTCTCCTGCGTCTCGCGGTCGACCACCGAGGCGACGAGGTTCTTCAGCTTGATCGAGTCCTTCTGGTCCTCGAAGAGCTTCAGCTCGAGCGCCTTGTGGAGCCGCTCGTTCGTCCGGTAGTTGAAGGTCTTGCCCTCGATCGCCAGCGCGCCGATGTAGTTCATGATCTCGCGCCGGAAGTCGTCCTTGCGGCTCTCGGCGATGTCGATCTTCTCCTCGATCGACCGCATCAGCCGCTCGTCGGGCTCCTCGTACTGGCCCGTGTACTTGTTGCGGACCTTCTCGCGCTGCGTGTACGCCTTGATGTTGTCGATGTAGTTCGCGCAGAGCTTGGTGATCGCGTCCTCGTCGGCGCTGATCGCGCGCTGGACCTCGTTCTTGACGGCGTCCTCGTACTCGCGCTTCACGTCGGTGAGCAGCTCGCGGAAGCGCTTGCGCTGGTCCTCCGAGCTGATGAGCGAGTGCTGCCGCAGGCCGTTCTCGAGCTCGTTCAGCACCATGAACGGGTTCACGCACCCCTCGCCCTTGTCCGAGACGAGCGCGTTCGAGATCTTGTCCTGGATGTACCGCGGGCTGATGCCCTCCATGCCCTCGCGGACGGCCTCCTTGCGGAGCTCCTTGATGTTGTCCTCGGTGAAGTTCGGCAGGGACTTCCCGTTGTAGAGCTTCAGCTTCTGGACGAGCGTGAGGTTGTGCTTCTTCGGCTCCTCGAGCCGGGTGAGCACGCCCCACATCGCGGCCATCTCGAGCGTGTGCGGCGCGATGTGCTTGCCGCGGATCTTGTGGCTGTTGTAGTCGCGCTCGTAGATCTTCACCTCCTCGTCGAGGCGGGAGATGTACGGGATGTCGATCTTCACGGTCCGGTCCCGGAGCGCCTCCATGAACTCGTTCGACTGGAGCTTGCGGTACTCGGGCTCGTTGGTGTGCCCGATGATGACCTCGTCGATGTCGGTCTGCGGGAACTTCTTCGGCTTGATCTTGTGCTCCTGGGTCGCGCCGAGGAGGTCGTAGAGGAAGGCGACGTCGAGCTTCAGGATCTCCACGAACTCGATGATGCCGCGGTTCGCGATGTTGAACTCGCCGTCGAAGTTGAACGCGCGCGGATCGGAGTCCGATCCGTACTCCGCGATCTTCCGGTAGTTGATGTCGCCGGTGAGCTCGGTCGAGTCCTGGTTCTTCTCGTCCTTGGGCTGGAAGGTGCCGACGCCGACGCGGTCCTTCTCGGAGAGGACGAGCCGGCGCACGCGCACGTGGCCCATCACCTTCTCCCAGTCGCCCTTGTACTCGGTCATCAGCTCCTTGAAGACGAAGCGGCACGCGGGGCAGAGGTCGCCCGTATCCGGGATGCGGAACCCCGACTCGGGCGGCGAGAGCTCGGCGTAGACGCTCGCGCGCCAGTCGTGCGGCACGAGGTGGAGCGGCTCCTCGTGCATCGGGCAGGGCATCACCTCGCGGCGCTTCACGCCCTCCGCGTTCGTCCGCTCGACGTCCCACGCGAACGTGTAGACCGCGCCCTCGGCGGTCTTGGAGTACGCCTCGAGCCCCTTCTTGAGGAGCCGCGCGATCGTCGACTTCGAGGAGCCGACCGGCCCGTGCAGCAGGATGACGCGCTTCTCGGTCCCGTACCCCTGCGCCGCGCTCTTGAAGACGTTGACGAGCTTCATGAGCGGGATGTCGAGCCCGTAGATCGCGTCGCTCCCGCCGAAGTCCGGATCGGTGAAGAAGTCGTAGCGGATGAGCTTCTTCTTGTTGTCGATGTACTCGGTCTTCCCGTGCGACAGGATCATGTCGTAGACGCGCTGGAACGCGGTCCGGGTGACCTTCGGATTCTGGCGCACGAGGGCGAGGTACTCGTCGAACGAGCCCTCCCAGTGCTGCTCCGAGTACGCCTCGCGATCCTGGAGGGACGCGATCCGGGATACCCAGCTCGTCTGCGTGACTTCGCGCATGCGGACCTCGATCTCTCTCGCTTCTCCCTAGATTCTAGAGGCGTGGCGGCGCCCGCGCGCGGGTCGCCGACCTGAGGAGGATAAGGACCAGGCGAGCAGGATGCTCGGACCGTGCCGCGCGAAGTCCCCGTCGGGGTGGAACGGAGGGGGCGGGCGGGGATCGCGGGGCACGCGACGTGGTCTCAGCGCTGCGCGTGCCGGAAGAAGTCGACCTGGAACTTCTTCACGGCGGCGTTGTGGCACGCGAGATCCGGGCAGAAGACGTGCGAGCCGTCGTTGCGCGAGACGAAGTAGAGGTCCGGGCACTCCGCCGGCGCGAGCGTGGCCCGGAGGGCCGCCGCGCCCGCGTTCGCGATCGGGCCGGGGGGCAGGCCGGCGGTCGTGTACGTGTTGTACGGGTGAGGGGCGAGCAGGTCCGCGCGGGTGATGTTCCTCGACCAGCGGCCGGTGCGGAGCAGGGTCGCGTACATCACCGTCGGGTCCGTCTGGAGCCGCATCCCCGTGCGCAGCCGGTTGTGGAAGACGCACGCGATCCGCGGGCGCTCGTCCGGCCGCCCCGTCTCCTTCTCGACGATCGACGCGAGCGTCGCCGCCTCGCCGACCGTGAGGACCACCCCCGGCTTCCGCAGCCGCTCCGCGGCGGCGTACTCCTCCCGGAACCGCGCGACCATCGCGTCCGCGATCGCCCGCGCCGACACGCCGCGGGCGAACGCGTACGTGTCCGGGAACAGGAAGCCCTCGAGCGTCTCGTAGGGGAGCCCGAGGGCGCGGGCGACCTCGGCGTCGCGCGCGACGCGCCGGAACTCGGCCGCCTCCGCGAGCCCGCTCGCGCCGACGAGGTCCGCGATCTCGTCGAGCCGGAGCCCCTCGGGGACGGTGACGCGGTGCAGCTTCACCTCGCCGCGCCAGACGCGCTCCAGCACCTCGTCCGGCCGGAGCGGGCCCGAAAAGGAGTACTCGCCGGCCCGGAACGGGCGCGGGTCGCGCTTCACCCAGCGGACGTAACGCCAGGCGCGAGCCTCGTCCGAGAGCGCGCCCGCGTGGGCCAGCGCGCGGACGACGGCGCGCGCGGAGGCGCCCGCGGGCACGACGACGACCTTCTCCTCGATCGCCCCGTACGGCGTCTCGCGGAACGTGGACACGGCGTGCCAGGCCAGCCCCGCGGCGACGAGCACCGCGGCGACGGCGAGCGCCGCGATCGCGACGAGCGCGCGCCTCATCCGGCGTCCCTGTCGAGCCAGGCCTGCAGGATCACCGCCGCGGCCTCCGCGTCCACGCGAGAGCGGCGATCCTTCGCAGAGAAGCCCTGATCGCGCAAGCGGATCTCCGCCTCGAAGGTGGAGAGCCGCTCGTCGAACAGCTCGACCGGGACCCCGAGCGCGGCCTCGAGCTTCGGCGCGTAGGCGCGCGCGAGGCGCGCGGCGGGCCCCTCGCTCCCGTCCATGTTGAGCGGCAGGCCGAGCACGACCCGGTCCACCTCGTACTCGCGCGCCGCCCCGGCGATGGCGGCGAGGTCGGCGGCGTCGGCCCGGCGCGTCACGACGCGCAACGGGCGCGCGGTGCGGAGGACGTCGTCCGCGATGGCGAGCCCGATTCGCGCGCGGCCGAGATCGACGCCGAGCATCCGCACGGCGGGGAAATCTAGGCGGGCCGGGGAGGGTCGTCAAACGGCCGGCGCGCGGACGCGCCGCGCGGGGGGCGGACCGCTCACGCCGCGCAACCCCACGGGATCCGGGGCGCCGGGGCGGGCACGCGGCGCGCTTCTCGGGGAACCGTCTCGCGGCGCCAGGCCGCTCACGAAAGGAACCCCCATGGTGAACTCCCCCACGCTCGCGACGGCCTTCCGTGCCGCCGCCGCCGCGGCGGCCGCTGCCGTCGCCGAGTCCTCTCCCTCCGCTGCGAAGGTCCGCACCTCCGCCCGGGCGCCGGTGGTCGCCGGAGCGCCGGGCGAGATCCCGGCGCACCTCGAGCGCACCGCCGTCGCGATCGCCCACGCGGCCGCGCGGCTGCGGACGCGGGCGCGAGCCGGCGTCCGGGGCTACCAGTCCGCGTCGAAGGCCTCGTCCCCGAAGACGTCGTCCTCGAAGACCTCGTCCTCCAAGACCTCGTCGACCTCCTCGAGCTCGGCGCTGTCGTTCCTCTCCGATCCGAAGCTCTCCATCGAGGAGAAGCTGATCCGGCTCATCGCGTACCTGGACGACAAGTACCAGAAGGAGATCCAGGCGAAGATGGACCAGATCAACGGAAAGGCCCCGGAGGCGACCTCGAGCTCGGCCAAGAGGAAGGGCGGGATCGTCGGCGCGATCGGTGCGGCCGTGTCCTCCGTCGCCGGGGGCGATGCGGCGAAGGCGATCTCCGGTCTCCTGAAGGTCCCGGGGGCCAAGGCGTTCCTCGGCCAGACCGCCGGCCCGGTCCTCGCCCTCGCGGCGTCGGCGCTCGGCTTCCCGGCGGCCGCGCCGCTCCTCCTCAAGTACGGCTCCAAGGTCGTGGACGTCGCGGCCGCCATGAGCGCGGCCCCCTCCTCCGGCTCGACGGGGAGCTCCGGGACGAGCACCAAGAGCGCGAGCGGCACCCGGCCCGACGAGAAGCTCGTGATGATGGAGATCCAGCGGCTCGTCGACAAGCAGCGGGAGATGTTCGGGCTCGTGTCGAACATCCTCCGCGCCGGGCACGACACCCGGATGGCCACCATCAGCAACATCCGCTGAAGGGACGACCATGAGCGACGTCATCGAGGCCGTCGTGGCGGGCCGCACGCTCGCCGAGGAGCAGGGGATCACGCAGGAGATCGGCGACGCCATCGCGTGCCTCGCCGAGGCCGAGCTCGAGGCGGGACGCGTGGACGCCGCGCGGGCCATCCTCGAGGGGCTCGTGGTCACGAACCACCTCGACCCGGGCGCGTGGGCGCTCCTCTCTCGCGCCCACCGCCGGCTGGGGCAGCCGCTCGCCGCGCGCTTCTGCGCCGAGGTCGCGTCGAGGCTCGCCCCCTCGGATCCGCAAGTCCGCCTCGCGCGCGCGGAGAGCCTGCTCGCCGTGCCGGAGGAGCGCAGCGGCGCGCGGGTCGAGCTCGCCCAGCTCGCCGCGGCAGGGGACGCCGCCGTCGCCGCGCGCGCCCGGGCGCTGCTCGGCGCTCTCCCGGAGTGAAACGCGGCCGCCCAGCCGCCCGGCTGCTGGACCCGGCGAGTCCATTTCTGCGCGCATCTTGCGCGCACGCGGCTTGACCGTCCCGGCGTGTTTCGGGGATAGTTCGCGGCCAGGTCGAGAGCCCGTGACCTCTCGACCTCGCGCGAGTCGACGGTCGATTCGCGTCGCTGATCGAAGAAGGATGCGTGAAGAGATGGCGACTGGTACCGTGAAGTGGTTCAACGACGCGAAGGGCTATGGCTTCATCTCGCAGGAGGGCGGCGAGGACGTCTTCGTCCACCACACCGCGATCAAGATGGACGGGTTCCGCACCCTGAAGGAGGGTGAGCCCGTCGAGTTCGACGTCACCCAGGGCCCGAAGGGGCTCCAGGCGGCGAACGTCCGGAAGGCGTAGTCTCCACCGGCCGGAAGCTCTCGAGCGGCCTCGGGTCACCGGGGCCGCTCGCGTTAAGACGAGGCGGCAAGGGAGATCATGAGCGAGAAGGAAGCGGGCATCGAGGTACAGGGGACCGTCGAGGAGGCCCTCGCCGGCGGGATGTACCGCGTCAAGGTGGATCAGGGCCCGACGGTGCTCGCCTACGCGTCCGGCAAGATGAAGAAGTTCCACATCCGCATCATCCCGGGCGACCGGGTGAAGCTGGAGCTCTCGCCGTACGACCTCACGCGCGGACGGATCACGTACCGCGACAAGTGAACCCCCGCTCCGGGCGGCGCCGTCGCGCGAGCGCCCCCCGCGTGAGCATCTTCGGGGCGCATGCCCGGCCCCGCGTCGCGGCGGACGCGGGTGCGCGAGCGGCCGCGCCTTCGGGCGCTCGCCGCGCTCCTCGCGTCGGCCACGCTGAATGCCCTCGTCCTGTCGTGGCTCGCCGCGACCGGTGCGTTGACGCCGCCGCGCCCGCGGGGGAGCGCCGCGGTGGCGCTCGCCCCGCTCGACGCGCACGCCTGGAGCGAGAACCGCCGCGTCGCGCCTCCCGAGCCTCCGAAGCAGGAGCCGAGGGGCCGGGTCATCGAGCAGCCGCCCGACCGGGCGCGCTCCGATCGCCCGCCGGACGACGCCCGGTTCCTGTCGGACCGGAACGCGCGCGCGTCGCGCGAGACGGTCTCGCGCGACGCCGGAAGCCACCCGCGGCCGGCGCCGCGCGCGGAGCCGGGCGGCCTCGAGCGGCGCCCGGGGGCACGCGCGGCGGGCCGGCGCGCGCCCGCGGACCCCGCGGCGCGGCCGCAGGCGGCTCGCCCGCGCGCGCCGGCGGAGGGCCTCGCTCCCGCGCCGGACGGAGATCACGCGAGCGCGCGGCCGGGGCGCACCGGGCCGCCCGCCCCGGGGGCGACGGACGCCCTCGCGCCGCGCCGTGGGGCGCCCGATCTCCACCCGAGCGCCGACGCCCTCGCGCGGATCGCCGGGGGGGCGGCGCTGGACGCGTACCGCGAGGCCGAGGAGGGCGACGAGACCTGGCTCTCCTCGCGCGAGTTCAGGTTCGCGACGTTCCTCAACCAGATGCGCCGCGCGATCGGCGAGTTCTGGTACCCCAGCGTCCGCGCGGCGATCCGCGAGCGCGATCCGGAGGGGAAGGACGTCTTCTACCGGGAGCGCACCGTCGTCCTGCACCTCACGCTCGGCCCGTCCGGAGAGGTGCGCCGGCTCACGGTCGCGGAGTCGTCGCAGGTCCCCTTCGTGGACGAGATCGCCGTGGACGCCGTCCGCAAGGCGCAGCCGTTCGCGAACCCGCCGAGCGCGATGTTCGGCCGCGACGGCGAGGCGCGCGTCCCGTTCGCGTTCACGGTGTTCCCCGCCGAGCGTGGCGGGGTCGTGCGCTGGCGGGCGCCGATCCCGAGGTAGCGGCGACCGTCGGGAAGGTCGCCGGCCGCGACCGCGCGCCGCGCGCGACGACCCGAGGGCCCGTTCGGGCGCCCTCCCGCCCGGCGGCTCCCCTTCCGGTGCCTGGGCAGGAAACCGGCGGGGCTCCTGTTAGAATCCGCGATCGGATGGCGCTCCTCGGCCCAAGCCTCAGGCGTGCGAAGGTCCGGGAGCGCCCGGGCCGCCGGCTCGCGGCGGCGGTCGTCACGTCGATCCTGCTGAACTCGCTCGTCTTCCTCCTGCTGGCGCGCGCGGGTGCGTTCAGCATGCCGGCGAAGCCGGCCGAGGTCGCGCTCGCTCCCGTGACGTCGTCGCAGTGGGCCGCCAACCGGGCCATCCGGCCGGACGCGGGGACGACGAGGTCCGCCGCGCCGCTCGCGGCGGCCAAGCCCGCCCCGCCGACGCCTCCGCCGCCCGAGTCCAGGCCGCCCGGCCAGGTCGTCGACGTCGCCCCGTCGCCCGACTCGACGCCGCCCCGGAGCACGCGGTTCCTCTCGGATCGCGACAGCTCCGTCGAGAAGGAGACGCGCTCCCGTCACGCCCGCGCCGGCTACGAGCGCACGCTCGCGGTGCCGCAGGCGCCGGGCGTGCAGACCTCGCCCTCGCCCGGCGAGGGGGGCGAGTCCGCGAAGGCGATCCCCGGCGCGGAGGGGCAGCGGTCGGCGCCCGCCGCCCCGAAGGGCGCGCCGAAGGTCGCGCTCGCGCCCGACGGCGCCGGCGACCTCGCGGCCGGGCGCGCGGAGGGCGCGGAGGGCGCCGCCGGTCCGCCCGCGCCCGGCGCGGGCGAGGGCGGGCAGCGCAGGGAGGGGCCGCTCTCCGACCTGCTGCGCGTCTCGCCGGGCATGATGGCGCGCCTCGCCGGCGGGCCCGCTCCGGACCGCCTCGAGGGCGTCGAGGAGGGGGAGGGGACGTTCCTCAACACGCGCGGCTGGAAGTACGCCACGTACTTCAATCGCATCAAGCAGCAGGTCGCCGCGGCCTGGGACCCGCTTTCGCCGCTCGAGGCGCGCGACCCGGACCGCTCGATGTTCGGCTACAAGGACCGCTTCACCCTGCTCGGCGTCACGCTCGACGACACGGGCCACGTGAAGAACCTCGTGATCGAGCAGACGAGCGGCGCGGACTTCCTCGACCGCGCGGCGCTCGCCGCGTTCCGGAGCGCGCAGCCGTTCGTCAACCCGCCGCGCGGGATCGCGGACGCGAACGGCGAGATCAAGTTCTCCTTCGGCTTCTTCCTCGAGGTGGGCCGGCCGGGGCTGCGCGTCTACCGGGCGCCGATCCCGGCGATGCCATAGAGTGCGGGCCGCAAGGAGCGGGCCGGCACGCTTCGCCGCGCGAACGGTGCCTGGCCCGGAGATCGAAACGGCCTGATGGGACCGACGCCCCCCGAGCTCGCCGCCGCGGCGCACCCCGCGCTCGCGTGGCTCCTCTGGATCGCCGCGGGCGCGTACGGGGCCGCGCTCGTCGCGGCGGCCCTCCGTCCCGGGCGCGGGGCGCGCGCGCTCCTCGCGGCGGGCGCCGCCGTCCACCTCGCGGCCACCGCGTGGCGCGGGATCGCCATCGGCTTCTTCCCGCTCACGAACAAGATGGAGTCCTTCAACGCGGCTGCGCTCGCGATCGCGATCATGGCGGCCGTCGCCTGGCGGCCGGCGCGCGCGTACGTCCTGCCGCTCCTCGGGGTGCTCGCGGCGGCGACGGCGACGGCGCTCGCGCTGCCCGGCGATCTGCGCTGGCCGCCGCCGCTCATGCGCACGATCTGGTACCCGCTCCACGTCCCGCTCTCCTTCCTCGCTTACGCGGCGTGGTCGGCCGCGGCCTGCGCCGCCGTCGCGTGGTGGGCGCGGACGGAGGGCGACTGGCTCCCGCTCGTGGACCGGCTCGCCCTGTGGGGGTTCGTCCTGTGGTCGCTCGCCATGGTGACCGGCGGCGTCTGGGGCGTCGTCGCGTGGGGCGCCTGGTTCATGTGGGACCCGAAGGTGATCTGGTCGGTGATCCTCTGGTTCCACTACGCCGCCTTCGTCCACGTGAAGCTCACCCCCTCGATGCAGTCCCGCGCCTGGGTGCGCCCCGCGCTCGCCGCCGCCGGGTTCGTGTTCGTGCTCGTCGCGTACGTCGGCACGTCGTTCTTCTTCGGGCGGTCCTCGCATGCGTTCGGCTAGCGATCGCCTCTCCTGGCTCCAGTCTCAGGGGCTCGGGCTCGCCTGCGGCCTCTCGACCGTGGCCCTCCTCGCGATCGGCTCGTTCGTCCTCGCCGCCACCCGCGACGGCGCGTCGGCGGGGATCGCGATGGACGACCTGCGCGGCTTCTTCGACCCGCCGCGGCTCGAGCACGCCTGGCTCTACCTGCTCTTCCCGGTCGCGGGGCTCTACGCCGTGAACACGGCGCTCGCGACCTGGGACACCGTCGTCCGCCGCTGGCGGGGCGGCGCGCGGGCCCCCTCGGCCTACGCGGCCTCCGTCGTCCACGTCGGGTTCCTCCTCGCGCTCGCCGCGCACGCGGCCGCGGGGTTCCGGGGCGAGGATCGGGGCGAGGTGCTCGTGTCGTCGGGCTGGCAGGCGTTGCCCGGGTTCGGGGAGGCGCGGCTCGTGGGGCTGGACGTGGACCCGCTGCCGGGCGGGATGCCGCGGGCGGTGACGGCGAGGCTGGAGGTGCGCGGCCCGGACGGGAAGGTCCGGCCCGCGACGGTGGGGTACAACGCGCCGCTGAGCGGGGGGGCGGGCGCGCGGCTCGCGCTGCTCGGCGACTTCGGCCGCGTGCGGGTCGCGCGGCTCGCCTCCGGGCCGGACGCGTGCGCGATCGCGGAAGGGCAGGGCTGCCTCATCGGCGGCGAGGCGGTGCGCGTGGTCGCGATCGCGCCCGCCCCGCGCGGCGGCGCCGCCGCCCTGGTGCGGGCCCGCGGGCCGTCCGGCGTCGAGGAGACGCGCTGGCTCGGCGCCGACGGCGAGCTCGCGCTCGCGGGCGGGCGGCCCCTCCAGCTCCGCTCCGCCGGCGTCGAGCACGGCGTGCTCCTGCGCGTGCGCGAGGCCCCGGGCAACCC
>DASSSJ010000088.1:0-11564 GCA_035708485.1 Anaeromyxobacter sp. | reverse complement strand
CTGATCCGTGCTGATGCCCAGGACCTGGGCGTCGCGCCGCTCGAACTCGGAGAGATCCTCCTCGTACGAGGGCATCTGGACCGTTCAGACCGGCGTGAACGCGGCCGGGTAGAACGCGAGCACCACGTGCTTCTTGCCGCGGAAGTCGGACAGCCGGACCTTCCTCCGAGGCCCGCCTTTACCCGCAGTATCACCCGTGGCGGGGAGCTCGAAGTCCGGGGCCTCGTCCCCCACCTCGACCCGCCACACGGGCTTCTTCGTCGCCGCCATGCTTCCTCCGTCGTTCCGAGGGAACGTCGGGACGTTAAGCACGGCCGTTACTGTGGGTCGAGTTCGGCTGGGGGGCAGCCCGAAAGGGACGCTGTCGCTCGGTTCGCTGTTTGCTATCCGTTTCGCCATGGATCTGCTGACGAGATTCGCCGGGAACGTGCGCCGGCTGCGCTCGAAGAAGAAGCTCTCGCAGAAGGCGCTCGCCGACAAGGTCGGGATCTCCGTCTCCTACGTGTCGATGCTCGAGCGCGGCCAGCGCTCGCCGCCGCTCGAGACCATCGAGAAGATGGCCAAGGCGCTCGGCGTGCCGCCGGCGAACCTCCTCGGCAGGTAGGGCGGCGGGAGATCACTTCCCGAGGGTCGGGTCGCCGGGCCGCCACTCCGCGGGGCGGGGACCGCCCGCGCGCAGCGCCTCGAGCACCCGCAGCGTCTCCGAGATCGAGCGCCCCACCGCGAGGTCGTAGAACGCGGCGTGACGCATCACCCCGTCCGGATCGACGACGAACGTCGCGCGGGCGGCGACGCCCTCGCGCTCGAGGAGCGCGCCCCACGCGCGCGCGTTCTCCCTCGTCGGGTCGGCGGCCAGCGGAACGGCGATCGGCCCGAGCACCTCCGCGATCCAGCGCCGGTGTGTGTCGAGGTCGTCCACCGACGCCGCGACGACCGCCGCGCCGAGCTCGGCGAACTCGCGGGCCCGCTTCGAGAGCTCGCGGATCTCGGTCGGGCAGACGCGCGTGAAGTCGCGCGGGTAGAAGGCGAGGACGAGCCAGCGGCCGCGGAAGGTGTCGAGCGCGAGGTCGCGCGCCTCGCCGTCCGGCATCACGGCGCGCGCGTGGAAGGGCGGCGCCGGGTCGAGGAGGGGCGGCATGGTGGCGACGCATAGCGCGTCCGGCGCCGCCCCGCCCGTGCAATCGCCGCCCGGGGGCCCGGGCGGGCGGCGCGCTGCCCGTCCGGCCGCACGCGCGGCGGCCCCGCACGCGAACCGCGGGATCGGCGGCTCCGGGCCCGCGCATCCGCGTGAGCTCGCCCGCAGCGGTGACGCGCGCGACGTCGCGCCGCGCCGAGCCGGCATGGGCGCAGCGCCCCGCACCCCGCGGGACCGCGGAGCGCCTGCGCGGGAGCCCCGCGCGGGCGCTCGCGGCCGCCACCCGGGGGCGCGCGGAAGGCGTTATAGGGGGGGGATGACGCCCGCCCCCGCCCCGACCTCCACCGAGCCCCGCCGCCTCGACGAGGCGGTCGCGCGCGTGCGCGAGGCCGCGCCGGGGTGGGCGCGCGCGCCGATCGAGGAGCGGATCGCGCTGGCGCGCGCGATGCTCGCCGGCGTGGACCGCAACGCCGAGCGGATGGTGCGCGAGGCCTGCGCGGCGCGGAGCCTGCCGTTCGGCGCGACCGTGAGCGGGGACGAATGGCTCGTCGGGCCGTACACGACGATCCGGATCCTGAGGCAGCTCGTCCGGTCGCTCACGGCCATCGCGCGCAACGGCAACACGCCGCTCGGGCCCACCGGCGAGACGGTGGACGGCCGGCTCACCGCGCGCGTGTTCCCGCCGACCGCGCTCGACCGGATGCTCTTCATGGGCGTCCGCGGCGAGGTGCACATGAAGGAGGGCGTCGGCGTGGACCGGCTCAACGCCCGACGCGCCGGCTTCCACAAGGCGCCGGATCACGCGGGGAAGGTCTGCCTCGTGCTCGGCGCCGGGAACGTGAACGCGATCGCGCCGACCGACGTCGCGACGAAGCTCTTCAACGAGGGGAAGACCTGCGTCCTCAAGATGAACCCGGTGAACGCCTACCTCGGCCCGATCGTCGAGGACGCGTTCGCGGACGCCGTCGCGAGGGGCGTCCTCGCCGTCGTCTACGGCGGGGCGGAGGAGGGCGAGTACCTCGTCCGCCACCCGGGGGTGGACGAGGTGCACATCACCGGGTCCAACCGCTCCCACGACGCCATCGTGTGGGGGCCACCCGGGCCGGAGCGCGCCGAGCGGATGGCGCGCGGGGCGCCGCTCCTCCGGAAGGAGATCACGAGCGAGCTCGGCGACGTGGCGCCCGTGATCGTGGTGCCGGGCGCCTGGAGCGAGCGCGCCCTCTCCGCGCAGGCCGAGAGCGTCGCCGGGATGGTGACGCAGAACGCGTCGTTCAACTGCGCGGCGGCGCAGGTGCTCGTCCTGCCGCGCGGCTGGAGCCTCCGCGACGCGTTCCTCGCGAGCCTCGAGCGCGCGATGGCGACGACCCCGGCGCGCGTGCCGTGGTACCCGGGCTCGCCCGAGCGGTTCCGGCGGCTCACCGACGGGCGCGCCGGCGTCCGGCGGTCGGAGGCCGGCGAGGGGACGCTGCCCTGGACGCTCGTGACCGGCGTGGACCCGCGGGGTGACGACGAGCTCCTCCGGACCGAGGCGTTCTGCGCGCTCCTCGCGGAGACGCAGGTCGGGTCCGAGGACCCGCTCGAGTTCCTCGACGCGGCCGTCGCGTTCACCCGCGAGAAGCTCTGGGGGACGCTCTCGGCGAACGTCGTCGTGCCTCCCGCCGCGCTGCGCGACCCGGGGCTCCGGCCCGCGCTCGACCGCGCCGTCCGGCGGCTCGAGTACGGGACGGTCGCCGTGAACTGCTGGGCCGCGTACGCGTTCGCGTTCGGGACGACGCCCTGGGGCGGGTTTCCCGGGCAGCCGCTCACCGACGTCCGGAGCGGTCGCGGGTTCGTGCACAACACGCTCATGCTCGCGCCGGACGACGTGGAGAAGAGCGTGCTGTGGCACCCCGCCATCCCGCCGATCAAGCCGCCGTACTTCCCGAGCCACCGCACGGCCGGCGCGCTCGGGCGCGCCCTCATCGCGCTGGAGGCGCGCGGCAGGTGGTCGGCCCTGCCGCGCGTGCTCTACCACGCCGTGCGCGCCTGAGCGCGGCCCGAGCGGAGACCTCGACAGGGCGAGCGACGGCGTGGTCTCCTCCGGCTCGGTGGCGGGGCGCGCGCGTTGAAGACCTATCTCGTCTCCTGGCTCCGGAAGAACCACGCGGGCCAGCGGCTCGAGCAGTTCGAGCGGCTGCGGACCGGGCCGTGGCTCGTCTGGGAGGCGGGCCCGTGGCGCCCGCCGTCGGCGCGCCACGACACGCTCGTCTCCGGGCCGGAGACGCGCCTCCTCGCCTCCGGCGAGTCGCTCGCGATCCAGCTCGCGGCGAAGGACGGCGGCGCCGAGGTCCGGCTCGGCCGCGACGCCGACAACGACCTCGTCATCGACGACGCCACGCTGTCGCGCGTCCACCTCGTCCTCCGCCGCGACGCGAGGGGCGGCTGGGCCGCGCAGGACGCCGGCTCGCGGAACGGCACCCGGGTGGACGGCGCGCCGGCCAGGACGCCGCTGCCCCTCCGGCAAGGCTCGGTGATCGAGGCGGGCGCGGTGCGGCTGACGTTCTACGACGCGGCGGGGCTGTACGCGCGGCTCAAGGCGCCGGCGGCCCGCTGAAGGCGAGGGACCTACCACACCTCGCAGCGGTCCTGGGGCGGCCGGACCATCGGGCTCCCCTCCGCGCAGCGGAACGCCTTCGCGAACTCCGGGAGGTTCGCGAGCGGGCCGTTCACCCGGTAGCGCGCGGGCGAGTGCGGGTCGGTGACCGCGCGCAGGCGCAGGTTCTCCTCCCGGTACTTCGCGCACCAGGACTGCGCGAAGCCGACGAAGAACTGCTGGTCCACGCCGAAGCCCTCGACCGCCGGCGGCGCCTCCCTGCCCTCCAGCGCGGCGCGCATCGCCGCGTGCGCGAGCTTCAGGCCGCCGAGGTCCGCGATGTTCTCGCCGAGGGTCAGCTCGCCGTTGAGCCTCACCCCCGGCACCGACTCGTACCCGGCGTACTGCCGGACGACGCACGCGGCGCGCCGGTCGAACTCCCTCGCCGCCTCCGGCGTCCACCAGTCGGCGAGGTTCCCCCTCGCGTCGTACTTCCGCCCCTGGTCGTCGAACCCGTGCGTCAGCTCGTGCCCGACCACCATCCCGATCGCCCCGTAGTTCACCGGCTCCGGCGCCGCCTCGTTGAAGAACGGCGGCTGGAGGATGCCCGCCGGGAACACCATCTCGTTCATGGCGGGGTTGTAGTAGGCGTTCACCGTCGGCGGGCTCATGAACCACTCGCTGCGGTCCAGCGGCCTGCCCACCTTGTCGAGCTGCCGGTTCGTCTCGTACCGCGCCGCCGCGAGCACGTTCTTGAAGTACGAGTCGCGCGAGACCTTCATCGGCGCGTAGTCCCGCCAGGCGTCCGGGTAGCCGACCTTGTTCACGAGCGTCGAGATCTTCTCCCGCGCGCGCGCCCGGGTCGCGCCGTCCATCCACGCGAGCTGCTCCACGTCCCGCTCCATCGCCCTGGAGATCTCCGCGACGAGCCGCGTGGTCCGGTCCTTGCCGCCGGGCCCGAAGTGCCTCCGGACGTACGCCTGCCCGAGCGCGAACCCGAGCGCCTGGTCGGCCATCCGGACGCAGTGCTTCCAGCGCGGGAGGAGCGCCTTCGCCCCCGTGAACGACCTCGCCTGGAACTGGAACCGCTCCTCCACGAGCTCCTTCGGGAGCGCGCGGGCCGTGGCCATGTCGTCGAGGAGGTGCCAGCGCAGGTACGCCTTCCACCCCTCGAGGTCGCCCGTCTCGAAGAGCCTCCCCGCGCGCTCGACGAACCGCGGCGTCGTCACGTTGACGGTGAGGAGCCCGGGGTGGCCGAGGTTCGCGAAGAACCGCGCCCAGGGGAACGCCGGCGCGAGCTCCTCGAGGCCGGCGCGGTCCACGCGGTTGTAGACCCGCGCCGGATCGCGCTCCTCCGTCCTGGTCCAGTGCGTCTCGGCGAGCGCGCGCTCCATCGTCTCGACCGCCGCGGCGTCCGCCTCGACGCGCGCCGGCGGCAGCCCCGCGAGCGCCAGCATCCGGCGGAGGTGCGCGGAGAAGTCCCTGCGGATCTCCGGGTTCTTGCCGTCGTCGGTGAGGTAGAAGTCCCGGTCCGGCAGCGAGAGCCCGCCCTGCACGACGTTCAGGATCACCTGCGTCGCGTCGCGCGCGTCCTGGTCGGCGTACATCGGGAACGGCGCCTGGACGCCCGACGCGTGGAGCCGCGCGAGCTCGTCGGCGAGCGCCTGGCGATCGTGGATCGCGTCGATGCGCGCCCACTCCGCGCGCAGCTCCGCGAGGCCGCGGGCGTCGACGGCGTTCTCGTCCATGCACGACGCCCAGAACGCGCCGAGCTTGTCCGAGAAGCGGTCCGCCGGATCGACCTTCCCGGCCGCGGCCGCGTCCAGGAGCCGGCGCAGCTGCCGCGCGTTCCGCTCCTCGAGCTCGACGAAGCCGCGGTGCCAGTAGGCGCGGTCCGCCGGGATCTCCGTCGCGGCGAGCCACCCGCCGCAGGCGAACTGGAAGAAGTCGTCGCACGGCGAGGTCCCCCGATCGAGCGCCGCGGCGTCGATCGGCGGCGGCGGCGCGTCCTCGGGGGCCGTCCTCGGCGGCGCCTTGGCGCAGGCGGCGAGCGCGGCGGCGAGGGCGAGGGGGGTGAGCGGGGCGGGGTGGCGCACGCGGGATCCTCCTCCACGTCGACGGCGCCGCGCAATATGACGCCGCCCGCCGCGCCGCTCAAGGAATACCGCGGCGGCCGTTCACCGTCCGCGCAGCGCCGCGCGGAGCGCGAGGCGCGACTCGCGCCGGACCCGCGCGTCCCGCTCGCGGCGGCGCTCCTCCTCGGTCGTCGCCGCGACCGGGGGCACGGGGGTGGGCTTCCCGTCCCGGTCGAGGGCGACGAACGTCAGGAAGGCGTCGCAGCACTTCCGCCGCGCGCCCGTCCGCGGATCCTCGGTGAGGACCTCGACGCCGACCTCCATCGAGGTCGTGAACGCCGCCGTGACCTGGGCGTGCAGCATCGCGATGTGGCCGATGCGGACGGGCGCCAGGAACGTCAGCTGGTCGATGGACGCGGTGGCGACCGGCAGCCGCGCGTGGCGCATCGCCGCCATGCCGGCGGCCAGGTCCGTCCACTGCATGATCTTCCCGCCGAACGCGGTTCCGAGGGAATTCGCGTCCCCCGGCATTACGAGATGGGTCACCTCCACGCGCGACTCGGACGCCGGCTTTCCGGGAGCCATGGGGGGTGATACGTAACGCGCCATGCCGCTCGAAGTCACGCTCATCGACTACGCCCGCGACCCGCTGCAGAAGCTCTACGGGGCGTACCGGACCTGCTACACGCCGAAGACCCCCGGCGAGGTGTGGAGCGAGATCCGCGAGGGGACGATCTCCGCCGCGAAGATCCGCGAGTTCATCCAGGAGCGGCTCAAGACCGGCCACGCCTCTCCGCTCGAGCAGGTGGTCTTCTGGTTCGGGATCTCGGGCGTGTCGCGCGCGCTGAGCCACCAGTTCGTCCGCCACCGGATCGGCATCAGCTTCGAGCAGCAGTCGCAGCGCTACGTCCGGTACAAGGAGGAGCGGCTCGAGTACGTGATGCCGAAGACCTGGGAGAAGGTCCAGGGCATGGCGGACGAGTACGACCGGCTCATGCGCGAGATCACCCGCGTCTACGAGCTGGCGCTCGCGAAGGGGATCCCGGCGGAGGACGCGCGCTTCGTCCTGCCGAACGCGACGCCCACGAACTTCCAGGTGATGGTGAACTTCGCCGAGCTGCTTCACATCGCCGACCTGCGCCTCTGCTGGCGCGCGCAGTGGGAGATCCGCCACATGGTCGCGCTCATGCGGCGCGAGGTGACGAAGGCGGTCCCGGAGATCGGCGGCTACCTGCAGCCCAAGTGCGGCGACAAGCGGATGGGCTACTGCGACGAGCCCGTGAAGGAGTGGGAGCTCTGCCCGCTCGGCAAGGTCCGCCCGCACAAGGAGCAGCTCCTCGACGTGTTCCGCCAGTACAGGGCCGGGAACCTGGTCCCGCTCGGCGAGGAGCACCTGCGGGCGGTGGAGGACGCGGGGAACGAGGAGTAGGCGTGCCGTCCCACGCGGAGCGGGTGGCCGCGGCGTGCCCCAATCCGGCCCGCCCGGGGCTGGGCTCCACCCGGTAGGATCCGCGCCACGGGAGCCCGCCATGACACGCAACGTGAACGCCGCGACCCGTGCGCGCCGCCGGACCGCGGTCGCCGCCGCCCTCGCCCTGCTCTCCGCGTCGCCCGCCGCCGGGCAGGTCCGCAGCGCGCTCGACCGCGAGGCGGGCGTCCCGGCGGGGCTCGCGCTCCCGGTCCCCGGCGTCGCCGTCGCCGAGGAGCCCTGGGGGACGGCGACGACGCCCGCCGCGGTCGGGTTCGTGGGCGACCTCGGGCTCGCCTGGTTCCGCGAGGGCGGCGTGACGCCCGACTCGAGGGCGGACGGCCTGTACCTCGCGACCGCGCTCGGCGCGCTCGGCACCGGCTACTCCGTCGAGTGGGTCCGGCCCGGGGGCGCGGCGAGCTACCGCCGGAGCGCGCTCGCGCTGTCGCTGGGCGACGGGCGGAGCTTCTCGCTCGGGTTCGGCTGGAGCTGGTTCGCGTCGTCGGACGCGGCGATCGACGCGTTCCGGAGCTGGGACGTCGGGCTCACCGTCCGCCCGTGGCGGCACCTGTCGATCGCCGCGGCGACGCTCGGCCGCGACGCCCGGCTCGGCGGCGCGGACGTGCCGCTCCGGTACGACCTCGGCGTCGCGACGCGCCTCTGGGACGACGCCCTCACGCTCTCCGCCGACCTCCTCGCGGACGACCGCGCCCGCGACGACTTCCACGCGACCCACCTCGCGTTCGGCGCGGGGCTGGAGCTCCGGTCGGGGATCGCGCTCTCCGGGCAGGTCCTCGTCCCGATCATCGACGAGCCCGGCGTGTCGCGCGACGTCTCCGCGGTGGTGGGCCTCGCCTGGAACGGCGGGCACCTCGGCCTCCTGGGCGGCGCCACGGCGCTCCCCGACCGGACCGGCGGCTTCGGCGGCGTCCGCGCGTCCCGCGAGCGGTACCGCTCGCCCGGGAGCGGACGCGAGGCGCCGGTCGTGAACGTCGACGACGAGCTCGAGCGCGACCGGTTCCTGATCTTCACCGTCGGCGATCGCGACCCGTACGGGCTCCTGCTGCGCCGCCTCGCCGCCGCGCGCACGGATCCCGACGTGGCGGCGGTGGGGGTGCGGATCGACGGCCTGCCGCTCGGGCACGGGCGGACCGAGGAGCTGCGCGCGGCGCTCGCGGCGATCCGCGAGCGGAAGCCGGTGTTCGCCTACGTCACCGGGGGCGGCACGGACGAGTACTGGCTCGCGACCGCCGCGACGGCGATCGCCGTGCCGCCGGGCGGCGTGCTCGACGTCTCGGGCTTCCGCTCGACCAAGCTCTACCTCAAGACCGCCCTCGCCCGCGCCGGCGTCGCCTTCGACGTCGTGGCGCGCGGCGCGTACAAGACCGCCCCCGAGCCGCTCGTCCGCGCAGGCGCCTCGCCCGAGTCGCGCGAGGTGACGAACGCAGTCCTCGACGACGTGTTCGGCCGGATGATCGCGGACGTCGCCGCGGCGCGGCGGCTCGCCCCCGACAAGGTGCGCGCCGCCGTGGACGCGGGGCTCCTCGGCTCCGAGCAGGCGAAGGCGGAGGGGCTCGTCGACGACGTGCTCTGGCCGGACGAGCTGGAGCGGTGGGCGAGCCGCGTCGCCGGCAAGCGCGTCCGCCTCGGCGGCCCGTACCGGCCCGAGCCGCAGCGGCGGGCCCAGCGCTGGGGCCGCCCCGCGATCGTCGAGGTCGTCCAGGTGGAGGGGACCATCGTCTCCGGCAAGAGCCGCGGCGGCCCCTTCGGAGGCGGCGGGCTCGCGGGCGCCGAGACGATCGCGAAGCAGCTCCGGCGCGCCGCGGCGGACCGCGACGTGAAGGCGATCGTGCTGCGCGTGGACTCGCCCGGCGGCGACGGGCTCGCCTCCGACCTCGTGTGGCGCGAGGTCGTGCGGGCGCGGGCGCGCAAGCCCGTCGTCGCGTCGATGGGCGACGTCGCGGCGAGCGGCGGCTACCTCGTCGCGGTCGGCGCCGACGCGATCGTGGCCGAGCCCTCGACGCTGACCGGATCGGTCGGCGTGTTCGGCCTCAAGCCGGACCTCTCCGGGCTGCTCTCGAAGCTGTCCATCTCGCGCGAGGCGTTCGCCCGCGGGGAGAACGCGCAGTGGACGTCGGTCGCGAAGCCCTGGACGGCGTCGGAGCGGCGCGCGATCGAGAAGCAGATCGAGGCGTTCTACCGGCTCTTCGTCGACCGCGTCGCCGAGGGGCGGAAGCTCCCGCGCGGGGAGATCGAGCCGCTCGCCGGCGGCCGGGTGTGGACCGGGAAGCAGGCGTTCGAGCGGCGGCTGGTCGATCGCCTCGGGTCCGTCGAGGACGCGATCGCGCTCGCGCGCGAGCGCGCCCACCTGGGGTCCGGCGACTGGGTGGAGGTCCGGCGCAGCGCCTCGGGGCCCGCCGACCTCGGCGACCTCGTCGGGGAGGCGCTCGCGGACGTCGCCGCCGCCGGCGAGCCTCCCGTCTCGCGCGCCCTCGGCGCGCTCCCCGAGGTCCGCGCCCTCGCGCTGCTCGCCGAGCTCGGGCCGGTGGTCGCGCTCCCGGTCGAGTGGGTGCTCCCCCCGTGACGCCGGAAAGAGGCTCGCGCGTGCCGGGCGTTTCTGCTATGGGATGGATTGTCGTCCCGCCGAGAACGACGTAGGTTTCGCCGAGGCGGGGTGGCGAACCCCCGGCCGACCGGCTCCTGGCTACATGACGTGACGCCGCGGAAGCGCGGCGCGCCAGTGACCGGGGCGGGGGAAGGCGGTTCGCGGATCTCCGACAGCCACGCACCCGCGGACGCCGCCGTTCCAGACGAGAGAAGGGCCCTGTCGCAGCGGCGAAGCCGCACTGCGACACGAGCAGACACCGCATGAGCGACAACGAGCAGACCCCGGCCGCCGTCGCGGCGCGGGCCCCGCAGCAACCCGAGCGCCAGGCCGGTGGCCCGGACGACGCCCCACAGCCGGGAGGTCCGCAGGGACAGCCGGGCCAGAGCGGCCGGCGCCGCCGGCGCCGGCGCGGCCGGCGTGGGCGCGGCCCGCAGGGGCCGAGCGGCCTCGTGGGGCCGAACGGGGAGGCCGCCGCGGTCGCCCCGTCCAACGGCGCCGCGGGCGCGCAGGGCCAGGCGGCGCCCGGCGCGCAGGCGCAGCCGGAGGTCACCGAGGAGGTGGAGGGGGTCCTCCAGTTCGAGGGCAAGGGCAACGGCTGGCTCCGCGATCCGAAGCGGAGCTACCTGCCCCAGCCGCTCGACGTCGAGGTCCCGCGCTGGCTCGTCGAGCGGACGCACCTCCAGCCCGGCCTCCTCGTGAAGGGCGTCGCGACGGTGCGGAACATGAAGCGCGTGCTCTCGCGCATCGACACCATCGAGGGCACCGACCCGATGGCGGTCGCCCGGCGCACCCATTTCCAGAACCTCACGGCGACCGACCCGACCGAGAAGCTCGTGATGGAGACGCGCCCGGACGAGACGATCGGGCGCGTCCTCGACGTCATCGCGCCGATCGGCCTGGGCGCGCGCGGCCTCCTCACCTCGCCGCCGAAGGCCGGCAAGACGATCATGCTGCAGCGCATCGCGCAGGCGATCACCGCGAACCGGCCGGACGTGCACCTCACGGTGCTCCTCGTGGACGAGCGTCCCGAGGAGGTGACCGACATGAAGCGGAACATCAAGGGCGAGGTGGTCGGCTCCTCGAACGACCGGCCCACCGAGGAGCACATCCACGTCGCCGAGATGGTGCTCGAGCGCTCGAAGCGGCTCGTCGAGGCCGGGCGCGACGTCGTGATCCTCCTCGACTCCATCACCCGTCTCTCGCGCGCCTACAACAAGGAGGTCGAGTCCTCCGGGCGCACCCTGACCGGCGGCGTCGACTCCCGCGCGCTCGAGCGGCCGAAGCGGCTCTTCGGCTCGGCGCGCAAGGCGGAGGAGGGCGGCTCGCTCACCATCCTCGCGACCGCGCTCATCGACACCGGGTCGCGCATGGACGAGGTGATCTTCGAGGAGTTCAAGGGCACCGGAAACATGGAGATCGTGCTCTCGCGCCAGCTCGCGGAGCGCCGGATCTTTCCGGCGATCGACATCGGCGCGTCCGGCACCCGCAAGGAGGAGAAGCTCTTCTCCCAGAAGGAGATCGAGAAGGTGCGCCGCCTGCGCGGCGCCCTCGCGTCGCTGAAGCCCGTGGAGGCGATGGAGCGGCTCCTCAAGAAGCTCTCCGAGTTCGACACGAACGAGGAGTTCCTGCAGAGCTTCTAGCGAGGTCCGCCGCGCGGACCCGCCCGGCGCTCCCCGCCCGGGCGACGACGCACTCCTCGTCTGTGT
>DASSSJ010000087.1:0-43707 GCA_035708485.1 Anaeromyxobacter sp. | reverse complement strand
AACGCGGTCGTCATGGTGGGCGCGAACGGCGCGTACGAGGTGACCGAGAAGTGACCGGCGCGGCCGCGGGCCCGGCGCGGCGGGGTCGCCCCGCGCCCGGGCTCCTCGGCGGCCGCGGCTCCGCGCCGTCCGCGCGTCAGGCCGCCTCGTCGAGGATGCGCCGCTGGCCCGCGAGCCGCTGGATCCCGCTCACGTCCTGCACCGTCTCGAGGCAGCCGCGGTACCGCCCCGCCGCGTCGCGCACCGGCCAGTAGCGGATGTGGACCTTGCGCGGCCCCATGTCGATCCAGAACTCGGCGACCTCTCGCCGGCCCGCCTTGAAGTCGGCCAGGATCCGCTCGACGAGGTGCACGCTCTTCTGCGGGTGGCAGTTGCGGACGTTCGTGCCGATCGCGCCGCGCGAGCGCGGGAAGATCTTCTCGCCGCGCTCGTGGCTGAAGTACCGGACCCGGTCCTCCTCGTCCACGAACGAGAGCTCCACCGGGAGCGTGTTGAGGATGGCGGCGAGGACGTCCCGATCGAGGCCGTGGGAGAGGTCGTCCAGCTCGGCGCCGCGCACGATCTCCTCGGCGATGCGGTAGTAGCGGCGCCGCGTGTCGGGACCCAGCTCCGCCTCGACGGCCTCGATCGCCGGTACGATGCCGGCCTGCGTCGCCGCGTCCAGCATGCGCGCCGCGATCGGGTAGAGGATGTCGTTCTCCTTCCAGAAGTGCTCCTTGCAGAGCCCGGCGTACGCCGCGAACGCCTCCCGCAGCTCCCCGAGCCGCGCGCGGTCCCCGGCGACGTACGCCTCGGCCGCCGCGTCGATCCGCCCGACGAGCGTCTTCGCCTCCGCGTGCTCCGCGAGCATGACCCCGACCGGACCGCCCTCGGGCATGCCGGCCTGGAGGAGCAGCGGGAACACCGTCCGCTCCTCCTTCTGGTTGTGGCAGCGATCGACGTAGCCGACGAGGTACTCGCGGAGGTTCGCGACGAGGCCCGGCGACGGGCCCCCGGGCGCCGCGAGGGCCTTCTCGGCCGCGGCGAACACGCGCTCGGTCGTCTCGTGGTCCGTCATCAGCAGCTCGCGCCAGGGCTCGATCGTCATGTCCTCGCTCCGAACGGTCGGGGGTACGCGGCGTCCGCGGTCCTGCGCGGCGCCTCGGGCCAGGCCAGAGCAAGACGCCGGCCAGCGGCGCGCTCGCGAAATCGCTGCGGTTTTGGGCTCGACGCCGCCTCCGGCACCGACGCGAGGATGGAGCGACACCGGCATTTCGGTGCCGCTCGCCCCAGCCCCGAGCGCGCGCGGCGAGGCTCACGGCTCCCGGGCGGTCCCCGCCCGCAGCGCCTCCAGCTCCTGCCAGCGCGCGTACAGCCGCTCCACCTCCGCGGACACCCGCTCCAGCTCCGCCCGCAGCCCGGCCACGGTGTCGCCCGCCTTCTGGTAGGTCGCCGGATCCGCGAGCGCAGCCTCGAGCGCGACCTTGCGCTCCTCGGCGGCGAGGATCGCGGGCTCGATGCCCTCGAGCTCCCGCTGCTCCTTGAACGTGAGCTTGCCGGGCCTCCGCGCCTTCGCGGCGGGCGCCGCGGAGGTTCCCGCCGCGGGCGCGCGCGGCCGCGGCGCCTCCGCGCCGCCGCGCTCCGCGGCGGCCGCCGCCTCCGCCTGCTCCTTCAGCGTCCGGTACGTCTCGTAGTTCCCCGGGTACCGGACGGCGCGGCCGTCCCCCTCGAAGGCGAGGATCGCGGTGGCGACCTTGTCGAGGAAGTACCGATCGTGCGTCACGAGCAGCACGCTGCCGTCGAACTCGAGGAGGAGCCGCTCGAGCGCGTTCAGGGTCACGAGGTCGAGGTCGTTCGTGGGCTCGTCGAGCACGAGCACGTTCGCGCCCTCGAGGAAGAGCCTCGCGAGGAGCAGCCGGTTCCGCTCGCCGCCGGAGAGCGCCTTCACCTGCACCTTCTGCATCGGCACCGGGAAGAGCAGGTCGTCGAGGTAGTCGCGGAGCGCGACCTTCCGGCCCGACAGCTCGACGAAGTCCTCGCCCGTCGTCCCCGGCGACGACCCGCCGGCGGCCTCGTACACCGTCTGCTCCTCGTCGAGGCTCGCCCGCTGCTGGTCGTGGTAGGCGATCCTCGTCCGCCTCCCCGCCACCACCTCGCCGGCGTCGGGCGCGAGCTCGCCGAGCAGCACGCGCAGGAACGTCGTCTTGCCGACCCCGTTCGGCCCGACGATCCCGACCCGGTCGCCGCGCTGGAGCTTGAAGTCCACGCCGGCGAGCACCGTCCGGCCGCCGAACGCCTTCGACACGCCGTGCGCGTCGAGCACCACGTGCGAGAGCCGCGGCGGCTCCGCCGCCCGGAGCTCCGCGACGCGGGGCCGGCTCCAGCCGCGCTCCGCCATCAGCCTGCGCGCCCGCTCGATCCGCGCCTTGCTCTTCGTCCGGCGCGCCTCGACGCCGCGCCGGAGCCACGCGACCTCCCGGGCGATCCAGCGGTCGCGCTCGTGCTGCGCCGCGGCCGCGAGCTCGTCCGCCTCGAGCTTCTGGGCGAGGTAGGCCTCGTAGTTCCCCGGGTAGCTCGTCACGCCCGCGCCCGGCGCGATCTCCACGATCCGGTCCACGAGGTCGTCGAGGAAGTAGCGGTCGTGCGTGACGAGGAGGAGCGCCCCCGCGAGCCGGTCCAGCTCCTCCTCGAGCCAGTCGACCGTGTCCGCGTCGAGGTGGTTCGTCGGCTCGTCGAGCAGCAGCAGGTCGGGGCGGGTGAGCAGGGCGCGCGCGATGGCGACGCGCTTGCGCGTGCCGCCCGACAGCTCCGCGACGGGCCGGTCCCAGTCCTTCACGCCGAGCCGGTCGAGGAGGCGCCGCGCCTCGTGCGCGGTGTCCCAGCCGCCGAGGTGCTCGATCCGGTCGGCGAGCGCGGAGAGGTCCTCGAGCAGCCGCGCGCGTGACGCCTCCTCGCGCTCGACCTCGAGCCGCGCCGAGAGCGCCGCGTGGGCGTGGAGCGCGGCGCGGAGGGGCGCGCGGGCCACCTCGAGCTCGGAGGCCACCGTCGCGCCGCCCGGGAAGGTCGGCTCCTGCGGCAGGTAGGTGACCGTCGCGCCGCGCCGGACCTGGATCTCGCCGCGGTCCGGCTCCGCCGCGCGCGCGAGCATCCGCATGAGCGACGACTTCCCCGAGCCGTTCACGCCGACGAGCCCGATCCGCTCGCCCTCCTCGATCGTGAAGGTGAGGCCGTCGAACACGGTGCGGCTCCCGAAGGAGAGCCCGAGGCCGGCGGCGTGGAGGAGCGTCACCGCGCCTTCATAACACCCCGTGCGCGCGCCCGCGGGGGACGCGACGGCGCCCGCCGCCGCGGATCCCCACGTCCTCGCGACGACGCGCGGTCGGCGCGCCGGTCCGCTCGCTACGCGTCGAGCCCGATCCGCGCCCTGGCGACGGGATCGGCCGGCACGTAGACGCGCTCCACGGGGGTGACGAGCTCGCGCGCGCCGCCCGCGACGTTCTCGCGCTGGACGGCGACGAGCTCCGACACGTCCCCGAGCTCGACGACCTCCCGCTTGCCGTACGCCTCGAGCGCCTCGCCCCGCAGCCCGAGCTGGATCGCGCGGCGGGCGCACGGCGCGCCCGACGGGAGGTGGTCGGGGTGCGGTACATCATCCAGAGGAAGTTCGGCTTCACCCAGCTCATCCGGCCGTAGCCGAACGCGCCGCCGAAGAACCCGTGGGCGAGCGCGAACTCGCCGATCTCGCGCGCGTAGGCCTGGTAGACGACGATCGTCTCCTCGTCGAAGTGGGCGAGGATGTGACGGCCGGCGGCGGGCCAGCGCGGGGACTGCTCGACCCAGCGTTCCGTCCGGAGCTTCACCGGGCGCGAGCCCCCGCGGCGCGGCGGACGCCCCGGCCGCGCGGGCCGGGGCGTCCCGCGCGGCGCTACTTCGCCGCCACCGTCTCGCCGCCGCCCAGCGAGGCGATGAGCTCCTGCGCCTTCGCGGGCAGCGCCTTCGCGGCCGCCGCGGCGTCCTGGAGCGCGCCGGCCTTCAGCTTGGCGTGCGCCGCGTCGAGCCCCGCCGAGAGCTCGGCGAGCGCGGCGTCCGCCTTCTCGACCGCGGCCTTGTCGATGCCCTTCGGCAGCTTCTTCGCCTTCTTGAGCTCCTCGATCCTGGCCTTCGCGTCGCCGAGCATCGGCGCCAGCTCGCCCACCGCGTCGTAGAACGCCTTCTCGAGCTCCTCCTTCTTCGCGAGCGCGGCGGCCCCGAGCGCCTTCGCCCGCTCGCCGGCGGCGCCGGCGGCGGCGAGCGCCTCCTTGTACTTCTGCGCCGCGTACTGGGCCTTCGCCTCCGCGATCTCCTTCGCGAGCGCCTCGGTCTCGGCCGGGAGGAGCTTCTGCGTCTCGTCCTTCACCTGCGCGAACGCCGCGTCCGCGGCCGCGAGCGCGGCCTCCGACGGGACCTTCGCCGGGTCCGTGCAGCCGAAGGCGAGCGAGGCGCAGGCGGCGAGGAGGAGGAGCCTGGATCCACGAAGCATTTTCCGTCTCCCTGGGTGCGGGTTGGGTGAAGCGGCCGGACGTCTAGCACCTCCGCCGCCGTCCGTCCTTGACCGCGCGTCATCCGTCGGCCCCGCGCGCTACGTTCCCGGGTGTGCGTTTCGCCTACTACGACCGCCTCTCGCGCCGCGACCAGGCCGTCTACCGCCGCAGCGACGGCGTGACCGCGCTTCCCCTCCGGGATCCGGAGGCCCTCGCGCCCGCCGTCGAGCGGCTCCGGGCGGCGCTCGCCCGCGACGACGCGTCGGAGGCGGCCGTCGCGTCGGCGGAGATCGCCGGCCGGCTCTCCGCCCAGCTCGGGGCCTCCCCGCCGGTCGTGCAGGTCCTGGCGGTGCGCCCGAGCGAGGACTGGGGCGAGCTGCAGGGGCTCTACACGCAGGACGCGGACGAGGTGGCGCGGATCCGGGTCTGGATGCGGACGGCGCGCAAGGGGAACGTCGTCGCGTTCCGGACCTTCCTGAGGACGCTCCTTCACGAGCTCTGCCACCACCTCGACTTCGAGGTGCTCGGGCTCTCCCCGTCGTTCCACACCGAGGGCTTCTTCCGGCGCGAGTCGAGCCTCATGCGCCAGCTCGCGCCCGCCCGCCCGCGGCAGGGGGCGCTCCCCCTGCCGCCGCCCGGGCCCCCGCCCGGGCGCCGGCGCTAGACGAGGGCACCCATCGGTCGGCGTGCCGGCGCCCCGCGCCGGGCGTTAGATCCACCCGGCCCGCGACGCGACGCGCGGGGCAGGAGGACCCATGGCCGCCCCCGTGCTCGACCTCTGGATCGCCGGACGGAAGACCCCGAGCCGGAGCGGCCGCGCCGGCGACGTGTTCGACCCCGCGACGGGCGAGGTGATCCGGCGCGCGCCGTTCGCGAGCGCCGAGGAGGTGGCCACCGCGGTCGCCGCGGCGCGGGCCGCCTTCCCCGGCTGGCGCGACACGCCGCCCCTCCGCCGCGCGCGCATCCTCGCGCGCTTCCGCGAGCTGCTCGAGGCGAACCGCGACGCGCTCGCCCGGCTCGTGTCGGAGGAGCACGGGAAGACCCTCGCCGACGCCGCGGGGTCGGTGCAGCGCGGGATCGAGGTCGTCGAGTTCGTCACCGGCGCGCCGCACCTCCTCAAGGGCGAGCGCGCCGAGGACGTCGGGCGCGGCCTCGACTCGTGGTCCGCGCTCCAGCCGCTCGGCGTGTGCGCGGGGATCACGCCGTTCAACTTCCCGGCGATGGTGCCGCTCTGGATGTTCCCGGTGGCGATCGCGTGCGGGAACACGTTCGTCCTGAAGCCGTCCGAGAAGGTCCCCTCGACCGCGCTCCGCATGGCGGAGCTCGCGAAGGAGGCGGGGCTGCCCGACGGGGTCCTGAACGTCGTCCCCGGCGACCGCGAGGCGGTGGACGCGCTCCTCGCGCACCCGGACGTCGCCGCGATCTCGTTCGTCGGCTCGACGCCCGTCGCGCGCCACGTCTACGAGACGGCCACGCGGAACGGGAAGCGCGTGCAGGCGCTCGGCGGCGCCAAGAACCACGCGGTCGTGCTCCCCGACGCGGACCTCGGCTTCACCGCCGACGCGCTCATCGGGGCGGCGTACGGCTCCGCCGGCGAGCGCTGCATGGCGATCTCGGCGGTGGTGGCGGTCGGCGCCGCGGGAGACCCCCTCGTGGCGGCGATCGCCGAGCGCGCCGCGCGGCTGCCGGTCGGGCCCGGCACCGCGCCGGGGATCGAGATGGGACCGGTGGTCACCGCCGAGCACCGCAAGCGGATCCTGGGCTTCGTGGACGCGGGCGTGTCGGAGGGGGCGAAGCTCGTGGTGGACGGCCGGCGACTCTCCTCGGAGCGCGGGTTCTTCGTCGGCCCGACGCTCTTCGACCGCGTCACGCCGGCGATGTCGATCTACCGCGAGGAGATCTTCGGGCCGGTGCTGGTGGTCCTGCGCGCGGCGACGCTCGACGAGGCGATCGAGCTCGTGAACCGGAACCCGTACGGCAACGGGACCGCCGTCTTCACGCGGTCCGGCCACGCCGCGCAGCGGTACGCCCGCGACGTGCAGGTGGGGATGGTGGGGGTGAACGTCCCGATCCCCGTGCCGATGGCGTTCTTCTCGTTCGGCGGCTGGAAGCAGTCGCTCTTCGGCGACCTGCACGTGCACGGGCCGGAGGGGATCCTGTTCTACACGCGCCGCAAGGCGGTGACCTCGCGCTGGCCCGCGGGCGAGGACGAGTCCCGCGGGACGTTCGCGATGCCGACCCTGGGCGAGTGACGAGGCCGGCCGGGCGCGGGTGGGCCGCGAGGCGCGGGCCGGCACGTCTTCCCTCGCGAGGGGCGCCTGGCCCGGAGCTCGGCGCGGCCTACCGCGCGGTGCACGCCGACGGCGGCGGCACCGCGGGGTCGAGCCGCCGCGCCTCGGCCGCCTCCCGCGCCGCCTCGTCGCACTTCCCGCCGCGCGCGAGCGTCTCGGCGAGCATGGCGTGGTTCTCGGCGTGCGCCGGCTCGAGGGCGACGGCGGCGCGCGCGCTCTGGACCGCCGCGTCCACCGCGCCGGCCTGGAGGAGCTTCCGGGCGAGGTTCACGCGCGCGAGCGCGCGGTTCACCTTCACCGGCGCGGCGGGCGGGTCGAGGATCGCGGCGAGCTGCGCCTCGGTCAGCTCGCCGAGCACGACCTGGATCCGGCCGCGCGTCGCGTCGAGCAGGTTGAGCTTGCGGAAGGGCTGGTACGCGACGAGCTTGTGCCGCGCGTCGCAGATGCCGATCGACGGGTGCAGCACGACGCCGAGCTCGCCGTAGAGCGCGTCGGCGTCGTCGACGAGCACCGGCATCCGGACGCCCGCCGCGCGCACCATCGCCTGGACCTGGTCGCGCGGCTCGTCGGACGAGACGACGCCGACGAACCGCACCGGCTTTGCCGCCAGCTCCCGCTCGAGCGCCGCGAGCTGGCGGAGCGCCTGCTCGGAGTGGTCCTGCCCCGTGCGGAAGAACACGAACACGTTCGCCCTCGCGCTGCCGAGGAGGTGCTCGGTCCTCCCGTCGATGGTGGGCATCTTCCGGTTCCGCACCTGTGCGCCGACCTGGATCTCGCGGAACGCCTCCGCGGTCGCGATCGGGCTCACTCCGACGACGAGGAACAGCGCCGCTGCGGCGTAACGTCGCATGCCGGTGAGGGTACACCGAGAGGCGGTCCCATTCGTGTCCCGTGGGTGGGGGCGGCATCCGGCCGTTGTTTTCCGTAGGAACCAGGCGGGGAACAGGCGAGCGGCATGATCAGGAGCAAGCCGAGCGCGGCCCGGGGCGGGAGCCTGCGCCTGGCCTTCCACAGGACTGCGGCGGCAGCGAGCGCCGTCGCGTAGACGAGTGGCCACGCGTACGGGATCGCGAGGGCCACGCCCCGCCAGGTCCAGAGGATCTCGCGCGCGGCGCCCGCGGCCGCGAGCCCGAGCAGCGCCGGCGGCGCCGCGCGCGGGAACGCCGAGAGCGCCGCCTCGAGCCCCGCGGCGGCGAGGAGCGCGAGCGCGGGCGCGATCGCGACGAGGTAGCGCGACTCGCGCCACGCGTCGGTGAGCCCGATCCGGGCGAAGGTGAGGACGAGGAAGCTCGCGGCGACGGGCGCGAGCAGGAACCGCAGCCGGCGCGCCGGTCCGGCCGCGACCACCGCGCCCGCGATCTCCAGCACCACCAGGACGGGCGGCTGCCCGCGGCGGAGCGCCTCGTAGAACCAGCTCTCCGCGAGCTGCCGGAGCTCGACCCGCGGCGCCACCATCCCGCCGTACGCGTTCCGGTGGAGCCACCAGAGCGGGTCGCCGAACGCGACGGCGCCCGCGGCGGCCCAGGCGGCGAGCGGCGCGAGCGCGAGGACCGCGGGGCCCGGGCGCCGGTGGCGCGCGAGGAGCGCCGCCGCGCCCGCCACGGCGAACAGGACGCCCTCGGGCCGCGTCACGCCGCACCAGCCCAGGCCGGCCGCGACGACCCACGGCCGCCGCTCCGCCCAGCCCCAGATCGCGACCGCGAGCCCCGCCGCGAAGGGGAGCTCCGTCATCGTCGAGGAGGCCTGCCCGAAGAAGTCGTGCTGGACGGCGAGCAGGAGCGCCGGCACCCACGGCCGGGCGAGCCGGAGCGCCCGCGCCGCCCGCACGGTCGCGACCATGCCCAGCGCCGCCACCGCCGCGCTCGTGAGCCGCGCCGCGTCCAGGCCGAGCCCGGCGGGCGCGGCGTAGACGAGCGTGAACCCCGGCCGGTCCCAGGGGTCGAGGAGGCGGACCGGATCGGCGAGCGCGTCGCGCAGGTGGACGAAGTGCGTCCACTGGTCGTTCACGGCGGCCTCGGGGGAGAGGAGCGCCGTCACGGCGAACAGGACGGCGGCCCCCGCGACGAGCGCCCGCTCGTTCGGCCGCAGGCGGGCGGCGAGGAGCGGCGCCGTTGCCGCCACGCCGAGGGTGACGAGGGCGAGGGTGAGCGCGAGCACGCGGGCCGGCGACGTCGTCGCCGCCGCCCACGTTGTGCACGGACCTCGCGTCCGGCCGAGGCGGATCGCCCGGCCGGGCTACCAGAGCCAGGTCGTCGCGTTCGGGTACGGCTCGCCGCGGCCGAGGTACTGGAGGCCCTTCGCGCAGCGGACGATGAGCCAGACCGCCACGAGGAGGGCGAGGGCGTAACCGACGATCACGATCGTCAGGAGCCCCGCCACGAGGGAGTACAGGATCGAGATCCAGAAGGTGCGGATCTGGAACCGATAGTGCGTCCGCAGCGGCTCCGCGGCCTGGCCCACGTTCACGTACGCCATGATCACGCCGACGAGCGCCGTGATGCCTCCCGAGACGAGCGCGACGAGGTACAGGACGTAGACGATCTTCGCCATCGAGTCGGACTGGGCGGCCGGCGGCGCCGGGGTCGTCGGGAGCGGGGTGCCGGGATCCATGGGTTCCCTCCGGGGTGCACGGGCGGGGATCCTAGCCCCGCTCCGCGCGGTGCGCGAGAACGGCGCTCTCGACCGCGAACGCGAGCGCGTGGTCGGGGAACCGCGCCAGCACGGCCGCGCGCGCCTCCTCCGCGCTCGCGGCCGCCCGGACCAGGCGCGCCACCTCGCGGTGGTACGTCGCCTGCGCTTCCAGCATCTCGCGCCAGCCCCACTCGCCGTGGCCCGGCACGAACCGCCCCACCGCGAGCGACGCGAGCTGCTCGAGGCGCCACTCCAGCGCGCCGAGGTCGGCCTCCTCGTAGTTGAAGTGGGAGCCGTCGAAGACGAGGTCGCCCACGGCGGCGAAGCCCTCCGACTCGAACACGACGACCGCGTCGCCCGGCGTGTGCCCGGGCCCGAGGTGGTGGACGACCGCGGCGACGTCCCCGAGCTCGACCGTGGCCGAGGTCCGGAACGTCGCGGCCGGCGCGTACGGCTCCGCCTCGGCGAAGAGCGGCGCCAGGGCGGGGTCGCGGCGGCGGGCGGCGACGAGGGCGCCGTGCTGCGCCGCCATGGCTTCCGCGCAGCGCGCGTGGCACAGCACCGCCGCGCCCCGCGCCGCGAAGTGCCCCGCGCCGAGCGCGTGGTCCGTGTGATGGTGCGTGAGCACCACGTGGCGCACGGGAGGGAACCCGCGCCGCGCGAGGGCGGCCTCCACGAGGCGCGCGTGGGGCGGCGCGATCAGCGGGTCGACGAGGAGCGTGGCGTCCCGCCCGGCGAGCGCGACGCAGTTCGCCCCCCAGCTCGTGTGGATCGTGTCGCCGCCGAGGGTGAGGAGGAGGAGCCGCTGGGTGAGCGGCGTCTCGTGGAGGACGGGCGCGGGGGAGGGCACGCGGGGAGGCTAAGGGGATCCGGGGTCGCGGTCGAGGTCCGGGTGTCCGCTCCGGTCGGCTGGGAGCGGCCGTCGAGGTCGGGCGGGCCCGTCCGTCGGAGGGCGGGCGCCGGCGTGCGACGGATCAGCCCTGCGCGCCGCCCGGCGAGTCGGCGCCGCTCGCGAGCCGTTTCAGGAGCGGCACGAACAGGAGCATCAGCCCGGCCGCCGCGAAGCTCGAGACGACGAAGATCGAGTAGAAGCCGGCGTTCGTGGCCGAGACCTCCTGCAGGTACCCCGCCAGCCCGGCGCCGCCGGCGGGGCGCTGCGCGCCGGGGAGCGGCGTGAACCCGGCGAGCGCGCCGGCGATCTTCTGGCCGGCGGAGTTCGCGAGGAACCACGCGCCCATGAGCAGCGACGCGAACCGCGCCGGCGCGAGCTTCGACACGTACGAGAGCCCGACGGGCGAGAGGCAGAGCTCGCCCCAGGTGTGGAACGCGTACGCGAGCGCGAGCCAGATCGGCGAGACGAGGACGCCGCCGTCGGCGCGCGCGCCGCCCGCGATCATGAACAGGAACCCGACCCCGAGGAGGAACAGGCCGAGCACCATCTTCGACGCGGTGGAGGGCTCGCGGCGCCGGCGCGCGAGCCACTGCCAGCCCGAGGCGAACAGGGGCGCGAAGATCAGGATCACCACGGGGTTGAAGGACTGGAACCAGGTCGCCGGCATCTTCCAGCCGAAGAACACCATGTCCGTGTTCTCGAACGCGAACATGTTCATCGAGCTTCCGGTCTGCTCGTACGCGGCCCAGAAGAAGATCACGAAGAACACGACGATGAAGAGGGCGAGGACGCGGCGGCGCTCCTCGCCGCGCGAGCCGAGGACCGTCACGCCGAACATCGCGCCGACGGCGCCGCCGGCGAGGAGCGGGACCGCGGACGGGCCGGCGAGGAGCGCCGCGAGCGCCCCGCCCGCGAGCGCCCCGGCGGCGGCGTGCGCCGCGGTCCGCCGCGCCTCGTGCGGCTCGACGGCGCGCGCCGCGGCGGCCGCGCGCGCGCGGGCGGCCGGCGCCTTCCCGATGTCGCCGAGGAAGGCGTCGCCCCGGCGCACGTACGCGACGAGGCCGAGGGCCATCCCGACCCCGGCCGCGGCGAAGCCGTAGTGCCAGCCGAGCCAGGCGGTCTCCGCGAGCCACCCGCAGGCGATCGGCCCGAGGAACGCGCCGAGGTTGATCCCCATGTAGAACAGGGTGAACCCGGCGTCGCGGCGGGCGTCGCCCTTCGCGTAGAGCTGCCCGACCATGGTCGAGGCGTTCGGCTTGAAGAAGCCGGTCCCGATCACGACCAGCGACAGCCCGACGTAGAAGGCCCTCATCGAGGGGAGGGCGAGGACGAAGTGCCCGGCCGAGATGATCGCGCCCCCGATCAGCAGCGAGCGCCGCGTCCCGATCCAGCGGTCGGCGAGGTACCCGCCGACGAGCGGCGTGAGGTAGACCGCCATGTTGTAGGTGCCGTAGACGTTCGCGGCCGCCGGCATCTGCCAGCCCTGGACGTTCACCAGGAACGGCACGATCAGCGCCCGCATCCCGTAGAACGAGAAGCGCTCCCACATCTCCGCCTCGAACAGCAGGCGGAGGCCGCGCGGATGTCCGAAGAAGCGGGTGTCCGCGGCCGCGGGAGGGAGCCCGACGGCGGGCGTGGCGGAGGTGTCGGACATGCGGGAGGGCCCTCGCTCTCGGGCCCCGTGTCTACCGCGCCGGGTCCGGCCGCGCCAGGTCGCCGACCGCGCGCCCGGCGCCGCGGGTCGCGCCTCCCCCGGGCGGCGGGGAGGGGCGCGTTTGCATGGCGCGGCGGGTTCGGCGAAGAATGGCGCGATGCGGCCCCGGGCGCGGTGGCTCACCGAGCGTCTCCGCCTCCGGGCGAAGCTCGGGCTCCTCGCGGCGACCGTCACCTTCGCGGTGCTCGCCTCGACGGCCTGGCTGACGCTGCGCGTGTTCCGCACGCACCTCGTCGAGGTCCTCGCGGAGGCGAGCTCGAACCACAGCGACGCCCTGCGGGTGCTCCTCGAGGAGCAGATGACCTCGAGCGACCTGCCTCACCTCCGGCGCATCGTCGCGGACGTGGGGCGGGAGCCGGACGTCGTCTGGGTGGGGATCCTGAACCCGCAGGGGCGCGTGCGCGTCACGAGCGATCCCGCCCTCCTCGACGTCGTCGTGGACAAGGCGTCGCCGGACTGCCGCGTCTGCCACGTCGAGGACGCGTCGCGGCGGCCGAGGTCGGTGACGCTCCTGCGCCAGGCGGGCCGGGTCCTCCGCACCACCACGCCGCTCGTGAACGGCCCGGAGTGCCACCGGTGCCACGGCGAGGAGGCGCGGCTGAACGGCATGCTCGTGGTGGACCGCTCGCTCGCCCCGCTCGAGCGGACGGTCGCGTCGAGCCGGGTCCAGGTGGCGCTCGGGACCGCCGCGGCGGTGCTGGCGCTGCTCGCGACGCTCGGGTTCGCGGTCGAGCGGCTCGTCCTGACCCGGCTGCGCAGGCTCCGCGAGGCGGCGCGCGAGCTCGGGCGCGGCAACCTGGAGGCGCGCGCGCCGGACGCGAGCCGCGACGAGCTGGGCGAGCTGGCGCGGCAGTTCAACGCGACGGCGGACGCCCTCGCCGGCGTCCTCGACCGCCTCGCGGCCGAGCGGCGGCAGCTCGAGGAGCTCGTGAACGGCATCTCCGACGGCGTCGCCCTGGTGGACATGGGGCTGAAGCTCGTCACCGCCAACCGCGCCTTCCGGCAGCGGCTGCCCGCGGACCTCGACGCGGTCCCCGGCGCCCGCTGGTCGGAGCTCGCGCGGGCCGCGGGGTTCTCGAGCGCCGACGGCGTGCAGTCGCTCGCGGAGCGCGCGCTCGCGACCGACGCGGGGCAGCGCGACATCGTGCGGCGCGCGGACGCGGGCGGCGAGCGGACGGAGGAGCTGCAGGCCCAGCTGCTCCGGGACGAGGGCGGGCGCGCCTTCGGCGTCGTCGAGGTCTGGCGGGACGTCACCGACCGCCTCGAGCTCGAGGCCGGGCTCGAGCAGTCGGAGCGCCTCGCCGCCATCGGCATGCTCGCCTCCGGGGTCGCCCACGAGGTCGGCAACCCCCTCGCCGCCATCGCGACGGCGGTGGAGGGCCTCCTGCGGCGGATGGGCGGCGAGGGCGCCGCCGACGCGGCGGAGCTGAGGGAGTACCTCGAGATCGTCCGCCGGCAGGTGTTCCGGTGCCGCGAGGTCACGGACCGGCTCCTCGGGTTCGCGCGCGTCCCCGCGCGCGAGCTCGCCACCGTGGACGCCGCCGCCGGAGCGAGGGAGGTCCTGGCGCTGGTCGCGCCGCAGGCGCACGCGCAGGGGATCGAGATCCGGGCCACGCTCGGCGCCCCCGCCTTCGCGCTCGCGGAGACGCTGCTCGTCGAGCAGGTCATGCTGAACCTCGTGCTCAACGCCCTCCAGGCGATGCCCGGCGGCGGCGTGCTGCGCGTGGAGGTGGCCGAGGCCGGCGAGGAGGTCTCGATCGCGGTGGCGGACACGGGGCCCGGCATCTCCGACGCCGCCAGGAAGCGCCTCTTCGCGCCCTTCAGCCGCGGGAGGCCCGACGGCGGCGGCACCGGCCTCGGCCTGTTCCTCTCGAGCACGCTCCTGCGCCGCTGCGACGGCCGCATCTCGGTGGAGAGCGAGCCCGGCAAGGGCACGGTCTTCACGGTGCACCTCAGGCGGGCGACCGGCGCCGCCGCCGACGCCCCGACAGGGGCTGTCCCGTCACGGGACGCTGGTGCATCCACTCGCCCATGAGGCCTGCGTCCCATCGGGCGCCGCCCGGGACGACGGCGTCGGACCCGAGGACCACCCGCCTGCTCGTCGTCGACGACGACGAGGCGCTCCGCGACCTGCTCGCGCGGGAGCTCTCCCGCTCCGGCCACGACGTCGCGCAGGCGGCGGACGGCGCCGCGGCGCTGGCCCGCCTGCGGGAGGCCGACGTGGACGTCGTGCTCCTCGACCTCATGCTGCCGGACCTGTCCGGCATCGAGGTGCTGCGGCGGATCCGGGCCGAGCGGCCCGGGGTGGAGGTGGTCGTGCTCACCGCGCACGGGACCATCGACACCGCGCTCGAGGCGATGAAGCTCGGCGCCTTCGACTACCTGCGCAAGCCCTGCCACCTGCAGGAGCTGGAGCTGACGCTGCAGCGCGCGCTCGAGCGCGGCCGGCTCGGCGAGGCGAACGCGCGGCTCAAGGACGGCCTGAGCGTCGGGACGCTCGGCCCGGAGATCGTCGGCGCGGGCGCCGAGTTCGACGATCTGCAGCGCCTGATCGCGCGGGTGGCGGCGAGCGAGTCCACCGTGCTGGTGCGCGGCGAGACCGGCACCGGGAAGGAGCTCGTCGCGCGGAGCATCCACCGCCTGAGCCGGCGGCGCGAGGAGCCGTTCGTGGTGGTGGACTGCGCGGCGCTCACCGAGAGCCTGCTCCAGTCCGAGCTGTTCGGGCACGAGCAGGGGGCCTTCACCGGCGCCACGAAGCGCAAGCACGGCCTCTTCGAGGCGGCCGACGGCGGGACCGTGTTCCTGGACGAGATCGGGGACGTGAGCCCCGCGGTCCAGGCCGCGCTCCTGCGCGTCCTCGAGACGTCCACGTTCCGCCACGTCGGCGGGACGCAGCAGGTGAAGGTGGACGTCCGGCTGGTGGCCGCGACGAACCGGGCGCTCGAGCGGCTCGTGGACGAGGGGCAGTTCCGGCGGGACCTCTACTTCCGGCTGAACGCGATCAAGATCGAGCTGAAGCCGCTCCGGCAGCGGCGGAGCGAGATCCCGGCGCTCGTCGAGCACTTCGTCGCGCTGCACAACGCGCGGCACGGGACCCGGAAGTCCTGCTCGCCGGCCGCGGAGCGCGTCCTCGTCGCGTACGAGTGGCCCGGCAACGTCCGGCAGCTCCGGCACGTGGTGGAGCGCGCGCTGGTGCTCGCGGACGGATCCGAGTTCACGCCCGCGGACCTGCCGCCCGAGCTCGGCGAGACGACCAGCCGGCTCTCGGATCGCGGCGCCCTCACGCTCGCCGAGATGGAGAAGCGGCACATCGCGCGCGTCCTCGCCGAGGTGGGGGGCCACCGCGCGCGCGCCGCCCAGCTGCTCGGGATCAGCGAGCGCAACCTGTACCGCAAGATCCGCGAGCACGGCCTCGACGACGCGCCGTGACCCCTCCTGCCAACCTGGCAGGTCGCCTTCGCGCGCGAATTCGCTGAGCCCGCGCGGCGCGGGCACCGCTTGACGGCGCACAAGCCGTATTGGCAGCCGGAGCGCGGGCCCCACCCGCCCGCCCGCGCCCGCGCGCCGTGCCGTTCCGCGCGGTTCTCTCGCGCGCGGCGCGTGGCACGGATCTGGGAAGACGTCCCGCGAGACGCCTCGTTCGGGAGGAGCGCTCATGTGGATCGTCTTCGTCGTCGCCGCCGCCTTCTTCGTCGCGATCCTGGGGATGGGCTACTTCGCGGTGCAGGAGTCCGAGCGGGAGCGGGCCGCGCGCGAGGCCGGCGAGGCCGCCCGGCGCGAGCTCACCTGCGCGCTCTGCGACGACGCGCTTCCGCTCCGGCCCGCCACGAGCGACCAGGTGGTGTTCGAGGTGGAGCGCCGGATCGACGCGGAGCTCCGCGACGTCGCGCACGCGCTCCACGCGCACCCGGAGCGGCTCGGGCGCATCTTCCACGCCTGAGCGGCGGAGACGCGATCGTGACGATGCTCGAGACCCTCGGCCAGTCGGAGCTGTTCGCCGGGCTGCCCGAGCCGGCGTGGCGCGAGCTCGAGGGGCTCGGCCGGCGCCGCGCCGTCGCGGCGGGGGAGACCCTCTTCCGCATCGGCGACGACGCCCGCGAGTTCCACGTGATCCGCCGCGGCCGGCTGGAGCTGACCTTCCCGCTCGCCGTGATGGGCGAGACGAAGGAGACGAGGTTCCAGTCGCTCGAGGCGGGCCGGACGGTGGCGTGGTCGGCGCTCGTGCCCCCCCACCGGCTCACCATGAGCGCCCGGGCCTCGACCGACGCGGAGCTCCTCTCGTTCGAGCGCGTGCCGGTGCTCGAGCACCTCGCCCGCCGGCCCGACGTCGGGTTCGTCGTGATGGGGAACCTCTCGCGCGTCGTGGCGGCCCGCCTCCACGAGGTGCTCGCGCTGTGGCTCAGGGAGGTCCAGCGAAATGTCTCCCACACGTACCGCTAGGTGGATGGCCCCCCTCGCCCTCGCCGCCGCCGCGTGCGCCACCCCCGGCCCGAAGCGGATCGCGTGGCCGGCGGCGCCCGCGACCGAGCGCATCCGCTTCGTCCGGACGTACTCGGGCGGGGAGGACCTCGAGAGCGGCGGCGCCCGCTTCTGGAGGAAGCTCGCCCGCCTCGAGCGTCCCCCGCGCCTGTACCACCCGCTCGGCGTCGCGGTCTCCCCGGAGGGCGATCTCCTCGCCGTGACCGACCAGGGGCACGGGCAGCTGCTCCTCTTCGACCTCGCCGCCGGGCGGATGCACGCGATCCCGCGCGACGCGCTCGGGGAGGCGCCGGCCGGGGTGGCGATCCACGCGGGCGAGGTCTGGGTGACCGTGCCCCAGCGGAAGGTCGCCCTCTCCTACGGCCGCGACGGGCGGCCGCGGCGCTCGGTCGATCTCGGCGACTGCGAGCGTCCGCTCGGGCTCGCGATCGACGCCGCGCAGAACCTCCTCTACGTGAGCGACGTGTCGTCGCCGGAGGGGAAGGGGCACGACGTCCACGTGCACGCGCTCGACACCGGGGCTCACCTCCGGCGCATCGGGAAGAAGGGTCAGGGCGAGGGGGAGCTGTTCTTCCCCACGTTCCTGGCGCTCGCGCCGGGCGGCGGCCTGTACGTCTCGGACACGATGAACGCCCGGGTCGTCGAGTTCGACGCCGGGGGCGCCGTCGTGCGGCAGTTCGGCGAGCGCGGGGACCGCTTCGGGCAGTTCGACAAGCCGAAGGGCGTGGCCCGCGACACGTTCGGCAACGTCTACGTCGTCGACTCGTTCTTCGCCGCCGTCCAGATCTTCGACGCCTCGGGGAGGCTCCTGCTCTTCTTCGGCGGCCCCGGCGACTCGCGCGGCTTCCTGGCGAACCCCGCCGGCATCGCCATCGACGCGCGGAACCGCATCTACGTCGCGAACGGGCTCAACTACCGGGTGGACGTGTACGAGCTGGTGAACACGTCGGCCGCGGACTCGGCGGCGCCGCGGCCGGAGGTCGCGGGGCGCTGAGGCGGCCCCGTGTTGCGCAGTCCAACGCAGAGGAGGCGCGAGATGAACAGAGGACGGACGTGGGTCACGACGGTCGCGCTGCTCTCGGTCGCTCCCGGTGCAGCGGCGCTCGACATCCTGAGCTCGAAGCACAACTTCCAGCTGCAGACGAACGAGGTGCGCGTCGCGGTGGGCACCCTGGAGGACGGGATCTGCGTCTTCTGCCACACGCCGCACAAGGGCGCGTCGTCGCTCTTGCTCTGGAACCACCAGCTCTCCGCCAACAACTACGGCTGGGAAGACGTGACGAACGGGAAGACGACCGGCGGAACGAGCTACCCGACGAACCTCCGCACGTGGTCGGGGTCCACCGCCAAGTGCCTCTCCTGCCACGACGGGACGGTGAGCGTCGGGGCGATCTACTGGAGCAACGCGACCGCCAACCCCCGGGTCACGATGGCGGGCGCGGACGTGGATCCGGACGGGTCGATCGGCAACGCGACCTACATCATCCCCGACGCGGCGACCGGCACGGACCTGAGGGGCAACCACCCCGTCGGCGTGCCGTACAGCTACGGCAACGTGGCGAGCACGTACAACGGCATCTCCACCGGCCCGGACGTGCGGCTCAACGAGTGGGTGGGGCAGCCCACGGGCGTGAAGATCTTCGGGGCGGGCGGCGGCGGCGCGCCGCTGAACGGGGCGGCCGGCATCGAGTGCGCCTCCTGCCACGATCCGCACGGCACCGGGAACACCTTCTTCCTCCGGATCCCCAAGGCGGGAAGCCGGCTCTGCCTCGGCTGCCACGTCAAGTGAGCGGTCCGGGTGACGCCCCCTCCGCGCCGCGCGCTCCGGGTCGTCGCCGCGGTCGCGCTGACCGCGGCGGCGCCGGCGGGCGCGGGCGTCACCGGCGGCGTCGAGCTGCAGAGCCACACGAGCCAGAACCTGTCGCCCGGAGTGGACCGGTCCCCGTCCACCTTGCTCATGGAGCGCCTCTCCCTCCACTACGCGGGCCTGCCGTTCGGGCCGGACGTCGCCGTCGCGACGCTCGGGGCCGGCTTCTCGAACGTCACCGGCTGGATGGGCAAGGGGCCCCGCATCGACGCGCGGGTCCTGTCGTTCGACGGCTCGGTGGGGCTGCTGCCCCGCCGCGCCCTGCCGCTGCGGCTCTACGCGAGCGGCGCGGTGCAGGACGGCAGCGGCGGCCTCCTGGCGAGCCACGGCGCCGGCCCGACGCTGCTCTACGGGGCGGCGCTCAACGTCGAGCCGGGCGCGATCCCGGGCGTGCGCCTCGACGCGAGCGAGGCGCGCAGCTCGCGCCCGGGCCACCCCGATCTCTCCGACGTGCGGCGCGCGCTGGTCGGGTCGACCTACGGCAACGTCGCCGGGCAGCGCGTGAACCTCGGCGTCCGCGCGGAGGACGATCGCCGCGCGGGCTTCGGCGAGGTGGAGACCCTCGGCGCGGTGCTCTCGGTGAGCTCGGCGCCGCAGCAGACCACGCTCGTCGGCTCCCAGGTCCGCCGCACGGTCCCGAGCCTGAGCGGGATCACCACGGACCGGAACGTCACCGCCACGAGCAACCGGCGCTGGAGCCCCGCCCTGACGACCCAGGCCGGCGCCCGGCTCTCCGAGGCCGGCGCCGGCGCGGCGACGGGGAGGGTGGGGGACGTGCGGGGCGGCTTCACCTGGGTGGTCGCGCCCGGCCCGCGCCAGCTCACGTTCTCCGCGGCCGGCAGCGCGGGGAGGAGCCGGACCGAGTCGGAGGGCGCCGCGGCGAGCGGCAGCTCCTGGGGCGGGAGCGGCCGGATCGCGTACGACCGCCCCCTCGGGCGCTTCACGCTCGGGCTCGGCGTCGGCGCCGCCGCCGACACCTGCGACTGCTCGTTCGGGAACGACGGCACCACCCGGACCACGGAGGCCACCGCGTCCTTCGGGCTCCCCGCGTTCACGCGGGGCTCCGGGCAGGCGGCCTACACGGTCCTGCGCGCGCTCGCCCCGGCCACCCGCGGCGGCGATCGGCTCGAGCACCACGCGCGGGCGACGGGGCGGCTCGGCGCCGGCCCCTCGGCCACGTTCAGCGGGAGCGTCGCGCTCGACGACGGGACCCGCGAGCTCCTCGACATCTCGAGCGGCCGCGCGACGACGCTGCGGGAGCGCGCCGTCACCGCGTCGCTGGGCGTCGCCACGGGCGTGCGGGGCGTCTCGCTCTCCGGCGACGTGCGGCACACGCGCGGGAGGGTCGTCACCGACGCCTCGCCCTTCGTCGCCGGCGGGGTGCGGCAGGCGCGCTCCGTCACGAGCGGCCAGGCCGGGCTGGCGTGGCGGCCCCTGCGCGACCTGAGCCTGCGCGGGGCCGCGGTCGGGACGTGGACGACCCTCGACGACCGGCAGGCCATCGGCTCGTACGGCGTGGACGGCGCGCTGGACTGGCGGCTCGACCGCTTCACCCTGAGCCTCCAGTACCAGGCGCTCCGGGTGGAGCTCTACCGGGCCGAGTCGACGTTCCAGCACTCGATCCGCACCGTCCTCGCCCGGCCCTTCGAGCTCTGACCATGCGCTCCGCCCGCGCGATCGCCCTCGCCGCATCCCTCGCCGCCGCCTGCGCGCACGCGCCGGCGCGCACGGCGGGCACGCACCTCCCCGGCGACCCCGCCTGGCCGCGCGGGGAGGGTCGCACGATCGCGTGGCTCGGCGAGGTCCGCGGCCCCGAGGACCTCGGGATCGTGCGCGGGTTCCTCGGGCGCGTCTGGGCGGTCGTGACCGGGCGCCGCGACGTGGAGGGCCTGTACCGGCCCTCGGGCGTGGCCGTCGACGCGGACGGGCGCGTCGCGATCGCCGACCCCGGCCGCCGCACCGTGCACCTGTACGACCCCGCCCGGCGCGAGGCGCGGCGGATCCGCGGCGAGGGGCGCGCCGCGCTCGTGTTCCCGGTCGCGGTGGCGTTCGTGCGCGGGACGCTCCTCGTCGCCGACCCGGACGCCGGCGCGGTGCGCGCGTTCGACCGCCGCGGCCGCGCCGTCCCGGCGCCCGTCCCGCTGCCGCCGCTGCGCCGCCCGGTCGCGCTCGCGGTGGACGAGGCGCGCGGGAGGCTCTTCGTCACCGACACGGCGGCGCACGCCGTCCACGTGGTGCCGCTCGCGCCGGGGGGCGAGGCGCGCGTCCTCGGCGGCCGCGGCGCCGATCCCGGCCGGTTCAACTACCCGACGCACCTCGCGGTGGACGCCGAGGGGCGGCTCGCCGTGTGCGACGCCATGAACTTCCGCGTCCAGCTGTTCGACGCGGCGCTCCGGCCGGCCGGCGCCTTCGGGCAGGCCGGCGACGGCCTCGGCGACCTGCCCCGCCCGAAGGGGATCGCGGTGGACCGCGACGGGGTCGTGTTCGTCCTCGACGGCTACTACGACGTGATCCAGGCGTTCGACCGCGGCGGCAGGCTCCTCGGCGCCCTCGGCGGCTCCGGCGTCGGGCCCGGCAGGCTCTGGCTCGCCGCGGGGATGGCGCTCGACGCGCGCGGCCGGCTGTGGGTCGCGGACACCTTCAACGGCCGGGTCCAGCTGTTCGACCTCGAGGCGAGGACGCCGTGATCGCGCTCGCCCTCGTCCTCCAGCTCGGGCTCGGCGCGCCGGCGGACGTGCGCGGGACGAAGCACAACCTCGCGGCCAGCTCGGGGAACGCGATCCGGGCGCTGGGGGTCGACGAGGTCTGCGTGTTCTGCCACACGCCGCACGGCGCGTACCAGTCGCGCCCCGTCTGGAACCGCGACCTGTCGTACCAGGACGGCGCCTCGCTCTACGCGCTGTACGGCTCGACGACGCTCGACTCGAGCGTCGTGCGCCCCACCGGCGCGAGCAAGCTCTGCCTCTCCTGCCACGACGGGACCCTCGCGATCGGCTCGCTCATGAACCTGGACGCGGTGCGGAACGTCACCGTCCCGATGCAGGGGGGCGTCACCACGATGCCGGCGGGGAGGACGCGCCTCGGCACGGACCTCCGCAACGACCACCCGATCTCGATGGTGCCGAACGTCGCCGCGGATCCGGAGATCCAGCTCCCGCCCCCCGGCGACCCGGTCCGGCTCCGCGAGGGCTCGACGCCGGGCCAGAAGGACACGGTCCAGTGCACCTCGTGCCACGACCCGCACCTCACCTCCTACAAGTTTCTCGTGAAGGACAACGACCGCGGCGCGCTCTGCCTCACCTGCCACCCGAAGCCGGGCTGGCTCGGGAGCCGCCACGAGGCGTCGCTCGCGACCTACCCCGCGAACGGCCCGAACGGCGCCACCGTCGGGGATCTCGGCTGCCTCGCCTGCCACGCGCCGCACAACGGGCAGTCGCCGTCGCGCCTGCTCCACACGAACAACCTCTCGGTCGGGACGCCGCGGCCGTGGGCGGAGGAGAACGTCTGCTTCAGCTGCCACCAGCCCGGCGGCACCGGCGTGGACCCCGCCCGCGGCCGCGCCGCGCCCGACCTCCTCACGCAGTTCCAGAAGCTGACGCACCACCCGGTGGAGCTCAAGACCGACGAGCACCAGCCGGTCTTCACCTCCCATCTCCCCGCGCCGGAGACGACGCTGAACCAGCGCAAGCACGTCGAGTGCGTGGACTGCCACAACCCGCACCGCGTCCAGGCGCTCCCCGGCAACGTGCACGAGGGCATGAAGGGCATCTCGCTCTCCGGCGGGGAGGTCGTGGACGACGAGGTGAACGACCTCAGGCAGTACGAGGTCTGCTTCCGCTGCCACGGCGACGCCTTCGCGACGTTCGTGCCGCCCGCGCCCACCCGCCCGCCGGGCGGGTCGAACAAGCGGCTCGAGTTCCAGCCGACCAACGACTCGTTCCATCCGGTGCCGGAGCCGGGGCGGAACCAGTCCACGTACCTGAACAACGTGGACGACGCGCCGGACGGCCAGCTCCGCGGGAACGACTGGCAGGGGAACCGGCTCAACCGCTTCTCGACGGTGCTGTGCTCGGACTGCCACAACAACGAGGCGACCGCCGACACGCCGGGCAGCGCCCGCGGCTCGCCTTCGGGGCCGAAGGGGCCGCACGGCTCGTCCAACGCCCGGCTGCTCCGCGCCAGCTACTCGACGCAGGTGGGGACCCCGGGGGGCGCGCCCTTCGGCGGGTACTCGCCGTCGAACTTCGCGCTCTGCTTCCTCTGCCACGACGAGCGGCGGCTGCGCGGCGTCTCGGTGAACCGCAGCAACTTCTTCCAGCAGGGCGGCGTCGGCGCGGGGCGGGACAACCTGCACCAGGTCCACCTCGTCGACCGCACGAACGCGGCCTGCCACGAGTGCCATTACAACGTCCACTCGAACGTCCAGGCGGCGAACACCGACTACCGCAACGTCCTCGGCACCGACACGCACCTCGTCAACTTCGCGCCGAACGTCCGCCCCTTCCCCGGCCCGGATCCGTACTACGGCGACCGCCCCGCCCTGCCCCGCTACGGGCGCACGCCCGGCAACCGGCCCTACTGCTTCCTGTCCTGCCATGGCCGCGACGCCATGGACGGCGTGAAGACCGTGTACCTGCCGCCGAACCCCTGAGCGCCGCGATGACCGCCGCCGCCCGCCTCCTCGTGGTCGCCGCCCTCGCCGCGCCGCCACCGCCGCGCGCGAGCCTGCTCGACGCGTCGAGGCACAACTTCTTCGGCCCGGGGGCGCACGCGCCGGACGCGGCGATCGACCTGTGCCAGTTCTGCCACGTCCCGAACCGGCTGCCGGGCGCCGCGGCGCCGCCGCCCCGCTGGGCGCCCGACGCGCCGCCGCAGGCGGCCGCCCTCGACGTGCGCGCCGATCCCCACGGCCAGCCCCTGCCGCTGCGGTTCGCCGGCTCGACCCTCCGCTGCCTGTCGTGCCACGACTCGACGGTCTCGCGGATCGCCATCCCGTTCCGCCCCTCCTCCACCTCGCTGCGCGGCGACGAGGTGGCCGCCGACCGGCACCGCCGCGACGCGCCGGGCGACGCGTACCTCGCGATCCCCGACGGATGGGCGGGGCGGGTGATGGGGAACCACCCCGTCGGCGTCCCGTACCCGCTCGGCTCCGGCGGGTACCGGCTGTACGGGCCGCGCGCGAGCCCGCTCGGCACGGACGACTGGCAGGCCGATCCGCGCCTGCGCGGCCTGAAGCTCTTCTCGGATCGGAGCGGCTTCGTCCTGCCGGCCGGCGGCGCCGGCGTCGAGTGCGCCTCCTGCCACGATCCGCACGGCACCCCCCACCGACCCTTCCTGCGCCTCCCCAAGGCCCGGAGCGAGCTGTGCCTCGGCTGCCACGCGAAGTGAGCCGCGCCGCGCTGGCGCTCCTCGTCGCGCTCGCCGCGCCGGCGCGCGGCGCGGAGCGGCGCCGCCCCGCGGGTCCCGGCGACGACTGCCTCGCCTGCCACGGCGGGCTCGCCGCGGGAAAGGCGGTGGTCCACCCGCCGGTGAAGAACGGCCTCTGCCTCGGGTGCCACGCGCCGGCGTCGGACCGCGAGCACGTCTTCGGCTGGCAGGCGGAGGGCCGGGAGATGTGCCGGCAGTGCCACGGGCCGCGCTACACGCAGAAGGTCCGGCACGATCCCGTCGAGCAGGGGCTGTGCCTCTACTGCCACGACCCCCACGCGTCCGACCACCACGCCCGGCTCCGGCTGCCGGTGTTCCAGACCTGCACGCAGTGCCACCCCTCGAAGCGGATCCAGGACGCGACGAGCGCCACGCGCCACGGCGCGCTCGACCCGAGGGAGAACCCGCTCGTGTGCGTCGCCTGCCACGACGCGCACCAGTCCGATCACGAGCGGCGGCTCAAGCAGTGGCCGCCCGCGAACGTGTGCCTCGGCTGCCACGACAAACCGGTGAAGGCCCAGGACCGGGCGCTCCTCGACATGAAGGGGTGGCTCGCCCGGCACCCCGAGACGGAGCTCCGCCACGGCCCGGTCCGCGAGGGCATGTGCAACCACTGCCACGAGCCGCACGGCACGAACGAGTTCCGCATGCTGCGCGGCTCGTTCCCGCCCGAGTTCTACTGGCCCTACGCGAAGGGCGAGACCTACGGGCTCTGCTTCCGCTGCCACGACCGCCGGCTCCTCGAGACGCAGAAGGTGGAGGCCCCCGCCGCCGCCGCCCGGCAGGACCGGATCGACTGGGCGAAGCTGCCCGAGGGCGACCGGCTCGTCCGCGCCGGGACCACCGGCTTCCGGAACGGCGACGAGAACCTCCACTTCAAGCACACCAACAAGCCCGACAAGGGGCGCACCTGCCGCGACTGCCACGACTTCCACGCGAGCCCGAACGCGAAGCACGTCCGGACCTCGACGCAGTTCGGCAGCTGGGAGTTCAAGCTCAACTACGCGAAGACCGAGACCGGCGGCCGCTGCTGGCCGGGCTGCCACGTCGAGCGGCGCTACGACCGCGTGGTGAGGCAGGAGAACCCGCGGTGAGCGCCGCCTCCCTCGCCGCCGCCGCCGTGCTCGCCGCGCCGGAGATCCTCGCGCCCGGCCCCGGGGCGCAGACGGTCCGCGACGCGGTGCGGGTGGTGGCCGAGGCCGGCCCGGACGCCACGATCTCCGCCGGCGCGGGCGCGCCGCGCCCCTGCGCGACGGGCGGGAGGCGGCAGGGGGTGGCGCACTGCCGGATCCCCCTCGCGCCCGGCGAGAACCGCGTGGCGGTGCGGGACGGCTCGGGCGAGGCCGTGGTGACGATCGTGAGGTACGTGACGACGGGCGTCCTCGTCGGCGCCGACCTCGCCGGCTTCGGCGCCGGGACGGTGCACCGCGCCGAGGTCGAGGCGCGCTGCGCCCGCTGCCACGACATGGACGGCGCGCGGGGCCTCGCGGCGGACGCCGAGGTGCCGGACGGCGCGTGCGCGGCGTGCCACGCCGACGTCACCGCGCGCGAGCGGCAGCACGGGCCCGTCGGGCAGCGGCGCTGCCTCATGTGCCACGACGCGGCCTCCGCGCCGCAGCGCTACGCCGTGGCGTGGCCCATCCAGGAGACCTGCTTCCGCTGCCACTTCGACGTCCAGGGCCAGATGATGCGCAAGGCGTGGCGCCACGGCCCCGCCGCGGCGGGGCGCTGCACGACCTGCCACGATCCCCACGGGTCCGAGAACCTCTTCTGGCTCAAGAAGCCGATCTTCGACCTCTGCACGAACTGCCACACCGAGAAGGCCGAGGGGCGGCACGTGGTGCTCGGGTTCGTCTACGGGGACGGCCACCCGCTGCGCGGGCGGCCGCACCCGATCAAGCCCGGCGTCGAGCTGGCCTGCTCCGGCTGCCACAACCCGCACGCCGCCCAGGCCCGGTACCTCTGGCAGTTCGACGCGACGGTGAGGGAGGAGCTGTGCCGCACATGTCACCCCAAGTGAGATCCCGCGCCCGCCCCGGCGGCCCGGCGGCGGCGCCCCTCCTGCTCCTCGCGGCGCTGTCGGCCGCGCTCGCCCCGCGCCCGGCCGCCGCGGGGCCGGCCCCCGCCCAGGCGCCCGGCGCGCGCACCTTCACGCCGTGGGACCAGCCGCCGCCGGCGGCGCCGCCGGCGAGCCCCGAGCTGCTCGCGCTGGGCGAGCGCGTCTTCCGCGGCGCGTGCGTCGGCTGCCACGGCGCGAAGGGGGAGGGCGACGGCCGCGAGGGGAAGCTCATCCCCATCCCGCCGCGCGACTTCGTGGTCGCCCAGTTCCTCTGCCGCCACACGCCGTCCGGCTCGCTCCCGCGCGACGAGGACCTGTTCCGCGCCGTGCGGCGCGGCTTCAAGTCCCAGGTCGGGATGCCGTCCTTCGCGTTCCTGAGCGACCGCGAGGTCTGGGCGGTGATCGCCTTCGTGAAGACCCTCTCCACCCGCTGGAAGGAGGAGGAGGTCCCGCCGCCCATCGCGATCCCGCCGCAGCCCGGGTTCTCGTCCGAGGGCGCCGCGCGCGGCGCCGCGCTCTACAAGACGGTCGGCTGCTGGAAGTGCCACGGCGAGAAGGGTCGCGGCGACGGTCCCTCCGCGGCGACGCTCAAGTACGACAGCGAGCTCCCCGTCCGCCCGGCGGACTTCTCGAGGCAGGCCGACTTCAAGTGCGGCCCGCGCCCGGCCGACGTCTTCCGCACCCTGGTCACGGGGATGGACGGCACGCCGATGCCCTCCTTCCTCGACAACCTGAGCGACGCGCAGCGCTGGGACCTCGTGCAGTTCGTCCTCTCCGTCGAGAAGCAGGCCCAGGCCGAGACCGCGGCCGCGAGGAGGTAGCCTTGGCGTACTTCATCGTCGAGACGTGCATCGGCTGCACCGCGTGCACGAACCGCTGTCCGACCGAGGCGATCACCGGCGCGCGGAAGCTCCTCCACGTGATCGACCCGGTGCTCTGCGTGGACTGCGGCGCGTGCGGGGTCGTGTGTCCGGCGGAGGCGATCTACGACGATCGCGGCGCGCTCACCGCGATGCTCAAGAAGCCGCAGCGACCCCTCGCGTTCGTGGACGAGCTCGCCTGCACCGGGTGCGACAAGTGCGCGGAGCACTGCCCGTTCGACTGCCTCCAGCTGGAGCCCGGCGTCGATCCGGATCCCACCCACTTCGGCGTCATGCGGGTGGAGGAGCCGAAGTGCACGGGCTGCCGCGAGTGCGAGAAGGCCTGCCCCTACGACGCGATCTTCGTGTTCCGCCGCGACCAGGTGCCCGCCTGGCTGCGCGCGAACGTCGGCGCCATCCCGCGGCGGGCGGGGGGCGGTCCCGCCGCGCCGGCGCCCGCGGCCGCCGCGCCCGAGCGGTCCACGTGATCCCCCGCCCGGAGGCCCGAGCCATGCCCACCACCGTCGTCCGGACCGCGAGGGAGTACGCGCGGGCGCTCGCCCCGCACCTCGAGCACGAGGGATACCGCTGCGATCGTCCGTGGCAGCGCCTCATGGGGAAGGGCTGCCGGACCTGCGGCGCGGAGGTGCTGATCGCGATCTCCGACTTCCGCGGGAGCGGCGATCTCGAGGCGTTCGAGGCGGAGCTGAAGCCGCACGCGAAGGCCGGGAAGGCGGCGAGGTGACCTCCCGCGCGCCTCGCCTCGCGGTCGCGATCGCGCTCGTCGCCGCGCTCGCCCTCACCACGTCCTGGCTCCAGGCGCGGTTCGACGGGTCCGACGTGCGGAAGGGGATCGCGGCCGCGATGGCGCACCGGCCCCTCCCCGCGGGGCCGTCGGTGTTCGACGTGCTCGTCGCGCTCGGCGAGGGCGACCCGCGCTGCGACGGCGCGGTGGTGAGCGCGCTGTTCGGCGACGTCCGGGTGCGTTGCGCCACGCCCGGGCGGCCCGAGGTGACGTACCGCTTCCGCGTGCTGCTCGACGGGAAGCGCCCGCCGCGCGCGGAGGGCGAGGCCGCCGAGGCGCTCCTCTCCGGGCTCGCGCCCGCCCGGCCCGGCGCGCCGCGCGGCGCCGCTCCCCGCGGGCGGCGGCGTGCCGAGCCGCCGGCGCGGCGGCGCGCGATCTGCCAAGGTGTCAGGTCCGGCCCGCCGGCGAACCCGCTGAGCCCCCGCGCGATCGGCGCCCCTTGATGACGCGCAAGCCGAAATGGCAGCCGCCGGGGCGGGCCGCACGGGCGGCGCGCCGCCGGCGTCCGCGGTTCACGCGGGTTTGCGGCGGCGATCGGCGTGGCACGGATCTGGGAATGACGGGGCGCGAGCCCCCTTCCCGAGGAGCACCGAGTGGCCGACGCGAAGACGGCAGACGCGAAGACCGGCATCGTCCAGGTGGCCGAGCCGCCCGCGCGCGGCGACAAGCTGTGGTGCCGGCGCGACTTCACCTCCGCGGCCGCGACGGGCGCGGTCGCCGGCTGCCTCCTCTGCGCGGGGGCGGCGATGGCGCGGATGATGTTCCCGCGCGTCCTGTTCGAGCCGCCCACCGCGTTCAAGGCCGGCTATCCCTCCGACTACATCGTCGGCGAGGTCTCCGAGAAGTGGATGAAGGAGAAGCGCGTCTGGATCGTGCGGACGGAGCGGGAGCTCTACGCGCTCCTCGGGATCTGCACGCACCTCGGGTGCACGCCGCGCTGGCTCGGCGCGGAGGGGAAGTTCAAGTGCCCGTGCCACGGCTCGGGGTACACGATGGACGGGGTCAACTTCGAGGGGCCCACGCCGCGGCCGCTCGAGCGCGTCAAGATCGCGCTCGCCGACGACGGGCAGCTGCTCGTCGACACGGCGCAGCGCTTCCGCCACGAGCTGGGGCAGTGGGACGACCCGCAGTCGTACCTGCGCTGGACGGGCGCGTAGCCCGCCCCTGGAGGCCGACGTGGCCGAGCTCGTCCCGCCCAGGAGGCCGCTCCTCTCCCTCGTGACCGAGAGCCAGCTCTGGCGCTCGGTGTTCCGGCACGGCTACGCGGACACGTCGCGCAACCGGGTCCTGCAGGTGGCGGCCAACGTCTGGCTGCACCTGCACCCCTCCAAGATCCGGCGGCACGCCGTCCGGTTCCGGTTCACGTGGTGCGCGGGCGGGCTCACGTTCCTCCTCTACCTCGTGACCGTCGTGACGGGCGTGGTGCTGATGTTCTACTACCGCCCCACCGGCGAGTACGCGTACTGGGACGTGAAGTACCTCGACTTCGACGTTCCGTACGGGATGATCATGCGCAACATGCACCGCTGGGCGGCGCATGGGATGGTCATCTACATCTGGCTGCACATGTTCCGGGTCTTCATGACCGGGAGCTACAAGCCGCCCCGCGAGTTCAACTGGGTCGTCGGCGTCGTGCTGCTCACGCTGACGCTCCTCCTCTCCTTCACCGGCTACCTCCTCCCGTGGGACCAGCTCGCGATCTGGGCGGTCACGGTGGGCACGAACATGGCGCGGGCCACGCCGCTCGTCGGGCACGAGGGGCCGCTCGGGCCGGAGCTCGGCGCGACCGCGCGCTACGACGCCCGCGCGCTCCTCACCGCCGGCACGGTCGTCGGCGCGCCGACGCTGCTGCGGTTCTACGTCCTGCACTGCATCGTCCTCCCGCTCGCGGCGTCGATGCTCATGATGCTGCACTTCTGGCGCGTCCGGAAGGACGGCGGGATCTCCGGCCCGCTCTAGCTCGCCCCCCGCCCATGGCCACGAACGCTCCCGCCCCCGCCGCCCGCTCCCCGGAGCCGCCGCCCGCCCCGCCGGGCGCGGCGAGGGCCGCCGCCCCCGCGCTCCAGGACAAGCTCCACAGCTGGCCCTACTTCGTCCGCGCCGAGTTCATCGCGGGCTGCGTCCTCGTCCTCATCCTCATGATCTGGAGCGTCGGGATCGACGCGCCGCTCGAGGAGCCGGCCGATCCCAACAAGACCCCGAACCCGTCGAAGGCGCCCTGGTACTTCCTCGGGCTGCAGGAGCTGCTCGTCTACTTCGACCCGTGGATCGCGGGCGTCGTGCTGCCCGGCCTCATCATCGTCGGCCTGATGGTGATCCCGTACGTGGACCCGAACCCGAGGGGCAACGGGTACTACACCTGGTCGGAGCGGAGGTTCGCGATCGGGACGTTCCTGGTCGGCTTCGTCGGCCTGTGGATCGGGACGATCGTGATCGGCGTCTTCCTGCGCGGCCCCGGCTGGAACCTCTTCATGCCGTGGGAGTACTGGGATCCGCACAAGGTGGTCCCGCTGACGAACGTGGACCTGCCGTACCTGCTCGGCATCCGCTCCGTCACGGGCGCGATGCTCTTCGGCCTCGCCTGCGTCGGCGGCTGGCTCGTCGGGATCCCGCTCGCGGTCTGGCGCTGGAAGCGCGACGCGCCGGCGCTGCGCGAGCTCGGTCCGGTCCGCTACGCGGTGGTGGCGGCGCTCTTCATGATGATGGCGGGCGTGGTGGTGAAGATCGCCCTGCGCCTCGCGCTCAACGTGAAGTACGTCCTCGTCATCCCCAACGTCCTGAACGTCTGAGGCGCGCGTGGACCCGAAGCCGCTCGAGCAGGTCAGCCTGAAGCGCCCGTTCGCCGTGCTCGCGGCGCTCATCGCGCTCTCCACCGCATGGGCGATCTGGGACGAGGTCGGCCCGCGCCGGCCGTGGAAGGACTACCAGCGCGAGTTCTTCGCGCTGTCCGAGCGGCACCTGCGCGCGGAGCTGGCGCGCGCGGAGAAGCGGCTCGAGGCGCCCGACGCGAGGGCGCGGCTCGAGGCGGCCCGCGCCGAGCTCGAGGCCGCGAGGGCCGCGACGGGCGGCACGCCCGAGCAGCGCGCCGCCTACGAGGCCGTGGTGCGCGCCGAGCGCCGCGCGATCCAGGAGGAGGCGGACGCGAAGCTGTACCTCGGCTTCGAGAAGTCCGAGGCGGACGCGATCTACTACCTCGTCCGCGAGGCCCGGCACGAGGGCTCCACGGAGGAGGTGGACCACCAGCTGGAGCTCGCGGCGAAGCGGAAGGAGATCGCCGCGAGGGCGCAGGCGTTCGAGCGGGCGCGCCGGTCGCGCGAGGCGGCGACGGACCAGCGCCTCGCGTTCGAGCGGCGCGTGACCGAGGCGCAGGCCCGGCTCGACGCGTTGCTCGCGCCCGTGGAGGAGCTCAGGAAGAAGCTCGCCGCGTACGAGGCGTTCCCGGGGAGGCTGCCGTCGCTCGAGCAGACCTGGATCCCGAGGCTCCCGAACTCCTGGGGCGGCGACACGGTGGACCGCTGCCAGAACTGCCACATGGCGATCGACCGGGCGGGGTTCTCCACGCCGGCCGAGGTGCTGGAGGCGCGCGCGGCGGAGATGAAGGAGACCGACTTCCGCGTCCGCTACGCGGTCGACCCGGAGGTCGTCTCCGCCTACCGGGCCGTCCAGGAGAAGATCTGCGAGGAGGTCCCGGTGCCCTCGGCGGCGATCCCGATCGGCGGCAACCCGGTCGTCGCGCCGCCGCCCCCCGCCGACCCGGCGAAGGCGACCGAGTGCCGGCCGGTGGAGACCTACCGGGCGTGGCTCTCGATGACCGACGCCTACTGCGGCGTCGGGCAGCGGCCGCTCGCGCCGGCGCGGTTCGCGTTCCGCGACGCGGCCGGCGCGCCGGTGGTCGCCGCGCCGCGCGCGCCGCGCGTGCAGGACTTCGAGCACGGGTCCCCGCCCGGCGAGGTCCTGGAGCGGGCGGCGGTCGCGTGCGCCGCGCCGGAGGTGGTGAGGGCGTTCGAGGAGGCGCGGGCCGCGGATCCGTACGACGTGAAGCTCGTCTTCCGCACGCACCCGCGCCGCCACGAGCTGCTCGCCTCGTCGCACCCGCCCGAGAAGTTCGGCTGCACCGTCTGCCACGGGGGCGAGGGCGCGCAGACCAAGGGTGTCATGCACCGCGACTTCCAGCACGGCGCGGACGACCACCACTGGAACGACCCGCTCACGGACGAGGTGCGGGTGATGGGGCGGAGGTTCCCCGGCGCGTTCGTCGAGGCGAAGTGCGAGAAGTGCCACCGCGAGCAGCTGACGGTGAACCGCGCGCCGCTGCTCACGCGCGGGAAGAAGCTGTTCGTCGAGATGGGGTGCTGGGGCTGTCACCCCACCGACGGCTACAACGACCTGCCGCGCCGCGGGCCGACGCTCGCCAGCATCGCCTCGAAGACGGGCCCGGGCTGGCTCGAGGCGTGGATCGCGAACCCGCGCGCCTGGCGGCCGGCCACGCGCATGCCGAACTTCTGGCCCGGCGCGGTGGACGGCGCGAGCGTGCCCCGCGTCGCGGCCGAGACGGTGGAGCAGGCCCGCGAGCGCCACGCGAAGCTGCGCGCGGAGGAGGTCCCCCGCATCGCCGCCTACCTCTGGGTCTCCTCGCGCCCGGCGAGCCTGCCGGCGCCGCCCTCGCGCCCCGGGTCGGCCGAGCGCGGCAAGCGGGTCTTCGAGACGGTGGGCTGCCGCGCCTGCCACGTGTACGAGCGGGGGTCCGCCGCCCGGCACGGCGAGGCGAGCGAGACGAGGGACCACGCGCCGAATCTCTGGAACGTCGGGGACAAGGCCGACCCGCGCTGGCTCTACGCGTGGATCAAGAACCCGCGCGCGCAGTGGAGCGACACCAAGATGCCGGACCTCCGCCTCACCGACGAGGAGGCGGCGGACGTCGCGGCCTGGCTCGTCACGCTGCGGGGCGAGGGGGTCCCGCCCGCGCCGCCGCGGTACGCGCCGGACGCCCGCGCCGACCTCGAGGCGCTCGCGCGCGAGGGGCGGCCCCTCGTCGCGAAGTACGGCTGCTACGGCTGCCACGAGATCGCGGGCTTCGAGACGGCCCAGAAGATCGGCACCGACCTCTCCGAGCACGGGCGCAAGGACCCGAAGCTGCTCGACTACGGCGACGTCCGCTACTTCACGGAGGACCCGCGCCACCGCGAGACCTACGCGAGCTGGGTGTGGACCAAGCTCCACACGCCCCGCATCTACGCGTACGAGCTCGTGGAGACCCGGATGCCGCAGTTCGACTTCACCGACGCGGAGGCGCTCGCGCTGCTCACCTTCCTCAAGGGGCAGACCGGCGAGCGCGACCGCGTCCCCCGCGAGATCGTCCCCGGCCTCGACGGCCCCGGGCTCGCGGTGCTGACGGGCGAGCGGCTCGTCTTCTGGAACGGCTGCCGGAACTGCCACGAGGTGGAGCGGCGCGGCGGCGTGATCCGCGACCTCTACGACGAGGAGACCCAGAGCTGGGCGCCGCCGATCCTCACCGGCGAGGGGGCGAAGGTGCAGCCGCAGTGGCTCTACGCCTTCCTGAAGCAGCCGGTCCCGCTGCGGCCGTGGCTCGAGGTCCGGATGCCGACCTTCCACTTCTCCGACGAGGACGCCGCGACGCTCGTGAAGTACTTCGCCTCCGCGTCGCGCACGAGCTTCCCGTACGTGACGGTGGACCTCCCGCCCCTCGCCCCGGAGCGCGCGCGGGAGGCGAAGGAGCTCTTCCGCGCGCTCCAGTGCACGAAGTGCCACGTGGTCGGGAAGCTCCGCCCCAGGCAGGACCCGCGCTCGGCGGCGCCGGACTTCACGCTGGCGCGGCAGCGGCTGCGGCCGGAGTGGATCCCGCTGTGGCTGCGCGATCCCAACGCGCTCATGGAGGGGACGCGCATGCCGTCGTTCTGGGACATGGAGCCCGACGCGCCCGCGCCGCACCGCGCCTTCGGGAAGGACAAGCAGGCGCAGATGGACGCGCTGCGCGACCTGCTCATGCACCTCGGGGAGCCTGGGCTCGAGCTCTCCGCGGTGTCGCAGCAGCCGCTCGCCGCGTCGCCGCAGCGGCCGCCGCCCTCCGCGTCGTCGCAACAGCCGTCGCTCTCAGCGTTGTCGCACCCGCCGTCGTCCCCAACCCCGTGAGGAGAAAGCCGATGCTCGCAAGGAACGTGCTCGCCGTGATCGCCGTCCTCCCCTCGATCGCCTGGGCCGAGGCCATCACCGGCTCGGTGGACTTCACCGGGACGGCGCCGGTGATGCAGAAGCTCGACCGGAGCCAGGAGGCCTTCTGCGCGAAGACGCCCGCCGTGGACGAGGCGGTGATCGTGAAGAACAGGAAGCTCGTCAACGTCTGGGTCCACGTCGTGAAGGGAGCGCCCGACGCCGCCGCGGCCGAGGGCGCGCCGGAGGTGGTCATCGACCAGGTGGGCTGCACCTACCGGCCGCGCGTGGCGACCGCGGTCGTCGGCCAGAAGGTGGTGGCGAAGAACACCGACCCCATCCTGCACAACGTGCACACCTTCCTCGGCAAGGCGACCCTCTTCAACAAGGGGATGCCGGACGCGTCCGCGAAGCCCATCACGCACGTCGCGAGCAAGGACGGCGTGATCCGCTGGCGCTGCGACGTCCACCCCTGGATGCGCGCGTACATCGGCGTGAACCGGAACGCCTTCCAGGCCGTCACCGGCGACGACGGCGCCTTCAAGATCGACAACGTCCCGCCGGGCACCTACACGCTCGAGGCGTGGCACGAGACGTACGGGACGAAGACGATCGAGGTGACGGTCGCGGCGGGGAAGGGCGCCAGCGCGACCTTCTCCTTCGACGGCACCGAGAAGGCGACGATGTGATGCGCCCCGCGGCCCTGTTCGCGATGGCGACGGCGCTGGCGCTCGCGCTGAGCGCCGCCGTCGTCGCCTTCGTCCTCCGCGCGGACTTCCTCACCGCGGCCGCCGCCGCCGCCGTGCGCGTCCTGTTCGCCCACGGCTTCGTGGCGGCCGCCGCGGCGGCGTCGCCGATCGTCGCGTTCCTGCTCGTCGGGTACGCCTACATGCAGCGGGGGATGCGCCGGCGCGCGGCGCGCAGGGCGGCGGGCGGCGCGCGCGTGCCCGCGTAGCGCGGGCGAGGAAGCGGCACCCGGCCCGGCGAGGGCCGGGGCTCCGCCGGGAAGGAGAGCGCCATGGAAGCCCTCGAGAACGTCTGGGCGATCGTCTCGCTGCCGGACAACATCCCGATCGTCCTGATGCTGGGCATCGTCGGGTACTTCACCTGGCTCGGCTTCGCCGAGGCGCGCAAGAACGACCGCCTCATCGCGCAGGGGCGCAGGGACGAGGTGCTCCGGCGAATGCAGGACTGACGGCGGCGCTCGCCGTCGATCCCGCGACCCCCGCTCCCGCGCCCGGAGCTGCCGGGCTCGGGCTCGGGGCCGGGGCGGCCGGGGCCCGCCGTCAGACCGTCCGCGTCGCCCAGACCTGCGGGAGGTGCCTGCGGACGAGCGCCGCGAGCGCGTCCCCGTCCAGGAGCTCGATCGGCTGATCCCGCGCCGCCTCGCGCGCCTCGGCGGAGAAGCGCCCGTCCGTCACGAGCAGCACCTTCCCGATCGCCTCCGCGCGGGCGAGATCGAGCGCGGCCCGCACGTCGTCGCCGGACACCGCCTCGCCGGGCTCGGCGAGCACGCCGCGGACGTACGCCCGTCCGCCCCGGATCGGCGTCGGGTCGAGCGCGTACACGTCGACGGTGCGCGCGCCGCGGTCGGTGCGCTCGCTGGTGAACCCGAGCTCGCCGAGGAGCGCGACCAGGAGGCGCTCCAGCCCGGCGGCGCCCCGCGCGCGCAGGAAGCCGAGGTCGGTGCCGGCGGCGGCGGGCTCGCCGCGCGGGCCGGGACCGCGGGCCCTCCGCCCGGAGCCGACGAGCAGCGCGGCGATCACGCCCGCCGCCGTCGCGACCGCCGCGAGGAGGAGCAGGCTCACGCGCGCGACCTCGTGCCCCGCCCCGTCACCTAGCCGCGGTCCTCGGGCTCGGCGAGCTTCACCTGCACCATGAGGTCCTCCGCGAGCTTCTCGAGCCGCGCGCGCAGCTCGGCCGCGTCCAGCCCCTCGGGCACGTTCACCCGGGCCCGCGAGCGGAAGAGGAGCTCGGCGGACATCGGCGCCTGCGTGCGGTCGGTGACGAGCTCCTCGATGTTCACGCCGCGCTCCGCGAGCACGTGCGAGATCTCGCGCACGATGCCCGGCCGGTCGAGGCCGACGAGGTCCACGACGAGCGTGCGCCGCGGGACCGCCGCGGGACGGGGGCCGCGCTGGACGGTGACGTGCAGGCCGCGGGTGTCGAGGCGCCGGAGCGCCTCCGCGAGGGCGGCCGCGTTCTCCTCCGGGACCTCCACCCGCAGGATCCCGGCGAACTGGCCGGCGAGGTGGGCCATCCGGCTCTCGAGCCAGTTCCCGCCATGGGCGGCGATCGGGTCGGCGACGGCCTCGACGAGGCCGGGGCGGTCGGGACCGATGAGCGTGAGGACGAGGTCGGCCATGGGATCACCCGGCGGAGAAGGTGGAGAGCGCGCGAGTCTAGCAGACCGAGCCGCTCCCCCGCGGGGTCGTGCCCGCGGCGGCCCCGACGCGCCCCAGGTCGTCCGCGAGCTAGCCCTCGCCCCCCGCGCCCGCGTCGAGCGGCGCCCCGTCCGCCACGTGCCGGAGCGCGACCGAGTTGATGCAGTACCGCAGCCCGGTCGGCGGCGGACCGTCCGGGAAGACGTGGCCGAGGTGCCCGTCGCAGCGGGCGCAGCGGACCTCGGTGCGGCGCATGCCGTAGGAGTGATCCCCGTGCTCGGTCAGCGCGTCGGGAGAGATCGGCACGGTGAACGACGGCCAGCCCGTGCCCGACTCGAACTTCTCGCCCGAGCGGAAGAGCGGGTTCCCGCAGCCGGCGCACACGTACGTCCCGGGCTCCTTCGTCCCGACGAAGCAGCCCGTCCACGCGCGCTCGGTGCCCTGGCCGCGCAGGACCTCGTACTCCTCCGGCGTGAGCCGCGCCCGCCACTCCGCGTCGGACAGCAGCAGCTTGTCGCGCATCGCGTCCTCCTGACGCCGGGATCTAAGCGGGTCGGCGGTGGCCGCGCCGGGCGCGCGGCGAGGCCGCGGGGCGATGCCCCAAAAGGCGGCGAGCCCGGGTTTGACCGGCCGCAAGGGGCCGACCCGGGCGCGATGAGACAGTCGCCGGTGCGTCGGGGGCGCGTGCCTCGCGCGCCTCGAGCATGGACCTCGGATCTCTCGCCGCCGCGTCCGCCGCCGTCGCCGCCTCCGCCGCGGCGGGCGCCTGGCAGGTCGTGCGCCGGCGGTCGCGCGCCCGCGCCGGCGAGGCCGCGCTCGCGGAGAACGTCGCGCTCGGCCGCGACCTCCCGCGCTCCCTGCACCCCGTCTTCGACCCCGAGCGATGCATCGGCAGCCTCGCCTGCGTCGCCGCCTGCCCCGAGGGAGACGTGATCGGCATGGTGCGGGGGCACGGCGAGCTCGTGCACGCCGGGGCGTGCATCGGCCACGGCCGCTGCGCCGCGGAGTGCCCGGTCGAGGCGATCGCGCTCGTCTTCGGGACGGCGCGGCGCGGCGTGGACCTGCCCGAGCTCTCCCCCGAGTTCGAGACCTCGCGCCCGGGCGTGCACGTCGTGGGCGAGCTGGGCGGGATGGGGCTCGTGCGCAACGCCATGCGCCAGGGGCTCGAGGTCGCCGACCACCTGGCCGACGCCCTCGCGCGCCTCGGCCCGGCGCCGGAGGGCGTCGTGGACCTCGCGATCGTCGGCGCGGGCCCGGCGGGGATCGCGACCGCGCTGGGCGCCCGCCAGGCCGGGCTCACGTTCCGCGTGCTCGAGCAGGACGTCTTCGGCGGCTCGATCGCGCACTACCCGCGGCGCAAGGTCGTCATGACCGAGCCGGTGACGCTCCCGTACGGAGGGCGGCTGGCGAAGCGTCGCATCACGCGGGAGGAGCTGCTCGACGCGATCGCGCGGATCGCGGAGCGCGGCAGGATCGCCGTCGAGGAGCGCGTCCGGGTCACCGGGCTCGAGGGCGAGGACGGGGGGTTCAGCGTCCTGACGGAGCGCGGCCCCGTCCGCGCGCGCAAGGTGGTCCTCGCGATCGGCCGGCGCGGCACGCCCCGGAAGCTCGGCGTCGCCGGGGAGGAGCTCGGGAAGGTCGTCTACCGGCTCGGCGAGCCGGAGCAGTACGCGGGCCGCCGCGTGCTCGTCGTCGGCGCCGGCGACTCGGGGCTCGAGGCCGCCGCCCAGCTCGTCGAGGAGGGCGGCTGCGCCGAGGTCGCCGTCGCGTTCCGCCGTCCGGAGATCTCCGGCGTCCGCCAGGCGAACCGCGCGAAGGCCGAGGCGCTCGCCGCGGCGGGGCGGCTGCGGCTGCTCGCCTCGACGGAGGTGGTCGCGATCGGCGACCGCGACGTGCGCCTGCGGTGCCCGGAGGGGGAGCGGTCCGTCCCGAACGACGACGTCGTCGTCTGCGCCGGCGGCGAGCTGCCGCTCGACCTCCTCGGGCGCGCCGGCGTGTCGCTCCGCCGGTTCCACGGCGAGGCCCCGGCCCCGGGCACGGGGGCGTCGCGCGGGACGCGGACGCGCGAGCGCCTCCTCCTCGCGGCCCTCTTCGCCGCGGGCGCGGCGCTCCTCGCGGCCCTCGCCTGGCACGGGCGCGCGTACTACCCGCTCGAGCGGCTCGAGCGGCTCCGCTCGCCGCTCCACGCCGCGCTCAAGCCCGCGGGCGCGGTGGGGCACGGGATCGGGATCGCCGCGACGGTCTTCCTCCTCTCGAACTTCCTCTACGCGGCGCGCAAGCGGCTCGCGCTGCTGGGCGGCGCCGGCCGGATCCGCACGTGGCTCCACTTCCACGTGTTCGTCGGGTTCATGGCCCCCTGCGTGATCGCCTTCCACGCGGCGTTCCAGTCGCGCAACCTCCTCGCCACCGGCACGGCGGCCGCGCTGTTCGTGGTCGTCTCCACCGGCCTCGTCGGCCGCTTCCTGTACGGCGTGGTGCACTCGACCCGGCGCCGCTCCGGCATCGGCGACGCGCGCGCGATGCGGCTCAAGGCCTTCCTCGGGGGCTGGCGAACCCTCCACGCCTCGCTCGCGGTCTTCCTCGTCGTCGCCATCGCGCTCCACATCGCCGTCGCCCTCTGGCTCGGGTACGGGCTCTTCCGGTGACCCGCCTCGCCGCCGCCGCCGCGCTGCTCCTCGCCGCGCCCGCCGCGGCGGTGGACGTCTTCTCGCCCGGCGAGCTCGCGCGGCCGCACGCCGCCCTCGAGGGGCTCGGGCAGTGCACGAGGTGCCACCCCGCCGGCGAGCAGCTCGCGCGCGCGCGCTGCACCGAGTGCCACCCCGACGTCGGCGACCGCGTGGCGCGGAACGCCGGGTTCCACGGGCGCGTCCCCGAGGCGGAGCGGGACTGCTGGCGCTGCCACCACGAGCACGAGGGGCGCGACTTCGCCCTGGTGGACTGGGGCGCGGCCGGCAAGGACGGCTTCGATCACGAGAAGGCGGGCTGGTCCCTCCTCGGGAAGCACCGGAAGGTGGCCTGCGAGAAGTGCCACGACCCGAGGTACGTGAAGGAGCCGAAGGTCCTCGAGGCGATCGCGAAGGGCCGGCGGACCTATCTCGCCGCGCCCGCGGCGTGCGACGCCACCTGCCACAAGGATCCGCACGAGAACCGCCTCGGGCCGAGGTGCGACGCCTGCCACACCGCGGACGGCTGGAGCGTCCTCACCGAGCAGGCGAAGGCCGACCAGGCGCTGCACGACCGGACGCGCTATCCGCTCCGGGCAGGCCACGCCAAGGTGGCGTGCAGGGCGTGCCACGGGCCGGAGCCCGGCGGGCAGCCGAGGTGGCGCGGCATCCCGTTCGCCGCCTGCGCCGACTGCCACCCGGACGCCCACCTCGGCCAGCTCGCGGACCCGCGCTGCGACCGCTGCCACGGGCTCGACGGGTTCCTCCCGCCCCGGTACGCCGCCGAGGAGCACGCGAAGGCGCGCTATCCGCTCGAGGGGGCGCACCGCGCGATCGCCTGCTCGCGCTGCCATCCGAAGGACCCGCGCGTGGAGGCGCGCGTCCCGGCCGACGTGGTCGAGGCGCTCGCGCGCCTCGAGCGGAAGCCGCGGTTCTCGAAGGCGCTCCTCGCGATCCAGGGCGACCTCGGCCGGTGCGAGACCTGCCACGCCGACACGCACGCCGGGCAGCTCGCGCCCAGGGGCTGCGCCGCGTGCCACGAGGTCTCCTCCTGGACGAGGCTCCGGTTCGACCACGCGAGGGACAGCCGCTACCGCCTCGAGGCGAAGCACGCGAAGGCGCCCTGCGGCGCGTGCCACCGGCCCGAGGGCCCGGCGGGGGTGCGCTGGAAGCCGCTCCCGCTCGCGTGCGAGGGCTGCCACCAGGACCCGCACGCGGGGACGCTCGCGCAGCGCGCGCAGGGGCAGCCGGGGAGCGGCGCGCCGGAGCAGCGCTGCGATCGCTGCCACGACGCCCGGAGCTGGAAGGAGACGACGTTCCAGCACGCCCCGCCGTTCACGGCGTACCGGCTCGACGGGAGGCACGCGAAGGTCGCCTGCGACGGGTGCCACCCGGCCGCGCCCGGGATCGCGGGGCTCCCGGCGCGCCGGTACCGCGGCGTCCCCGCGGCGTGCGCGGCGTGCCACGCCGACCCGCACCGGGGCACGCTCCGGACCTTCGCCCCCGAGCCGCCCCCGGGCACGCTCGCCGCCGCCGTCGCCGCGGGCGACACGCGCTGCGAGGGGTGCCACTCCACCGAGACGTGGGAGCCGAAGCCGTTCCTCCACCACGACCGGACCGGGTTCCCGCTCGCGGGCGCCCATCGGCGCGCCGCCTGCCGGGCCTGCCACGGCGACGACCTCGCCGCGGCGCTCCCGCGCGGCTGCGTCGGCTGCCATCGCGATCCCCACGACGGCCGGCTCGGCGCGCGCTGCGACGCGTGCCACGACGCGGACCGCGGGTGGCGCGCGAGCTTCGACCCGGACGCCCACCGGCGAACGAACTTCCCGCTCGAGGGGCGTCACGCGCTCCTGCCGTGCGAGGAGTGTCACGGCGACCGGCTCGCGCCCGGGTACGCGCGGACGACCCCGGAGTGCGTCGCCTGCCACGAGGCCGATCGCGTCGCGGCCTCGGCGGGCCTCGCCGACCACCTCGCGCCGGCGTTCCCGACGCGCTGCCAGTCCTGCCACACGACCTGGAGCTTCGCGGGCGCGTTCCTCGTCGAGCACGAGGCCTGCTTCCCGATCGCGAGCGGAAACCACGCCGGGATCGGGTGCCTGGGCTGCCACGACGCGACGGTCGAGCCGATCGCGACGACGGACTGGTCGTGCGCGCCGAAGACGTCGCACTGCAGGAACTGCCACGACAGCGAGAACCCCGACAAGCTCTCCCCGGTCCGGAGGCGGCGATGACGGCGGAGCTCCTCGCCCTCGCCGTCGCCCTGGCGGCCGCGCCGCCGCGGACGGCCCTGCCGTTCGCGCCCGTGGCGGCGCGGACCGCCGCCGCGCAGGGCAGGGTGGTCGAGGCCTCGCGAGGCCGCGCGTTCCTGGACGCCGGCGCGCGGGACGGCCTCGCGCCCGGGCAGGAGCTCGCGATCCTCCGGGGCGGCGCGCCGGCCGCGACGTGCCGCGTCGAGGCGGTCGCCGACCGGAGCGCCGTCTGCGCCGGGGAGGGCCTGCGGGCCGGAGACGCCTTCGCGGTGCCGGCGCGACCGGCGGCGGCGGCTCCCGCGCCGGTCCCGGCGCCGCTCGCCGATGCCGAGGCGGCGGCGCGCCGCGGCGCGATCGAGGCGGCGCCGATCGCGAAGGTCACGGCGAAGCCGCTCCCGGCGCGCGCCCGCGCCCGCGACGTCGAGGCCGCCGTGTCGGCGCTCTACCTCCACGGCGGCTCGGTCGCGCGCCACCAGGAGCGGGTGTACGGGCAGATCCGCGGCGCGCCCGTGTTCGGCGGGCTCCGCCTGGACGTGGAGCTCGCGGGCGTCCTCCGCACCGCCGGCGCCGACGCCGGCGAGACGGCGTTCCGGCCCGGGGACCCGGGCTGGGTCGAGCTGCGCGAGGCGGCGATCTCGTCGCGCGACCGCGCGGGCCCGTTCGCCTTCGCCGCCGGCCGGATCCTGCCCCGGCACGCGCCCGGGGCGGGGCGGATCGACGGCGCCCAGGCTGCCTGGCGGAGCGGCCGCGTGCAGCTCGGGATCTTCGGCGGCGGGATGCCGGATCCGCTCACGACCGCGCCGACGGTCGAGCGGGCGACGGCCGGCGTGTTCGCGGCCGCCGACCACGCGCGGCGGACGGTGTACCTGCGCGAGGAGGCGCGCGTCGCGTGGGTTCGCACGCCCGAGCTCGGGAGCCGCCTCGAGGCGGAGGGGGCGGCGTCGCTCGGCCTCGCGCGCGCCCTCGACCTGACCGCCCGGGCGCGCTTCGGCGTGGGGGGCGACGCCCGCGCGACGGGCGCGCTCGACGAGGCCGGCGTCGACCTCGCCGCCCGGCTCGGGGCGGGGTTCTCCCTGACGGCGGGCCTTCGCTACGTGGGGCTCGACGTCCCCGAGGGCGACCCGCTCCCGGCGCCCGCGATCTTCCCCGGCCGCTCGCGGCGCGGCGACGGCGCGCTCGCCTGGGCGCGAGGCGGCCTCACGCTGCGGGTGCGGGCGGCGGCCGTCCGGGACCTGGAGACCGGGCTCGATCGGACCTGGCTCGGGCCCGAGGTGCAGGCCTGGCTCTTCCGGCGCAGGCTCGGCCTGTTCGCGGGCTACCTCGAGGAGACCGGCTGGCTCGCGGGGCGCTCCCTCTCCGTCGGCGCGTCTTCGGCGTTCTTCCGCACCGTCCGGTTCCACCTGCGCGGGAACCTGTACCAGGACGAGCGCGAGGCGCCGCTCGACGCGCTCCTCGAGGCGGGCGGGGCCGCGGGCGTGGACTGGGACCTCGCCCCGTGGCTCGCGCTGCGCGCGTCCGCGCTCGTCCGCTACTCCGTGACGACCGCCAGCGACCTCGGCGGCCGCGCGCTCGTCGAGCTCGTCGCGCGCCGCTGAGCGCCGGGGCTCGACGCCGCCCCGCCGTCATGTTCTCCTCCCGCGCCGTGCGCCCGACCTGCCGCCGCTGCCTGCGCCCGGAGACGTTCTGCGTGTGCGCCGGGCTCGGGCCCATCCCGTCGCGGACGCGCGTGGTGATCCTGCAGCACCCTCGCGAGGCGCGGCTCGCCATCTGCTCCGCGTGGCTCACCCGGGTCGCGCTCGAGCGGGCGGAGCTGCACCGGGGCATGTCGTTCGAGGACTGCCCCCGCGTGCGCGAGGTGCTCGCGGCGCCCGGGACGGCGCTCCTCTTCCCGGGCGGCGCGCCGGCGGCCTCGCGCGCCGCCGCGCCGCCGGGCGCGCTCGTCGTCGTCGACGGCACCTGGCTCCAGGCGGAGAAGATGCTCGAGGCGAACCCCGCGATCGCGGCGCTGCCGCGCCTTTCCATCCCGCCGGGCCGGCCGAGCGGGTACGGCGAGCTCCGGCGCGAGCCGGCGGAGGGGCACCTCTCGACCATCGAGGCCGTCGCGCTCGCGCTCGGCGCCCTGGAGCGCGATCCCGCGCGGTTCGAGCCGATGTGCCGGGCGTTCCGGCGGATGGTCGAGCTCCAGCTCGAGTGCTCGCGGGGCGAGCGGAGGAGCCCGCGCCACCGGCCGGCGAGGGCGGCCGCGCGCTGAGCGGCGGCGTGGGGATCGGGTTCGGGACCGAGGTCGGGGTCGAGGTCGAAGCGGGGTCGAGGTCGAAGCGGGGTCGAGGTCGGGGTCGGGGTCGGGGTCGGGTCGGGGTCGGGTCGGGGGCGGGTCGGGGTCGGGGTCGGAGTCGGGGTCGGGTCGGGGTCGGAGTCGGGGTCGGAGTCGGGGTCGAGGTCGGGGTCGAGGTCGAGGTCGAGGTCGAGGTCGAGGTCGAGGTCGCGGTCGCGGTCGGGGTCGCGGTCGAGGTCGGGGTCGCGGTCGAGGTCGGGGTCGCGGTCGAGGTCGGGATCGCGGATCGACGCAACCGAGCTCTCAGATCACCCCCGCCCTCCTCAGCTCCTCCACCTCCCCCTCTTCCATCCCGAGCACCTCCACCAGCACCTCTCGCGTGTGCTCGCCGAGGCGCGGCGGCGGCCCGTGTCGGACGGGGGTCCGCGACAGCCGGATCGGCGA
>DASSSJ010000086.1:0-2600 GCA_035708485.1 Anaeromyxobacter sp. | reverse complement strand
GGCCGCGACATGACGCGGCTCACCTCGCGGCTCTTGCAGCTCGGGCAGGAGATCTCGTCCTCGTCCGACCGGCGGATGACGAGCTCCTCGAAGACCTTGCCGCACGGGTTGCAGGCGTATTCGTAGATGGGCATCGGGCACCGGGCGGCGCGCGCGGCGCGCCTCCGAACCCTTGGAGCCCGCCCGGCGCGGAACGATTCGGGCCCCGGCGCCCCGGCGCGGGGTGGCTTGTTCCCGGGGCGCCGCTCCGGTAGGAATCCCCGCGCATGTCCGACACCGATCAGGATCTGCTCCAGGCCGTCCGCGGCGGCGATCGCCGCGCGCTCGAGCGCCTCCTCGCGCGCCACCAGTCGCAGATCTACCGCTTCGGCGCCAAGATGTGCCGCGACGAGGAGGACGCGAAGGACGTGCTCCAGGAGACGATGATCGCGGCGGCGCGGACCATCCCCGAGTTCCGCGGCACCTCGGCCGTCTCGACCTGGCTCTACGCCATCGCGCGCTCCTTCTGCATCAAGAAGCGGCGCACCTCCAAGTTCGCGCCCGAGCGGATCGACTCGCTCGAGGCCCACGCGGAGCAGGCGGCGGAGATCGCCGACCCCCGGCGGACCCCGGAGGAGGACGTCGCCGGCCGTCAGCTCCAGCGCGCGCTCGAGAGCGCGATCGGCGAGCTCGACCCCATGTACCGCGAGGTGCTCGCGCTGCGCGACGTGGAGGGGCTCTCGGCGGCGGAGGTCGCCGAGGTGATGGGGCTCTCGGTCGAGGCGGTGAAGAGCCGGCTCCACCGCGCCCGCACCGCCGTCCGCGAGAAGATCGCGCCGCTCCTCGGGCCCGCGGGCGAGGGCGTCCCGGCGCCCGGGCCGGGGTGCCAGGACGTGGTCGAGCTGTTCTCGCGCCGGCTCGAGGGGGAGATCGACGCGGGCGCCTGCGCGGAGCTGGAGCAGCACCTGAAGACGTGCGCCGCCTGCCGGGGGCGCTGCGAGTCGCTGCGCTCGACGCTGGCGCTCTGCAAGCAGGCGGGGGCGGCGACGGCCGTCCCCGCCCACGTCGAGCGATCGGTCCGGGAGGCGCTCCGCCGCTTCCTCGACGCGCAGCCCTGACGGGCTGGAGGCGGCGCGAACCGTTCCGCCGCTCCAGGCTCTCACCGGCCATGAGCCTCGATCCCTGGGTGGTCGCCGCCGGCGCGGCGGTGGCCTTCGTCGTCGCGCGCTCCCTCCTCGTGCGCCGCGCGCCGCCGGAGGCGGTCCGCCAGCGCCTCGGGAGCGGCGCGACCGTCCTCGACGTGCGCACCCCCCGCGAGTACGCCGGCGGAGCCTACCCGGGCGCGCTGAACATCCCGCTCCAGTCGCTCGCGCAGCGGCTCGGCGAGATCCCGAAGGAGCGGCCCGTCGTCGTGTACTGCGCCTCTGGGCTGCGGAGCGCGTCCGCCGCCCGGCTCCTCGCCCGGGCGGGCTTCCGGGACGTCGTGAACGCGGGCGGCCTGCGCCACATGCCGGCGTAGCGCCGCCGGGCCCGGGCGCGAGGGTGTCTGGGGCCGCCCGCGCCGGCGTGGTGAAATGCCGGGATGATCGAGCGCGAGGGCGAGCTGCCGGGACGCCGCCTCGGCCGGGGCGACCCGCTCCCCTTCCGCTGCCACGCCGGGCTCCCCTGCTTCAACTCGTGCTGCCGCGACAAGCGGCTGACGCTCCTCCCCTACGACGTCGTCCGGCTCTCGCGCGCCCTCGGCCTCGCCTCGGGCGCGTTCCTCGCGGCCCACGGCGAGCTCGAGATCGACCCGGCCTCCGGCTGGCCCACGCTCCGCATCCGGCTCTCCGCCGACGGGCGCTGCCCGTTCGTCCGCCCGGAGGGCTGCGGCGTGTACGAGGACCGGCCGACCTGCTGCCGCATCTACCCGCTCGCGCGGGCGGTCGGCCTCGGCGCGGGCGGCGCGCCGGTGGAGGTCCTCGTCGTCGACGCGACGAGGGACCGCTGCGGCGGCTTCGACGCGCCCGCGGCGCACACGGTGGACGAGTGGATGCGCGGACAGGGTCTCGAGGCGTACCGCGGGCCGAACGAGCGGGTGGCGCGGCTGCTCCTCGACCCGCGGCGGCCGCGGCCGATGTCGCTTTCGCCCGAGGACGTCCACGCGGTCGTGATGGCGCTCTACAACGCCGACGTGCTCCGCGAGTTCGTCGCGCGGCCCGGCTTCGCGGCGCGCTCCGGCCTCGACGAGGAGCGGGTCGCGCAGGCGCTCCGCGCCGACGAGGACCTCCTCGCGCTCGGCCAGGACTGGCTCGCGGCGAGGCTCTTCGGCTGAAGCCCGCGCCGCGGCGAAGGGACGCGGCGAATCGAATCCTTCGATGATCCCGAGCGAGGGATTCGTCTTTACGGGGCCGCTCGCGACGTGGCGGACTCTCCCCCGGAGCCACGCAGGCGCGCTCCCGGGGAGACCACACGGATGATCGTCACGAGGAAGGACGCGCTCCGCACCGCCGCGCTCGCGCTCGCGCTCGCCGCGGGCCCGGCGTGGGCGGGGCAGCGCCCGAACATCCTGGAGCCGTGCAAGGTCTGCCACCAGGCGGCCGACGGCGTCGTCCGCGGGACGCTCGTCTCGGTGGCGGCGC
>DASSSJ010000085.1:0-49672 GCA_035708485.1 Anaeromyxobacter sp. | reverse complement strand
GAGCGCCGCGGCGGCGGTGGTGCTCGTCGCCGACCGGGCGAGGCTCGACGCCTGGCGGCTCGCGCTCGTCGCGGTCGCCGTCGTGACGGCGCGCACCGCGGCGATGGCGATGAACCGCATCGCCGACCGCTGGTGGGACGCGCAGAACCCGCGCACCGCCCGGCGCGAGCTCGTGACGGGAGAGGTCTCCGTCCGCGCCGCCTGGGCGCTCCTCGCCGGGAGCGCCGGGCTCTTCGTCGTCACGGCGGCGCTCATCTCCGAGCTCACCGGCTGGCTCTCCCTGCCGGTGCTCGGCATCCTGCTCGGCTACTCGTACGCGAAGCGCTTCACCTGGGGCGCGCAGCTCTGGCTCGGCGTGGCGCAGGCGCTCGCGCCGATCGGCGTCGCGCTCGCGCTCACCGGGACGGCCCCGCTCTCCTCGGTCGTCCTCGGCCTCGGCGTCGGCGCCTGGATCGCCGGGTTCGACGTGTTCTACGCGCTGCAGGACCTGGAGTTCGACCGCGGCGCCGGGCTCCGCTCCATCCCCTCGCGCTTCGGCGTCGCGGGATCGATCCGCTGGGCGCGCGGGCTCCACCTCGCCGCCGTCGCCGGCGTCGCGGGCGCGGGCGCGCTCGGCGGGCGCGGCGCGGGCTGGGCGGTCGGCACCGCGATCCTCGCCGCGGTGGTCGCCGCCGAGCACCACCACGTCACCCCCGGCGGCCGGCTCGTGCGCGAGCGCATCGACGTCGCCTTCTTCAACTACAACGCCTTCGCGTCGGTCGCGTTCGCGCTCTGCGCGCTCGCCGACCTCGCCCTCTCGTGAGGAGCCCGCCCGGATGACCGCCGCCGCGCCCCGCGCCGCCACCCCGACGACCTCCTACGCGCTGGCGCGCGCCGATCTCGCCGCCGCGGACGCGGTCGGCGCGATCATGGAGCTGTGGGGCTTCCGCCGCCAGCTCGGCCGCATCTGGGCGGTGCTGTTCCTCTCCGACCGGCCGCTCGCCGCCCCGGACCTGTGCGAGCGGCTCCGCATCTCGACCGGGCTCCTCTCCATGAGCCTCGCCGAGCTGCGCCGCTGGGGCGTCGTGCGCTCCGTCGAGATCCCGGGCGACCGCAAGGAGCACTTCGAGGCGGAGACCCACGTCTGGAAGCTCGTCTCGCGCGTGCTGCGCGAGCGCGAGAAGCGCGCCGTCGAGGGCGCGCTCTCGGCGTTCGAGGGCGTCCTCGCCGATCTGCGCGCCGCGCTCGCGGACGTCGATCCGGCGGTGAAGCGGGCCGCGCGCTTCAAGGCGAAGCGGCTCGAGCTGCTCGCGGAGCTGTCGCGCGCCGCGCTCAGCGTGCTGCGGCTCCTCGTGGACTCCGGGCGCGCCGACGCCGGTCCGCTCCGGATCCTCTCGGAGGCGCTCGCGCGGCGGGCCTACCCGCGCGCGTAGCGCGTCAGCGCGCCGAGAGCGCCGCGAAGTAGTCCGCGAGCGCCGCGAGCGCGTCGGCCTTCGCGGCGTGGTACCGGCGCGACAGCGCCGCGCGATCCCGCTCGGGCGCCGCCGCCAGGCCCGTCACCGCCTCGAGCGCCTGCTCCTCGGCCGCCGCGTACTGCACGGCCGGCCCGCGGAGCGGGTTCTGGAGCTGCTCGGCCGCCGCCCGCGCGCGCTGCGCCGCCATGAGGCCCGTCATCCGCGCCGCGGCGGGGTCGAGCTCGTGCCCCTCCTCGCGCGGCGCGACGCGGCTCCGCGATCCGAACGCGCTCTCCACCCGCTCCATCTCCCGACGGGCCTCGGCGAACTCCCGCTCCACGCCCTGCGGCTCGGGCGCGTCGAGGCGCCAGCGCGCCCGGGCGCCGCGGTACTGCGCCACGGCGGCCCCGAACGCGTCGCGGGCGGTCATCAGCTCGGGCACGAGCGCCGCCGCGTCGCCGGTGGCGGCGGCGGCGAGCTTCCCCGAGAACGCCTTCGCGGCGGCGAGCACGGGCTTCGCCTCGGCCCGGTCGCCCGCGTGCGCGATCGCCGCGGCGGCGCGCTCCGCCTCCCGGTACGCCACGTCCAGCTCGGAGAGGAGCCTGACCGCGCGCTCCCGGCCCGCCTCGGGCCTCGACGCCTCGCCCATCGCCGGCACGGGGGCGAGCGCCGGCAGCGCCGCCTGGACGTCGGAGGCGACGAGCGAGAACCGCGCGAGGCGCGCGTCGAGCGCCGTCGCCGCGGCCAGGTCGCGCATCGAGAAGGGGGCCTGCGCGGTCGAGGCCGAGGCCGGCGCGGGCGCCGGTTCGGTCTTCTTGCAGGCGGCGAGCGCGGCGAGCGCGGCGAGGAGCGGGGCGAGGGGGGTTCGCATCCCCAGGCAACACCACATCTCCCCCGGACGGCGCAAGACCGCCGTCCGCTCCGGCCCCAGGGCGGCGGTCCGCTCGCGTCGGAGTCCCTCCGGGCGCCTCGCCCGACCGCGGCGGCGCGCTCGGAAATCCGACGCGCTCCCCGTGGAAATCCGAGGTACGACACCGGCTCCCGTCGCACCTCCGCCGATCGCGTCGCACCTCACCGCCTGCCGCGATGTGCTCCGGGCGCGCACGCCCGGTCCGCGCAAACCCCGGGTCTGCCTGCGTGTCACTCGATCGCGGGGCGCTTCGCCCCGTCGTCGGGCGACCCGCACTCCGAGTGGCCCCCCGACTGCAGAGGGGCCGGCGCGCTGCACGCGGGATGGACCCGCGCCGCGCGACCGTCTCCGGTCGGTCGCGCGGGTCATCGTCCGGGGACGTCGCCCGGAGAGAAGGGAAGAGACCGATGCACAGGATCACGAAGCTCGCGCTGGTCGTCGCGATCGCCGCCGCTCCGCTCGCCGCGAACGCGAGGCAGACGTGGCTCGACGCGTTCAACAGCAAGTACGGCACGGTGAACACCCGGCTCGACACCTGCAACACCTGCCACGACAACCCGTACGGCGACGCCCTCCGTGCCCGGGCGTCGATGGGAGCCGCGAGCGCGATCAATGCCATCGACGGGGCCGACTCCGACGGCGACGGCTTCGCGAACGGCGTCGAGGCGCTCGCGCTCAAGTTCCCGGGGGACCCGAGAGACTTCCCGGCCCCCGCGGCCGCCCCGAAGATCTCGGTCGCCCCGGCCTCGCTCGCGCTCGGCACCGTGACGATCGGCAACTCGGCGTCCCAGACGACCACGGTCTCGAACACGGGCACCGGCGAGCTCACGGTCTCCTCCGTGTCGCGCTGCAACGGCACCTCGGCCGAGTTCTCCGCCTCCCCGGCGGGCCCGTTCAAGGTCGCCCCGGGCGGCACCCAGGCGATCACCGTGCAGTACAAGCCGGTCGACGCGACGAACGACAGCGGGTGCATCCAGATCGCGCACGACGACGCGACGACCGGGACGGTGAGCGTCGCCGTGAGCGGCACGGGTCAGGCCGCGCCGAGCGCGGTCCTCGACGTCGACATCACGCGGTTCGTGGTCGGCAAGCGGGTCGACATCTCGCGCGGCGGCACGGTGACGCCGAAGGCCGCCGTCGTGAACGCCGGGACCGTCGCCGGGACCGCGACCGTCCACCTGGAGGGCACCGTCCCCGACGCGACCGGCGCGCCCGCGGTCGTCTACACCGCGAGCCAGGACGTGACCCTCCTGCCGGCCGCGGCGGGCAAGGTCGTCTTCCCCACGTTCGTGCCGACGACGCCGGCGATCGTCACCTGGACGCTCACGGTGGCGGACGCGGACGCAGACGTGGACACCGCGACGGCGACGACGAAGGTCGTGCCGTAGCGGGCCCGCGCCCGTGAAGGACCGGGGGGAGGGCCGCACCGGCCCTCCCCTCCTCGCGTCCGGGGGCCGCCGCCTTGCCGCGCGCGCGCGCGAACGGTAAGAAGACGCCCGCATGCTGCCCCCCGACGTCCTGAGGAAGCTCGAGGCCATCGAGCAGCGGTTCGACGAGCTGACGCACCAGCTCTCGGACCCCGCCGTGGCGTCGAGCGGCGAGCGGTTCCGGAAGGTCTCGAAGGAGCGCGCCTCCCTCGAGCCGACGGTGAACGCGCTCCACGCCTACCGGAAGCTCCTCAAGGACGTCGAGGACAACGAGGCGCTCCTCCAGGAGAAGGACCCCGACATCCGGGAGATGGCGAAGGAGGAGCTCGCGCAGCTGCGCCCCCGGCTCGAGCCCGCCGAGGAGCAGCTCAAGCTGCAGCTCGTCCCGAAGGACCCGAACGACGAGAAGGACGTGATCCTGGAGGTCCGCGCCGGCGCGGGCGGCGACGAGGCAGGCCTGTTCGCGGCGGAGCTGCTCCGGCTGTACCTCCGGTACGCCGAGCGGCGCGGCTGGCGCGCCGAGATCGCGGACACGTCGCCGGGGAACCTCGGGGGCGTGAAGGAGGCGGTCGTCAACATCTCGGGCGACGCCGTCTACGCGAGGCTCAAGTACGAGTCGGGCGTCCACCGGGTGCAGCGCGTGCCGGCGACCGAGGCGCAGGGGCGCATCCACACGTCCACCGTCACCGTCGCGGTGATGCCCGAGGCGGAGGACATCGACATCCAGGTGAACCCCGCCGACGTGGAGATGGACGTCTTCCGCTCCACCGGCTCGGGCGGCCAGAGCGTCAACACCACGGACTCCGCCGTGCGCCTCACCCACAAGCCGACCGGCCTCGTGGTGAAGTGCCAGCAGGAGAAGAGCCAGCTCAAGAACCGGAACATGGCGATGCGGATGCTCCGCGCGAAGCTCTACGAGCTCGAGCTCGAGAAGCAGCGCAGCGCGCGCGACGCCGCCCGCAAGAGCCAGGTGGGCACGGGCGACCGCTCCGAGAAGATCCGGACGTACAACTTCCCGCAGGACCGGCTCACGGATCACCGCGTCAACTACACGCGCCACAACCTCCCCGCGGTGATGGACGGCGACGTGGACGACCTCGTCGAGGCGTGCCGGACGTTCTACGCGGCGCAGGCGCTCCGCGAGGCGGCGCGGCCGGACGCGGCGCCGGCCCCGGGCGAGAAGCGGGCGTGACCACCCCCGCTCCCCGGCGCCCTCCCCCGCCGCGCGGGGGCGAGGGGACCGACCCGGGAAGCGCGGGAGCGGGCTCGTGAGCGAGACCTGGACGCCGCTCCGGCTCATCGCCTGGACGCAGGAGTTCTTCGCGAAGAAGGGCGTGGACGCGCCGCGCCTCACCGCCGAGCTGCTGCTCGCGCACGCGCTCTCCTGCGACCGCGTCCGGCTCTACCTGGACTTCGACAAGCCGCTCGGCGACCCCGAGCTGGCGCGCTTCCGCGACCTCGTCCGGCGGCGCGCGGACGGCGAGCCGACGGCGTACCTCGTCGGGCGGAGGGAGTTCTGGGGGCGACCCTTCCGCGTGGACCCGCGCGTGCTCGTCCCGCGCCCCGAGACGGAGCTCGTGCTCGAGGCGGCGCTGGCCGCGCTGCCGCCGGGCGGCCGCGCCCTCGACCTCTGCACCGGATCGGGCTGCCTCGCCGTGTCGCTCGCGCTCGAGCGCCCGGGCGCGCGCGTCGTCGCCACGGACGTCTCGGAGGACGCCCTCGCCGTGGCGCGCGAGAACGCGGCCGCGCTCGGCGCCGTGGTGGAGCTCGCCACGGGCGACCTGTGGGCGGCGGTACACGGCGACGCGCCCTTCGACGTCGTCGTCTCGAATCCCCCGTACGTGCCTTCGAGTGAGCTCGGCTCGCTCCCGCGCGAGGTACGGCGCGAGCCGTGCATCGCCCTCGACGGTGGCGGGGACGGGCTCGAGGTGATCCGGCGGATCGTCGCCGGCGCGCCGGCCCGCCTCGCTCCGGGAGGCGTGCTGTGCGTGGAGATGCACGAGAGCCACCAGGAGGCGCTGCCGAGGCTCTGCCGGGAGGCGGGCTTCGCGTCGGCGGAGCCGCGCCGGGATCTGGCGGGGCTCCCGCGCTTCACGGTGGCCCGAATGGCGGCGGCGGGGGAGGCGGCGTAGAATCCGCGGGATTTCGGGCGGGGGCAGACGTCCCGCCGCGCGCTCGTCCGCGCGTCCCCGCGCCCGCACCGCTCACCAGGAACGAGATGGACAAGATCGTCATCGAGGGAGGCGTGCCGCTGCGCGGGACCGTCGAGGTCTCCGGCGCGAAGAACGCCGCGCTCCCGGTCGTCGCCGCGGCGCTCCTCGCGGAGGGCGACCACGTCGTGCGCAACGTCCCGGACCTCGCCGACGTGCGCACGCTCGGGCGGCTGCTCGGCCACATGGGGTGCGCCACCGAGCGGATCGCGCCGGACCGGAGGGCGCTCGCGATCCGCGTGCCGCGGGCGGTGACGCCCGAGGCGCCCTACGAGCTCGTGAAGACGATGCGCGCGTCCGTGGTGGTCCTCGGGCCGCTCGTCGCGCGGTGGGGGAAGGCCCGGGTCTCGCTCCCGGGCGGCTGCGCGATCGGCGCGCGGCCGATCGACCAGCACCTGAAGGGCCTCGCCGCGCTCGGCGCCGAGATCCGGCTCGAGCACGGCTACGTCGAGGCGCTCGCGCCGCGCGGGCGGCTCCGCGGGACGGTCTTCACGTTCGACGGGCAGACCGTGACCGGCACCGAGAACGTGATGATGGCGGCGGCGCTCGCCGACGGCCGCACCGTGCTCCGGAACTGCGCGCGCGAGCCGGAGGTGGCGGACCTCGCGGCGGCGCTCGTGCGGATGGGCGCCCGGATCGAGGGCGCCGGCACCGACGAGATCCGGATCGCGGGCGTCGAGACGCTCCGCCCGATCGACCACGCGGTGATCCCGGACCGGATCGAGGCGGGGACGTTCCTCGTCGGCGGCGCGCTGCCGGGCGGGGACGTGACGGTCCGCGGCTGCGTGCCGGAGCACCTCGAGGCGCTCGTCGAGAAGCTCCGCGCCGTCGGCGCCGAGATCGTCGCCGCGCCGGGCGGGCTGCGGGTCGTCGGCGACGGCCGGCCGCGGCCGGTCGACGTGCGGACCGCGCCCCACCCCGGCTTCCCGACGGACATGCAGGCGCAGCTCATGGTGCTGCTCTGCCTCGCCGACGGGTCGTCCAAGATCACCGAGACGGTGTTCGAGAACCGCTTCATGCACGTGCAGGAGCTCCAGCGGCTCGGCGCCGACATCGCGGTGGACGGGAAGTCCGCGGTGGTGAAGGGCGTCGCGTCGCTCTCCGGCGCGCCGGTGATGGCGTCGGATCTCCGCGCCTCGGCGGCGCTGGTCCTCGCCGGGCTCGCCGCCCAGGGCACGACCGAGGTCCACCGCGTCTACCACCTCGACCGCGGCTACGAGCGGATCGAGGAGAAGCTCGCGCCGCTCGGCGCGCGCATCCGGCGGGCGAGGGCGTGACCGCGACCGAGCTCATCACGGTGGCGGTCCCGAAGGGGCGACTCCTCGAGGAGTCGTCGGCCCTGTTCGAGCGCGCCGTGGGCGTCTCGCCGAAGCGCCTCCTCGAGGGCAGCCGCAAGCTCGCGGCCGAGGCGCCCGGGGCGGGCCTCCGCTTCATCTCGATCCGCGCGGCGGACGTGGCGAGCTACGTCGAGCACGGCGCCGCCGCCGTCGGCATCGTCGGCCTCGACGTCCTGCGCGAGGAGCCGCGCGATCTCTACGAGCCGCTCGACCTCGGGATCGGCCGCTGCCGGGTGATCGTCGCGCGCCCGCGAAGCGCCCCGCCGCTGCCGCCCGGCGTCGCCCCCCGCGTCGCGACGAAGTACCTCTCGCTCGCCGCCCGGCACTTCGCCCGGAAGGGCGTGCCCGCCGAGATCATCCCCCTGCACGGGTCCATCGAGGTCGCTCCCTCGCTCGCCCTCGCGGACGCGATCGTGGACGTCACCGAGACGGGCGAGACGCTGAAGGCGAACGGCCTCGTCGTCGAGGAGGAGGTCCTCGACGTGTCCGCGCGGCTGGTGGTGAACCGGGTCGCGCTGAAGCTCCACCCGGAGCGGCTCCGCCGGCTGATCGCGGCCCTGCGGGAGGCCGTCGCCGCCGCCGCCCCGCCGGTGAATCGGCGTTGAAACGCGCGCGCCCTTCTGGCTAGTATTCCGCCCGTCTACCCCCGAGCGGCGCTCGCTTGACCCCCCGTTCCTGATCGCACCGAGCCACGGTCCCGAGGAGGACCCGTACCGTCATGGATTGCCCACGCTGTAGCGTCGAGATGTCCGAGATCGCCCGAGACGAAGGGACGCTGCAACGGTGCGCGGAGTGCGGCGGCCTGTGGGTGGACGTCACGGACCTCAACAAGATGCTGCTGCACGGGAACCTGCCGGCGCTGTCGGCCATCGGCGGGTTCGCGAGCCCGGACGAGATCTCGGGCATGTGCCCCGCCTGCAACGTGGACCTCGTGGTGGTCGAGGGCGGCGAGAAGCGGGCGCTCTCCTACGACACGTGCGAGTCGTGCGGCGGGATCTGGGTGGACGGGCCGGACGAGGGCGATCCGGCGCCGGAGCTCGACTGGCCCGGCGCGGAGAAGCAGATCGTCGGCTTCTTCAAGCGGTTCGCGAAGCGGAAGTAGCGGGCGCGCCTCGCCGCTCGCTCCTCGGGCGAGCGCCCGCTCCTGCGGCGGCGCTCACCACATCCGGTCGTCGCGCCACGGGTACGCGGTGTTGGAGTACCCGCGGATCTCCCAGTAGCCGCGCCGGTCGTGCGTCAGGACCTCGATCCGGCTCACCCACTTCGCGCCCTTCCACGCCCAGAGCTGCGGGACGACGATCCGGACCGGTCCGCCGCGCTCGGCCGAGAGCGGCTTCCCGTCGACCGCGTGGGCGAGGAGCACGTCCGGCTTGAGCGCCTCCTCGAGCGGGAGGTTCGTCGAGTAGCCGTCGGAGCCGTGCGTCATCACGTGCGTCGCGTCCGCCTTCGGCCTGGCGAGCGCGGCGATCGTCTCGAGCCGGACGCCGCGGAACGCGACGTCGAGGACCGACCAGCCGGTGACGCAGTGGAAGTCCGCGTCCACGTCGACCTGGGGCAGCGCGAGCAGGTCCGTCCAGGTCAGGGCGAGCGGCGTCTCGACCGCGCCGTCCACGGTGAGCCGCCAGCGGTCCGTCGAGACCTCCGGCGTCTGGCCGAGGTCGAGCACCGGCCAGCGGCGCTTCTCGAGGACGTTCTGGCCGGGGGGCTCCTTCGGCATCCCGTGGCGGTTCCGCGGGCCCTCGCCCTGAGGCGACGGGTCGGCGAGCGACGGCGTCGCGCGCATCTTCTCGCCGAAGCGCGCGCGGAGCGCCGCGACGCCCTCCGCGATCCGGCGCTCGAGGTCGGTCACGCGGAGGTCATAGCAGGCGGGCGTGCGGTCCGCACCGCGGGCGGGGCGCGCTCCGCGCCCGCGGCCGGGCGCTCGCGCATCGCGCGGCGCGACCCCGGGATCGTCTTGACTCGCCCCGCCCTTCGCGGCACAAGTGGAGCCCGACGCGGGAATAGCTCAGTTGGTAGAGCATCAGCTTCCCAAGCTGAGGGTCGCGGGTTCGAATCCCGTTTCCCGCTCCAATCTTGAAGGCCGGAATCTCGCGAGGTTCGCCTCGGGGGTTCCGGCCTTCCTCTTTCGATCTCCGGAATCGGGTAGCAACCGGGTAGCGAACTTCCGCGCGCCGGGACCTCCGAGAGGCTCCGGAACGGTCGCCAGGACCGCGTCGCCGAACGAGAGCCGGTCCACCTCCGCGCGCAGGTACTCTGGCGCGAGGTGCCCGTAGACCTCAGTCGTGAGTTTCGGGTCGCTGTGGCGGAGGATGCGCTGCACCGCTGCGAGGTCCGCGCCCGACATGATGAGCAGGCTCGCCGTCGTGTGGCGAAGGTCGTGGAAGCGGATGGGCCGCACGACCGGCTTCACCCAGAGCTTCCGGCCGTCTTTCGGGCAGCGCCGCTGGTCCTGGTCGGGCGCGCTCTCGGCATGGCCGCAACCCTTCGACCGGCAAACGTGCCGGTAGCCCTCGACGACGCCGGCGCGACCCAGCGCGCGGCGGAGCGTGTGCTCGAGGTTCACGTCCCGGCGCATCATCGAGCCGTCCGGCTTCGGAAAGACGAGCGCCGAGGGTGACCGCGCGATCGCGACCGTGGCTCGCCGGGCAGCGCTGTGCAACCGGGCCATCCCCCCGGTTCAGACCGGTCTCGCGCCCGTCCGATCCGCTGTCAACTCGACCGCCTCGACTCCGCTCCCTTGTTGCCGTTCCTGCTTCTACTCCCCATATTCACTCACAGTGGTTTCTTCGTTCCTTGTTGTATTGGCCCTGTTGTTCCCCTGTCCTTCCCTGGCCCGCTCTCTCCGTCCTTCTTCAGATGTTTCTGTTTTCCCGACCCCTCCTTCCGGTCGTCGGGAGGGAGGGGTCGGGAAAACAGGAACACGTTTGCCAGCTCGAACACTCGCACGACGATGTGCGGCGCCAGGGAAGGACTACGCGGACGTAACTTCACTCGAGGTGCATCGGCCAGCCCGCGTTTCCTGCACGTATCCTGTTCAACCCGGGAAGCAGGATTCGGAACAGGAAACGGAGCAGGAAATCGGGCGCCGCTCCTCGCCTGAAGGCGGGTTCGTTTTACACGTGTAAAGACGTCGAACATGTCGCACTGACCGGATAACGCCGAGGTCGCGTCGAGCCGTGGAACGACGTGGACGGGCCCGCGCGCGAGTTGCTGGCCGCCGTGATGGCGTCGGTGAGCGGCTTCGAGCGCCAGCGCCTCATCGAGCGCGTCCACGCCGGTCTGAACCGGGCGCGCCGGCAAGGCAAGACCATCGGGCGCCCCGGCGCCCCCGCACGTTTATCGTGCTCCTGGGGGCGGCTGTAGAGCTGGTGGAGGCCGGTACGCCGGTCGCGCGGCGGCGCGGGCGAGGGCGTCAGCCGCGCCTCGCTTTACTGCTGCCTGTCCGAAAGCTCCGTCGCGGCTCCGCCGGGGCAGTACGTCAGCGTCGCCGTCGTCGAGGACGCAACCGCGGCGTGAGGCCGGCGGCCGCCGCACTCGTTCGACCCTCGTCGCCGCGCCGCTCCCGGGGGATGATCGCGAAGGGGCCCACCTCGACAGGATGTCCGCGAGCCCGTCGCCGGCTCGCGCGAGATCGCGTACCGTCGGACGCGAGGACAACATGCAGCCCGCGCGCGACTACAGCTACCGCGTCATCGTTGAACGGATCCGCGACGAGATCGACTACCGCCAGCTGCAAGACTCCGCCGTCTACAAGGCGTTGCGGATCTCCAAGGACCAGTGGTCGCGGAAGATGAGGGTGAACGACAAGGCGACCGGCGGAAGGGGCGCCTCGTTCACACTTGCCGAGATTGCGAGGTTGGCAGACCTGTTCCACAGCCCGCCCGGTTGGCCGTTCATCGACAAGGCCGCGCTTGAGCAGTACGTGCGCAACCTCGATCCGCTCATGCTTCGCTGGATCAGGAACGGGTGAGCACCGGGTTGGAATCCATCCAACCCGTGGTGTAGTAGTGGGACCTCCGCAACCCGCGAGAAACACGCACGATCCCGCATTCTCGGCGTCCGCGGGTGGACAGTCGGATCCAGAACGGCTGGTACCTTCTTCTCGCCGAGCGCGCTGCGCCGGCAACCTCCGAGAGCCGCGTGCGACCCGCTTCAAATGGAGCGGTGTACGCAACGGAGGCCTCTCGTGACGAAGCTCGACAGGTTGATCATGAAGTACCAGGTGCGGCTGGCCGCAAGACGCTACGGCATCCCGCCGTGCGATCCGCGGCTGCGGGAGATCGAGAACGACGCGCGGGTCCTCGTGCGCGAGGGTGCAGCGCCCGCAGAGGCAGTAGAGCTGGCGGCGGTCCCGATCCTGCGCGTCTTCGGCCTCCCCTCTCCGCGCCGGGCTGGGTCGAGGAGGAGGGCGGTCGCGTCGCGACGATGACGCGGTCGGTGGTGGCGAGCCCGTCGCCGGGCGGAGTGATGTCCGCGTTGCTGGACGTACCGCACCGGTGCACCATGGGTCCATGCGGAACGTGAAGAAGAACCCGACCGCGGAGGCGGGCGCCGCCGTCCCGCCGGACGCCACCATGCGGTTCGAGGTGTTCCACAACGGGCGACGGATCGCTCGCTCCGGCATCCCCGGGTGCGGCGTGCTCTCGACGACCGTGTCGTGGGCCCGGCGTGATGTCCGACGCTTCCCGCCCGGCGCCGACGTTCACTCGCGGCAGTTGTACTTCCACGTCGGCGGGCTCGACTCCAACGACCCGGCCTGGAGCCGTCACGTCGATTGGTCAACGCCGGCCTTGAAGCTCGGGGACCGGATCGAGATCCGCCTCTCGGACAACCCCCGCCTCGATCCGCCCGCGCGCGAGCAGAAGTACCGGAACCAGAAGCGTCCCGAGCCGCCGGCGTCAAGCGACGTAGGCAGGACGGATATCCAAGGCGCGATCCTGTGGCCCGCTCGATCGGGCGCGTACCTGTGCGCCCTCGATCCAGACAACGGCGGTCCTGTGACGCTCTCGCCGCGGAACGCGCTCCGCATGGCGAAGGCGCTCACAAGGTTGGCGGCAGGTGGCCGCGCGCCTGCTCGCCGCGCGAAGAAGGGTCTGGGGCGGAGTCGCCGACGGTAGGGCCATGCTCCGATACCGCGAGTTCAAGGAGTACACCGCGAGCCGGTCCAGCCAGCTCTGGACGGCATTCGCCAAGACGCTCGCGTTCGTCGTGGTGCCGATCATGCGGCTGCTCTGCCGACTGATCCCGCCGCTGGGCCGAGCGATCGGCAACACCTCGGGCGGTCGGATGGGAGCCGCGTTTCGCGCGCGCGACCGAGGCGATCACCGAGGTGCATTCGCACTAGCGATGGCGGGCTTGACGCACACCGCAGAGCGCCACCGGTTCATGGCCGACCTGAACTGGTGGCAGTTCCTCGACATCGCGGCCCGCGAGGCAGAGCACCTCGGAGACGCCGAGCGCGCAGAGGTGGCCCAGGCACTCAACGCCGCCCCAGGCCCGGGCGGGATGCTCGCGGCTGGCTGCTTTTCGCTTGTTGCGCGGTGGAGGTGGAATGGAGGGGACCGCGACGGCGCGATCCGGCTCGCGAGGGAGGCGATCTTGGCCGACTCGTCCTCGGTGGACGGTCACGTCCTGTTAGGCTGGTACGGGCTGGTCACCGGCAGGTTCGATCCGCTGCCGCACCTTCGGGAGGCGCTGAAGGTCGATCCGTCGTGCCGGGAGGTCATCCGGTCGAACCCGGACTTCGCAGGCGCGCCCGGCCTCTTGCGATCCCTCGGACTTGGGGGGAGTCCGTGAAGCACGGCGGGCAGATTCCCCTGAACGCGTCGCTCCTCGACCTCGGGCAGGTCCGCCGTCTCGACACGCTTCTGGAGGCGTTGGAAGAAGGCATGCCGCCCGACGCGGTCGTCTACGTCGAGGGCGCCGCGTTCGCCAGCGACGTACGCGCCGCGCTCGCCGCGCTCCCGTCGATCCCCGAGGAGCAGCGCCGCACGGATCTTCGCGGCACGTTGCTGCCCGTGCCCGAAAGCTTCCACATCCCGGTGCGGAGCGGCGTCCTCGGCGTCCTCCGCGAGCTGGAGCAGCGCCACGCGTCGCCCGAGGTCTGCACCCACGTCGCGGTGTACCGGGGGAACGAGATCCTCGCCCTGGCGCACGACGCGGCCGACGCGTCGCTGCTGGTTGGCCGCCTCGCGCGCGACGCCGTAGAGAAGATGCGGCGCGTCGTCGAGCGCGACGCCGCTACGCCGCGCGGTCCTTGGTTCATCGACCGCGTGCGGCGCTTCCTTCGCCGAGGTGAGTAGCGGCGATCGCCCCCGGCGAGGGATCGCGAAGGGGCCCACCTCGAAGGATGTCCAGCAGCTCGTCGCCGGGCTCGGTGTAGGATCGCGCGGTGAGTCCGGGTCGTCGTCTGCTCAAGTACGCGGCGCTCGCTCTTGGCGTGGCGCTCGTTCTCGGCGTGGGCCTTTTCGCCTACCGGGCATTCTGGCTGACATCGACCGCGAGCTGGCCCGCCAAGACGTTCGCGCCCGACGCGTGGCGAGCGGCGGCACCGGGACAGCGACACGTGTTCTGGAAGGACCTCGATGGTCGCCGCGTGCTCGTCGGGCTGACACGCGCAGAGGTTGAGCGGCTCCTCGGCGCCCCAGAGTACGACAGGGGCAGCTACGTACTGTACGTGGTGAAGGAGCCCGATCCACGCGAGCTATCGTTCAACTTCTGGTACGCGCTGCAGGTCGAGTTCGACGCGACCGGGAAGGTGACGCGCGCCCTCGCCCGCCATGACTAGGAGTCACAAGGGGAATTTTCGCGTGAACGCGAAACGGCTGCGATGGCCTGGTCGCCGTGGACAGCCGAAGCCCTCGATACCGGCGGGTGCGACGGAGAGGGTGACGCAGGTTCACGAAGGTGGAGGGAAGGCGACCTCGGAATTCTGGTTCCGGGGCCGGCTCACCGGCCGCGCATTCTGGGATTCCGACGGCTCCCTCTGCATGGCGGTCGGTCTCAGAGACGGCGTGCCCGTGGGCCACCAGCTCGAGTTTCAGGATGGTGCGCTCGTCTACGCAGAGCCGTTCGTGAAGGGCTTGCTTCACGGCACCGCGAAGCAGTTCAACGCGCAGGGTCGGCTGCTCTTGGTCAGCCCCTTCACGCAAGGGACCGGCACCGATTTCTGGTGCGATGAACGCGGTCGCCTCTCGGAGGAGCATCCGCTTGTTGCGGGGAAGCCATCCGGGACCGAGCGGTGGTGGAATCCGGACCAGAAGACGGTCTACAGCGAGACCGAGTGGCTGAACGGCGAGTGGCATGGCGCCACCCGTCATTGGACGGGCGGCCGCCTCGATCGTGGCTTCCCGAAGTTCTACGTCCGAGGCAAGCAGGTGGCGAAGGGTGCCTACGTGAAGCTCGCCGCGCGAGATCCGAGCTTGCCGCCGTACCGGCAGGAGGCGGACACGCCCGTGCGAACCCTGCCCAAGAGGTTCCTTGAGCTGAAACAGCGCGCACGCCGCCGGCGGTGAGGACACTCCCGAGGGCAGACACGCCGAGGAGTTCTTGCTCGCGTGACTGAAGCCCCACTGGAGTAGGCAGGCGGGCGACCGTCGCCCGGGACCGTGCGCACGGTTTTGCGATCGCCCCGCGATCGCGCGAACACAGAATCCAGCGGCGTGTCAGACGCTTACACGGTTTTGCCGCAGCGTTTTGCCGCAGCCGCGCGGATCGCCTGTTCAGGCCGCAAAACTCACTTCTTCAGCGCCCAGCGGCTTCCTCTCTTCTGGCCGAGGAGCTCGACCTTCCCGTCCTTCTTGAGTTCGCCCAGCAGCCGGTGAATTGCGTCCCTGGTGTGCTGCGGCAGGGCCTGCTCGAACTCCTGAATCGTCGCGGTCGTGAACTTCTCGAGGTGCTGCAACAGCAGCGCCTTCGCGTGTGCCTTGTCCAAGCCGCGTCGGCGCGTGTACTCCCCGCGCTTTCCGACGAATTCGTAGAACCGGCTCGACAGCATGAGCTTGGAGCGTCCGCGCTTCTCCAGGACGCGTTTCTCCAGGAGCAGGGGGACGCGCGACGCGAGCGCCTTGGGGATCTCCTGACTCCGGTGCACGAGGTCGAGGACGACGAGGTCCGTCGTCGAGAACGACGCGAGCGTCTCCTGCCCGATCCGTTCCAGGAACCGTAGGAACGCCTCGTCCTGGATCTCGCCGCGCAGCGTGAGCGACACTTGGTACTCGTCCGTCCCTGAGAAGTCTGGCCGCGGCTTCCCTTCCCGGATCGACTCCTCGAACATCCGGTCTGCGCCCTGGCCGGACCGCTCGACGAACCCGCACTTCGCGAGCGCCTCGGCGAGCCGCCGATTCCGCGGCGCCTGCTTCCACAGAATGTTCTCGGCGCTCACTCCCGGCGGGAACCCGCCGGGACTCACGATCTCGATCCGGCGCGGGAACTGGCGAACGAAGATCGACCCCGGGTTCCGGTAGTCCCGGTGGCTGACCGCATTGAGCACTGCCTCGCGAGTGGCCGGCTCGTTCACCGTCGGGATATCGCGGATGATCAGTCCGTTCCGGAACTGCTGGACCTCGTTGCGCGCGAGGATGAACCGCAGGAGCTCCTCGAAGTAGAGGAGGAAGCCTTCCCGGAACTCCGACCGCTGCTGAGGCGCGATGCTCGTGTCCGCCGAGCGGTACTCGATGATCGTCTCCGACTGAGCCAGGTGCTTCCCGAGACCTGCCCGCGTCCCGAGCAGCACGAGGGCGGCCACCGTGATGCGCCCATCGACGACGAGCTCCGCGTCCGTGAGCAGCTGCTGAACGGACACCTTCTCGAGCTGCGCGTTCCCGGACTTGCGCCGCCAGAGCCCGCGGAACTTATCGATCGCGCCGGCATCGAGGTCCGCGAACTCGGCTCCCGCCACGACCTCGGCGGAGTAGTCCGGGAGTGTCTCGTCGAAGATCCGCCTGAGGCGGTCTGGGGTCATGGCGACGAGGGACTCGCCCGCGCGCATCAGGTAGGCGCCGTCGTACTGGAGCGGGACTCCGAGGGGGCGACCCGGGATCCTGAAGGCGACGACCCTGCCATCCGGGTGCTCGATCGCGTCCGCATCCACACGCAGGTGCAGCCGGTCCACGAGCTGCCCCTTCGTGCGCTCGAGATCCTCGAACGCACGGGTACCAACGACCTTCCGCGGGCGCCTGTCGGTGACCCCCAGGACGAGAACACCACCGCCCTCGTTCGCCAGGGCGATGCAGTACCGGACGAGCTTCTCGAAATCGAAGTTACTCTTGGCTTCCTTGAACTCGAGACGCTCGGCCTCGACCGAATCCATCCAGACCCGCAGGTCCTCGAGGCCGCGCTTCTTCATGCTTCGAGGATCCCCCACGTCGCGACGACGTTCAACGTTTGCTGCGCGAGGAGTACTGGGCGACGACTCGCGAACGCCGGAGGACCGACGAGCGTCGCGCGTGGTGCGCAACCGCAACCGCGATCACCTGCGTCGGAGAACATCGAGGGCCCGCTCCGGTACGCGGATCACGTTCAGCGCGCGAACGTGCATGAGCTTGCCCGACGCGCACAGCTTGTAGACGGTCGCGGTGGAGACCCGGAGCGCCCGCGCCGCTTCCCGGACGGTGAGCATCCGCTCGTTCTGGTTACTTTCGCCGGCAGCCGGTAGCAAGGGGGTAGCAAACGCCCTGGAAGCCGCCTGCACGGGCTGGGAGCGCTGGACGCCGCCAACCTCCCCTCCTCCAGCATTTCCCAGTCCTTGCGAAGCGGTGGAAACGCCTGGACCACCCGCCGGTCCGTTTCCCAAGCTGAGGGTCGCGGGTTCGAATCCCGTTTCCCGCTCCAAGTTTTCCGAGGGGTCCCGTCGAGAGGCGGGACCCGGACGTTCTCGAGTCAGCGGGGCTCCGATGGGACCGCCGTGCTCGGGGACGCGTCGGGCGCGGTGCTCGAGGACGCATCCGGCGCAGGCGCGACCTCCGGTGCGCGCGGCACGGGGGGCTGCTCGGACCAGGCGGCCTGGCGCCCGTCGAGCCACCTCGCCGCGCGGAAGCGCTCCACCGCGATGCTCGTCGCCTCCGCGGCGGCGTCGGGCGGCGCCTTGGAGATCGGCGCGCCGCGGATCGCGAGATCCCCCTCCAGGACCGGCACGCCCTCGAGGCCGAACCCGCCGAACCACGCCTCCCTCGAGAAGCCCACGAAGTCGAAGGTGCTCGGCGCCGCCTCGAAGCGGAGCAGGCGCCAGGCGACGCCGAAGAGGCGCGCCGTCATCGCCGCGAGGTCCGCCCGCGGACGGAGCCCCGCGGCGAGGGCCGGCGGCTGCGCGGAGAAGAGCCCGAGCGCGCTCGCGAGATCCGAGGGCGACACCTTCGTGTCCGGCGCCGGCAGCTCGAGGAGCCGCAGCGCCCACGCGAGGACGGCGGCCCCCTCGATACCCCAGCCGCAGTGGATGATCTGTCGCTCGGTCAGGGTGCCGTACGTCGAGGCGAAGAGGGCCTGCTCCGCCCCGTCCATCTCCTCGACGAGCCCCTGCCTCTCGACCCACGCCTTCCACACCGCGTGCTGGGCCACCGCGACCGGCGTCCGGGAGGCCTCGAGCTGGCCCCGCCAGGCGAGCGCGACGAGCACGAGCGCGCGCCTCGCCACGCGCACGGGCGGCGGCGGCTCCGCCTCGCGGCGGAAGGCGAGCGGGTCCTCCTGGTCCGTGGCCGGATACGCGAGCGTGCGTCCCGCGGCGTCGGCGATCGTCCCATCGTCCCTCAGCACGACCGCGCCGGTGCGCGCCGCGACCGCGCTCAGGAACCGGGCGCACTGCCCCTCCGAGTCGAGCCCGGGCTCGATGGAGACGACGACCGCCGTGCGCGCCCCCGCGAGGGTCGCGGGCAGGCGGGGGTCCTCCAGCGCGCACCGGTCGGAGAGGTACTGGTGGAGCGCCTCGAGGTGTGCGGTCCGGTCGGCCGCGGCCATCTGCGCGAGCTCGATCCGCGTCTCGCCGAGCTGGACCACCACCGGTTCCGGCGCGGTGCCCGCGTCCGAGCCGAGCTGGACCCCAACGGCCTCGAGGAGCGCCCGCGGTCGAACGTCGCCCTGCTGGTAGTAGAGGTTCGCGCGCGCGGTCATGGCCCCCCCGCTTCGAGGTGCTGCGGCGATCCGGCGAGACGCGAGGGCCGACGCCCGGCCCTCGCGTCTCGCGATCCCCGGCTAGATGATGGCGTCCACGCAGGCGAGGGCGCCGGCGACGCCGGCCTGCAGCGCGGCGGCGTCCTCGGCCAGGATCTTCTCGGCCCTCGCCCCACGCTCGACGGTGGTCGAGTAGTTGTCCAGCTGCTTCCGGGCGCCCCACAGGTCGGCCTTGTCGAGCTCGGCCGACGCCTTGTCGAGGTGGAAGAGCAGCTGGGACTCGAGCTTCGCCCCCAGCTCCTCGCGGGCGAACGTGACGGCGTCGGTCTGCAGCCTGAGCGTGCTGATGACCGCCAGGCACTCCGTGATCGTGCTGGCGTCGGCCCGGAGCGGAGCGGCGAGGAAAGCGATCGTCGAGAGCAGCGCGATGCATAGGGTCTTCTTCATGCTCGTCTCCTTCACGTGTTGCGCCGCGGTAGCGCGGCAGTGCGGGGTCGCCTCATGCGGTCCCGTACGTCGAAATGAACCTCTCGACCCCCGCCTCTCCGGTGGGGGCTACGCCGCGTTCGCGGCGTCGGGCGCGATCACCTCGGTCGCCGGCTCGGCCTGCGCGAGCCTCGGCTTCAGGTCGAAGTTCCACTTCCAGATCTGGTAGAGGGGCGGATAGACCACGAGCTCCATCAGGAAGGACGTGAGGATGCCGCCGATCATCGGCGCCGCGATCCGCTTCATCACGTCGGAGCCCGCGCCGGTGGCCCAGAGGATCGGCACGAGCCCGATGAACGTCGTCGCGACCGTCATGAACTTGGGGCGGAGGCGCTTCACCGCGCCCTCTTGGATCGCCTGCTGCAGGTCGGCGAGGCTCCTGAGGCGGCCCTCCCGCTTCGCGTCCTCGTAGGCGAGGTCCAGGTACAGGAGCATGTAGACGCCGGTCGCGGCATCGACGCCGAGCAGCGCGATGAGCCCGACCCACACCCCGATGCTCAGGTTGTAGCCGAGCAGGTACAGTGACACGAAGGCCCCCACCGCGGAGAAGGGCACCGCGAGCAGGACGATGAAGGTCTTCGTGATCGAGCGGGTGTTCAGGTAGAGCAGCAGGAAGATGAGGAGCAGCGTCACGGGGACGACGACGGACAGGCGCTCGCGCACCCGGGCCATGGCCTCGTACTGCCCGCTCCAGGTGAAGGCGTAGCCGGCGGGGAGCTGCACCTCGTTCCGGAGCAGGGCGGCGGCCTCGTCGATCCAGCTCGCCGGGTCGCGGTCGGCGAGATCGACGTAGACGTACCCGGTGAGCAGCCCGTCCTCGTTCCGGATCATCCCGGGGCCGGTGCTCTGTCGCAGCGTCGCGAGCGACGCGAGCGGGATCTGCTCCCCGGACTCCGTGGTGACGAGCGCGCGTCCGATCGCGCCGAGGTCCTTCCGGAAGTCGCGCATGTAGCGGACGTTCACCGGATAGCGCGCGCGGCCCTCGACCGTCGCGCTGACGTTCTCGCCGCCGATGGCGTTCTGCACGACCGCCTGCGCGTCGTCGATGGCGAGGCCGTAGCGGGCGAGCGCCTCGCGGTTCCAGTCGACGTCGAGGAAGAAGCCGCCGGCGGTCCGCTCCGCGAACACGGAGCGCGTGCCTCGCACGCGCGGGAGCACCTCCTCGATGCGGGTGCCGATCGCCTCGATCGTCTCGAGGTCGGAGCCGGTCACCTTGAGGCCGACCGGCGTCCGCATGCCGGTCGTGAGCATGTCGATCCGGCCCTTCACCGGCATCGTCCAGGCGTTCGCCACGCCGGGCAGCGTCAGCGCCGCGTCCATCTCGGCGACGAGCGCGTCCTGCGAGATGTGATCGGGCGTGACGTGGCGGAGCACCGCCCTGGCCCAGCCCGGGGCCCAGGACGAGTACCAGGTCGGCACGGTCCGCCACTCGGACTTCGGCTTCAGCGTGACGACCGTCTCGAGCATCGAGAGCGGCGCCGGGTCCGTCGGCGTCTCGGCGCGGCCCGCCTTCCCGAGGACGCGATCGACCTCGGGGAAGGACTTCAGGATGGCGTCCGTGCCGGTGAGGAGCTTCTCGGCCTCCCCGATCGAGATGCCCGGCATCGTGGTGGGCATGTAGAAGAGCGATCCCTCCTCGAGCCTCGGCATGAACTCCGAGCCGAGCCTCCGGTAGACCGGGATCGTCGCGAGGACCAGGGCGACCGCGCCGCCGATGACGAGCCACCGCCGCCGCAGCGCCCACCTGGCGACCGGGTCGTACAGGCGGAACAGCACCCGGCTCACGGGGTGCTGCTCCTCCTGGCGGACGGTCCCCACCAGCATCGCGTTCGCCGCCCGGCAGAGGAGGCGGGGGCGGAACGAGAAGGCCTTCAGGCGCGTGAACAGGAGGCGCAGCGCGGGGTCGAGCGTGATCACGAGCACCGCGGCGACGAGCATCGCGAGCGTCTTCGTGTACGCGAGCGGCTTGAACATCCGCCCCTCCTGCGCCTCGAGCGCGAGGATGGGCAGGAACGACACCGCGATGACGAGCAGCGCGAAGAAGCTCGGGCCTCCGACCTCCTTCACGGCGCCGAGGACGACCGCGCGGTGATCGCCCTTGCGCCCGTTGCGCTCCCACACCTCCAGCTTCTTGTGGGTCTGCTCGACCACCACGATCGCCGCGTCGACGAGCTCGCCGAACGCGATGGCGATGCCGCCGAGCGACATGATGTTCGCGGTCACCCCCAGCATCCGGAACGGAAGGAACGAGATCAGCACCGCGAACGGGATCGTGATGAGCGGGATGAGGGCGCTCGGGACGTGCCACAGGAAGAGCAGGATCACGAACGCGACCGTGAGCATGATCTCGACGAGGGTCGAGCGGAGGCTGTCGACCGAGCGGAGGATCAGGTCCGAGCGGTCGTAGATCGGGACGACCTTCACGCCCTCGGGCAGCCCCGCCGCGACCGCCTCGAGCTTCGCCTTGACGCGCTCGATGACGTCGAGCGCGTTCTCGCCCTGCCGCATGATCACGATCCCGGAGACGGTCTCCCCGGCGCCGTCGAGGTCGGCGACGCCGCGCCGCAGATCGGGGCCGAGCGCCACGTGGCCGACGTCCTTCACGCGGACGGGCGTGCCGCCCTCGCTCGCGGCGAGCGCGATGTTCTCGAGATCCGCGATCGATCGGGCGTAGCCGTGTCCGCGGACCATGTACTCGGCCCCCCCGAGCTCGAGCAGCCGGCCCCCGACGTCGCCGTTGCCGCTCCGCACCGCCTCCGTGACCCGGGTGATGGAGAGGCCGTACGCCTGGAGCCGGTTCGGATCGACGTTCACCTGGTACTGGCGCACGTAGCCGCCGAGCGGCGCGACGTCCGCGACGCCCTTCACGGACTTCAGGTGGTAGCGGAGGTACCAGTCCTGGTACGAGCGCAGGTCGGCGAGGTCGTGCTTCCCGGACGAGTCCACCAGCACGTACTGGAAGACCCAGCCGAGCCCGGTGGCGTCCGGGCCGAGCTCCGTGGTGACGCCCGCGGGCAGCCTCGGCAGCACCGAGGCGAGGTACTCGAGCGTGCGGGAGCGGGCCCAGTAGATGTCCGTGCCGTCCTCGAAGACGACGTACACGTACGAGTAGCCGAAGTCCGAGAAGCCGCGCACCGCCTTCACGCCGGGGGCGCCGAGCAGCCCGGTGACGATCGGATAGGTGACCTGGTCCTCGACGAGGTCGGGGCTCCGATCCCAGCGCGAGTACACGATGACCTGCGTGTCGCTCAGGTCCGGGATCGCGTCGAGCGGGACGCGCTGGAGCGACCACCAGCCGCCCAGCGCCGCCGCCGCCGTGAGGAGGAAGACGACGAGCTTGTGCCTCGCCGAGTACTCGATGACGTGGCCGATCATCGTGCGCTCCCGGCGAGCGCGTGGATCGCCTCCTCGTCGCGGGCGCCGGCGCGCCCGGTGGAAGGTCCGGCGCCACCGTCGGGGTGTTCGTGCCCGGTGGGGACGGGCGCGTCGTTTGCGGCGGCAGCGCCGGAGGCGGATGACCTCATTCGACTCTCGGAGTCGAGGAAGAACGTTCCGGCGGTGACGACCCGCTCGCCGGCGGAGAGGCCCTTCACGATCTCGATCTGGCCGTCGTGGCTCGCGCCGGTCTCCACCCGGCGCGCCTCGAAGCGGCCCGGCGCGCTCTCGACGAAGACGGTCTTGGCGAGCCCGGAGTCGAGGACCGCGTCCGTGGGCACCACGAGCGCGGGCCGGTGCTCGACCGCGAGCAGGACGTCCACGAACATGTCGGGGCGCAGCGCGTGCCCCGGGTTCGCCACCTCGAGCTTCACCTTCATCGTGCGGGTCACGGGATCGAACTGCGGCAGCGCGGTCGCGACCGTGGCCGGCAGCGTCGCCTGCTGCTCGGGGATCGTCACCTGCGCGCGCATCCCGGCGCGCACGTGAGCGGCGTCGTGCAGGAAGACGTCGGCGAGCACCCAGACGCGGCTCAGGTCCGCGATGCGGAACAGCTCCTCGCCGCGGTCGAACTTGGTGCCGGGCGAGACGTTCCGCGCGAGCACGAAGCCGTTCGCGGGCGACACGATCTCGATCGTGTCGGGCATCTTCCGGGTGCGGGCGATCTCCTCCCGCTGGCGAGCGGACACCCCGATGTTCTCGAGCTGCATGATCCGCTGCTGGATGTTGGTGTAGGCGAGCGAGACGCCCTCTCCCTCCATCGAGCCCTCGCTCTGCCGCCGCACGACGTACTCCTTGCCGGCGATGTTCGCGATGAAGAGGGAGATGATCGGGTAGGCCTCCGGTCCGTAGAAGCTCCCGAGGACCTGACCCCTCTTCACGCGGCTGCCGGTCGTGACGGGTGCGAGGTCGCGGACGGAGCCGCCCACCCCTGCGTTGATGCGGTACGTGCGAGCCTCGTCCGGCGCCACGCGGCCGAGGAGGCGCAGCGCGCGGGTCCGCTCGGCGAGCGTCACCGGGGTCACCGCGAGGCCGATCACCTTCTGCTTGTCCTCGGCGACGGCGATCGCGCGGGGGGAGCGCTCCGCGGGCTTCGCCCCGGGCGCGGGCACGAGGTCCATGCCGCAGATCGGGCACTCGCCCTCGCCGTCCTGGGCGAGGCTCGGGTGCATCGGACAGTGGTACCGGGACGCCGCCTGCGCCTCCGCCGGCTTCGCCGCCGGCACGGGCACGAGGTCCATGCCGCAGATCGGGCACTCGCCCTTGCGGCCCTGGGCGAAGCTCGGGTGCATCGGACAGTGGTACCGGGGCGCGACCTGCGTCTGCGCGGGCGTCCCGCTCGCGCCGCCGCCGCAGGAGGTGCACAGGAGGGCGCCGCTCAGCCCCACGAAAAGCCATGCCGCTGCAGTCTTCATGGTAGGGACCCCCACGATCCCGACACAGGAACTGGTCCGCTCCAGGTGCTCCGGAGGCGTCGCCGCACGCCGGCACCCCGGCGCCACGCAGCGCCGGGGTGCGACGTCGGGCTCCGATCATCAGGCGATGATCGTCCACCCGAACATCATGTTGTGGTCCTCGTGCGCCAGCTGGTGGCAGTGCGCCACGTAGTTGCCGCGGAACGTGCGGAAGCGGCGGTAGATGATGGTCTTCTCGCTCGGCTCGAGGTTCACGACGTCGAACTTGCCGGTGTCGTCGATGTGCTTCGACAGGTTGGTCGAGCGGAAGATGACGTGGTGCTCCTCCTGGTGGATGTGCATCGGGTGCGTCCAGCCTCCGCCGCCGTTGTTGATCCCCCAGGCCTCGGGGGTGCCGAACTTGGGCGTGGCGAGCGGCGCGGCCGGGTTGAACCCGAGGTTGTTGATGAGCCACTCGTCCTCGCCGCCCAGCGTGCCGCTCCGATCGAGGTCGAAGATCCGGTCCGGCGCCGGCACGGCGGTCGGGTCGAAGGGGGTCGGGGCGCGCAGGAGCTGGTTGTTCGCCGGGACGACGCTCGCGTCGGGCGCGTCCCCGTCGATGACGATCTTCATGAGGGGCACGGCGTAGTGCTGGTCGAAGCCGATGTCGCGGTTGTCCGTCTCCTTGCGCCCGTTCAGCATCTGCAGGGTGTTCGTGAGATAGAGGACGTCACCGATCGCCGTCGGCTTGCGGTCGATCCAGCGGCTGAAGTCGACGATGACCTCCCTGCGGTTGGCCGGCCAGATCTCGATCTCCTGCCGCTTGATCACGTTCGGGAGGAGCCCGCCCTCGCTCGCGATCTGGTCCATGTCCATGGCGAGGTCGCCCGACTGCGTGACCGGCTTCCCCTTGTTGCTCACGGTCCCGAAGTTCCACTGGCCCTGCTGGCCGGGGAACGGCATCGGCGTGCCCGTCCGGAACGACAGGCGGTACTGCCGCGAGAGCGACGCGCCGAGGAAGCGGAGGCGGTACTTCCGCCGCTTGACGTGAAGGACCGGGAAGGCCGTGCAGTTCACCGTGAAGATGTCGAACGCGTAGCCGTGGTTCACCTTGTGCTGGAGGAAGAGCTGCCCCCACCACTCGGGGTGAGCGACTCCACAGAGCCCCTTGGCCGGATCCTGGTGCATGTCCCGGTGCAGCACGGTGCCGTCGTCGAGCGAGCAGTCGTAGAGCGCGAGCGGGATGTCGTACTCGACGTCGAAGCTCCCGTCGCCGTTGTCCGTCCGGAGGCCGGGGAGCTTGAGCGGTCCGGTGCGCTCGTCGCCGGGGTCGAGCACCGGGTCGTAGTGCGGCATGAGCCCCACCATGCCCTTGTAGACGTTCGGGCCGGTGTGGTGCATGCGGTGGTCGTGGAACCACAGGAAGGACTGCTTCTCCCGCTCGTCACCGCCCGCCGCGTACATGAGGTACAGGTTGTCCGACCACTCCATGGGCTGATAGCCGCCCTCGTTCTCGAGGAGGTGGTGGGGCTGCCCGTCGCTCTCCGGCGCGGTGTGGCCGTTGTGCAGGTGGGTGAGGAACGCCCAGTCCGGCGCGCCGAAGTCCTGGCGCGTGCGGCAATTCGGGTTCAGGTCGAGATCGTTCTCGAAGCGGATGATGACCGGCCTGCCGTACTCCGCGTTGATGAGCGCGCCCGGGAACCCTCCGTTGAAGCCGTAGATCGTGCTCGGAGGCGTCTTGTAGGCCGGGACCTGCGTCCCGAACCAGTCGACCGTTCCGGCGGGGATCTGGATGGCGCCCGGGGGCGGGGTCAGCGCCTGCCCCGCGGAGTTGATGGGCACCACGGGAGAGCTGGTGAACACCTTCTCGCCGATGTTCACGCGGATGTGGAAGAGGAGCGGGTCCGCGAGCGCGTCGAACGCGGCCTTCTCCTGGGCGTTCAGGTCGGCGTAGGTGGCGCCTCCCACCTTCGGGAAGAGCTGGTGGGTCCCGGCGTTCGGGATGCCCCACGTCGGCTCCTGGAGCTGGTGGTTACCGGGCCGGTCGCCGAAGGCGTCCTGGTGCCCGGGCGCCGGGCCGGGGGCGACGACGTGCGGCGTCCCCGGGAAGGCCGAGAAGGCCGACTTCCGCACCGACCACGCCTCGGGATCCGGGTAGATCCCGTCGGCGCGGTAGACGCCGGTTCCCTCGACGAGGGTGCCGTCGGGGCGCCGCCACCCCGGCCTCATCGTCTTCGGGATGGGGAGCGGATCCACGTAGGGCTGCACGATGAACGGGCTCACCGGCATGTCTTCCGGCGTGTAGTTGCAGCCCGGATAGAGGTACTCGTGGAGCGGGATCGGCGTCGAGTCGACGCATTGCGCCAGGACGCGTTGGCCGACCGCCACCGCGCCGCCAGCAGCCAGCCCCAGCTTCAGCATGTCACGGCGGGTCAACGGAGCTCGCTTCTTCGACATGAGTTCTCTCCCTTCAGAGGGCGGGGACGGTCGCCGCCGCGGATTGGAAGCCGATGCAGCGGAGGTGCCACTCGCAACCACCCGTGATCGCGGGGAGCCTCGCTTCGACCCCTCCAGGAATCGAAATCGGCTGCCCCTCGCGGCGCCCCGTAAGCGTTGGTCCTATTTGTCGATTCGGCGCAGTTCAGGAAACGACGCGGCGAGTTCAATTCCAGGACTCGGCCGGCTGCCCCCCGCGTCAATGTGCCGCTCAATGGCCTTGCCTCGGGCGGCGCCGCGCCCGCCCCGCGACCTCTCCGGGGCGCGGCCGGAACGCCCGCGAACTCCGCGGCGAACGTGTAGGCTCGCCGCATGGAAGCCTTCCACTTCACGCAGTGCGCGTGCGTGCTCTTCGACCGCGCTCCCCCGCTCGAGGACGTGGCGCGCGTGCTCGCGCCGTGGAACGTCGGCGCGCGCCCGAAGGAGGGCGAGGGCGAGGACGCGTGGGCGGTGTCCGGCCCGGGCTACGTCGCTCCGCTGCGCAGCGGCACGATCGCGGTCGTCGACGTCCTCGATCGCCCGTGGCCGTCCGCCGCGACCGCGGAGGCGAGGCCCGCGATCGCCTCGGCCTTCGACGTCGGCGCCTTCGGCCCCGGCGCGACGCCCGGCGCGCTCGCTCGCGCGGCGGATCAACCCTGGCTGTGGGACCAGGGCGAGGCCGTCGCGAGCGGCCACGCCGGGTTCGTCCGGGTGCGGACGGGCAACGTGGTGGGCGAGGTCTCGACGGGAGGCGCGTCGCAGGAGCCCGCCGGAGATCGGGACCCGACGTACGAGCTCCGGAGCCTCACGGAGCTCGCGCAGGCGCTCTTGCGGCTCCCCGGCGCGCTCGCCCTCTTCGTCCCCGCGGGCGAGGCCCTCCGCAGCCGCGAGCAGGTGGACGCGGCGATGGCGCGGAAGATCGGCGTGAGCCCACCGCCGCTCGAGCTCTGGACGAACCTCCGCGCCATCGCGCTGCTCCGCGAGGGCGAGGTGAGCTGGCTCGCCATCGACGTCATCGGCATGCGCCAGCTCGGTCTGCCGGACCAGGAGGCGCTGTTCGCGGAGGGCGAGGAGGAGCCCGAGGCGGTGGAGGCGCTGCTCCACGACGCCTGCCTCCACGTGCTCTCGGGCAACCGGATCGCGGCGGGCGCCACGGCAGACGACCGCCGCGGCCACCGCTGGAAGATGTCGCCGGCGGTGGGCCTCGTCGCTCCCCGGCGGCCGGTCCTGCGCTGGCTCCCCGAGGGCAGCCAGCGCATCCCCGAGGCGGCGCTCGCGAAGCTGTCGGCTACGGCTGGAACGGGCTCAGGTCGAGGAAGCGACGGAGCTTCACCGAGCCCGCCGCGCCGACCGCCGGGAGCGTCGTGAGCAGGTCCTTCCCGGTCGCGTCCTGTCCGACGGGCACGACCAGCTCCGGGTGGTCGAAGGGCGCGCGCTCGTACAGGACCCGCTCGTCCGTGAGGGACACCAGGAACGCGACGAGGGCCTTGACCTGGGCCGGGGTCATGCCGATCGGCCGGATGAGGGGCGACAGCGTGGGGTTCTGGAAGTTGCCGCCGTCGTCGTAGAGCTCCATCACCTGCCAGAGCGTGGACTTCCCGCCGTTGTGCAGGTACGGGCCGGTCAGCTCGACGTTCCGCAGGGACGCGGTCTTGAAGCTGCCGGCGACGTCGGTGGCCTCGCCCCGGAGCAGGCCTCCCGCGAGGAGCGGGTACCCGGTGGCGGGGTTCAGGACCTCGCCGGCGAACGGCGAGGTGACGGGCGCCGCGGGCGGCGTCACCGGGTTGCCGAAGGCGTCGGTGCAGCCGAGGCCGCCGCCGACGACGCGGATGACCGACGGATCGGGGAGCGTCGCGAGGTAGTACTCCACCCAGGAGAGCGGCCGGCCGAGGAGATCGAGCCCGCCGAGCCCGAGATCCTCGGCGGTCGGCCGCACGCCGATGTTGTACCAGCCCGAGTCGTAGGTGGCGATCCGGACGGGCGTCGGCGTCACCGGGGTGTTGTTGATGCTGATCGCGTTCACGGCGTAGGTGCCGGAGTCGAACGTGATGACGTCCGTGCCCACCGGCACCGGCGGCGCAGGATGAGGCGGCACCGGCGGCGGCGGCTTGAAGCCCATGAACATCCGCTCCATCCGCAGGTCGAAGCCGGCGTTCTTGAGCGCGACGTCGCCGGGCTCGAGCCCGTGCCCGGTGAGCGCACGGATGGAGGCGCTCGTGGTCTCCGCGCCCACGTGGCAGAAGACGCAGCCGACGCCGGTGCCTGGCTGGATCGGGAGCCCGGTGCCCGGCAGCGGGAGCGGCTTCTCGAACAGATCGAGCCCGGTCAGGATGTCGGCGATCGTGATGGCGATCCCCTCCGCCGCGAGGCGATCCACCACGGGCTGGAGGAGAGCCGGGGAGTGGCTGATGAGCTGCCCGGTCCCGGTGGCCGTCTCGAAGACGCGCGAGGCCGCGTACCGGTCCATCGGGCTGTCGTCCGAGACGAGCGTCGCCTCGTACGCCATGATGCTGATGCCCCAGAATAGCGAGAAGTTGGCCTCCAGCAGCGAGTAAGACGTCGTCCCGATCGTGACGGTCTTCGCCGTGTTCCACAGGGACGGGACGAAGGCCTTCTGGATCATGGCTGCGTAGGTCGTCTTCAGGCCCTTCAGCCTCCGGTCGGCGATCGCGCCGAGGACGCTGTCGTCCGCGGCCACCTTCTGCAGGCCGAGCGGCTTGCGGCGCAGCAGCTTCCTGCCGAGGTCGGGGAACGTCCGCCCGACGGCGGACATCTCGGTGGGGTTGAGCGGCGGTCCCACCGCCTGCGAGGCGAGGCTCCCGTTCTGGATGCGGGCGGTGGACTGGGCGATGTCCCCGGCGGCGTTGAACACGTACCAGATGCGCGCCGCGGAATCGCGAGTGCCCCACGGGTTCACGCCGTTGAACTCGGGCTGGGCACGCCCGTTGTAGAAGTTCCGGTGGTTGAACACGGCGTTGACCGACGGCGGCGCGTTGAGCCCCGTGGCCTGCCGCGCGTTACCGAAGACCGGGTCGTTCTGGTACGTGACGGTCTCGACTCCGGTGGTGGGGTCGACGGCGACGAACGCACCCCTGCGGACGCCCTGCGAGCCCGCGGCGTTGTCGATGTCTCTCGGGATGGCGGGATCGGTGAACGGGAAGTCGATCGCCGCGAGGGTCTGGTTCGCGGCCTGGCCGTCCCAGGCTCCGTTGGCGCCCGGGTGGAGCTGGTTCGTCGCGCGGATGTCCGCGCCCGCCTGGAAGTGGCAGGAGGCGCAGGAGACCAGGTCGTCGCTGCCCGCCTGGACGTCCCAGAACAGCGCCTTCCCCAGCTGGATCAGGGCGGTGGTGTCCACGACGTAGTTGGCGAGGCCGCCTCCCGCCACCCACGCGCCCGTCTTCGCGTCGATCTCGAGAACCGGGTTCGGCACGGTCTTCAGGGACATGAGCGGGGTGAAGGGGAGGGTCCCGGGGACGGGCGGGATGACGACCTCGCCGAACCCGGTGCCGGGCGCCTGGCAGGTCAGCGTGTACGTCTGCCCGACGAGTGGCTGAGCATTCGCTGAAAGCGGCGGGTCCTCCGATTTCTCGGGCCCGCAGGACACCACGCCCGCCAGCAGCAGCGCGAACGGCAGACGCCTGAAGCTCGAGTTCCCCGACGTCATGGCGATCTCCTCCCGTGGGTCCAGCTTCGGATCCGCGTGCACTTCCGGTGCCGCCATCAAGCCCGCGTGATCACGGGCGAGAGCCGCTGCCGAGTCTGGGAATTGAACTCGGGAGACGGCGCGATCGACGAGAGGCCGCGGGTTCTCTCCGGATGGCGCCGTTCAAGGGCGGCGATGGCGGTTCAATTTCAGGACGACACCATCGGCTGCTGCCGCGCACCGCCTTCACGGTCGGTGCATACCACTCAGGGGGCAGGCGATGCGCCGGCCTCCCTCCAACGCGCCACCGGTCCTTGAGCGCCGTCAACGCGCCGACTCGATTGCAGTCAATGGCAATCAGCCTCGCTCGCCGCTCGGCGCAGACGGCCTGGCCCGCAAGGACGGGCCGCTACTGAGGAAACACCGAACGTCCCGCGCCGGCGAAGCGGGACGATCGAGGCGCCGATCATCGCCGCACGCATACGCGTCCGGCGGACGCGAAGGGCAACGGGCATCGCGCGCAAGCTCGAGCGCCCCCTGCCCGGGGGGTCGATCTTATGAGGAACTGTATGCAAGACAGCGCATCTGGTTTTCGGCGTACGCGGCGGTCACCCGTCAGCCAGGTACCGCCGCAGCGGGGAGGGGAGAGACGCATCCGGTCCTGGGCGTGTGCGGCGGTCACCCGTGAGCCAGGTACCGCCGCAGTGGGGAGGGAGACACATGGGCGACGTGCCGGGGCAGGTCAGCCGGCGCTCGGAACGGCTCGTCTCCGAGTCGGGCCAGCGCAACGGCGGGACGAGCGCCGGGGGAGAGACGGCTCCCGAGCCCGCATGCGGGGAAGCTCTCTCGTCCAGGTCGACGGCCACCGAGCTCCTGGCCGCGGCACGGGCGATCACCGCGGCCGCCGCGGTCGACGACTTGATCGCGATCGTGCCCGAGCTGGCGCTCCGGGTCTGCCCGGCGCCGGCGGCGGCGCTGCTGCGCGTGCTCGCCGACGGGCCGGTGGAGACGCTCGCGAGCCGCGGATCCTTCCACGCGCCGCAGGCGTGGATCGAGGAGGAGGCGCGGACGGCGAACGGCGAGGCGTGCTCGGCCGCGGCGAGCCATCGGCCGCGCGGCCTCGCCTCGCGCGGCAAGTACTGCCTCGCGGTGGTGCCGCTCGAAGTCCGCGCGGAAGGCCTCGTCCTGGCGCTCGAGCGCCAGGCGGCGGACGGCGGCATCGGCGAGGCAGACCGGGAGCGCCTCGCGCTCCTCGCCTCGCTCGCAGGGACGGCGATCGCCCACGCGCGCGCCGAGGTGGTGGTCGCGCGCGACGACGCGGCGCTCGCCGCGATCCGTGACGGCGTCCTCGCCCTCGATCGGGACGGGGTGGTGAACGCGGTCAACCCCGCCGCCGCGGCGACGCTCGGGGTCCGCCGCCACGACCTGGTGGGGAAGCGCCTGCGGGACGTCGCCGCGCTGGCGCCGCTCGCGCAGGTGCTCGAACGCAGCCCCAGCAACGACATGGAGGTCGTCTCTCTTCCGAATGGAGAGATCGTCCTCCGCTCGGAGCCGTACCCGTGGGGCGTGATCGCGACGATCCGAGACGTCGTGGCCGAGCAGGGCATCGCCCACCGGATCACCGGCTCGGGGGCGCGCTACACGTTCGAGCACGTCGTGGGAGCATCGCCGGCGCTCCTGCGCGTCGTCGAGGACGCCCGCCGGGCGGCGCGCTCGGACATCCCCGTCCTCCTGTACGGCGAGAGCGGAACGGGGAAGGAGGTCCTCGCCCAGGCGATCCACAGCGCCTCCCCCCACCCCTCGGCGCCGTTCATCGGCATCAACATGACCGCGATCCCCCGCGAGCTCCTGGAGAGCGAGCTCTTCGGCTACGACGGTGGCAGCTTCACCGGCGCCCGCGCCTCCGGACGCGCCGGGAAGTTCGAGCTGGCGGGCTGCGGCACGCTCCTGCTGGACGAGATCGGCGACATGCCGCTCGAGCTGCAGAGCAAGCTCCTGCGCGTCCTGCAGGAGCGGCTCGTGCAGCGCATCGGCAGCGCGCGCGACATCCGCGTCCGCGCCCGCATCATCGCCACGACCCAGCACGATCTGGACGCCCTCGTGAAGGCCGGGCGCTTCCGGCTCGACCTCTACCACCGGCTCCGCGTGGTCCACCTGAGGCTGCCCCTCCTGCGGGAGCGGAAGGAAGACATCCCGTTGCTCGTCGACCACGCGCTCCAGGCCCACGCGCGCAAGCGCCGGCGCCAGCAGCCCGTCCGCGTCGCGCCGCACGTCCTCGACGCGTTGCTGGCGTACGACTGGCCCGGCAACGTCCGCGAGCTGCTCAACGTGCTCGAGGGCGAGCTGAGCGTCCTCGCGCCGGACGCGCGCGAGCTCACGCGCATCCCGTCCGCCCTGCTGGAGGCGGCGATGCACGGCCCCGCCGTGATCGAGGCGTCGCCGGCCGTGCTCACGCTGGAGGAGATGGAGCGCCGCGCGTGCGTGGAGTCGCTCGCGAAGTTCCATGGCAACGTGGCCCGCGCCGCGAAGGCGCTGGGGGTCGCGAAGGGCACGCTGTACAACAAGCTCAAGCGCTACGGGCTCGCGAGCTCGGAGCCGCCCTACTCCGGTCAGCCGGAGGCGCCGCGGCGCGAGGGCCCGTCGAGCTGACGGCGGCGGGCCGGGCCGCTCGCCGGTGGAGCCGCCGCGCCGAGAGGTCGAACCGCTGGCGCCCGCGGCCGACCCCTCGCTGGCCCGGCCGCGCTGGACGCGCTCGGGGGGCCACGCCCCTTGGAGCGGAGCAGCGGCAGCGCCGCGACACGACCCCGCCGGGTCATCCCGGTGGCGCTCGAAGTCACGTACGGTTGATGGTCTTGCCGACTCGACGGGAGTGGTGATGTCCGCACGGGTGAAGAGGAACGGCCGCGGGAACCGGTCCGCACGCGTGGTGCCGCTCCGCCGCGGTCCGGAGGGCCTCCAGAAGGCGCCGTCCGGCATCCAGGGCCTCGACGAGATCACGGACGGTGGGCTGCCTCGCGGGCGCCCGACGCTCGTGTGCGGCGGACCCGGCTGCGGGAAGACGCTCTTCGCGCTCGAGTTCCTGGTGCGCGGCGCCACCGCGCACGGGGAGCCCGGCGTGTTCGTCTCGTTCGAGGAGTCCGAGCCCGAGATCGCGACCAACGTCGCCTCCCTCGGGTTCGACGTCCGCCGGCTCCAGGCGGAGAAGAAGCTGTCCGTCGACTGGGTCCGGGTGGAACGGAGCGAGATCGAGGACACGGGCGAGTACGACCTCGAAGGTCTCTTCGTCCGGCTCGACCACGCGGTCAAGTCCGTGGGCGCGAAGCGGGTCGCGCTCGACACGATCGAGTCGCTCTTCAGCGCGCTCCCGAACCCGCTCGTCCTTCGCTCCGAGCTGCGGCGCCTCTTCCGCTGGCTCAAGGACCGCGGGCTCACGGCCGTCATCACCGGCGAGCGGGGGGAGGAGACCCTCACGCGCCAGGGGCTCGAGGAGTACGTCTCCGACTGCGTGATCTTCCTCGACCACCGCGTGACCGAGCAGGTCTCCACCCGGCGGCTCCGGGTCGTGAAGTACCGCGGCTCGACGCACGGCACGAACGAGTATCCGTTCCTCATCGACGAGGAGGGGATCTCGGTCCTCCCCATCACCTCCATCGGGCTCGACCACCGGGCGTCGCGCGAGCGGATCACGACGGGGATCGAGCGCCTCGACGAGATGCTCGGCGGCAAGGGCTACTACCGCGGAAGCACCGTGCTCGTCTCGGGCACCGCCGGCACCGGCAAGACCAGCGTCGCGGCCTCCCTCGCCCGCTCGACCTGCGAGAACGGCGAGCGCTGCCTGTACTACGCGTTCGAGGAGTCGGCGGCGCAGCTCACGCGCAACATGCGATCGATCGGCGTCGACCTCGAGCGCCAACTCAAGCGGGGCACGCTCCGGCTCGTCGCGGTGAGGCCGAACTCGCAAGGGGTGGAGATGCACCTCCTCTCCATCCACAAGGCCGTGAAGGCGTTCGACCCGTCGATCGTCATCCTGGACCCCATCACGAACCTCACGGCGAACGGGACGACGCTCGATGCGCGACTGATGCTGACCCGGCTCATCGACCTCCTGAAGTCGAGGGGGGTCACCGCGCTGTTCACCAGCCTGACCACGGGCACGACCGACCTCGAGGAGACGGACGTCGCGGTGTCGTCGCTCATCGACACCTGGCTCCTCCTCGAGATCGTCCGGAGCGGCGGCGAACGCAACCGGGCGCTCACCATCATCAAGTCCCGCGGCATGGAGCACTCGAACCAGTCGGCCGAGTACCGGCTGTCGCGCCGCGGCCTCGAGATCCTCGACACCTACCTCGGTCCGAGCGGTGTGCTGACGGGGTCGGCGCGCCTCGCGCGCGAGGCGGAGGACCGGGCGGGTGCGCTCCTCCGCGAGGAGAACGCGGCGCGCCAGCGGGCGCTCCGCGAGACCCGGCGCAAGGCCTTCGAGCGGAGGCTCGAGACGCTGCGCGCGGAGTTCGAGGTCGAGGACGCCGAGATCGAGCGCGCCATCCGGGAGGACGCGGAACGCGGCGAGGTCGTCGCGAGCGACCGGCTGCGGATGGCGAAGAGCCGGCAGGCGTTCTCGGGACGCGACGCGCGAAAGGACGGGATCCGATGAGGGCGGCGAGGAAGCGGGCCGCGGCCGAGTGGGAGCTGCGCCTCTACATCGCGGGCGAGACGCCGAAGTCCCTGGCGGCGTTCGCGAACCTGAAGAAGATCTGCGAGGAGAACCTCCAGGGGCGCTACCGGATCGAGGTCATCGACCTCCTGAAGAACCCGCAGCTCGCGCGCGGCGACCAGATCCTCGCCATCCCCACGCTCGTCCGGAAGCTCCCGACGCCGGTCAAGAAGATCATCGGCGACCTCTCGAACGAGGAGCGCGTCCTCGTCGGCCTCGACCTCCGTGCCGTGGCCCGGAGGGCGTCGTGACCGGGAGCGCACGCAGCAAGAACGTGCGCCCCCCGCGGCGGGAGACTCCGGCGCTCGCGGGGAATGCCGCGACGCGGAGCATGCAGGCCCGCGCGCAGGCCGCGACGGAAGGCGAGCGGGGCCGGTACCTGCTCAAGCTCTACGTCACCGGGACGACCCCCGCGTCGGCGAGGGCGATCGAGCGAGTCCAGAGCATCTGCGAGGAGCATCTGCGGGGCCGCTACGATCTCGAGGTCATCGACATCTACCAGCTCCCGGCGCTCGCGAAGGACGACCAGATCTTCGCGACGCCGACTCTCGTCAAGGTCCTCCCCCGGCCGCTCCGCCGGTTCATCGGCGATCTCTCGCGCGTGGACAACGTGCTGTTCGGGATGGATCTGCGCCCGAGGCGGTGATGGCTCAGGCGTCCGAGAGCGTTCTGCGCGCGGAGAACGAGGAGCTGCGGCTCCGCCTCGAGGAGGCGGAGCAGGCGCTCGAAGCCATCAGGACCGGCCAGGTCGAGGCGCTCGTGGTCGAGGGGCCGGACGGGCCGCGCATCTTCACGCTCGAGGGCGCGACGCAGTCGTACCGGGTCCTCGTCGAGTCGATGAACGAGGGGGCGGTCACGTCGACGGAGGACGGGATCGTCCTCTACTGCAACGCACGGTTCGCGGAGATGCTGGGCGAGCCGCTCCAGTCGGTGATCGGCAGCTCGCTCCGGGACCACGTCCCGGAACCTTTCCGCGTGGGGTTCGACGAGCTGCTGGACAGGGCTCGCGAGTCTGCTGCCGCGCGCGAGGAGCTGCCACTCCTCGCGTCCGACGGCGGCGAGGTGCCCGCGTACCTCTCCGTCGGCTCCATCGTGGACGATGGCAGGCGCGTGCTCTGCCTCGTCGCGACGGACCTTCGCGAGCAGAAGCGGACGGAGGCGATCGCAGCGGCCGAGCGGACCGCGCGCGAGACCGCCGAGCGCCTGCAACGGACCCTCGCGCAACGCGAGCGGGCGGAGGCGAGCCTCCGCAGGAGGGAAGCGCAGCTCCGGGCCCTCGTCGAGGACCTGCATTCCGGCGTGGCCTTCGTGGACGCGAGCGGCATGTTCTCGCTCTACAACCGCCGCTTCCTCGAGATGTTCGGCCTCGCGGCCGGAGCCGACGTCAAGAACGTCAACGACCAGGACTGGAGCACCTGGCAGGTCTTCGGCGAGGATGGCCGGCTGCTGCCCGTCGACGAGCACCCGGTCCGGAAGGCCGTGCTGACGCGTCGGGCCGTGCGGGACCAGCTCGTGGGCGTCCGCCTGCCCTCGGGCGGCGATCTCCTGTGGATGCTCGTCACGGCGGAGCCGCTGCTCGCGGCGGACGGGCGCATCGAGCACGTCGTCTGCACGTATCACGACGTCACCCACCGGAGGCGCGCCGAGGACGCGCTGCGCGAGGCGAACGAGAAGCTCGTCGACGCGGACGCCCGGAAGGACGAGTTCCTGGGAATGCTCTCTCACGAGCTGCGAAACCCGCTCGCCCCCATCCGGAACTCGAGCTACATCCTGCGCCACGTCCAGCCCGGGAGCGAGCAGGCAGAGCGAGCGCAGACGGTCATCGAGCGTCAGACCCAGCACCTCACCCGGCTCGTGGACGATCTCCTCGACGTGACGCGGATCGCGCGGGGGAAGATCGAGCTGCGGCGCGTGCGAGCGGATCTCCGAGACGTCGTCCGCCGCACCGCGGAGGATCTTCGCTCCATCGTCGAGAGCCGCGGCGTGGCGCTCCGGGTCGAGGTCCCGCCGTCACCGGTCTTCACGCAGATCGACGTGACCAGGGTGGCTCAGGCGATCGGAAACCTGCTCCACAACGCGGCGAAGTTCACCCGCCACGGAGACTCCGTGACCCTGTCCCTCGCTTCCGACGACGCGAGCGCGCGGATCCGGGTCGAGGACACCGGGGCGGGGATCGACGCCCAGCTCCTGCCCCGGATCTTCACGGCCTTCGTGCAGGGCGAGCGCACGCTCGCGCGGAGCGATGGCGGCCTCGGGCTCGGGCTCGCGCTCGTGAAGGGCATCGTGGAGCTGCACGGCGGAGCGGCGAGCGCGGAGAGCGCGGGAGTCGGCCAGGGCGCACGGTTCACCCTCCTGCTCCCGCTGGCGCGACCGGCCCTCCCGGAGGAGCGGTCCCCCGCCGCCTCGTCGCGCGCCTCGTGGGGGCGACGCGTGCTCGTGGTGGACGACAACGTCGATGCGGCGGCGTCTCTCGCGGAGTCGCTGAAGATCGCCGGGCACGAGGTGGACGTCGCCTTCGACGGTCCGACCGCCATCGAGAAGGTGCGGACGAGCTCGCCGGACGTGGTCCTCTGCGACATCGGTCTCCCGGGCATGAGCGGGTACGAGGTCGCGCGCAGGCTCCGCGCATCCGGCGCGAACGGCGTCCAGCTCATCGCGGTGAGCGGCTACGCTCAGCCGGAGGACGTCAGGAAGGCGGTCGAGGCCGGCTTCGACGCACACGTCGCGAAGCCGTGCGACCCCGAGACGATCGAGCGGCTGCTCACGTGACGGTGCGCTGCGGCGCGGGTGCCCCGCCGGCCGAGTCTCACCGCTGGGCACCGCTCCAGGGGCCCAGCGCTCCACGGTCTCCGGGAGGCCGACCGGGCTCGCCTCGGGGCCGCCGTCCGGGTTAGGCTCGGCCGCACTGCGGCGGCACCCGCGTCGGCCGCGAAGCGAACCTGCACGGCTCCGTGAAGCGCCCCCACCTCGTCGCGTCGGCGGTCGTCGCCGGGCTCGTCTGCGCGGTCTTCGCGCCGGCGCTCCGGAACGACTTCCTCCGCGGCGACGACGACCACAAGATCCTGCTGAGCCCCGGCCACGGCCGGCCGGCGTGGGACACGGTCCGGTGGGCGTTCTCGGCGGACGCGAACACGGTCTACGCCCAGCCCCTCACCTGGCTCGCGTTCGAGGCGACCCACGCCACGTTCGGCCCCGACCCGCGCGCGTTCCACGCCGTGAGCGTCGCGACCCACGCGGTGGTCGCGGTGCTGCTCTTTCTCCTGCTGTGGCGCACGACCGGGGCGCTCCTCGCGAGCGCGGCGAGCGTCGCGCTGTGGGCGGTGCACCCGCTCGTCGTGGAGCCCGTCGCCTGGGCGACCGAGCTCAACGCGCTGCTCGCGTCGGCGTTCGCGCTCCTCTCCCTCCACGCGTACGTCCGGTTCGCCCGCACGCGCTCGCCGGCGAGCTACCTCGCCGCGCTCGCCGCGTACGCGGCGAGCCTCCTCGCGAAGCCGTGGCTGTTCGCGCTGCCGGTGGCGATGCTCGCGCTCGACGTCTGGCCGCTCCGCCGGATCCCCGACGATCCCGCGGACCGGACGAGGGCGTGGTCGCGGCTCGTCCTCGAGAAGCTGCCGATGCTCGCGCTCGGGGCCGCCTGGGCGGCGCTCGCGATGCGCCTCATGGAGCCGCGCGCGGCCTCGCTCGCGTGGGCGACGGCGGCGCGGCCGCTCGGGGTGCGGCTCGCCCACGCGCCCGTGGCGGTCGTCCGGTACCTGGGGAAGCTCGTCGCGCCGGTCGATCTCGCCGTCGACTACCCGTTCCCGGAGCGCGTGCCCGGGTGGCAGGCCGCGGCCGCGCTCGCCGTCGTCCTCGCGGTCACCGCCGCCGTGGTCGTCGCCCGGCGCCGCGCGCCGGCGCTGCTCGCGGGCTGGGTCTGGTTCCTCGCGCTCGTCGCGCCGACCCTCGGGATCGTGCAGGCGGGCGCGTGGCCGGCGATCGCGGATCGGTTCGCGTACTTCCCGATGATCGGCCTCGTCGCGGGCGCGGTCCTCTCGATCGAGCCGCTCCTCGGCGAACGCCCGGCGCTGCGGCGCGCGGGAGCGGCGGCGCTCGCCGGCGCGCTGGCGGCGCTGACGCTCGCGACGCGGGCGCAGACGGCGCTGTGGCGCGACTCGGTGACGCTCCTGTCGCACTCCCAGGCGGTCGCCCCGGGCTCCTCGATCGTCGAGCACAACCTCGGGACGGAGCTCGGTCGGCGGGGACGGCTCGCCGAGGCGGAGGAGCTGCTCCGGCTCGCCGTCCGCCACCGCTCGACCGCGTCCGCCCACAACCAGCTCGGGAACGTGCTCCTCCTGGGCGGCCGCGTCGAGGAGGCGGCGCGGGAGTACGAGCGCGCCATCGCCCTCGACCCGCGCAGCGCCGAGGCGCTCTACAACCTCGCGCGCATCCTCGCGGCGCAGGGACGGCCGGGCGAGGCCCGGGAGCGGTACCGCCAGTTCGTCGCGGTCGCGCCACCGTGGCTCGAGCCCGTGAAGCGCGAGGTCGAGCGCACGCTGCTCCGCTGACCCCGGGCCGCCGACGAGCTCAGGGCGCCAGGCGCGCCACCAACACGTCCGACGCGCCTGCGCTCGTGAGCCGGACGCCGGCGACGTCGAGCGTCGCCTCGAAGCCGCCGGTGACGATCGCGAACCCGGCGGCGTCCCGCTCCACGGCGTTCGCGCAGTCCCACCCCGTCCCGCCGAAGGTGGTCGCCGACACGTACCCCGCGTCGCCGGACGAGAAGCTCGCCACGAAGACGTCCGCCTCTCCCGCGCTGGCGATCTCGCCCGCGCCGAAGTCGGCGCCGCCCGAGAAGCAGCCGGTCACGAGCGGGGGACTCGTCTGCGCGAGCTCGTAGCCGAAGTCGAGGCCGGGCCCGCCGAACGCGCGCGTGGCCTCCGGCGCGCCGCCCGTGGCGCCGAGCGCGACGATGAACCCGTCGGTTCCGCCCTGGCTCGTCAGGGCCGTCCCGCCGACGTCGATCGTGCCCGCGAAGGTCCCCGCCACCCACACGCGCGCGCCGATCCGCCTCGCCGCCCACCCCTCGTCCGCGCCGGCGCCCCCGAAGCCGCGCGTCCAGCGCAGCGCGCCACCGGGCTCGTACGCCGCCACGAAGGCGTCGGTCATCCCGGCGCTGGTGATGGGCTCCCCCGTGCTGGACGCGACGCTGCCGGAGAACGCGCCGGTCAGGTACGCCTCGTTCCCCGAACCCACCGAGACGTGCCGCGCGACGTCGTCGCCGCTCCCGCCGAAGGCGGCGCTGAAGACGTGCGAGCCGCCCGAGGTGAGACGCACCAGGAACGCGTCGGTCGAGCCCGCGCTCGCCAGCGGCCCGCCGCCGAAGTCCACCGTGCCCGCGAAGGTGCCGGACACGAGCACGTCCCCGCCCGCGCCGACGGCCACGCCCGTCGCGACGTCGTTGGCCGCGCCTCCGAAGCCGTGGCTCCACACGTGCGCGCCGCTGGTCCCGGAGTACTTCGCGACGTACGCGTCGCCGGTGCCGGCCGGGCCCGCGTTCGGGATCGTTCCGCCGCCGAGATCGACGGCGCCCTCGAAGCGCCCGCTCACCAGGACGTCGCCGAGGGCGTCGACCGCGACCGTCCCCGCGGTGTCGTTGGCCGTCTAGAAGTACACCACCGTGGCGACGCACACGAGCAGCTGCGAGGACGACCGCTGGACCAGGCCCTCCACCAGCGCGGGCCCGCCGATGGTCGTGCGGGTGTGCGTCCGGAACAGGGTCGTCGCGAACCTGACCTCCGGCAGGCGCTCGGTCAGGTTCGCCGCGGGGGCGATCAGCGTCAGCGTGTCGGTGAAGAGGTCCGGCACCGCGTCGAGCACGATCGTCACGAGGGAGCCCAGCACGGTGTCCTGCGCGTGGATCTCGTCGCCGGCCCGCGAGATCGTGGCGCCGACGTCGGCGGCGCCGGCGGAGGTCGCGGTGCCGCGGAGCTCGTACGTGATCCTCGGCTCGCCCGTGAAGCTCGTCGTCGAGTAGCGGACGGTCACCCCGTCGCCGCTGCATTCGTACGTGTTCGCCGGGACGGGTTGCGCCGAGGCGGTGCCGCCGAGGGAGGCGAGCGCGGCGAGCAGCGCGAGCTTCGTCTTCATCGGTATCTCCTTTTGCGGGCGGTCGAGCCCGGGATGGGAACCACTGCCCCCAGGAACGCGGCGCCGGCACTTCGTGCAAACCGGCCCGGCGGTCACAACCGCTGCGGCAAGCGGTCCCACCTTCGGCGACAAGCACTCACAGAGAAGGCCGGGGGACCGGTCTCGCTCCGAGGTCCGTCATGAGAATGGGTCCATCCCGGTCGTGCAGCGCAGGGCTCGCGCTCCTCTCGAGCCTGGCGATGTCCTGCTCCCTCGCCACCGGTCAGCGGGGCGCCGCCGCGTCCAATCCCGGCGCCTCGGAGCCTTCCGGCCAGCAGGGCGACGCCGCGGCGCCGAACGACGCGGCGCCTTCGGCCACGTCGCAGACGGTCACGGAGGCGCTCAAGCTCCTGCAGCAGGTCGCGCAGGCCTACACGGCCTCGCGCTCGAAGGACAAGGGCGCGACGCCCGCATCGGCGCCGCCCGCCGCGACGGCGCAGCCCGGATCCCCTCCCGCGACCGGGTCCACCCCCGTCGCTCCGCCTGCGGGTGCGTCGAACCCGCCGCCCGCCGCCGCCGCGACGACCCCCGGGTGCCCCGATCCGTCGGCGCCGAGCCTTGGGCTCGCCCGCGCGGACGTCGAGGTCTCCCACCTCGACAAGGTGGCTCGCGTGCCGGCGTCCGTCGCGTCCACCCCGCGCCCGACCGCGCCGCCCCGGGTGGCCCAGGTCCGCGGCACGATCCGCGCCGAGAACGGGGCGCCGATCGCGAACGCCGTGGTCCTCGTCGCGGGCGAGCGCGCCGCCACCGACGCGAGGGGCGCGTTCCTCGTCTCGCGGAGCCCCACCGGACGGCAGGGGCTCCTCGCGACGGCGCGGGGCTACGTGGACCGCTGCGTGACGATCGACGTGCCGCCGGCGCGCGACGTCACCGTGACCCTGACCGCCGCGGCGAGGGCGCCCCGGATGGACCCGCCGCCGCGGACCGTGTCGCGCGGGTCGCCGTGAGCCGTCGAACCACGAGCGGGGGCGCGGCGGAGGCGAAGGCGGCGAGGGGTCGCGCGTACGCCGAGGCCCGCGTCGAGGCCGCGCGCGCGGACCTCGCGCTACGCGTCCGGCGACGACTGCGGGGTGCCGGACCCTCCGCCCCCTCCGCGACCCCGCGCGCCCACGCCGGCGCCGGTCGGCCTGCCGCGCTGGCGCACCGGCAGCACGACCTCGAACGTGCTCCCCGCCCCCGGCGCGGACCGCAGCTCGACGCGCGCGCCGATCGCCGCCGCGAGGTCCCTCACCACCGCGAGCCCGAGCCCGACGCCCGGGACGAAGTTCGCCGCGGCGCCTTCTCCGCGCTGGAAGGGCTCGAACACCCGCGCCTGGTCCTCCGGCGCGATGCCGGGACCGGAGTCGCGCACCGAGAGGTGCAGCCCGTCCCCGCGGCTCGCGATGGCGACCACGACCTCGCCGGAGGGCGTGTACTTGATCGCGTTGCCGAGGAGGTTCGCGAGGATGAGCCGCAGGAAGCGCGGCTCGGTCTGGACCCACGGGACGTGCCCGTCGATCCGCAGCGCGAGCGCGAGCCCCTTGTCCTCGGCCTGGGGCCGGAGCTCCTCGACGACGGCTCGCGCGAGCGCGTCGACGTCCACGTCCTCGATCTGGGCGGCGAGGCGGCCGCTCGCGATCTGCGCCTCGAACAGCAGCGCCTCGACGAGGCCGGTGAGGCGGGTCACGGCGAAGCTCCCGCGCCGCAGCGCCTCGCGCTGCCGCTCGGAGAGCGGCGGGGTCGTGTCGCGCATGAGCCGCTGCAGGTGGAGGTGCACCGACGTGAGCGGCGTGCGCAGCTCGTGCGAGACCAGCCGGAGGAAGCTCGTCTTCACCGCGCTCGCCCGCTCGGCCTCCTCGCGCGCGAGGCGCGCCACCTCGAGCGCCGCCTCCGCCTCGTGCTTGCGCAGCGCCACGTCCGCGGCGAGCGACGCGAGGTCGCGGGTCCGGCTCTCGGCCTCGCGCTCCAGGACCTCGCGCGTCCGCTTGATCGCGACGAGGTTCGCGACGCGGGCGCGCACCTCCTCGACGACGAAGGGCTTCATGAGGTAGTCCTGCGCGCCGGCGCGGAGGAGCTCGATCCGCAGCGCGTCGTCCGCCCGCGCGGTGAGGACCAGCACCGGGACGGCGTCGAGCTGCGGCCGCTCGCGGAGCGCGCGGACGAGCCGGTCGCCGCTCATGCGCGGCATCATGAGGTCCGTCACGATCGCGTCCGGGGGCCGCGCGAGCGCCGCCGCGAGGCCCGCCTCGCCGTCCGCCGCGATCTCGACGTCGAGCTCGGCGCCGAGCACGTCCGCGAGGAAGCGGCTCATCTCCGGGTTGTCCTCCACCACGAGGACGCGAGGCCGCGCCCCCCCGGCCGGGGGCACGACCGCTGGCGCCGCGGTCCGGAGCTCCTCGACCACGCCGGCGCCGTAGTCGGCGGCGTCCGCCACCGGCTCGGGCGCCCGCGGCTCCCCGCGCGCCTGCGGCGGGAACCGGACCGTGAAGAGCGCGCCGCCCTCGGGCGCGTCGCCGAGCTCCACGCGCCCGCCGTGCAGCTCGACGAAGTCCTTCACGATCGCGAGGCCGAGCCCGGTACCGCCCGCGCGGCGCGCGGCGTCGCCTTCGCCGCGCGTGAACCGCGCGAACACCCGCTCGCGCTCGCCGGGCGCCACGCCGGGGCCGTCGTCGGCGACCTCGATCCGGAAGGCGCCGGGCGCGGCGCCCTCGGCGCGGTCCGCGCCGATCGTGCACCTCACGCGCCCGCCGGACGGCGTGAACTTGAACGCGTTCGAGACGAGGTTGAACACGACGCGCTGGAGCTTCTCCGGGTCGACGCGCGCCGGCAGCGCGTCCGGGCCCTCCACCGAGAACGCGATCCCCCGCTCCGTCGCGAGCGCCTCGAAGTGGGACGCGACCAGGCGGACGAGGTGCGCGACGTCCGCGTCCGCGAGGTCGAGGCGCGCCCTGCCGGCCTCGAGCTTCGCGATCTCGAGCAGGTCGTTCACGTGCTTCGCGAGCGTCCGGGCGTTCCGCGCGATCACCTCCGCGTCGCGCCGCTGCGCGGGGAGGAGCCCCGCCGCGAGGAGGCCCTCGGCGGGGCCGAGGATGAGCGCGAGCGGCGTGCGCAGCTCGTGGCTCACGTTCGCGAAGAACTGCGTCTTCAGGCGCTCCAGCTCCTTCGACCGATCGTACGCGGCGCCGAGCTCGCGGAGCGCCGCCTCGAGCTGCCGGTGGAGGCGCGCCCGCTCCTCCTCGGCCTTCCGCCGCTCCGCCACGTCGCGGATGGCGGTGATCGCGAAGACGCCGTCCGCGGTCTCGAGCGGCGACAGGCTGATCTCGGCGGGGAACTCCGTGCCGTCCTTGCGCAGCCCCCACAGCTCGACGCGCCCCTCGCCCATCGGGCGGGTGCGGGGCGTCCCGAAGTAGCTCGCCCGGTGGCCGGGGTGCATCGCCCGGAACCGTTGCGGGATGAGCGCCTCGACGAGCTGGCCGAGCAGCTCCTCCCGCGAGTAGCCGAAGAGCTTCTCGGCCTGGGCGTTCACGAGGGTGATCTTCCCGCGGCGGTCGGTGATCACCATGGCGTCGGGCGCCGCCTCGAGCAGCCCGCGGAACTGCGACTCGACCTTCTTGCGGACGGTGACGTCGCGGATCGCGGTGATCGCGAGGACGCCGTCCTCCGTCTCGAGGGGCGACAGGCTGATCTCGGCGGGGAACTCCGTCCCGTCCTTCCGCCGCCCGTACAGCTCGAGGCCTCCGACCGATCCCATCGGGCGCGTCCGCGGGTCGACGAAGTACCGGTGGCGGTGGTGCGGGTGCACCGCCCGGAAGCGCTCCGGGATCAGGATCTCGACGGCCTGCCCGAGGACCTCGTCGGCGCGGTAGCCGAACACCCGCTCGGCCTCGGCGTTCCAGAGCACGATCCGTCCGAGACGGTCGGAGATGACCATCGCGTCGGGTGCGGCGTCCAGCACGCCCTTGAACCGCGAAGCGATCGTCTGGGTGGCGTCCTGCATCTCGAGCGCGTGCGACGGGCTGGGTCGTAGGCCGAGGCTCGTTGTCCGCGCGACGACCGCCGCGCCACCACCTTTCGGGGTGGCGGGGGGCCGTGCGCCGGCAGCGGACGCTTACCGAGACTCCGCGTATGCGCGCCGGTCCGCGGTGAGGTCCGAAAACGGCTGGAAGCGCCCGGCGCAGGTGGTCATGCTCCCGGCGTGCCCGAGGAGACGCTCACGCAGGAGCTGGACCGCGACGCGTGCTACCGCGCGCTCCGGACGCGGGACGCCCGGTTCGACGGCCGCTTCTACACGGCGGTCCTCTCGACCGGCGTCTACTGCCGCCCGGTCTGCCCGGCGCCGCTCCCGCGCCTGGAGCGGTGCGTCTTCTACCCGAGCGCCGCCGCCGCCCACGCCGCGGGCTTCCGGCCGTGCCTGCGGTGCCGCCCGGAGCTCGCGCCCGGCGTGGCCGGGTGGCGCGGCACCACGAACACGGTGTCGCGGGCCGTCTCGCTCATCGCCGACGGCGGCTGGGGCGCCGAGGACGACGTCGAGTCCCTCGCCGAGCGGGTGGGGGTCGGGGGCCGGCACCTCCGGCGGCTCTTCGCGCGGCACGTCGGCGCCACCCCGGTCGCGGTCGCGCAGGCCCAGCGCGTGCTCTTCGCGAAGCGCCTCCTCGTGGAGACCTCGATGCCCATGGCCGAGGTCGCGCTCGCGTCCGGGTTCGGCAGCATCCGCCGGTTCAACGACGTGATCGGCCGCACGTTCGGACGGCCGCCCCGCGCGCTGCGGCGCGCGCGCGCCGAGGCGCCGCCCGGCGGCGGCGTGACGCTCCGCCTCGGCCACACCACCCCGTACGCGTGGGCCGCGATGCTGGCGTTCCTGGGCGCGCGGGCGATCCCCGGCGTCGAGCAGGTCGAGGCGGGGACCTACCGCCGCGCCGTCGCGCTCGGCGGCGCGACCGGGGTCGTCGCGGTCCGGGCGGGGCGCGGGGGCGATCACCTCGTCGCCACGATCCGGCTCTCGCGCGTCGCGGCGCTCCCGGCCGCGGTCGGACGGCTCCGGCGCCTCCTCGACCTCGACGCGGACGCGCCCGCGATCGACGGCCACCTCTCGCGCGATCCGCTCCTCGCCGGGCTCGTCGCGGCGCGGCCGGGCCTTCGCGTGCCGGGCGCCTGGGACGAGCTCGAGCTCGCGGTGCGCGCGATCCTCGGGCAGCAGGTGAGCGTCGCCGCGGCGCGCACCATGGCGGGCCGGATCGCCGCCGCCCACGGGACGCGCGTTCCGGACGCGGTCGAGGGCGCGCCCGCGCTCGCCTTCCCCGGGCCGGAGCGGCTCGCCGGCGCGCCGCTCGAGGCGGTCGGCCTGACGGGCGCCCGCGCGGCGGCGGTCGCCGCGCTCGCGCGCGCCGTCGCGGACGATCCGGACCTGCTGCGCCCGCGGGCGGACCTCGCCGCGACCCTCGAGCGCCTCGTCGCGCTCCCCGGGATCGGCCCGTGGACCGCCCAGTACGTGGCGATGCGCGCGTTCCGCGAGCCCGACGCGTTCCCCGCGTCGGACCTCGGCCTCGCGCGCGCCCTCTCGCGCCGCGGCGGCCGCCCGACGCCCGCCGCCGTCCTCCGGCGCGCCGAGGCGTGGCGTCCCTGGCGCGCCTACGCGGCCATGCACCTCTGGAGCCTCGCATGATCCTCCTCGACACCGTTCCCTCTCCGGTGGGTCCCATCTCGCTCGCGGCGGACGCGCGCGCCCTCGTCGCCCTCGAGTTCGGCGGGCCCGAGCCGCTCGTGGCGCGCCTGCGGTCGCGGTTCGGCGACGCGGTCGAGCTCCTCGGAGCCGACGACCCGCTCGGCCTCTCCGCTCGCGTCCGCGCCTACCTCGCCGGGGAGCTCGCCGCGCTCGCGGACGTCCCGGTGGACGGCGGCGGGACGGCGTTCCAGCGGCGGGTGTGGGCGGCGCTGCGCGAGGTCCCGGCGGGCGGGACCGCGAGCTACGCGGAGATCGCGTCGCGGGTCGGCGCGGCGGGCTTCCGCGCGGCGCGCGCGGTCGGGCTCGCGAGCGCGCGCAACCCGATCGCGATCGCCGTGCCCTGTCACCGGGTCGTCGGCGCGGACGGGAGCCTCACCGGCTACGCGGGCGGGCTCGAGCGCAAGCGCTGGCTGCTCGCGCACGAGCGGGCGCGCGGGTTCACCCGCGACCTCTTCGCCGCGAGGTCCGCGGCTCCGTGACCCTCACGCGTCGCGGGCGACCGCGGCCTCCGGCTCGCTGCGGCCGCGGTGCTCGATCAGCGCGGATCCAGCGTCCGTACCCAGCCGACGACGCCCTGGTAGTTCACGAGCCGCCAACCGGTCCGATCCTCCTCGAGCACGTCGGGAACGCCGTCGGGCGGGAGGATCCCCAGCACCGGAGCGGCGGCAGCGGGCGCGCTCCGGATGGAGCGGGGTCTCGGCGCCGCGCGCGGCGGCTTCGGTGTCCGCTGGAGCACCCCGAGCGCTTGCTCGAGCTCCTCGCTCGGAGCCTCCCTCAGCGCCGCCCTGATCGCGGCGGTGTCGACGATCGACGAGAGGTCCGTCGTGTGCCCCCGTCCCTCGGTCGCCGCGCTCCAGCTCGACACGGCCCATGCGTGATCGTCGAGCCTGAGCTCCAGCGAGGACGACCTGAGCGCTTGCGGATCGACGGGCTCGGGGATCACGTCCCACCGCTGGAAGACGGAGCCCGCGTCCTCACCCGGGACGGACAGCACCACGCTCGCGCCCTTGGCGTAGATCCTGACCACGCGGCCGACGCCGTCCGTTCTGTGGCCCAGGTCCGCCGAGCACGAGGTCACGGCACCCGTCGGGGCTCCCTTCGGCTGCACCGACAGCACCCGCTGCTGCTCCGGCGCGGGACTGCTGTCGATCTCGAGCTCGAAGTACAGATGGTCGATCCGAGGGCGCCGCTCTTCGGGCAGCGGCGGAGCGAAGAGGACGGACACGGTCAGGTCGCTCCACGCCGGCGGCATCGAGATCCTCCGCCTGATCCGCTCGCCTCCCTTGCCCAGGATGAAGTCGAGGACGTCCTCCGCGGTGGCGCTCGGCCGCGCGGGCTTCGGATCGCCGGCCGCCACGCAGGTCCATCGCCAGCGAACCGGAGCTTCGGAGGCGAGCGCGTGCAGCCCTTCGCCGCGCCGCATGGTGCCGGTCCCGGCGGGAACGAGCGACACCGCCACGTTCGCGTTCTCCGGGAGCGGAGGCCCCTCCGGATCGAAGGCCAGCCTCGAGAGCTTCACGCCGCTCAAGCGAGCGAGCTGCCGGTCGGGCAGCAACAGCCCGTACGCCTCCGGGCTGACGACCGCACGGCCGACCGTGTTCAAGCGCTCGATCACGTCGGGGGTCTGCCCCCGGGTCAGACCGAGCTGCAGCGACATGGTGTCCTCACCGAAGTCGAAGTCGTTCAGCAGCTGAGACCGCAGGGCCGACAGGTTCTGCTGGAACAGGACCTCCAGCGCTTCGGCGTGCGCATTGAGCGAGGCTGCATCGAACTTGCTCCCCTCCCCGAGGAGCGCGCCGACCTTCTCCGTCACGTTCGTCAGCTGCCAGTCGACCACCGGATGGCGGAGGAGCGTGGACTCGTATGCCTTCACCATCAGGTACAGGTATCTCTGGAGCGTGAGCCGAGCGCGCTGTCCGAGCTGCCGGACGACGTAGACCGCCTCCGGATCCAGCTTGCCCACCGTCTTCGCGCGCTGCTGCCGGAGCCGGACGATCGTGCCGGCGTTCGACGACATCCGCGAGAAGCCCTCGCCCACGGACTGGATCGCGTCGGTGAGCGCGCCGAACAAGCTCGCCTTCTTCTCGTTCAGCTCGCGAATGTCCCGCGTCACCTCGTTCCAGGCGCGATCCCCCGCCTCCAGGCGAGCCAGGGCGGCCTCGATCTCGTGCTTCGGTGCCTGCAGGGCCTTCACGGCCTCCGCGACGTGAGACAGGGCGGGGGCGAGGCCCTTCCCGACGGTCCCCCACGCCGACGGCTCCTGCTCGCCCTTCTCCGCGTCCTCCCCGGCGCCCCGCTTCTCGCCGTCCTTGCCGCGATCCGCCGCGCCCTCCCCGTCCTTCGCGGCTTCCGCGCCCGCCGCCGACGCCCGCTCGGCGGCGTCACTGGCGTCCTTCAGGACCTGGGCCATCCTCGAGATCGTGTCGGGCGCCGCGTCGGGATCTCCCCCGACGAGGTCCGCCGCGGTCGCGGCCAGCGAGCCGACCGTGCCGAGCGCGGGCTGCCCGACGGGGATGATCTGGCACAGGGCGCCCGCCATCTTCGCCGAGAACTTGATGGCCGCCTTCGTTCGCTCGTCGCTCTCCGCCTTCGCGAGGAGCGCGTTCCGGACCGCCACGAGCCGGTTGCCGAGCCCGGTCAGCTCGCGGTCGACGGAGTCGATGAGGCTCCGGATCTCCGGGATCTTCTCCTGACCCGCGGCCACCTGCTCCGCAGCCGCCCGGCTGTCGTCCTGCGCCACGGCGATGGCCTCGGCCATGACGGCGGCCGACTCGCGCGCGTCGAGCTCCACGTCGCTCACCCACCGCGCCAGCAGGATCATCCGCAGCGCGCGCCTGGTCTCGTCGTCGTACAGCTTGATGGACCCCGGGAGCGACAGGAGCGGCGTGAACCCCGCCGGGTGGCCGAAGCAGTCGAGGTGCGCGTGGAGGCGGTGCACCATCGTGGCGACCTCGACCTGGGCGCCGGCCCATTCCGCGGCGGGCACGCCGTCCCACGCCCCGGTCCCGGTCGGTCGAGGCTCCTCGAGCCCGCTCCGGTAGGCGCCCAGCATCGCCAGGAGCTCGTCGCGTGCTCCGGCGAGGAACAGATCGCGGGCGTACTCGAGGGCCGCCTGGAGGCCGAGCGGATGCAGCCACGCGTTCGGAGCCTCGAGGACGACGGGCTCCGGCCTGCGGCCCGCGCCGCGCGGTGCAGGCAGCGACTTCGCATCCGCGCCCCTCCTGCACTCGTGCGGCCCGGCC
>DASSSJ010000084.1:0-45726 GCA_035708485.1 Anaeromyxobacter sp. | reverse complement strand
CGGTTCGAGGACACGCCGGAGCGGCTGCGAGGGCGGAGGTGCTTCGAGGGGCGTCCGGAGGACATGCTGGCGGACGGCGAGCTCGAGCGGGCGGCGCGGGCGATCGGCGACGCCGTCCGGGCGCGGTGACCACGCGCCCGGCCCGGAGCGCGACCTCGACCCCGACCCCGACCTCGACCCCGACCTCGACCTCGACCGGCGGGCCCGCTCTCCTCGCCCCGGCGCCGGCCGGGACGGCTAGGGAGAGGGGGCCCGTGGCAAGAGCGGATCGAGCCCGTCCCGGAACGACGGGAACGCGAGCGAGACCCCCAGCTCCCGCCGCGTCGCCTCCGAGAGGATCCTCCGGCTCGGCCCGCCCGCGGACGCCTCGCTCCGGCGGGGCGGGATCCCGAGGCGCGCCGCGATCCACTCGACCACCTCGCGCCGCCGCGCGGGCGCGGCGTCGCTCCCGTGGTGGATCGCCCCCGCGCGCCCCCGGTCGAGCGCCGCCAGGACGAACGACACCGCGTCCTCGAGGTGGCAGAAGTTCATCCACGCGTCGTCGCCCGGGCCGAGGGCGAGCCCGCCCGAGCGGACCCGCTCCACGATCCCGGCGCGCCCCGGACCGTAGAGGCCGGACAGGCGGACGACCGACGCGCGCAGGCCCGCCGCCGCGGCGCCGGTCACGAGCCGCTCCGCCTCCACGAGCACCTCCGCCGTCGCGCTCGCGGGAGCGGGCGCCGTCGCCTCGTCCACCTCCGAGCCGTCGCGCTGGCCGAACACGCCCGTGGAGCCGGTGTAGACGAGCGCGCGGGCGCCGCTCCGCGCCGCCGCCGCCAGCAGCGTTCGGTTCGCGTCCACGTACGCCGCCCGGTACGCCGCCGCGCCGTCCGAGGAGGCCGACTGGCACGCGACGATCGCGTCCGCCGCCGGGAGCGCCGCCTCCGCGCCGGGCGCGGCGAGGTCGATCGCGAGCGGCGCGATCCCGGACGCCGCGAGCGCCGCCGCCCGCGCCGGGTCCCTGCGGATCCCCGTCACCCGATCGCCGCGCGCCGCGAGGCGGCGCGCGATCGCCGTCCCGAGCCAGCCGCATCCCGCCACGAGCACGCGCATGGTGGCGCCATTATGACCGGCCGCGCGGGCCGCCGCCGCGCGGCCGGGAGGACCTGCCATGGCGGGAGACGGCCTGACGCTCCGCTCCACCGTGACGCTCCGCGGGGGCGTCGAGATGCCCCGGCTCGGCCTCGGGGTCTGGCAGTCCGCGCCCGGCGAGGAGACGCGCGGCGCCGTCGCCGAGGCGCTCGCCGCCGGCTACCGCCACGTGGACACCGCCCGCGCGTATCGCAACGAGGCGGACGTCGGCGCGGCGATCCGGGCGAGCGGCGTGGCGCGGCGCGAGGTCTTCGTCACGACGAAGCTCTGGAACGCCGACCACGGGTACGACCGGGCCCTCCGCGCGATCGACGCGAGCCTCCAGGGCCTCGGGATGGAGCAGGTGGACCTCTACCTCGTCCACTGGCCGGTCGAGGGGCTCCGGCACGACACCTGGCGCGCGATGGAGCGGATCCTCGCCGACGGGAAGGCCCGCGCCGTCGGGGTGTCGAACTACACGGTCCGGCACCTCGACGAGCTGCTCGCGCGGGCGAAGGACCCGCCGTCGGTGAACCAGGTCGAGTTCAACCCCTTCCTGCACCAGCGCGCGCTCCTCGCGCACTGCCGGCGGCTCGGGATCCAGCTCGAGGCCTACGGCCCGCTCGTCCGCGCCCACCGGATGGACCACCCCGCGCTCGCCGCGGTCGCGCGCAGGCACCGGCGGACGCCGGCGCAGGTGCTGCTGCGCTGGGGGCTCCAGCACGACCTCGTCGTCATCCCGAAGTCCGTGCGGCCGGAGCGGATCCGGGAGAACGCGGACCTGTACGGGTTCGCGCTCGACGCGCAGGACATGGCCGCGCTCGACGCGCTCGACGAGGGCTACCGGACGAGCTGGGATCCGACGGACGTGCCATAGCCCGGCTCGCGCCGCGCGCTCGGATCAGCGCAGCGGCGCGAGGAAGCTCGCGACGGCGGACGCCACCTCGCCCGGGCAGTCGAGGGGCAGGAAGTGGCCGCCGGGCAGCGTCACCAAGTCGGCACCGAGCATCGCGGCGAGCGGGCGCCCGACCCTCTCCGCGGGGAGGTACGCGTCGTGCTCGCCCCACAGCACGCGCGCCGGGACTCGGCGCGCGCTAAGCGCAGGCGTCGACTCGAGGAGCGGCGCCGGGTCGAGCGCGCGCGCGGCCCGTACGAGCCTCGCCCCGCCCACGTCGCCCCGGTACGGCGCGAGCACCTCCCGGACGACCTCCTCGTCGAGCCGCACCGGCCCGCCCGTCCGCACGCGACGGACGAGCACCGGGAAGAGCCGCGCCGGCTCCGCCCACGACAGGATGGGCGCCACGGCGTCCATCGCCCATTCCGCGCCGTGGACGCCGTCCATCAGGACGAGCGCGCGCGCCCGCTCCGGCGCGCGGGCGACGAGGAGCTGCGCGGCCGCGGTGCCGACGTCGTGCGCCACGATCGCGGCGCGCGCGATGCCGAGCGCGTCGAGAAGCGAGAGCATCCAGCCGGCCTGGCTGGCCATGTCCGGCTCGACGCCCGGAGGGCAGCTCGAGTCGCCGTAGCCGACGAGATCGGGGACGACGACCCGGAACCCCGCCTCGACGAGGAGCGGGCCGACGCCCCTCCACAGCAGCCGCGTGGTCGGGAAGCCGTGCACGAGCAGGACGGGGGCGCCCCGGCCTTCGTCTTCGAACCGCACGATCGCCTCGCCGAGGCGGAGCTCGGGCATCGTTCGCCTCCTCCCGCGCCGCTACCCGTGCACCGCCCGGCCGAAGTCGCGCATCCACGCGAGCTCGTCCTTCGCCGGTGACCCGCGATCCACCGCGGCGAGGTTCTCGCGCAGCTCGCGCGCGCTCCTCGGGCCGGTGAGCACCACGTCCACGTGCGGGCTCGCGAGCACCCAGCGGTAGCAGTCGCCCGCGGTCATGACGTCCCCCGTCCAGCCGCGCGGCCGCTTCATGAGCTTGCGCCACGACGTCGCGGTGTACGCCACGATCGCCGGGCGCCTCCGCGCGAGGTGCGGGAAGACGTCCTGCTCCGCGCCCGGGTGCGCGGCGTTGTAGCGGATCTGGAGGAGGTCGACGATCGAGTCCTCCGCGAGCCGCCCCGCGCGCGGCCGATCGTGGGTCGTCACGCCGATCGCGCGGATCTTGCCCTCCTGCTTCAGGCGGACCGTCTCGTCCTGGACGCGCTGCGTGAACGCCGACATCTTGGACAGCCAGGAGAGCTGCAGGACGTCGAGGTAGTCCGTCCGCAGCTCGCGGAGCCGCCGCTCGACGCCCTTCCGCACCCATCCCGGGAAGTGGCCGAGGAAGGGCCCCGACGCGACGACGTAGCGCTCCCGATCGCGCCGGACGGCGTCCTTCAGCGCCGCCGTGAGCCCCTTCATCTGCGGGAACCAGAACACGTACTGGATCCGCTCGAGCGCCTCGCGCGAACCGGCCTCGTCGAGGCCGAACGAGCCGGAGAGGCCCAGCCGGAAGACGGACCTCTTCAGGGCGGGAACGTCGCGGGTCAGGAAGTCGGTGGGCATGCGGGGATGATCGCTCGGCGAGAGGTCGAGGTCGAGGTCGAGGTCGAGGTCGGGGTCGCGGTCGAGGTCGAGGTCGGGGTCGAGGTCGAGGTCGAGGTCGCGGTCGAGGTCGGGGTCGCGGTCGAGGTCGGGGTCGGGGTCGGGGTCAGGGTCGAGGTCGAGGTCGGGTCGCGGCCCCGCGCAGCCCTCGACCACGGCCCCGCCCCCCTCCTGCGCCGTTGCGCCCCTCCCCTCCCGGTGCTTTCTCTCCCGCCATGCCCGCCTTCGCCCGGTTCGCCTGGACGGTGCTCGCCTACAACCTCCTCGTCGTCGGCTGGGGCGCGTTCGTGCGCGCGACGGGCTCCGGCGCCGGGTGCGGCAAGCACTGGCCCACCTGCAACGGCGAGGTCGTGCCCCGCTCGCCGCGCCTCGAGACGGCGATCGAGTTCGCGCACCGCGCCACGAGCGGCGTCGCGTTCCTCGCCGTGCTCGCCCTCCTCGTCTGGGCGTTCCGCGCGTTCCCGCGCGGCCACGCGGCGCGGCGGGCCTCCGTCGCGAGCTTCGTCCTCATGTGCGTCGAGGCGGCCGTCGGGGCGGGGCTCGTCCTGTTCGGCTGGGTGGCGAAGGATCCCTCGGCCGGGCGCGGCTGGGCGATGGCCGTCCACCTCGTCAACACCTTCCTCCTCCTCGGCGCGCTCGCCCTGGTCGCGCACTGGAGCCGGCACCCGGGCGGCCTCTCGGCCGCCGGGCGTGGCCGGGCGGCGGTGGCGATCGCCGCCGCGGCCCTGGGGGTGCTGCTCGCCGGCGTGACCGGCGCCGTCGCCGCGCTCGGCGACACGCTGTTCCCGAGCCAGAGCCTGGCGGAGGGGATCCGCCAGGAGCTCTCGGGCGAGGGCCACGTCCTCCTCCGCCTGCGGGTCCTCCATCCGTTCGCGGCGATCCTCGCGGGCGCGCTGCTCCTCGGCGCGGCTCGCTCGGCGCTCTCGGCGCGGCCGGACGCGAGGGTCCGCAGGGCGGCGCTCGCCGTCGCGGGGCTCGTCGCGGTGGAGGTCGTCGCGGGCGTGGCGAACGTGCTGCTGCTCGCGCCCGTCTGGCTGCAGCTCGTCCACCTCCTCCTCGCCGACCTCGTCTGGCTCGCCCTGGTCCTGCTCGCCGCGGCCACGCTCGCGCCGGCCGACGAGCCCGCCCGCGCCGCCTCGCCGGCGGCGGCGCCCGCGGCGTAGTCCCGGTGGCGCCCGGCGCCTGCGCGCGGCATCTCACCGGCGTGGACCTGGTCGTCCTCTCCGGCCTGCAGGGCTCCGGCAAGAGCACCTTCTTCGGCGCGCGCTTCGCGGCGAGCCACGCGCACGTCTCGCAGGACCGGTTCCCGAACGCCCGGGACAAGGCGGGCCGAAGGCGCTCCCTCGTCGAGGCCGCGGCGCGCGCGGGGCGCTCGGCGGTGGTGGACGACACGAACCTCTCGCGCGAGCGGCGCGGCGAGCTCGTCGCCCTCTCGCGCGAGCTGGGGATCCGGCCGGTGCTCTACTGGTTCCCGCCGGACGTGCGCGGGTCCATCGCGCGCAACGCCCGCCGCGAGGGGCGCGCCCGCGTGCCCGACGTGGCGATCTTCGCCGCCCGGAAGCGGCTCGTCCCGCCGGACGCCTCGGAGGGCTTCGCCGCGGTGTTCGAGGTCGTCCCCACGCCCGAGGGCGGCTTCCTCGTCGTGCCGCGGCCGGATCTCGCCGGAGGGGGTAGCGAACGCCTGCGGGCGTGATTACCTGGAGCCCCTCCGGAGACCCCATGCGCCACCTCGTCCGCTCCTCGCCCCTGCTCGCGCTGCTCGCCGTCGCCGCGTGCGCGGGCTCGAAGGCCGCGTCCCCCGCCGCGGCGACCTCCGCTCCCGCGACCGCCCCGGCCGGGCCGGACGCGCCGGGCGCCGCCGCGACGCTCAGCATCCCCGTCGCCGGGATGACCTGAGGCGGCTGCGCGCGCCGCGTGTCGGCCGCGATCAGGGCAGTGGACGGCGTGAAGGACGCGCAGGTGATCCTCGCGGAGAAGCGCGCGGTCGTCGGCTACGACCCGGCGCGCGTGAAGCCGGCCGCCATCGCCGCCGCGATCCGCGAGGCGGGCTACGAGCCCGGGGAGCCGACCGTCGCGTCCGCTCCGGGCGACCCCGGCGCCGTCAGGAACTGAAGGCGGCGGAGACCATCGCCCGCGCCTCGTCGAGGATCCGGGCGAGGTGCGCCTCGTCCCGGAAGCTCTCCGCGTAGATCTTGTAGACGTCCTCCGTGCCCGAGGGGCGCGCGGCGAACCAGCCGTTCGCCGCGACCACCTTGAGGCCGCCGACGTCCGCCCCGTTCCCGGGCGCCCTCGTGAGCTTCGCGACGATGGGCTCGCCCGCGAGCCGCGTCGCGGCGACCGAGGACGGGGAGAGCCGCCTCAGGATCGCCTTCTCCTCCGGCGTCGCCGGCGCGTCCACGCGGGCGTAGACGGGCGCGCCGAGCGCGGCGGCGAGCTCGCGGTACAGGACGCCCGGATCCTTCCCCGAGCGCGCCCGGATCTCGAGCGCGAGCAGGTCCATCGCGATCCCGTCCTTGTCGGTCGTCCAGACGGTCCCGTCGCGGCGCAGGAAGGACGCGCCGGCGCTCTCCTCGCCCCCGAACCCGAGCGACCCGTCGAGGAGCCCCGGCACGAACCACTTGAACCCCACCGGCACCTCGACGAGCTTCCGCCCGAGCCGCGCCGCGACCCGGTCGATCAGGGCGGACGAGACGAGCGTCTTGCCGATCGCGGCCGCGGCCGGCCAGCCGGGCCGGTGCGTGAAGAGCCAGTCGACGGCGACCGCCAGGTAATGGTTCGGGTTCATGAGCCCCGACGACGGCGTCACGATCCCGTGCCGGTCGGAGTCGGCGTCGTTCCCGAAGGCCAGGTCGAACCGATCCTTCATCGCGACGAGGTTCGCCATCGCGTACGGGGACGAGCAGTCCATCCGGATCTTGCCGTCGTGGTCGAGGGGCATGAACCCGAAGGTCGGGTCGATCGTGGGGTTCACCACGGTGAGATCGAGCCCGTACCGCTCCGCGATCGGGCCCCAGTAGTGCGCGTTGGAGCCGCCGAGCGGATCGACCCCCACGCGGATCCGCGCGCCGCGGGCGGGCTCGAGGTCCACCGCCGCCCCGAGGTCGTCCACGTACGGGCGGACGAGGTCCCGGACGCTCGCGGCGCGCCGCGCGGCGTCGCGCGGCGTCCGGCGGACCTGGCGGTTCCCACCCTCGAGCAGCGCGTTCGCGCGCGCCTCGATCGCCGCGGTGATCGCGGTGTCCGCCGGGCCGCCGTCGGGCGGGTTGTACTTGATGCCGCCGTCCTCCGGCGGGTTGTGCGACGGGGTGACGACGATGCCGTCCGCGAGCCGATCCGTGCGCCCGCGGTTGTGGGCGAGGATGGCGTGCGACACGACCGGCGTGGGCACGGGCGCGCCGCCGCGCGAGATCACGACCTCGACGCCGTTCGCGGCGAGCACCTCGAGCGCGGTCTCCTCCGCGGGCTCCGAGAGGGCGTGCGTGTCGCGCCCGAGGAACAGCGGGCCCGTGACGCCCGCCCTCGCGCGGTGCTCCGCGACGGCCTGCGCGACCGCGAGCACGTGCGCCTCGTTGAAGCTCCGCCGCAGCGACGAGCCGCGGTGGCCCGAGGTCCCGAACGCGACGCGCTCGGCCGCGTTCGCCGGATCCGGCTGCTCGCTGGCGTAGCGGCGGACGAGATCCGCGACGTCCACGAGCGCGTCCTTCGGAGCGGGCTTGCCGGCGAGGGGATGGGCCATCCCGCGATCCTGTCATTCCCCGGCCTCTTGTCACCGTCTCGGACGGGCCCGACAATGCCGCGATGCTCGCCCCGGCGCTCGCGGCCGTGGTCCTCTGCGCGCAGGCGCCCGCCGCGCCCGCCTGGCAGGCGCTCGAGCCCGGCCTCGAGTACGCCCTGCTCGACGGGCCGCCGTCGGGGGGCGAGGGCGACGGGAAGATCGCGGCGGTGCGGATCGACCCGGCCCGGTTCGAGCTCCGCCTCGCCAACGCGTCGGCGCCGGGGCACGGCGCGCTCCTCACCGCGCGCGACTGGGCCTACCGCACCGGCGCGTCGGCCGCCATCAACGCGAGCATGTACCAGGAGGACTACCGCACGAGCGTGTCGCTCATGAGGAGCCGCGATCACGTGAACCAGCGCCGCGTCTCCAAGGACAAGGCGGTGCTCGCCTTCGACCCGCTCGTCTCGGGGGTCCCGTCGGTCCGCATCGTGGATCGCGAGTGCGAGAGCCTCTCCGACGCGGAGCACCGCTACGGCACGCTGGTGCAGTCGATCCGGATGGTCTCCTGCCAGCGGCGCAACGTCTGGGCGCCGTCGGAGCGGCGCTTCTCGACCGCGGCCGTCGGCGTGGACGCCAGGGGGCGCGTCCTCTTCTTCCACGCCCGGACGCCGTGGCCCGTGCACGAGCTCGTGAAGGCGCTGCTCGAGCTCCCCATCGAGCTCGCGCAGGCCATGTACGTGGAGGGCGGGCCCGAGGCGCAGCTCTTCGCGCGGGGCGGCGGGCGCGAGATCGAGCGCGTCGGCACCTTCGAGCGCGCGCCGCGGGCGGCCGACGCGGGGCGCGCGTGGCCGGTGCCGAACGTGATCGTCGCCATCCGGAAGCGCTAGGCGGCCCCCGCCGGTCCGGCGGTGGCCGCGCCCGGGGCTCTTCCCCCCTCCCCGTCCCGCCCCCACCCTCCGCGCGCATGCGCGCGGGCGCAGGGATCCTCCTCGGCCTCTCCGCCGCCGTCCTCGCCTGCGGCCACGGCGACGCGGCGCGGTCGTCCGAGACCCGCGCCCGCGAGAAGGACGAGCTCTCCGCCCTGTGGAGCCTCTACCGCTACACCCACGTCCAGGGCGGACGCGTCGTCGCGCTCGACGAGGGGGGCGTGACGACCTCGGAGGGGCAGGCGTACGCCATGCTCCGGGCGGTCTGGGCGAACGACCGGGCGGCCTTCGACGAGGTGTGGCGGTGGACGCGCGAGAACCTCCAGGTGCGCGACGACCGGCTCCTCGCGTGGCGCTGGAAGGGGCGCGTCCTCGACGCGAACGCCGCGACCGACGCCGACCAGGACGCGGCGCTCGCGCTCGTCCTGGCGCACCGGCGTTGGGGCGCGCGCCGGTACCTGGAGGACGCGCTCGGGATCCTCGCCGACATCTGGGATCGCGAGGTCGTGCTGGCGGGGTCGCGGCGGCTGCCGACCGGCGGCAACTGGGCGCCGGCGGAGCGGTTCCCCACGATCCACGTGGCGTACCTCGCGCCGTACGCGTACGAGGTCTTCGCCCAGGTCGACCCGGCGCGGCCGTGGCGCGACCTCGTCCGGTCCTCCTACGAGGTGCTGCGGTTCCTCCTCGTCGAGAAGCGGCTCGCGCTGCCGCCCGAGCTCGTCTGGGTGAACCCGCGGACCGGCGCGCTCCTGCTCGAGCGCCCCGGCGCGGCGCCGGCCGCCTTCGGGTACGACGCCGTCCCGATCTACTGGCGCGTCGCGCTCGACGCGCGCTGGTTCGGCCGGCGCGGCGAGGCGGACGTCCGCGAGCGGCTGCTCGCGTTCCCGCGCGACGCGTTCCGGGCGGAGGGCCGCCTCCGCGACCGGTACACCGCCGCGGGCCGGCCCCTCTCCGAGCTGGACGGGTTGCCGCACCTCGCCTCGGTCCAGGCGCTCGCGGTCGTGGAGGACGCGGCGCTCGCCGCGGAGCTCCGCGCCTCGCGGATCGACGGGCTCTTCGAGCGCGCGCTCGCGGGCGAGGACACGCCCTACTACCTCCACAACTGGCTCTGGTTCGGGCGCGCCCTGGAGCTCGGCGCCGCGCGCCGCCTCGACGAGCCGCTCTCGTTCCTGCTCGGGCTCGACTGGGGCGCCTTCGGCGCGCGCTTCCCCTGGGTGGCGGTCGCCGCCGGGCTCGTCCTCGCGCCGCTCGCGCGCCGCAGCCGCCTCGCGAAGGCGCTCCTCGTCGCGCTCGCGCTCGGCGTCTCCCTCCGCTACCTCGGGTGGCGCGCGGCCCGGACGCTCAACTTCGTCGAGCCGCTCGGGCCCGCGATCAGCCTCTCGCTCCTCCTCGCCGAGGCGTACGCCCTCTCGACGGTCGCGCTCCTCGCGGTGCAGGTCGGCCTCCGCGGCCGCCCGCGCCCGCCCCCGCCGCCGCTCGCGCCGGACGAGCCCCGGCCGTCGGTGGACGTGCTCGTCCCCATCTACTCCGAGTCGCTCGAGATCCTCGATCGCACGCTCACCGCCTGCGCCGCGATGCACTGGCCCGCGAAGACGATCCACGTCTGCGACGACTCGCACCGCGAGGAGGTCGCGCGCCTCGCCGCCGAGCACGGCGCGACCTACCACCGGGGCCCGAAGCGGCACGCCAAGGCCGGGAACCTGAACGCGGCCCTCCAGGTCACCTCGGGCGAGCTCGTCGCGGTGTTCGACACCGATCACGTCCCGACCGCCGCCTTCCTCGAGCGCACCGTGCCGCACTTCCGCGATCCGCGGATGGGCGTGGTCCAGACGCCCCACCACTTCACGAACCCGGACGTCTTCCAGCGCGCCTTCCGGGCCTCCGCGGCGGTCCCCAACGAGGCCGACCTCTTCAACCACGCCATCCAGGGCGGCCGCGACGGCTGGGGCGGCGCGTTCTTCGTGGGGAGCGGCGCGGTGTTCCGGCGTGCCGCGATCGCGTCGGTCGGCGGCTTCAACCTCCTCTCCATCACCGAGGACATCCACACGAGCCAGAAGCTGCACGCGGCCGGCTGGCGCTCCGCGTTCGCCGACGAGGACCTCGCCGCCGGCCTCGCGGCGGAGGACCTGCGGAGCTACCTCGTGCAGCGGCGGCGCTGGATGCTCGGGTGCCTCCAGATCTTCTTCCGCGACAACCCGCTCCTCGAGCGCGGGCTCCCGCCGCGCCACCGGATCGGCTACCTCGCCTCGCTCTGGTACTTCTTCTTCCCGCTCGCGCGCGTCGCGTTCTTCCTCACGCCGCTCTGGTACCTCCTCTTCCACCTCCACCCGCTCTTCGCGGACCTCCCCGTCCTGCTCGCGTACCTCGTCCCGCACCTGGCGCTCGCGCCGCTCGCGGCGAGCGCCCTCGTCCCCGGGTGGCCGCGCATGCTCTGGGGCACCCTCTACGAGTCGGCGGTGGCGTTCCCGCTCGCGCGCGCCACGCTGGACCTCGTCCTGCCGCGGCGGCTCGCGTTCGCCGTGACGCCGAAGGGGATCACGAGCGAGCGGCGCCGCTTCGACCTCGCCTCCTCGCGCCTCACGCTCGCGGCGGCCGCCCTCGCCGCGGCGGCGATCGCGAAGGGGATCGTCGAGCTGGTCGCCTTCGGGATCGAGGTCGAGGCCTACGCGTTCAACCTCTTCTGGGCCGGCGCGAACCTGGTCGGGCTCCTCGCGGCGCTCCTCGTCGCGTGGGAGCGCCCACAGCGGCGACGCGACGAGCGGGTCCGGCGGCGGATCCCGGCGCGCGTGCGCGCCGCGGGCGACGCCGCCGGTGCGGGGCTCGAGGCGGAGACCGTCGAGCTCTCCGCGACGGGCGCGTGCCTGCGGCTCCCTCCGGGGGCGGCGCTCGCCCCCGAGGTCGAGGTGGCGCTCGGGGCACCGGACCCCGTCCGGGCCCGGGCGCGGGTCGTCTGGCGCGAGCGGGTCGGGAAGGAGCTCCGGGCGGGCGTCGCGTTCGAGGCGCTCTCGGCCGCGGACCGGCGCGCGCTCGTGCGGCTCGCCTGGTGCGCGGACGGCGCGCTCGCCGGCGCGCACGCCCGCCGCGCGCGCACCCAGCTCGGGATGGCCGTCCGGCTCCTGGCCGGGATCGCGCGCGCCTTCCTCCCGCTCCGGCCCCGGCGCCGGCTGGCGCCCCGGTCGCGGCGGCTCCGACCGGTGTCGCTCGTCGGACCCGGCGGGCGCGCCCGCGGTCTCCAGACGGACGCCTCCGACGGCGGTCTCGGCCTCGTCCTCGCGGGGTCGCCGCCGCGCGTCGGCGCCCCGGTCCCGGTGCTCCTGCGCGATGGGCTGCGCTGGGCGCGCGTGGCCCACGCGCGCCGCGTCGCGCCGGGGGTGTGGCGCGCCGGGCTCGCGTACCTTCCCGCGCCCGTCGCGGCCCGCGAGGCCGGTGTCTACCTTGCGGCGTGAGCGGAGCGCCCGGTCGCTCCGCCGGAGGACGACCCCTCGATGCTGCGTGCAGTCCGCGCCGCGGTGGCTGCCGCGGCGCTCGCCGCCTCCGCTCGGGCGGGGGCGGGAGTCGCCGAGAGCTGGTACCTGTCGCGCGCCCGCGCGAACGCCCAGATCGGCAACCACGCCGCGGCGATCGAGGCGTACGAGAAGGCGCTCGCGGAGAACCCGCGGAGCCGCGAGGCGTCGCGCGGCCTCGGCCTCTCCCGCCTCCGCAACGGGGAGACCGACCGGGCGGTCGCGGAGTTCGACCGGCACCTCGCGAGGTTCCCCGACGACGCGGAGCTCGCGTTCGAGCAGGCGCGCATCCTGCAGTGGTCGCGCTACGCCTACCGCGCGCGCGACGCGTCCCGATTCCTCGAGATGGGCCTCGCGGTCCGGGACGACCCGGCGCGGCGCCTCGAGCTCGCGCGGCTCCTCGGGCGCGATCGCGCCACGCTCGACCGCGCCCTGGCGGAGTACGACCGCCTCCTCGCGCGCGCGCCCGCCGACCGGACCCTGCGCGACGAGCGGCTGAACCTCCTCCTGTGGGATCCGCGCCGCCGCGCGGACGCGCTCCGCGAGCTGGAGCGCCGCGAGGCGGAGCGGCCGGACGACGAGGGCGCGCGCCGCGACCTCGCGCGCCTGCTCGCGGACGACCCGGCCCGCGCGGGCGAGGCCGCCGGCCGCTACGACGCGCTCCTCGCGCGGCGCCCCGCCGACCCCGACCTGCTCGCCGGCCGCGCCCGCGCGCTCTCCCGCGCCGGCCGCCGCGCAGAGGCGCGCGAGGCCTGGGCGCGCGCGATCGCCGTCCGGCCGTCGCCGGAGGCGCGCCTCGAGTACGCCGACCTGCTCGCGGCGGAGCCGGCGACCCGCGGCGCCGCGCGCCTGGAGTACGAGGCCGTGCTGCGGGACGCGCCGCGCTCCCGCCGGGCGCGGCTCGGTCTCGCCCGGGTGCTGATGGCGCGGAAGGAGACGAGCGGCGCCGCGGCCGCGCAGTACCGGGAGGTGCTCCGGGCCGCGCCCGCGGACGCGGAGGCGCACGAGGGGCTCGCCCGCGCCTACGCGTGGAACGGGGACGCCGACCGCGCGCTCGCGCACGGCGAGCTCGCGGCGCGCGCCCGCGCGCGGGATCCCGGGGCGACGTCGCTCGAGCGGACGCTGCGGCGCGGCCGCGAGCCGTCGCTGGGCGCGGGCGCCCGCGCGCTCTCGCAGGGCGGGGGGTGGGGGCTCTCGTCGCTCGCCGCGTTCGGCGCCGGCGCCGCCGAGCCCACGCCGTTCACGTCGAGCGCCGCCGAGGCCGGCGTCGTGGCGCGGCGGGGCGACGGCCTGCGCGCGGAGGGCGCGTTCGTGGACGCGCGCGGCGAGTGGCGGGCGTCCACGGCGCTGCGCCTCCGCGCCTCCGGCGGGTGGGATGGGTCGCGCCGCGCGGGGCGGGCCACCGGCGAGGTGGCCCTGGACCTCCGCGGCCCCGTCCGGACGCTCTCGGTCGGGGTGGCGCGGGCGGCGCGGGCCGACTCGTTCCGCGCGCTCGCCGGCGAGGCCGTGGACGGGCGCACCGCCGGCGCGGCGTCGGAGACCTGCGCCGAGGTCCGCGCCTCGTGGGACGACGGCGCGCGGCGCCTCCGGCTCGCGGCGCGCGCGGGCGAGGTGACGGGCCCGGCGTTCCCCGCCACGTTCGCGGCCGCCGCGAGCGCGCGCGCCGACCTGGCCGTCTTCCGGCGCGGCGCCTGGACGGCGTGGGCCGGGGCGTCGCTGGACGCGACGCACCACGCGCGCGATCTCTCCGGCGCCGCCGACCCGCTCGCGCCGCGGCTGTTCTCGCCGCCGCTCTTCGCCGCGATCACCCCGCGGCTCGCGATCGGTCGCGAGGGCGCCGCCGGGAGCGTGGCCCTGGAGGCCGGCCCTGCGCTGCAGCTCACCTCGGGCCCCGGCGGCGGCGTGCGCCTCGGGGGCGACGCGCGCGTCTCGCTCGCGCGCCGCCTGGGGGATCGGCTCCGGCTGACGCTCGACGGGCGGGCCGAGCGCGTCGCGAGCGCGTACGGGCGCGCCGAGGTGCTCGCCGGCGCCGCGCTGCTCTTCTAGCCATGGAGCGGACGCTCGCCGAGCTCGCCAGGTCCGACGCGCCGCTCGCGGAGCGGCTGCGGGCGGTCCGCGAGCTCGCCGTGGTCGTCGCCGACCTGGCCGCCCGCGGGAAGGTGCACGGCGGCCTCTCGCCGGAGCGCGTCCTCGTCCTCGACGGGGGCGCGGTCGCGCTCCGCCCCGCGGGCGCGCGAGCGCTCGCGGCCGCCGGGTTCGAGGCGCCGGAGGTCGTCCGCGGCGGGCGGCCGTCGCCGCGCGCGGACGCGTTCTCGGTGGGCGCGCTCGCCTGGCTCGCGCTCGCGGGGCGGGGGCCGTTCGAGGCGGACGAGCCGCTCGAGGCGCTCCGCCGGGTGCTTCACGTGGACGCGGCGTCGGTGCGGCTGCGCGCGCCCGTGTCGCTCGAGGTGGACGGGGCGATCGCGGGGCTGCTCGAGAAGACGCCGCGGCGACGGGCGGCGCCGCGGGACCTCGCGAGGGCGATCGACGGGATGCTCGGGGTGGCGAGGGACACGACGCCGGCCGCGATTCGGACTGCGACTCCGACCGCGACGGCGACCTCGACGCCGATCGCGATCTCGACCGCGACCGCGACCCCGACCCCGACCGCGACCGCGACCGCGACCGCGACCCCGACCGCGACCCCGACCTCGACCGCGACCCCGACCTCGACCGCGACCCCGACCTCGACCCCGACCGCGATTCCGACCCCGACCGCGACCCCGACCTCGACCGCGACCGCGACCCCGACCCCGACCCCAACCGCGATTCCGACCCCGACCGCGACCCGGACCCCGGCCCCGACCCTCGCCGCGGTCGCGGCCCTCTTCCGCCGCACAGTCCCGCGCCTCGCCCGCGCGCTCGCGTCCGCGGCGCGCCCGGTCCCTCCCGCGGCCGCCCGCGCGCTGCGGGCCGTCCTCGCCCTGCCGCCGCTCCCGCGCACGGCGCTCGCCGCGCTGCCGGTGTTCGCGATCGTGCTCGTCGCCCTGCCGCGATCGGACGCGGGGCTCGCGCGCCGCGTGCAGGGCCTGCTCGAGCGCGAGGACGTCGCCGGCGCGCGGGCGCTCGTCGACGACGCGGCCCGCCGCCGTCCCTCCGATCCCGTCGTCGAGAAGCTCCGCGGGGACGTCGCGTGCGCGCGCGGCGCGCCCGGCGAGTGCCTGCGGCGCTACCGGATCGCGATCGCCGCGCGCGCGGAGCTGCGGGAGGACCCGGCGCTCCGCGCGAACGCGCGGCGGCTCCTCGACCGCGGCCAGTCCTGCGGGACGCGCCGCGCGGCCGCCCAGCTCCTCGGCGAGCTCCGCGATCCGGAGGCGCTCCCCGCGCTCGAGGAGGCGCGGCGCTCGGGCGGCCTCTTCGCCGCGTTCTGCACCGGCGACGCGATCGACCGCGCCATCGCGGCGACGCGGGCGCGGTGAGAGCCTCGGATCGATCCCCGGCCTGCTGCGTCCCCCGCCCGCCGGCCTTCGTCGGCTCGTGGTTCGCGACTCTTCGCCCGATGCGCCGAACGCGGCAGCGGCGATCGGCGGCGCCGGGTCAGCATGGATCGGCAACGACGGAGCCGGCTGCCGCGGCGCCTCCGTTCGGTGCGGCGTCCCGGCGAGATCGGCCTACCAGTGAACCGGGCGCAGCATGCACGCCCCAAATGGCCGCAGAACTCGCTTGACCGAGATTCACTGCAAGACGACTCGCGCGCGGCGCATCGCGCACGAACGTAGCTCCTGACGCGCCCGCCGCGTCCTCCCGCGCGTTCGGATCCACCGCGAGGGGTCGCGCCACCCCCTCCGCGTCCGCGCGCCAGGGCTCGAATGCGCGCGTTCCAGAGCGCTCCCGGATCGCGTGCGAGGATCCTTTGCATGGACAACGCACTCGACTTCGCGAAGCGCCTCCAGGACCTCCTCCGCCGCGAGCACGTCGCGCTCGCCGAGTTCCTCCTCGCCGTCGCCGAGTTCGACGAGCGCCGGCTCTGGGTGGACCTGGGTTACCCGTCGCTGTTCGACTTCCTCCACCGCGAGCTGAGTCGCGTGACATTGTGCAGCCCCGATCAAATGCCTGGGAGGCGAAGCGTCCGCGCGTCGTGGAGTTCCGCCAGGTTGCGCGGGCGCCGCTCGACGATCGCCCGCACGCCTATCGCGACCTGCTTCGACGAGGGCGCCGCGGCGGAGACCTGCCAGGGCGCACCGGGCATGACTTGGGAAGCGGGGAGCACTCCATCGCGGATGAGACGGAGCACGGAGCCGACGCAGATCCCGAGGCGGCGAGCAGCCTCGTCGAGACTGATCGTGTCCTGGCGAGGTGCATCGGGGTTGAAAGCGGCGATTCCCAGGCGTTCCCTGAGTTCGCGCACAGCGAGGGTCTTCCACGTTCCGCCGTCTGGCTTCTTGCAGCGCATCCGATTCAGTGTGACGGCGAGTTCACGATCAGGCCACTTTCCGCCCATCTCGCGGACCACTTCTACTGCGCTCGGATGCCGGCCGGCAGGATAGCGACCGGTCCGCATGCGCGCGACGCGGACCTCGGTGTGTCGTCCGCCGGTCCAGTGGATGGTCGCCACCGCCTCGTTCGATGCATCGTCGAGATCGAGCACGATCTCGCGGATGAGGATCCGCACGATCCGCTGCTTCGTCCTCATCGTAGCGCTCGGCGCATTCCAGGCAGCGGGGAGGTCCTGTGCCAGCGCAAGGAGCGCCTCGCGATCAGCGACTGGCTGTGAAGAGGTCTTGCTGTCGTTCTCGGCGATGCGCTGTTCGAGTGCCCTTACGCGCGCCAGCGCGGCGTCCCAGCGTGCTTCAAGCTCCCGGGCCACGAGGCGCTTGGCGGGGTCGACCGCCGCGTGCCGCCGTCCGGCAAGATCGGCCTCGTACTTCGCCTCGTCGAGCTCGCGCACGAGTGATTGGCGGACATCATCATTCGCTTTCACGGCGCGCGCTGTCGCGGCCATCGCAGCTTCGACGGCGTACGGAGAGACGACCTCGACCAGCTTCTCGGCAACCGCGCGATCTAGGCGGACGCCACCGATCCCGACACACATGCCGGCACGGACCTGCGCGTCGTCACCGCGACACTGGTACCGGTGCGCGTGGCTCGTCTGCGTCCCGTAGAAGACCCGCACCATGCGAGCGCAGCGACCGCAACGGATGAGGCCCGTCAGGAGCGCCCGACCGCCACGTGCCGACTTGCGAGCCGCGCGTTTCTCCATGTGGGCGTTCTCGGCGATCAGCCTCTGGTTCGCCTCGTACTCCTCCCACGTGATGTACCCGGGATGATGATCGCGGAGCAAGACGCTCCACTCGGACATGGGCTTGGCATGGCCATCCGTCTTCCGCGCCCGGCCGTCCACGATCTCGCGGCGCTGGCCCTTGCGCCCGAAGACGTACGCGCCGGCGTACATGGGGTGCCGGAGGATCGCGAGGATGTTGTGGTACGCCGGGCTTCTCCACCCGATGTGACTTCCGCGCGGCCCCTGCCGCAGGACCGGCACCTGGATGCTCGACTGCCGGTACCAGAGCACGACCTGCCGTGCACTTCCCAGTTCGCGGAACTTGCGGAACGCGAGCCGGACGACGTGCATCACGCGTTCGTCCGGGTCCATTTCGATCTTTCCGAGCTCGTTCCAGCAGTAGCCGGGGGGAAGCGCGTACCGGAGCTCGCCACGCTTCGCCTTCGAGTCCCGCGCCGCGAGACCACGCTGCCGGAGCAGGCTCAGCTCGTACTCCGACATGGTGCCCTTCAGCCCGAGGAGGAGGCGATCGTTCATCACCCGAGGCTCGTACACACCGTCCGGGTCGACGATGAGCGTTCCAACCAGCGCGCACAGGTCGATGAGGTGGTGCCAATCCCGGCCGTTGCGCGCGAGCCGCGACGCCTCGATGCAGAAGACGGCGCCGACCGTCCCGGTACAGACGCTCGCGACGAGTTGCTGAAACCCGGGGCGCTCGACGAGGCCGGATCCGGACCGGCCGAGGTCCTGGTCGATCGTGGTGACCGAGGCAAAGCCCAGCGACCGGGCCGACTCTGCCAGCCCATACTGGCGGCGTTGACTCTCGGTGTGCTCGAGCACCTGGCCGATCGATGACTGCCGGACGTAAACGATCGCGCCGCGACTCAGGTGCTCAGGCGTTATCTTCGGATTCACGGCCGCCTCCCTCCACGTTGCCGTCGTCGCCGAGCGCTTCGAGCAGCAGGTCTGCCAGCGCGTCGACCAGCTCCGGCTTGGGGTCGTCGACGCTTCCCTCCTCCTCGCCGCGGCGCTCGGGGAACAAGGACACCTGCCGCCTCCGCGCCGGTAGCTTCTCGCGCATGTGTCTCCTCCGATCCGGAGGAGTTCGCCGCGATCTTTGCTGGCGGATCAACGCCGCGTGAGGTCAGGACCTCGCGTAACTCGAGAAGCGCTCCCGTCGACACGACGGGCACTCCCCGAGAGAACGCCGCGCACACTCTCGCGTCGCACATCCACGCTGGCATCTCGCGCGAGATGCCTCCGCGCGCCGCGATGTACACCGTCGGCTCGGACTCGCCGCGGCCGCCGAGCACCAGCACTTCCTTCCCGTGCAGCGGATGCCACGGGTACTCGACCTTCGAGCGTCCGCGGAATCGGTATGGTGAATGTCGCTCGGTCCCTGCGCCTCTCGAAGAGCGCCTCGTTCTACCGGAAGACCGCCGTCGCGCTCGTCCGGGACTTCCCGGGGGTCGCCGAGGCGCTTCGCGCGGGCGAGCTCTGCCTCATGACCGTGGCCGAGGTGGCCCGGGTCCTCACCCGGGAGAACCGGGCCGAGGTGCTCCCGCGGTTCTTCGGCCTTTCGAAGCGCGAGGCGAAGGAGCTCGCCGCGACCCTCCTCCCGCGCGAGGACCCGCCCCTGCGCGCGGTGGTGACGCCGGTTCGCGCTCCGTCCCTCGCTCCCGCCCTCGACCTGCCGATCCCGCCCGCGCCGGTCGCCGGGTCCGTCGCCGCGCCGGTTCTACCGGTAGAACGACCGGCGGCGTTTGGCGCGGCGGCTCCCGTCGCGCGGCGGACTGCGGCGCCGGAGTCCTCCCCGCCGATCGTCGAGCCGCTCACGGCCGAGCTGAGGCGCCTTCACGTCACCGTCACGGACCGCTTCCTCCGGAAGCTCGACGCGGTCCGCGCCGCGCTCTCCCACTCGTACCCCGCGGCCACCGCGGAGGAGCTCCTCGAGCTCGGCCTCGACCTCCTCCTCGAGCGTCACGAGAAGCGGAAGGGGCTCATGAAGAAGCCTCGCGAGGTGCCCCGCCCGTCCACGAACCCCGACCACGTCCCCGCCCACGCCCGCAAGGCTTCCACGCTCGCACGCGGCATAAGATCGGAGTCGGCATAATGCGGGCGCCACAACGATCTCGCTGCGAGGCAGTTCTACGGCGATACGTGGATGGACCGGTTCACCAAAGGGATGAGCGCGAGCGCCCGCGGGCCGTCGGGCCGGCGCGGCCGTGCGGCACGCGGAGAAGGAGCGTCCGCCCGGGGAGCGCCGCCGCACGCGCCGCCGTGAGGGCATGCGCCGCGCCGGTCGGAGGAGCGCCCGGGGCGACGTCTGTCTAGCCGCGGCCACGAGCCTGCCGGCTACGTCGCCGGCTGCGCCGGCTCCCATCCGTCCGGCGCGTCGAGCGCGGAGTCGAGCAGCGCGCGGACCGCCCCCGGGTCCCGGAGATCGATCCCCCGCTCCACGGTCTTCACCCACAGCGGCCTCCCGGTGGCGCGGTCCACGAGCGTGAGCTCGAGGCGCGTCGAGTCGCGGGCGAAGAAGCCGCGCCGGGCGACCTCGAGCGGCGGCGGCGGCGGGAGCGTCACGTGCGCGGTGGGAACGTCCACCGGCGCCGCCTCGGGCACGGCCGACGTCGCGACGGCGTCGCTCCAGGGAGCGGGCGGCGCGCCCTCCAGCGGCGCCGGGGCGCCGACCTGGACGTTCGCGCCGAACGTGACGCCGACGTGCGCGTGGCCGGGGCTGCTCGCGGGCCGCACGGGGGACGCGACGACCGGCGCGCGCGGGAGCGCGGCGGGCACGGACGGCGGGCGCACCGGCACGGGCGGCGGCCGAACGGCCACGGGCACGGGCGGCGCCGCGGGACGGATCGCCGGTGGCGACGCCGCGCGGATCCCCGGCACGCCGCCCTTCCCTCGCGACGCGACGACCGCGACCACGATCACCGCGACGACCGCCACCGCGGCGACCACGATGCCGGCGACCGCCGCCGTCTGGTCGGCGCGGCGGGAGGCCGTCCGGCTGACGCCCTGCGCGCGCACGACGAGGAGCTGCTCGCCGGCCTCCAGGCGCCGGCTCGCGAGCGCCTGCGCGAGCGCGGCGCGCGCGTCCGCCGCGGCCCGCGCCGCCTCCGCCGGGCTCACCTGCGCGCCGCTCTCGATCCAGAGCTCGACCTGGGGCTCGGCGGCGTCGCCGCGGATCGCGACGGACGGAGCGATGCCGCTCGCGGGAACCCGCACGGTCGTGCAGGAGAGCGACGCGAGCGTCAGGGCGGCGACGGCGCGGAGGCCCCGCGGCGTCCGGGGCCTTTCTCGAGCGGCGGTCGACATGGGAGGTTCCCTCCACGGGCCTGGCGTGCATCTCGCGCGCCCGGCCGTATCCCCGCGTCGTTCCTGGGCTTGCGGTGGGCGGCGCCGCGGCCGGGCGTGACCGCGGCGCCCGGGCGTTGCGGCCGGACGACGGCCCGCCGTGCCCCCGCCTCCGGAGCGCCCGCCGGGCGGTCCGGCGCGGGGTCGCGTCGGGCCGGCCGTGGATACCGTTCCCGGGAGCGCGCCGCGGTGCCCGCGCCGCCCGGGCGCGCGGGAGCGCAGCGTTCGGCCGGGGGACGCGATGGCGACCACGATCTGCGAGAACTGCGGGCTCCGGCCGGCGGCGGTGGAGCTGCGCCAGCGCGTGGACGGCGGCGAGGCGGTGGCCCGGCTGTGCCACCACTGCGCGAGCGCGATCGCGACCCGCTACGGGGAGGGGGCCGCGGGCGCGCTCGAGGCGGTGCTCGAGGGTCAGCTCGGGCCGCGCCTCCGCGGCCGCGCCGGCCTGCTCGGCCAGCTCTCGGAGCTCGCGCAGCAGGTCCTGCGGCGCGCGATCGAAGAGGCGGTCGCCTGGGGGCAGGGGCGCGTCGGGGTCGAGTTCCTCTTGCTCGCGCTCCTGCGGGAGGTGCCGGAGCTGCGCGACGCGCTGCGGGCCGCGGGCGTCGACGCCGACGGCTACGAGGCGCAGCTCGAGCGCGTCCTGCCGCGCGCGCCGCGGCGCGCCGGGACGACGGTCGGGCTCTCCGCCGCGCTGAAGCGCGTGCTCCAGATCGCGCGCGTCCAGGCGGCGCGGCTCGGCCAGGACTTCATCGGCCCGGAGCACCTCGTCCTCGCCATCGCGACCGAGGGCGAGAGCTTCGCGGCCCAGTTCCTGCGGAGCGCGCGGCCGGACCTCGAGGGCCGCCTCGGCGGAGCCGCGCGCGCCGGCGCCGCGCCGCGGGGCCCCGCCGCGCCGGACCTCCCCCCGCACCTCGCGCGCTTCTCGCGGGACCTCACCGCCCTCGCCCGGGCGGGCGAGCTCGACCCGGTGATCGGTCGTGAGGGGGAGGTCGAGCGCGTCATCCGGATCCTCTCGCGGAAGACGAAGAACAACCCGGTCCTGGTCGGCGAGCCGGGCGTGGGGAAGACCGCCATCGCGGAGGGGCTCGCGCAGCGGATCGTGGCCGGCGAGGTCCCCGACGTGCTGCGCGACAAGCGCGTCCTCTCGCTCGACCTCGGCGGGCTCGTGGCGGGGACCGGCGTCCGCGGCGAGCTCGAGCAGCGGCTGCAGGGCGTGCTCGAGGAGGTCCGCGCGCTCCAGGGCAAGGCGATCCTCTTCATCGACGAGATCCACACGCTCGTCGGCGCCGGGGCGGCGCAGGGCGCCATGGACGCGTCGAGCATGCTGAAGCCCGCCCTCGCGCGCGGCGAGCTGCAGTGCCTCGGGGCGACGACCCTCGACGAGTACCGGCGGCACCTCGAGAAGGACGCCGCGCTCGAGCGCCGCTTCCAGCCGGTGATGGTCGCCGAGCCGACGCCGGCGCAGGCGATGGAGATCTTGCGCGGCCTGCGCGACGCCTACGAGGCGCACCACCGCGTGAAGATCGCCGACGAGGCGATCCAGGCCGCGGTGGACCTGTCCGACCGCTACGTGGCGGATCGCTTCCTGCCGGACAAGGCCATCGACCTCATGGACGAGGCGGCCGCGATGGTGCGGCTCGCCGCGGCGACCGGGCCGGGCCGGATCCGCGAGCTCGAGGCGCGGCTCGCCGCCCGCGAGAAGGAGAAGGCGGCGGCGGTGAGCGCGGAGCGGTACGCCGACGCCGCGAGGCTGAAGGACGAGCTCGACGCCGTCCGCGCCGAGCTGCAGGCCGCGCGCACCGGGTGGCGCGAGCGGCGCGGGACCGACGAGCCGTCGGTGGGGCCGGACGACGTCGCGCGGGTCGTGGCGGAGTGGACGGGGATCCCGGCCGAGCGGCTGCGCGAGGAGGAGATGCAGCGGCTCCTCGGGATGGAGGCGACGCTCGCCCGTCGCGTGGTGGGCCAGGAGGAGGCGATCCGCGTCGTGTCCGAGGCGGTGCGCCGCGCGCGGACCGGCCTCAAGGACCCGGAGCGGCCCATCGGAACCTTCCTGTTCCTCGGGCCGACGGGCGTCGGCAAGACCGAGACCGCCCGCGCGCTCGCCGAGTACCTGTTCACCGATCCCGACGCGATGATCCGGCTCGACATGTCGGAGTTCCAGGAGCGCCACACCGTGTCGCGCCTCGTCGGCGCGCCGCCGGGGTACGTCGGCTACGAGGAGGCGGGGCGGCTCACCGAGGCGGTCCGGCGCCGGCCGTACTGCGTCCTGCTGTTCGACGAGATCGAGAAGGCGCACCCGGACGTGTTCAACGTCCTCCTCCAGGTGATGGACGCGGGGCGGCTCACGGACGCGAAGGGGCGCACCGTCAGCTTCAAGAACGCGATCCTGGTGCTCACGTCCAACGTCGGCGCCGACGCGCTCGCGTACCGCGGGAGCGTCGGGTTCCAGGCGGGCGAGGAGGCGGCGCGGGTGTCGCAGCGCGGCCAGGCGATGGAGGCGCTCCGCGCGGCGTTCCGGCCCGAGTTCCTGAACCGCGTCGACGAGATCGTCGTGTTCCAGCCGCTCGCGCGCGAGCAGCTGGCGACCGTCGTCGAGCGGCTCCTCGAGGCCACGCGCCGCAAGCTGCACGGGCAGGACGTGACGCTCGAGGTGTCGCGGGACGCCATCGACGCGCTCGTGGACCGCGGCTTCGAGCCGCGGTACGGCGCCCGGCCGCTGCGGCGGGCGATCCAGCGGGAGATCGAGACCCCCATCTCCCGGATGATGCTCGGCGGGGAGGTCCGCGAGGGGGACCACGTCACGGTCCGGTTCGAGGGCGGCGCCTTCGTGTTCGACCACGCGCCGCGGGCGCCCCGCGACGCGCCGGGGTCGGCGCGGCCCAGCCCGAGCGGCCCGAGGCCGCGGCGGGGACCCCCGGCCGCTGAAGACCGGCGGCCGGCGGCGCGGATCACTCGTCCGCGAGCGGCGGGCACTCCCGGCCGTGCAGCTCGCAGGCGATCCCCGGCCCGGGCGCGTGGCGCGGCAGGGCGAAGCCGAGGTTCGAGAGCAGCTCCCGGATCGCCGCGCGGAGGTCGGCGACGTCCGAGGGACGGTCGAAGTTCACGCCGAGCCGGACCAGCACCTCGAGCCGCTCGAGGGCGGGCTCGACGTCCCCGGACCCCTTCACGAGCTTGCGCATCGCCCGGAACGCGGGCGCGTACTTCTGGAGCCCCTCGACGAGCAGCGCGTTCACCTCGGGGACGCTCCCCTTCTTGCGGAGGGTCGCGAGGCCGGCCGTGCAGAGGAACACGCCGAAGAGGTTCCCGCCCTCCGTCACCGACTGCGCCAGCGCCGCGGCGTTCATGGCCCTCGTCCTATCAGGTTCCGCTCCACCGCGGGACGGGCGGCGAAGTAGCGGGCGAGGATCTCGCGGTGGCCCTCCCCCCGCGCCGCCCACCGGGCCGCACCGCGCTGGCAGAGGCCCACCCCGTGCCCGTGGCCGGTCCCGCGGACGACGACGCGGCCGCCCGCGTCGGCGAGCGACAGGCGCGAGCTGCGGACGGCCCCCCGGCCGAGCGCCGCGTCGAGCGCGCGGGCGAAGGCGTCGCCGCCGAGCGCCCAGCGCGATCCCCGGCCCGCGACGCGCACCGCCCAGCCGCCCCTCCCGCCCACGACGGTCAGGTCCGCGGCGCGGAGCGTCGCCGGGACGGCCGCCGCGCCCGCGACGTCCGACGGCGCCAGCGCGCCGCGCACCGCGCCCGCGAGGACGCGCGGCTCCACCGCCGCGCGCCACGGGGGCCCCTCGCAGCCCGGGTCCGGCGCCGCGGCCGCGCCGGTCGCGCCCGATCCGAAGGCCTCCAGCGGGTCCGCGGTGTGGCCGCCGCACGCCGCGTGGAACGTCGCCTCGGCGACCGCGCCCGACGCGAGCCGCAGCACCTCGCCCGCGGTGGCGCGCGCCGCCTCCTCCGCCGCCCGGAGGTGGCGCGCCGGGGTCCCGTGCGCGCGCAGCACCTGGCAGTGCGCGAGGTCGCAGAGCGCGCCGCCCGGGTGGCGCTCCCGCGCGGCGAGCGCGTACGAGCGGACGACCACCGCCTGCGCGCGGAGCGCCGCGGGGGGCGTGTCCGGCGTGGTCTCGGAGGCGACCACGGCGGCGACGTAGTCGTCGAGGTCCATCTCCGCCCGGACCGCGAGCACGCCTCGCCGCGCGCGCAGCGCGAGCGCGGCCCGGTACGTCCGCGCGGGCCCCCGGTCGGGCGCGATCTCCCACGCGCCCGGCGCGAGGGCGAGCGACGGCAGCGGGCGGCCGTCGACGAGGAGCCCGTCCCCGCGCACCGCGACGGAGAACGCGCCGCCGGCCCCGCGCACGACGGCGCCGCGCGGGGCGTCGCGGGCGAGGAGGTCCACCGCGACGCGCGGCGCGGCGGCGAGCGCCGCCGCGGCGAGGAGCGCGCCGGCCGTCAAGGCCCCACCCCGCGCACGGTGAAGCGCGCCGACGCGGCGGGCGCGGCGCCGCCCGGGAGCCAGGCCTCGACCACGTGCGTGCCCGGCCGCGCCGGGAGGCGGCCCGAGGTGCCGCCCTCGAGCGTGACCGCCACGCCGTCCAGCCGGACGGAGACCTCGCCCGCCCCGGACCCGAGCGCGAGGCGCAGCGGCACCGCCTGGGCGTCCTCGGGGAAGCCGGCCTCGACGAGGTACGCGTCCCCGTTCGCGGGGCGCAGGATGCGCACCCGCTCGCCCCCCGGGGGCGCCGCGGGCTCCGCGTCGATGCCCTCCGCGTGCGCCCACGCGAGGTGCTCGGGCGGGAGGGCGAGGCCCGGGCGCCCTCCCGGGCCGGCGCGGTGCACGGCGCACGTCGCGGCGGGCTCCGTCCCGGGCAGGAACACCTCCTCGACCGCGGCGGGGCAGTGCGGTCCGGCGCGCTCGCCCGAGAGCGCGCAGACGGTGGCGCGCGCGAAGCGCGCCCGGTCCACGAGCGGCGCGGGCCGGAGCCCGCGCATGGCGCGCACCATCACGCGGCCGAAGATCGGGCCCGCGCCGGTGATGCCCGACACGCCGTGCATCGGCCGCCCGTCGAAGCTCCCGACCCAGACCGCGACGGTCCGCTCCGCGGTGAACCCGGCGGTCCAGTTGTCCACGTACGCGCGGGAGGTGCCGGTCTTCGCCGCGACGGGGAACGGGAGCCGGAGCGCGTTCGAGAGGCCGAAGGCGGGAGCCCGCGCCGGCTCGTCGGAGAGCACGTCGACGAGGAGGGCGGCGGCGGGCTCCGGGAGGAACCGCCGGCGGCGCAGGTCGGGCCGGACCGGCAGCGGCCGCCCCGCGCCGTCCCAGGCGGCCCGGACCTCGACGAGCGGCTCGGCGACGCCGCCGCGGGCGAGCCCGCGGTAGGCGCGGGCCAGCTCGCGGAGCGAGACGTCGCCGTTCCCGAGGACCACCCCGGCGCCGTACTCCTCCGCCCCGGCCTCGAGCGAGTCGAGCCCGGCCGCGTGCAGCACGCGCAGCACCGCGTCCGGGCCGAGCGCGTCCGCGAGCCGCACGGCCGGCACGTTGTAGCTGTTCTGGAGCGCGGCCCGGAGCCGGACGGGACCGTGCACGCGGCGGTCGTAGTTCCGCGGCACCCAGTCGCCGGTCGGCGTCGCGAGGTGCGTCTCGGCGTCGGAGAGCACGGTGGCGGGCGTGTGGCCGCGCGCGAGCGCGAGGCCGTAGGCGAACGGCTTCAGCGCCGACCCTGGCTGCCGCCGGGCGCGCACGCCGTCGTTCTGCCCCTGCGCCGCCTCGTCGAGGAAGTCCGCGGAGCCGGCGTACGCGAGCACCTCCCCGGTCGCGTTGTCCACGACGACGACCGCGCCGTTCGAGAGCCGCCGGTCCGCCGCGAGCTCGTCGCGCAGGATCTCCTCGACGTCGCGCTGCAGCGCCGGGTCGAGCGCCGTCTCGACCGCGGCGGCGCCGTCGAGGCCGAGCGCCGGGAGCGCGCGAGAGAGCGCCTCGACGAGGTGCGGCGCCCGGAACGCGCGCGCCGGCGGGACGACGTCGAGGGGCGCCGCGGCGGCCGCGCGCGCCGCCTCCGGATCGAGGCGGCCGGTCCGGACCATGCGGGCGAGCACCGCGTGCATCGCCTCGCGCGCCTCGGCCGGGTGGATCCACGGGTCCCGCGCCGCGGGGCCGCGCGCAATCCCGGCGAGGAGCGCCGCCTGGCCCGCCGAGAGCGTCCGGGCCGGGCGCCCGAAGTAGAGCGCGCTCGCGGCCTCGACGCCGAAGAGGTCGCGGCCGAGCGGCACGCGGTCGAGGTAGGCGCGCAGGATCTCGGGCTTGGCGAGGTGCGCGTCGAGCCGGAGCGCCCAGAGCGCCTCGGCGACCTTCCCGGCGAGCGTGCGCGGGTGCGGCGCGAGCTGCCGCGCGAGCTGCATCGTGATGGTGGAGGCGCCCGAGACGACGCGGCGCCGCGACGCGAGCTGCCAGGCCGCGCGCGCCGCGGCGAGCGGGTCCACGCCGGGGTGGCGCTCGAACCGCCCGTCCTCCGCCGCCACGAACGCGGCGGCCACGAGCGGCGGGACGGGCGCGTCGGGGGGGAGCGGCACGCTCCGGCCGTCGGCGCGCGAGCGGACCTCGCGGAGGAGACGACCCTCGCGGTCGGTGAAGCGCACGGCCCCCAGGGGGCGGCGGTCGAGGAGGCCGGGCGGGAGCGGCCAGGCGACGAAGGCGGCGGACGCGAGGAGGGCGGCCGCGGCGAGCGCGGCGGCGGCGCCCATCGGCGTGCGAACGCCCCTGCCCATCGACCCTCTCGGCCCGCTCACCGGATCCTACCTTCCCGCGACGGCCTCACCGGCGATCACCTGGAACGTCCCTCCGTCCGAGCGCCCGAACACCTCCGGCGCGTACATCTCCTCCGCGCGCGCGGGCGGGAGCGCGAAGGTCCCCGGCGTCGTGGCGCGCGCGACGAAGCTCGCCACGTGGAGGCCGGGCGGCAGCGCGTCGGCGAAGAGCACGAGCCGGTCGTCGCGGCGCTCCTCGAAGACGAACGGGCTCCAGAAGCGGAAGCCCCACGCGTCCTCCGGCTCCGGCTCCTCCTCCCCCTCCTCCCACCCCTCCTCCTCCGGCGCGTCCGCGGGCTCCGGCCGCGCCGCCGCGACCGCGGTCGTCGCGAGCGACGTGTCCACGATCTCGAGCCCCGCCGGGACGGGGACCTCGACCGCGACGTACCGGCGCTCCTGCGCCGAGCCGATCCGGACGCGGAAGCGGACGAGGTCGCCCGCCCGGGCGGCGCGGACCTGGCCGCCGCCCGCGTACGGCTCGATCCAGCGCTGCACGAACAGCCCGCGCTCGAGGGCGTCCTTCGGCGGGTCGAGCGGCGCGTACCGGAGCACCGCGCCGTAGTAGAGGACCCCCGCCTTCCCGTCGCGCCGGATCTCGAGCGGGAGCGGCGCGCTCGACGCCGGCAGGTCGCGCGTCGCGAGCGACGCCACCTTCACGTCGGTCGAGCGACCCTGGAACGGGACCTCGGCGACGGCCTTCCCGCCGAGGGTCACGCGCGCGGTGAACGCCGGCACGTCCCGCTCCTTCGTCCGGAGCACCTCCGAGAGCGCCATGAGCGCGTACGCCGCCTCCTGCGTGCTGCGGAAGCGGCCGTCGCCGCGGCGCGCGTTCGCGAGCCAGGCGGCGATCTTGCCGACGAAGGGGTGGTCCGGCGCGACGTCCGCGAGCGTCTGGAGCACCACCGCGGTGGTGCGCGCGTCCGAGGAGAAGAGCGGCGCGTACGTGAGCGCGTCCGTCTCCTCGAAGTGGACGCCCGCCGGCGTCTCCCTCGCGTGGTTCAGCACCTCCTGCAGCACCGCCCGCGCCTGCGCGCGGTCGCCGTGGCCGACGAACATGGCGTCCGCCAGCATCGCCTGCGCGAAGAGCGGCAGCGCCCGGCGCCGCCCGAACAGCTCGCCGTAGTACGAGGCCCGCGCCGCTCCGGTCCGGGCGAGCACCTGGAGCGCGAAGACGCGCTCCGCGTCCCAGGGCGCCGCGCACGTGCCCTCGCAGCGGGTGCAGCGCCCGGCCGCGACCGTGTCGGCGAGGTACCCCTGCCCGCGCCGGAGCGCCTCCCGGTCCACCGGGTAGCCGAGCTCCGCCGCCCGGCCGAGCGCGAGGACGGCGTACGCGGAGACCCACTCCTCGGAGCACCGGGACGTCGGCCAGTAGCGGTAGCCGCCGTCCGCGTTCTGCAGCCGCTCGATCGCCTTCACCGTCCGGCGCGCGACCTCGTCCGGGTCCGTCGTCTCGTGGAGGCGGAAGACGTCGTCGCCGAGCCACGCGCGCGCCCACCCCGGCGGCGCGGCCGCCTTCCCGGCGGGGAGGTGCGCCAGGCCGAGCTTCCCCTGGATCTCGCGGAGCGCGATGAACGGCACGAGGCGCGACGAGAGCTGCTCGAGGCAGCCGTACGGGTACTCGACGAGCTGGCGCATGTTCTCGGAGAAGCCCGCGAGCGCGGTCGAGGCGAGCCGGACCTCGAGCCCGCCCGCCTCCGGGCGCACCTTCGCCGGCGGGAGGATCGCCTCGCGCCGCACGTCCTTCGTGTCGCCGAAGGTCGCGACCGCCTCGAGCAGGACCGGCAGGCGCACCGGGATCCGCTGCTCCACCCCGTCCCGCTCGCCGCCGCCCGCCACCGAGAACCGCAGCACCGCCTCGCCCGGCGTGGGGGCGCGCATCGCGAACCGGACCTCGCGCGGCTTCGGGCCGTCGAGGGAGACCTTCCGGACCGGCGGCCCCTCGAGCGCGACGCCCGTCGCCTCGGCGCGGACCTCCACGTCGCGGACGCCGCCCGCCGGCGCGTGCACCACGACGCCCGCCTCGAAGCGATCGCCGGCGCGCGCGACGCGCGGCAGCGACGGCAGCGCCATGAGCCGCTTCGAGACGCTCACCTTCGCCCGGCCCGCGCCGGCCCGGTCGCCCTTCGTCACCGCGAGCGCCATGATCCGGTAGGTCGTGAGGTCGTCCGGGAGATCGAACGCGACGCGGGCCCTCCCGGACGCGTCCGTCACCACCTCCGGCGCGAAGAGGACCGTCGTCCTGAACCGGGAGCGGAAGCCCGAGCCGGCGCCGTCCCCGCCGCCCCCCCCGCCCGCCGACTCGCCCTTCGTCCCGTAGCGCCGGCGCTCCACGAGGTGGACGAGCGGCTCGCCGACGCGCACCGACAGGCCGCGCGGCGGGTGGAGCAGCTCGACCGGATCGGGCGGCTCGTACGCGGTGAGCCGGAGGACGCCCTCGTCCACCGCCCACACCGTCACCTCCGCCTGCGTCCCCGCGCCGCGGTGATCCGTCACGCGGACGTCCACCGTCACCCGCTCGCGCGGCCGCCGCTCGGCCCGGTCCGGCTTCAGCGCGACCTCGAGCCGCTTCGAGCGCCGCTCGACGTCGAGCCGCGCGTATCCGACCTTCACCTGGGGCCGGCCGGGATCCGCGTCCGCGCCGCCGCTCGCGTCGCCCGCGACGCGGCCCCGCACGAGCACGACCGACACGAACACGTTCGGCACGTGCTCCTCGGAGATCGGGACCTCGAGCGTCGTCGCCGCGCCGGAGAGGCGCACGCGCCGCGCCGAGAGCACGCCCTCCCGCTCCACCGTGATCACCGCCTCGGCCTCGGGGAACGGGCTCTTCACGAGGACCCTCGCGACGTCGCCCGGCTCGTAGCGCTTCCGGTCCGGGACGAGGTCGAGCCTGTCGGTCTCCTCGCGCTGCCAGGAGACCCAGCCCGGGCCGGCCGCGTGGAACGGGAACCGCGTCGTCTGCCTGCGCCCCTTCTCGTCGGCGAGCGTCGCCTCCGCGACGTAGAAGCCGGGCTTCTCGGGGCGGAAGCGGCACTCGGCGGGCCCGGCGGCGGTCCGGACGTCGCAGCCGCCCGCGCGCTCCTCCGCGACCTCGCTCTCGACGTGCCAGCGGCCGCCGACGCCCTGCTTGCGGATCCAGCGCCACTCGCGCCGCTTCACCTCCACCTTCACCGCGAGGCCCGCCCTCCGCGCGCCGTCCGGCGCGGCGGCGATCACCTCGAGGACGTCGTCCTTGCCGGCCTCTGCGAAGCCGCTCGCGCGGCGGCGGACGCCCGCGTACGCCGCGGCGGGGTGGACGGTGATCTCGGCGCGCCCCGCGATCCGCTGGCGGTCCACGTCGGCGACCTCCGCCTCGACGGTGTAGGCGAAGGTCCGGCCCGCCGGGGTCTCCGCGACGCCCGCGTCCACCGCGACGATCCCCTCGGGGCCGGTCTCGGCCGAGCCGGAGGCGGCGACGTCCGCCGTCGGCTCCGGCTCGCCGTCGTCCCAGCCCCAGGCGAGCGGGCCGAACGCGAAGCCGGAGTTCCCCGGCGGCTCGAACGGGATCGACGCGCGGGCGACCGCCCAGCGGACCGCCGCGCCGGGCATCGCGCCGCCGAACAGGTAGCGCGCGATCACCTGCGCCTTCACCGGGTCGCCGGCGGAGATCGACGCCGCCGGCGCGACGACGTCCACCTGGAACCGGGGCGTCCGGTACTCCTCGACGCGGAACGATCCACCGACCTCGAGCCGGGTCTCGCCCTCGCCGAGGGTGGCGCTCAGGGCGTAGCCGCCCAGGGGCGCGTCCGCCTCGATGGGCACCTCGGCGGAGAAGGTGCCGTACGCCGTGAGCGCGACGGCCTTCTCGAACACCTTCTTCCCGCGGGCGCTCGTCACGACGAGCAGCACCTTGCCGCCGGGCGTCGCGATGCGGCCGAGCCGACGCGACCGGAGGAGCCCCTTCACGTGCGCCGTCTCGCCGGGCCGGTAGATGCCGCGCTCGGCGAAGACGCGGCCGAGGCTGCGGGGCACGTTCCCGTCCCAGTCCGTCGGCAGGTCGAACGCGGACGGATCGAGCCCGCCCGCCCACGTGGACAGGGTGACGCCGGTGTCGCCGCCCGCCTCGGCGGAGACGAGCGCGAACGGCGTCTCCCAGCGGTCCTCCGCGCCCGGGACGAGCGAGGCGAGGCCCGGGACCCTCGCGAGGCCGTCCGCGTCCGTCGCGCCGGTCCAGCGCACGCTCCCGGTCCGGTCGTGGAGCGCGAGTCGGGCCGCGGGCACGGGCCTGCCGTCGGAGAGGCGGGTGACCCACACGAGGCCGGACGTCGCGCCGAGCTTCGCGTGGACCGCGAGATCGGTCACCTGCCCGAACACGCGCTTCACGCGGCGCGAGCGCTGCCACTCCTTCTCGACCTTCACGTCCCGCGCCTCGGCGCGCAGCGCGAAGAGCGTCGTCTTCCTCTCGGCGAGCGCGGCCTTCAGCGGGATGGGCGCGGTGCGCGAGCGGTTCCGCCTGGCGGAGGTGTCCACCGCGAGCGGCACGCCTTGCTCGAAGAACGCGTCCGCCGGCTCCGCCGCGAGCACGCGCGCGAGCGCCGGCGCGTCGAGCGGCACCAGGCGGACGTCGATCCGCGACACGTTCGTCGCCGTCGCGGGGAGCGCGCCGTCGCCGCCCGCCTCGACGAGCGCCAGCTCGCCGCCGAGGTCGTACTCCGGCGGCACGTCGTCGGTGCGGAACTCGCCCTCGAAGGGCGCCGCGATGGGCTGCCCGAACTCGTCGCGCGCGGCCGCGGAGACGGCGACCTCGTATCGCGTCCCCGGCGCGAACGCGGCGGGGAGCCGGACCTCGGTCGGCGACGTCCACGTCACGTCGCGCCAGTCGAGCTCCACCTTCGGCGAGAAGCTCACGGACGCCGCGAGCGTCTCCGCGTCGATCCGGTTCGTCGTGACGAGCCGGACCGGGCCGTGCGGACACGGCTCTCCCCTCCGCCACCAGCACGCCTCGACGCCGGTGACGCGGAACGCGCCGTGGGTGCGGAACGTCCAGGACGGCGTCCCGTCCAGCGGGAGCGGACCCTCGACGCCGCGGATCGGGGCGACCACCGAGAGCTCGACGTCGGAGTCGAGCGGCATCGGCCGGCCCGGCACGATCTGGTACCGCACGCGCCGGTCCTCCTGGCCGCGCGCCTCACCGGACCACGGCGGCGGACGCCGGCGGGGGCGCGCCGCCCGCTCCTCGTCGGCGAGCCGGACCTCCTTCACCTGGAACGGAAAGGCGGCGTCGGAGCCCACGCGGAGCCGGAGCGACGCCGCGAGGTCCTTCACCGGCTGGTCGAAGGTGAGCGCGATCGCCTGCCGCGGCGCGAGCCAGCGCCAGCGCGGCTCGGGGTCCACGTCCTGCACGCGCGGCCGCGGCGTCTCGAACTGGAACGTGAACGGCTCGGGGAGCGTGGAGCCGTCCACCGCCCGGAGCCCGCCGGGGACCGTCACGGTGAACGAGGTCCCCCACGGGACGCGCGCCCTCGGGACGAGCTCCGTCGTCGCGGACCCGAGCCAGCGCCACTCCCCGTCGATGGGCGGGTCGACGCGGATCGGCGTCGGCAGGCCCTTCTCCTGCTCCACCGAGCCCATCGCCACGACGGGCTTCGTGAACGTGATCGTGGGCCGGACGTCGCCCTCGACGGGGCCCTGCGGCCGGGCGGCCACCACGGCGATCTCGCCGCCCGCGCCGGGGAGCGCCTCGGGCGCCACGGACAGCGGCGGCGGCTCTGGCAGCGGCGCGAGCTCGAGGGGGCCGGACCGAGACCGGGGCGAGCACCCCTCGCCGCAGCCGGCGAGCGCGAGCGTGGCGAGGACGGCGGCGGTGGCGCGGCGCATGGGAGCCCCCCTGGGTGCGGAACCGGTCCGGACCACGGCCTTTCAACCCCGGGGCCAGCCGCGTCCGGGCGCGGGAACGCGCGCGCGCGGTGGCCCCCGTGTCCGTGGAGCCGCACCAGGACGCGGAGAGTAGGACACACGCGGCGGACGGGCGCAACGCGCGCGGTGTGCGCGCGCCCCGCGGCACCCGGGCCGGGCGGGCCGGCGGTCAGCGCGCGTGGTGCAGCCGCTGCTCGTCGCGGTACGGGAAGATGTCCACGATCTCCCCGGCCCGGAGCCGCTCCTGCACGCCGCGCCACCACCGCCCCGTGAGCAGCTCGCCGTGCGCCTGGAGGAAGACCTCGCGGAGCCGCCCCTGCAGCCCGATGAACGGCAGGAACTCCTCCGGGAAGACGTCGCGCTCGCCCACGTAGAACGTCGGCTCCGCGGCGGTCTCGTCGTCGTCGTGGCGCGCGCGCGGCATGTCGCGGAAGACGAGGTCGGTGATGCGCGAGAGCTCGTCGTAGTCGTAGAAGATCACGCGCCCGTGCCGCGTCACGCCGAAGTTCTTGGTGAGGAGGTCGCCGGGGAAGGTGTCGGTCGCGGCGAGGTCGCGGAGCGCCTGCCCGAAGTCGAGCACCGCGCGCCGCGCGGTCCACTCGTCGGCCTCGCGCAGGAGGAGGTTGAGCGGCGTGACCCGCCGCTCGGCGTACAGGTGGGCGACGTCGAGCGCGCCGCCCTCCTCGCGGACGCTCCGGGCGCAGTCCCGGCGCAGCTCCGCGAGCGCCTCCGCCGACAGCCGCTCCCGCGGGAAGGCCATGTGCTCGTACTCCTGCGCGTCCACGAGCCGGCCCGCGCGGTCGTGCCGGAAGACGTGGCGGTAGCGGTCCATCACCTCCCGCCGGGTGAGCTGCTTCGGCGGCGCGAACTCGTCCTTGATGACCTTGAACACCACGTCGAGGCCGGGGAGCGTGAGCACGCTCATCACGAGCCCGCGGTCCCCCCGCGCCGGGACGAGCGACTCCCCGGTCTCGGCGAGGTGGCGCGCGATCTCCCGGTACATCTCGGTCTTGCCGTGCTTGTGGAACCCGAGCGCGATGTAGAGCTCCGAGATGCGCTTCGCGGGGAGCAGCGTGGAGAGGAACGCCACCGTCGCGCGCGGCCGCTCCAGCTCGACGTGGAAGTAGCTGCGCGTGAAGCTGAAGACGATCGAGACGTCCTCCTCGCGCGCGAGGACCGCGTCGACGGCGACGCCGCGCTCGCCGTGCACGAGCGCGACGACGAGCGGCGTCGCCGACTTGCCGCGGCGGATCCGGCCGACGAGGTACGCGCCCTTGCCGCGGAAGAACACCGGGCGCAGCATCTCCACCCGGTCGATGGGCGGCCCGTCCGGCAGCTCGCGCAGCTCCGCCTCGAGCTCGATCGCCGCGAGCCGCGCGTCGCGGGCGAGGTCCTCGTACGGGCACCCGAACGCGTGCGCGCGCAGGATCGCCTCGACGAGGCGGGCGGTCGTCCCCTCGCGCGGGAACGTCCGGTGGAGCGGGACGTCGCCCTCGCTCGGCGGCGGCCGGTCCGCCGCGAGGAACTCGATGGCGCGGTCCACGCCGACGGTCGCGAACACGCGGCGCGTCACCGAGTTGAAGAACGAGAGCGCGATCTCGGCGTCGGGCCGACCCTCGACGTCGGCGGCGTAGCGGTCCTTCATCGCGTGCCAGAGCGCCTTCTCGTGCGCCGCCGACCCGAGCTCCGCGCGCACCGCGGCGACCGTCCCTTGCAGGGCGCGATCCCGCACCTCGAGGCGCTCCAGCGCGTCGCGCTGGCCGCCCGCCCAGTCGCGGGTCTCGAACCGGACGCGCGCCCGCACGGTGATCGCCTCGCGCTCCCTGCGGTACGCGACGAACCCGTCCCGGATGGCGTCCGCACCCGCGTGGGCGAGCGCGGCGAGGCGAGCCGACATGCGGGGAAGCTAGGCACGGGGCCGCGGGATACACTCGGCGGGTGGCGTACCCGGTGGACGAGTCCCGCGTCCGCGACGCGGAAGCCCTGCTGGGCCGGGCGCTGCCCGCGGCGCTCCGCGCGCGCCTGCTGCGCGACAACGGCGGCGAGGTCGAGTGCGACGGCGCCGCGTGGCGGCTGTTCGCGGTGTGGGACCCGACGGACCGGCGCACCGCCAGGAAGACGGCGAGCCACGTCGTCGCCGAGACGCGGGCCGCAGCAGCCTGGCGCGGCTTCCCGCCGGGCGCGATCGCGATCGCCGAGGACGGGAGCGGCGACCTCCTCGTCGTTCCCGCGGGAACGGACACGATCGCGATCTGGCAGCACGAGACGGGCGAGCTCGTGCCGGCCGACGACCTCGTCCTCTGACCCGACGGGCCCGCTCGCGGCCGCGAACGCGAGTCCGCAAGCCGGCTCCGTGCGGCACCTTGCCGCACGCGGCACGCTCGTCTTCCCTCGCGCGGGTCGAAACAATCGCCGTCGCATGATCGGAAGCGCCGTCGTGCGGCTCCGGGCGCGCGTCCTCGGTCTGGCGTCGAGGGCGCTCGGGAGCGCGCGCGGCGAGCGCGACCTCGCGGCGCTGCTCGACGCGGTCTGGGCGGCGATCGAGGAGGAGCGCGGCCGCACCCCCGCACCGGACCGGCCGCGGCCGGCCTGCAGGGCGGGCTGCGCGAGCTGCTGCCGGGTGAACGTGGGGACGCTCGCGATCGAGGGCGCGGCCGTCGCGGCGCGGCTGCGGAGCGGGGCGGACGGCGCGCGCCGGCGCGCGGCCGAGCTCCTCGCCTTCCACGACCGGGTGCGCTGGCTCGAGGACCGCGAGCGCGCGGCCGAGGACCTCCGCTGCCCGTTCCTCGACGCGGAGGCGCGCTGCGCGATCCACCCGGTCCGGCCGCTCGCCTGCCGCGGGCTCACGTCGCTCGACGCCGCGGATTGCGCGCGGGCGCTCTCGGGCGAGACGCCGGACGACGACGGCGAGGCCGGGCTCGTCCGCATGGACCTCCTCCAGAAGGCGCTCCACGACGAGGCGCGCGCGGCGCTCGCCGAGGTGCTCGCCGCGCGCGGGCTCGACGCGCGCTGCCGCGACGTCTCCGGGATGACGGCGGCGTTCCTCGCCGACCCGGGCCTCGCCGCGGCGTTCCTCTCGGGGGCGCGCGTGCCGCTCACCTGACGGCCCCGCCCGCCGCGCCGAGCGGCGCGGGCCCTACGCGGTCGCGCCGACCGGCACGCGCCCGTGCCAGTCGAGCGTGGCGGGGCCGGCGAGCGCGAAGGGCATCAGGATGGCGCCGAAGCGCTCGCCCTCGGACCACGCGAGCAGGACGCGGGCGTGGAAGACGAGGCCGCGCCGCTCGAGCAGCTCCACCTCGAGGAGCGCGCCCTCGCCGAGCGGCGCGGGGCCGGAGAGGACGAGCTGGTGCGGGGCGACGCCGACGGCGGCGTACTCGCGGCCGGCGACCCGGACGCGGACGCCCTCCCCCTTCGACTCGTGCAGGACGACGCCCTCCGCCTCCGCGGGAGACGGACCCCTCCGCGCGGCGGCGCCGGCGACCCGGTCGAGCGCGGAGACGGCGGAGGGCAGCGCCACGACCACGGCCGCGAGGTGATCCGCCTCCGCGTCGTCGAGGTCGTCGGCCGCGAGCGCGTCCTCGTCGGCCGGCGGGTCGTCCCAGAGCGCACGGACGATCGCGCCCGCCGTCCGGACGATCCGCACGAGGCCCGGCGAGCGGTCCGGGTCGATCGCCTCGCCCGGGCCGTGGTGCAGCGCGATGGCGTCCACCACCTCGCGCGGCAGCCGCAGGCGGGCGGCGAGGGAGAGGCCGAGGGACACGTGCCAGCGCTCCACGAGCGCGTCCCATCTCGCCGGCGATCCCACCACGCGCGCGCCGGCGGCGAGCCGCTCGATCGCCGCGAGCGCCGCGGCGCGGCCGACGTCGTGGAGCAGCCCGCACAGCCACGCCGCGTCCGGATCGAGCCCGCGCAGCCGCGCGAGCTCGCGCGAGAGGTGGGCGCTCGCCGCCGCGTGGCGCCAGGCCGCCCGGCGGCGGGCCGCGAGCGGTCCGCGGACCGCCGGCACGCCCCGCGCCGCCTCGCGCGCGAGGTCGAGGAGCGCGGCGTGGCCGAGCCGGTCGAGCGCGCGCGGGAGCGACGCGGGAGCGTCGCGCCCGTCGAGCGCGCTCGCCGCCGCGAGCGCGGCGGCCGCGAGGCCGGGATCCGCGGAGACGAGGCGGGCGACCGCGTCCACCGCGACGTCGCGCCCGTCGAGGAGCCTGGCGAGGCCGAGCGCCACACCGCGCTCGGGGGGTACGACCACGTCGTCCCGCTCCACGAGGTCCGCGATCGCCCGCTCCACGTCGACCATGCAGGGAATCCGTAGCAAGCCCGGTTCCATGCGCCGGCCGGGGGAGGCGGGCCGCGGCGGTGTCCCACGTCAAAGGGGCAAGCGACCGCCGGTGTATCCCGTGAGCTCCACGTAACCGTCGCCATCTCGCACACCTCCGGCACCCGTGAGTCCCACCGGCCCCTCCCAGTAGGAGAGACCCGGCACCAGGGCGGAGACGTTCTCGGCGGCGGCGACGAGCGGTGTCGCCGTGACGCGCACACCGGCGCCCGGGACGGCGATGTCCCACCCCGCGGGGTAGACGGCGCGCGTCGCCGGGCTCGTCCACGTGCCGGCGGAGCGGACCGACCACTCCTCGGGCCCGAGCACCCGCACGCGCCCGTCGCGCTCGACGAGCGTGGCGGTCCTCCAGGACGGCGCGCCGTCGGCCCGGCGCAGCACGTACATCATGAGATCCCGCCCGTCCGCCAGGCGCAGGCTCCACCAGTCCCAGCCCACCTGGTCGGGCGCGAGCTGCGAGGACCCCACCTCCTGGTCCATCCAGCTCTCGCCGCGGACCCGGTACGAGCGGCCGCCGGCCGCGAGCGTCCCCTCCGTCGCGAGCCGGGTGATCGACGCGTACAGGCTCGCGTGCCGCGCGTCGGCGGACTTGCGGGAGAGGCCGTTCGGGCCCTGGAGGGCGACCGGCTTCGCGGGGCGGGCGGAGAGCTCGAGGGCGAGGCCGCGCGCGTCGTCGCGAGCGGCGAGCCGGAAGGCGCCGCCCTCGAGCGAGAGCGTCCACCGCCCGCCCGTCCCGGCCGGCGCGCGCGCCCACGCGAGGAGCGCGTCCGGCGGCGGAGGGAATCCCCCGAGCAGCGGCGTCGCGCGCCAGACGACCTCGGAGAAGTGGTGCGTCCCCGCGGCGACGTCCGTGACGGCCAGGTGCGCCATCACCGCGTCGGCGGCCGCCCACGCCGAGTCGAGCGCCGGCGCCCGCGGCGCGAGGCCGAGCCGGAAGAACGTGAGCTGGAACCCGAAGCGCCGCGACGGATCGGCGGCGTCCTCGAGCGAGCCCGTGAGGTACCACCACTCGGTGCGGTACCCGGGGTGCGCGTGGTGATCGCGCGGGAACTCCCAGCGGTGGGCGGGGTCGGCGGGGCGGAAGGCCTCCGGGCGCGCGGCCGCCGCGGCGAGCGCGAGGGCGAGCAGGCTAGAGCGCATCGCGCGAGAGCTCCGCGGCCGGCGTCCGGCTCGCCGCCAGCGCCGGGTAGAGGCTCGCGAGCGCGGCGACCGCGAGGATCGCGAGCGCCTGGCCGGCGAGGCGCGCCCACGGGACGGAGACGCCGAGGCTCCAGCCGAAGAAGGCGGGGTTCACCACCAGGACGAGGACCGCGGCGAGCGCGAACCCGCCGGCGGCGCCGAGGGCGAGCCCGGCGAGCCCCATGGCGAGACCGCGGCCGAGGAAGAGCGCGGCGAGCCGGAGCCGCGTCGCGCCGATCGCGCGGTAGAGCGCGAGCTCGGCGCGCCGCTCGCGGGCGAGCACGAGCAGCGAGAGCGTCACGCCGGCCGCCGCGATGACGAGCCCCATGGCCTGCACGAGGCGGGTGACCGCGAAGGTCTGCTCGAAGATGGCGAGGACCTCGCCGCGGAGCGCCCGGTTGGAGCGGATCTGGAGGGCGTGGCCGGCGAGCTCGGCCCTGAGCCGCGCGACCGCCGCCTCGGCGTCCCGACCCGCGGCGAGGTAGAGGGCGGCGTTCGAGGGGGGCCCCTCGCCGAAGAGCCGCGCGAACGTGCCGAGGTCCACGAGCGCGGCGCCGGCCTCGGTGCCGTAGTCCCGGTAGACGCCGGCGATGGGGAGCGCGGCGTCGCCGCGCGGGCCGCGCACCTCGAGCCTCCCGCCGGGGGCGAGCCCGTCCTTGCGCGCGAGCGGCTCCGACACGAGCGCCGCGCCCTCGCGGAGCGCCCGCATCGCGGCGCGCGCGTCCCCCGAGACGAGCTCGACGCGCCGCTCGCCGCCGGGCAGCGCCGCGTCCACGCCGCTCACGGACACGCGGCGCCCGCGGGAAGAGGCCTGCACCTGCCGCAGGACGTCGAGCGCCACGGCGCCCGGGAACCCGCGGAGCCGCGCGACGACCTCCGGGGCCAGGGTCGCGTCGCTCCGGGCGCGCCGCCACGACGGCGTGGTCACGTACACGTCGGCGCGGAGGGTGGCGCCGAGCCAGCGCTCGACGGACGCGCGGAAGCTCGCGACCATGATGGTGACGCCGGCGAGCATCGCGACCGCGACCGCGAGCGCGCCCGCCGCGACCGACGCGCCCGAGGGGCGCGACGCGAGCGTGCGGATCCCGAAGCGGACGCCGAGCCGCCGCGGGCGCGGCACCCGCCCGAGCGCGGCGAGCCCCGCCGGCGCCGCGAGCGGGACCGCCGCGAGCACGCCGAGCGCGAGCACGAACCCGGAGGGCGCCCAGCGGGCGCCGGCCGCCGCCTGGAAGGCGAGCCCGGCGAGGACGGCCGCCGCGCCGAGGGCGAGCGCGCGCCCGGCGCCGGCGCGCGCGCGCTCCTCGAGCGTGAGGGACGAGAGCAGCGCGCGCGGGTCGCGCCGGCTCGCGTCCACCGCCGGCGCGAGCGCCCCCGCGACCGCGCCGCCCACCCCGACGGCGACGGCGAGCAGGAGGAGGCGGGGGCCGAGCGTCACGCGCTCGATCCCCTCGAGCAGGTACAGCGTCCGGACCGTCCCGCTCACCGCCGAGAGGTTCGCCCGCGCGGCGAGCCAGCCGAGCGGGATCCCGAGCGCCGTGCCCGCCGCGCCGAGGAGCGCCGCCTCGCCGAGGACGAGCGCGAGCACCTGGCCGCGCGTCGCGCCCACCACCCGGAGCACGCCCAGCTCCTCCCGGCGCCGGGCGAGCGACGCCCGGACGGACGCGTGCACGAGGAAGCCGCCGACGAGGAGCGACACGAGCGAGAGCGCGGTGAGGTTCAGCCGGAACGCGGCGAGGAGCCCCGCGGCCTCGACGGTGCGCTGCTCCGGCGTCGTGACGCGGGCCCGCTCGCCGAGCCGCGCCGCGATCCGGCCCGAGAGCTCGGCCGCGGCCACCCCGGGCGTCGCGAGCACGTCGATCTGGTGGATCCGGCCCCGCGCCCCGAAGAGCCCCTGCGCCTGCGCGAGGTCGAGCACGGCGAGGCGGCGGCTCGCGAGCGGCGCCACCTTCTGGAAGTCGACGAGCGCGCCCACGACGAGCGTCGCGCGGCGGGAGCCGAGCGACACGTCGACGCGGGATCCCTCGCGCCAGCCCTTCTCCGCGGCGAGCGCCGGCGTCACCGCCACCCAGCCGGGCCGCGCGAGCGCGTCCTCGAGCGCCCCCTCCGGCAGCGGCCACGGCGAGCGGATCGCGGCGAGGAGGTCCGCGCCGACGAGCTCGAGCCCCTGCCCCGGCGCGCCGTCGAGCGCGGCCTCCGCCCGCCACAGCGGGATCGCCGCGCGGACGCCCGGGACCGCGAGGACGTCGTCGAGGAGCCGCTCGTCGAGCGCGCCGGCCCAGCCGAGCACGGTGAGGTCCGCGTCGCCGGAGACGGCGCGCACCGTCCCCGCGAACGCGCCGAGCGCCCCCTGGTTCAGGAGCTGGATGGAGAGCACCGAGCCGACGCCGAGCGCGACGCCGGCGACCGCGAGCAGGAGGAGCGCCTTCCCCGCGCGGAGCTCCTTCGCCACCGCCGCGGCGAGGTAGCGCCTCACCGCGCGGCCCCCGCCTCGAGCACGCCGGAGTGCATCGTCCACACCGCGTCCGCGGCGTCGGCGAGCTCGCGGCTGTGGGTGACGTACAGGACCGCGCTCCCCTCCTCCCGCGCGAGCGCCAGGATGAGGTCCATCACCGCGCGCCCCGTCTCCTCGTCGAGGTTCCCGGTCGGCTCGTCCGCGAGGAGGAGCGACGGCCTCCGCAGCAGCGCCCGGCACAGGGCGACGCGCTGCATCTCCCCGCCGGAGAGCTTCTGCGCCGGCTCCTGCGCGCGGTCGCCCAGGCCGACCTTCGCGAGCAGCGCCCGCGCCCGCTCCTCGGCGGCGCGCGCCGGATCGCCGGCGACGAGGGCGGGGACGAGCACGTTCTCGAGCACGGAGAGGTGCGGGACGAGGTGGAAGAACTGGAACACGAGCCCGACGTGGTCGCGCCGGAGGCGGGTGCGCTCGCCGTCCACGAGCGCGCGCAGCGAGCGGCCGAGGAGGAGCACCTCGCCGGAGGTGGGCTCGTCGATGCCGGCGGCGAGGTGGAGCAGCGTGGACTTGCCGGACCCGCTCCGGCCCGTCACCGCGACGACCCTCCCCGCCGGCACCTCGCCCGTCGCCTCGCGCAGGGCGCGCAGGATCGCGCCGCCCGCGGCGCGGTACTCGCGGGAGACCGCGCGGAACGCGAGGACGGGAGGCACGCGCTGTTATGTGGCGCGCCGCGGCGCCCGGTTCAAGCCCCGCGTGTGCGGCGAGGGCGCGCGACCGGCCTCCCGGACGCGGCGGCGAGGATCTCGGCCCTCCTCGCCGCGGGCAGGTACTTCGTCGCCTCGCGGAGCGTGAGCCCCGACGCGCGCGCGGCGCGCGGGAGGAGCCAGCGCGCGACGCGATCGGGATCCCGGCGCGAGGCGTCGCGGAGCACCCAGCCGATGGCCTTGCGGACGAAGAACTCCCGCTCCTCGAGCATCGCGTCGGCGTGCCGGCCGAACCGGGCGAAGTCGCCGCGCCCCTCGCGCAGCGGGACGAGCTCGGCGAGCAGCGCCGAGCGGCGGATCCAGAAGTCCTCGTCCCTCGCCCAGCGGTCGAGGGTCTTCCCGGCGGCGGGGAAGCGCTCCACGAGCGGGCCCGCGACGCTCGCGGCGAGCCCGTCGACGAGGGCCCAGGTGCGCGACTCGCGCAGGAAGCGCTCCAGGACCCCGGAGAGGTCCTTCGCGAGGAGGCGGTCCGCGTACACGTCGAGCAGCTCCACGGCGGCGGCGCGGCACTCGTGGATCCCGCGCCCCCAGAGCGCCTCCGCGAGCGCGACGAGCGCGGCGCGGTCGAGGTCCGGGTGCGCGCGCCGCGTCGCGACGGCCACCTTCCGGATCGAGGGCATGCTCGTGCCGAGGTGCACGAGCGACGACCGGAGGTAGCGCTTCTCCTGCTCGGCGCGCCCCGGCGTCGCCGCCGCGCGGAGCGCGCGCTCGATCTCGCCGGCGAGGGCGGTCGCCGCGCGCGGGGCCATGCGGGCGAGATTAGAATGCCGGCCCGGAGGAGACCATGATCATCGCGCTCGCCCTCGCGTCCGCCCTCGCCGCGGCCCCCGCGCCGCCGAAGGCGGGGCCCCCGCCGAAGCGGGCACCGGCGGCGGCGCCCGCGAGGTCGACCCCGCCCGCCGCGGCGGACGACGACGCCGGGCTCTTCCCCGCGATCGAGCCGTTCCGCGAAGGCATGCTGAAGGTCTCCGACCTCCACACCATCCGGTGGGAGGCGTCGGGAAACCCGAAGGGCCAGCCGGTGATGGTCCTCCACGGCGGACCCGGCGCGGGGGCCTCCCCGCGCACGCGGCGGCTCTTCGACCCGCAGCGGTGGCTCGTCGTGCAGCACGACCAGCGCGGCTCCGGGAAGAGCACGCCGCGGGCCGAGCTGCGCGAGAACACGACCGACGCCCTCGTCGCCGACATCGAGCGGCTCCGCGAGCACCTCGCGATCGAGAAGATGATCGTGGCGGGGGGCTCCTGGGGCGCGACGCTCGCGCTCGCCTACGCCGAGCGCCACCCCGACCGCGTGGCCGGCCTCGTGCTGCGCGGCGTGTTCACGTGCACGAAGCGCGAGATCGACCACTTCTACCACGGCGGCACCGAGCCGTTCTTCCCCGACGCGTACGCGGACCTCCGCGCCGTCATCCCGCGCCCGGAGTCGAGGGACTGGCCCCGGCAGCTCCTCGAGCTCACGACGTCCGCGGACGGCGCCGTGCGCGATCGCGCCGCGCTCGCCTGGGCGCTCTACGAGACCCGGATGTCGGCGGTCGGGATGACGCGGGAGCGGGCGGAGAAGGACCTCGCCGAGTGGGGCGCCGACAAGGTCCTGCCGTTCTCGCGGATCGAGAGCCACTACCTCGCGAACGGCTGCTTCGTCGAGGAGGGCCAGCTCCTGCGCGACCTGCCGCGCCTCGCGGGGATCCCGGCCGTCCTCGTGCAGGGGCGCTACGACGTGATCTGCCCGCCGCTCGCCGCGTGGCAGGTGCACCAGGGGATGCCGCGCTCGCGCCTCGTGCTCGTCGAGGACGCGGGGCACACCGGGTCGGCGCCGCAGCTGCGGAAGGCGCTCCAGGAGGCGATCCGGTCGTTCGAGCCGGCGCGCTAGGCGTCGCCGACCCCCGCCGCGCCTCGCCGTCGGCCCCCGCGGCTCAGCGCGCGACGGCCCACGGCATGTTCTCGCGGTAGGCGCGGTCGAACGCCTTTCGCTCGGATGACCAGTTTCGAGCCGCCTTCGCCGGTCGCGGAGACCGCGATGACGCCGAGGAGCGCGCCCTCCGGGAACGCGCCCAGCGCGCGCTCCACCGCCTCCTGGGCGGAGACGCCTCGCGCGAGGTCGTCGTACACGCTCCGCGCGACGAGCCGCTTCACGATCTCCTCGCCGAGCCCGGTGCAGGCGACCGCGCCGTGCGGACCCGCCGAGGAACGCCGACCGCGAGGGTCGCGACGAGGGCGAAGGCGAGCGTGGGCGGACTCCGCGCGCGATGATCGCGCGGGCCCGGTCGGAGCGGCAAGCGGGCGCGACGGGCGCCGGGGACGACGCCGACGCGCTCCGCCTCAGTCCGCCATCGTGGACAGGTCGCCCGGGTCCTGCCCGAGCTCCACCGCCTTCAGGTAGCGGCGCATGATCTTGCCGGACCGCGTCTTCGGGAGCGTCGGGCGGATGTCGATGTCCGACGGCGTCGCGATCGGGCCGAGGTCCTGGCGGACGTGGTCCTTGAGCGAGGCGATGAGGCCGGGGCCCTGCTTGACGCCGCTCCGCACCACGACGAACGCCTTGATGCGCTCGCCCTTCACCGGGTCGGGGAGGCCGACCACCGCGCTCTCGGCGACGGCCGGGTGCCGGAGCAGCGACGACTCGACGTCCGCCGTCCCGATCCGGTGGCCGGCGACGTTCATGATGTCGTCCGCGCGGCCGAGCACGGCGAAGTAGCCGTCGGGATCCCGGAACGCGATGTCCCCCGCCGCGTAGACGTTCGGGATCTGCGTCCAGTACTTCTCGTAGCGGGCGTGGTCGTTCCAGACGGTCCGCAGCATGTACGGCACGGGCTTGCGGATCACGAGCAGGCCGCCGTTGCCGTCGGGCACGGGCTTGCCGTCCTGGTCCACGATCGCCGCGTCGACGCCCGGGATCGGCTTGCCGACCTTGCCGGGGCGCGCGTGGAACGTCGGCATCGTGCCGAGGACGGGCGCCGCGATCTCCGTCTGCCAGAAGTTGTCCACCACCATGCCGCCCGACTGGCCGACGAGGTGCTTCTGGGCCCAGTGGTGCGCCTCGGGGTTGAGCGGCTCGCCCGCGCAGGCGACCAGCCGGAGCTTCTGGAGATCGTACCGCGCGGGCGCGTCACCGCCGTGGCTCATCCACATGCGGACCGCCGTCGGCGCCGTGAACATCACGTTGACGCCGTACCGCTCGCAGAGCTCCCAGGTGACGTCCGGCGACGGGTAGTCGGGCACGCCCTCGCGGCAGAACACCGTCGCGCCGATGGAGAGGGGGCCGTAGACGATGAAGGAGTGGCCGACGATCCAGCCGATGTCCGAGGTGGACCAGTAGATGTCGCGATCGCGGATCTGGTAGAAGGCGCGCGCCAGGTAGGTCGTGCCCACGAGGTAGCCGCCCGTCGTGTGGACGACGCCCTTCGGCTTCCCGGTCGTGCCCGACGTGTAGAGGATGAACAGCGGGTCCTCGGAGTCCATCGGCTCGGGCGGGCAGTGGATCGCGTGGCCGTCCTGCACGTCGTAGAAGTCGTGCTCGCGCTCCGAGTCGAAGGTGAACGGCGCGTCGCCGGGCCGCGAGCCGCGCCGGTGCACGATGACGTGCTCGACCGAGTAGAGGTCGCGGACCGCCTCGTCCACGGTGGGCTTCAGCGCGAGCTTCTTCCCGCGCCGGAACGCGAAGTCGGAGCAGACGATCACCTTCGCGCCGGAGTCCTCGATGCGGCTGCGGAGCGCCTGCGTGCCCATCCCCGCGAAGACGACCGAGTGGATCGCGCCGATGCGCGCGCACGCGAGCATCGTGATGATGCCCTCCGGCGTGAGCGGCATGTACACGATGACGCGGTCGCCCTTCTTCACCCCGAGCTTCTTCAGCGCGTTCGCGAACCGGTTCACCTCGCGGTAGAGCCGGTTGTACGTGTACGTGTGCTCC
>DASSSJ010000083.1:0-62726 GCA_035708485.1 Anaeromyxobacter sp. | reverse complement strand
GCGGCGAGGCCTGGCCGCCGGCGCGCGCCTACCCTCCCGCCTCCCTCACCGCGATGCGGATCTTCTCGACCAGCTCCTCGAGCTCGATCGGCTTCAGGCAGTAGTCGCTCGCGCCCTGCTCGATCCCCTCGAGCCCCGCCTGCATCGACGCGTGCGCCGTGAGCATCACCACCGGCAGGCGCGGCGCCGCCGCCTTCATGCGGCGCAGGCACTCCAGGCCGTTCACGTCGGGCAGCATCACGTCGAGCACCACCACGCCGGGCCACCCCTCCGCCACCGCGGCGAGCGCCCCCTCGCACCGCGTGGCGGTCCGCACCTCGAAGCCGCGGCGCCGCAGCCGCTTCGACGTCGCCTCGAGGAAGTCCTCCTCGTCGTCCACCAGCAGGATCCTGAGCGGCGTCTCCATCGACCCTCCCCTCACGCGCCCTCGGCGAGCCGCGCGCGGATGCTCCGGATGTCGGCGTCGATCCGGGCGCGGTAGCGCTCCACGAAGGCCTGCTCGTCCATCACCATGTCGACCTGGCGGGTGTGGATGAGCAGGTAGCCGAGCACGACGAGCCGCTCGCGCAGGAACGGCACCGGCCGCTTCTCGACGCGCGCGGTGAGGGCGTCGCCCGTCGTCTCGACCCGGAAGCCGATGTCGCGGAGGCTCTCGGCGAGGATCCGCACGCGCCGGCGGCGGCGCCGCTCGTCCGCCGCGCCGCCCTTGAACTGGAAGTTCACGTACGACTCGGCGAGCAGGTCGGAGAAGCTCGCCTCGGCGAGGGCGAAGTGGTAGCCCAGCCGCACGCTGAGGTTGCAGAAGCTCCGCGAGACCAGGAAGTAGTTGGGCGTCGAGAGGCTCGAGCGCACCGCCGGGTCGAGCTGCGGGTCCATCATCGACTGGGCGACGATCGCGCCGAACCCGCGGAGGCTCACCGGCGGCGGCCCGGTCCACGGCACGGCGGTCATCCCCTTCCAGATCGCGCGCATCGGCTCCGACACCACGTCCTCGATCGCCACGAAGCGGCTCGTCGGGTCCACGCCGGGGCGGAACCCGTCGTCGAGGTCGATGACCCACCACTGCGAGGGCGCGCCGTCGACGACGAGTCGCTTCGCCGCCTTCTCGGCGAAGCCGTGGCGCTCGCCGAACCCGAACATCTCCGCCACCGCCTTCTCGTGGCAGAAGCGGGTGACGTCGTGCAGCGTCCGGCAGGAGGACGGCTTGAAGAGCGGCGAGTCGGGCGCGGTCAGGTTGAGCGGCGTGACGAGGCGGAGGGCGTCCTGGAGGAGCCGGTGGATCGGGCTCCCCTCCATGAGGTTCGCGCGCGCGCGCGGCGCCCGCAGGAGCGCCTCCACGCGGCCCTCGTGGACGCGCCGCGAGGTCGCGTCCACCGTGACGAGCTGCCCCGCCGCGAGCCGCTCGACGACGCCGGGGAGGTCGAAGATCGCCGGGACCGCGAACTCGCGCGCGACCGTGGCGAGGTGGGTCGCCGCCTGGCCGGACGCGCTCAGGACCGCGGCGGCGCGGTTCAGGACGACCGCCCACTCCGGCGACGGGGTCTCCACCACGAGGACCGCGCCGCGCGGGAAGTGGAGCAGGTCCATCCCGGAGCGCACCTTGTGGACCGGGCCGCAGCCGACGCCGCGGCTCGCCGTGACGCCGCCGGCGAGGAGCGCGCCGGGCCCGTCCGCGCCGGCGGGCTCGGCGGGCGGCGCGTCCGCGGGCGCCGCCGCGCCGAGCGGCCGCGCCTGGAGGACGAAGAGCCGGCCCGCGCGGTCGAACGCCCACTCGACGTCCTGCGGCGTCCCGAAGTGCTCCTCGATGCGAACGCACGCGCGCGCGAGCTCGCGCAGCCGGTCGTCGGCGAGCGCGGGGCCTCCCGCCGCGGTCCGGCCCGCCTGGATCGCGACGGCCTCGTGGGGCGGCTCGCGCGAGACGCGGAAGAGGTCGTAGGGCGCGGTGCCCTCGACGATCCCGGTCCCGAGCCCGGGCGCGGCGTGGACCAGGATCCACGGCGAGCGCGGGTCCTCGGGCGGCCTGGAGGACGCGACGCCGCTCACCGCCGCGTCCACCATCGCGAGGCACCCCGCGCACATGAGCACGTCCTGGTGCCGGTACCCGCGCTGCTGCCGGTAGACGATCGCCTCGCTCCGGTACTTCCCCGCGACGATGCCCTTGTACTGGTGGGCGAGCAGCTCCGGGCGGACGCCGAGGTGGGTCCGGTACTGCCCGGCGAAGGAGGCCTGGCGGCTGTCCTCGCCGAGCGCGCTCGAGCGCACCGCGAGGAGCGGCCTGCCGCCGGTCCGCTCCGCGAGGAGCCGGTACTGCTCCTCGATCGACCGGGCGAGCTCCTCCGGGAGCGCGGCGGCGCCGATCAGCCGCTGGACGGCGCTGCTCGTCGCGTACAGGGCCTCGAGGTCCTCGGGGTCGAGCGTCTTGAGCCGCCGGTTGATCTCGACCTGCAGGCCGGCCGTCTCCAGGAAGTGGCGCGAGGCGGCCGCGGTGATCGCGAAGCCGTCGGGGACGCGCAGGCCGAGCCGGTTGCGGACCTCGCCGAGGTTGGCGAGCTTCTCGCCGACCTGGTCCACCGCCCGGCGATCGATCTCGCCCATCGCGAGGACGAACCGGGTGCCGGCCGGCTCGGCGTGGCGCGAGAGCACCGCCTCGAGCTGGGCGGTCACGTCCCGGAACCGCTGCGGGAGATCGCGGTACCGGCCGCTCGACACCTCGAGGAGCGCCTGGACCATCCGGTAGACGGCGACGCCGGCGGCGGTGCACTTGCCGCGGACGAAGGCCATCCCGAAGGGCGCGCCGGCGTGCAGCGCGGCCTCCATCTCGGCCATGAGCTCGAGGGCCTCGTTGTTCGCGGTGAGGAGCGCGCGGAACGACCGGTACTGGGCGCGGAACGCCGCCCGGAGCTCCTCCGGGCCCGGGCGAGGCCGGGGCCGGAGGAGCCGCGACAGCGTGTGGAGGAAGCGCGCCATCAGTGCCCGAGCTTCACCCCCCAGCCCTCGAACAGGTACAGGATCGCGTAGCCGTACCACACCGTGTACAGCACGTAGCCGGCCAGGGCGGCGAGCGCGATCCAGATCATGTCCTTCATCGCGACCGCGGTCACCCCGTAGTAGTTGTAGGCGGGCTCGAGCGCCTTCGTCATCGCGTCGCGGACGGCGGCGGCCTCCCGGAACTTCGCCTGCCGGTCGAGCTCCCGCATGGTCTCGCCCATCGCCACGTGCCAGCCGTACAGCGCCCGCCGCTCGTCGAAGCCGTACTTGCCGGCGACGCGCGGGCCGTCGTTGTGGAACATGGCGTCCGCGTCGGCGAGCGCCTCCGAGAGGATGCGCTGGAGGTCGCCGGACACCTCGAGCGTCGCGCCCTGCGCCGCGACGCTCGCCCCCGACGCGCGCAGGAGCGCGGTCAGCTGCGCCGCCTGCGCGGATCCCTTCGTCCGGATCTTCACGGCGACCGGCGCGCTCCCGAGCTTCTCCGCCTTCGCCCGCGCGGCGGGGATGTAGTAGGCGGACGCCTTCGAGGTGGAGTTGAAGACACCGTCCAGGTAGTCGAGCAGGTTCCGCCCGCCCTCGAACATGGGACGGAACACGACGAACAGCGCGCCGAGGAAGCCCGCCATCAGGACCACGCCGATGAGGAACTGCCGCTTGTCGTGGATCATGCCTGGACCTCCGTCGCGCCGTACTCGGGCGCCGCCTCGCCCTTCAGGGTCCGGAGGTTCGAGAAGAACGTCCAGAACACCCACACGGCGAAGCTGCCGAGGACGACGAAGAAGACGTACATGCCGACGCTCTCGATCGTCTTCGCGGCGCCGCTCGAGATGGGGAGGGCGTCGAGGCTGACGAGCTTGCGCGGCAGCGCGAACACCCGGTTCACGAAGGCGGACATCACCGCGAGCGCGTAGAACCCGCGGATGGTGACGCCCGGCACCACCTTGGTGACGAGGGTGCCGACCTGGATCCCGACGAGCGAGCCGAGCAGCATCCCCATCGCGAGGGTGTAGAAGATGAAGCCGTAGACGGCGTACTGGCCGATGCCCGCGTAGCCCGCGGTGAACACGATCTGGAAGATGTCCGTGCCCACCGTGGTCGCCGACGAGACGCCGAGCACGTAGACGAAGATCGGGAAGGTCAGGAAGCCGCCGCCGACCCCCATGATCGCCGCCGCGAGCCCGACGAGCGCGCCGGAGAGGACGAGGAAGAGGGACGAGATCCTGCGCCCGCCCGGCACGACGCCCTGGTCGAAGCGGAGCATCGGCGGAATCGAGATCGACTGGAGCCTGCGCGCGAGCCCCGTCACGTCCTCGGTCGCCGCGCGCTTCTCGCCGCCGGCGGCCGGCGCGGGCCGCCCCGCCGCGGCGCGGCGCGACCGGAACCAGTCGCTCATCCCGTAGAACCCGAGGAAGCCGAGGATGAGGACGTAGATGGTGGTGATGAACGCGTCCGAGAGGACCGGGTTCATCTCGTACAGCGTCCGGTTCACCCACCCGCCGGCGGTCGCCCCGGCGATGGAGCCGATGAGGAACGTGCAGGCGAGGGAGACCGAGATGTTCCCGAGCTTGCGGTGCAGGACGCTCCCCATGATCGCCTTCGCGAAGATGTGGAAGAGGTCGGTCCCGACGGCGAGGATCCCCTTCACGCCCGCGCTCATGAGCGCGGGGGCGATGATGAAGCCGCCGCCCGCGCCGATGCAGCCGGTGATGAGCCCGGCGACGACGCCGACGCCGGTGGAGGCGAGGAAGATGAGCGTCGTGTAGTGCGCCGGCCCGTAGGCCTGCTTGCTCCCGAGGAGCGAGGGCAGCGCCTCCTCGACGTCCCCGGCGAACGCGATGCCCCCGAGCACCACCGGGAGCAGGAGGAGCGCCAGGACGGCGAGCCTCCTGCGGTCCCGGAGGATGCGCCTCGAGGTGGAGACGTCCCATTGCGCGTACGCTTGCGCGCCGAGACGCAGCCCTTCGTACAGACGCCTAGCCCATGTCATGTCTTCCGTTCCTCCCTGTGTTCGGACTGCGCTGATCACCCGAGGCGCTCCTTCGCCGCCGCGGCCGGCGGGTCCGCCGCGGCCGGGGCGCCCGCGGGCGGCGCGGCGGCCGCCGCGGACGCCGCCGCGGGGAGCCGCACCGCGAACGCGCAGCCGCCCTCGGCGCGGTTCGCCGCGGTGAGCTCGCCCCCGAGCCGCTCGACGATGGCGTGCGAGACGTAGAGGCCGAGGCCGGTGCCCTTGCCGCGCGGCTTCGTCGTGAAGAAGGGGTCGAAGAGCCGCGCGCGGGCCTCGTCGGACAGCCCCGGCCCCGTGTCGAGGAACCGGATCCAGACCGACGCGCCGTCGCCCCGCGTCGCGACCCGGATCTCGCCGCCCTCGCCGATCGCGTCGATGGCGTTGCCGAGGACGTTCAGGAACACCTGCTGGAGCTGGCACGCGTCGCCGAGGACCGGCGGGACGTCGGGCGCGTAGTCGCGGACGATGGCGACCCGGTGGCGCTCCGCGTCGGCCTCCACGAGCGCGATCGCCTCCTCCACCGTGCGGCTCGGGTCGAGCGGCGCCCGCTCGGGGTCGGGCGGGCGCGCGAAGCCGAGGAGCCGGCGCGTGATCGCGGTGGCGCGCCGGACCTGGTCGCGGATCTTCCGGACCGACCGCCGGCACTCCTCGGCGGTCGCCCCCACCGCCGCCGGCGCGTCGTCCAGCAGCTCGTCCACGAGCGCGGAGTGCTCCGAGATGATCTGGAGCGGGTTGTTGATCTCGTGCGAGACGCTCGCCGCGAGCCTCCCCACCAGCGCCATCTTCTCGACCTCGCGGACGCGGTCGGTGAGCGCCTGCCGCTCGCGCTCCGCCCGCGCGAGCCGGTCGACCATCGCGCGGGTGACGAGCACGGCCACGAGCACCAGCGCGGCGGCCGCCGCCGCGATGAGGAGCGCGTTGCGCCGCCGCGCGCGGTGGAACCCGGCGAGCGACGCGTCCACGTCCGTCTCGAGGACGAGCAGCCAGTTCCCCCCGTTCGCCCAGACCGCGGCGTGGAGGCTCCCCGCGGGCGCGGCCGCGCCGCCGACGCCGTCGGCGAGGGCGGCGAGCCGCGCGAGCTCCTCCGCCGGGATACGGTCGTGCCCGTGGCGGCTCGGGGTCTGCAGCTCCCCGCGGCGGTTCACGATGAACGCGTCGCCGCCCGGCCCCACGTCCGCGCTCGCCACGAGCCCGTTGAAGAACGCGGAGTCCAGGGTGGCGCGCAGGATCCACTGCCGCCGCGCGTCGGCGACGGCGACGACGAGGTGCGGCACCCGGCGGTATCCCGGGAACACGTCGCTCACGTAGCGCCCGGACCGCGTCACCTCGGCGAACCACTCGGCGTCCGCGTAGTTCCGGCCGGCGAGCTCCCTCCGGAACGGGCCGACGTAGGCGAGGTGCTCGCCCGTCCGGTCCACCACGCCGAGGTCGGTGATGACGTGGCTCGCGTTCAGGGCGCGGAAGAGGGTCTCGAGCCGCTCCGGCCCGAGCTCCCCGGGCGCGTGCAGCTCGACGACGCTCGCCAGCGCCGCCTCCTGGCTCCGCAGGAACTGGTCCACGAGCTGCCGGCGGTCGCGCGCCATCCCGGCGAGCGCGAGCGAGGTCCGCTGCACCCAGGAGTCCCGGTAGAAGCGCGACGCGTTCTGGTGGAGCACGACGAGCGGGAGCACCGCCACGAGCGCGAACGCGAGCGCGAAGAGGTGCTTCTGGCGCGCGTAGAACGCGTCGCGCGGCCGGACCTTCAGCATTTCGGCCGGGATCGTGGCGGTGTGGATCCTCATCGGTCGACGAGCCGCTTCGCGGTCTCGTGCTCCCCGGCCTCGGCGAAGGTCACCGCCTGGAGCGCGGCGCCCCTGCGGCTCTCCTGGTAGGCGGCGCGGATCCGCCCGACGAGCACCTCGATGTCGACGGGCTTGCGCAGCCAGTCGAAGATGCCGATGGAGCGCGCCTCGGCCTCGTCGAGGTCGTTCCCGTGGCCGGTGAGGACGATCACCTGGACCTCGGGGTAGCGGTGCTTCACGAGCCGCAGCACCTCCATCCCGCTCGTGCCCGGCATCTTGAGGTCGAGGACCATGATGTCGGGGGCGGCCTCGCCCACGACGCGCATCGCCTGATCCCCGCTGAACGCGGTCCGGCTCGAGAGGTCCCGGAGCTGCAGCCGCTCCGAGAGCGCCCGCACGAACTCCTCCTCGTCGTCCACCAGCAGTATCCGGATGTCCTGCATCGCTCCCTCCTGCCAGGGGGCCGCCTTCACCCCGCGTCGTGCTCCGTCGTATCGTCCGCGTCCCGCTCCCGCCCCTCGCCCTCCGCGAGGAGGTCCCGCGCCGTCTCGAACTCGCCCGCCTGCGCGAAGGTCGCGGCGCTCATCGCCCGCTGGAAGCGCTCGAGGAGCGAGGGCCGGCGCGCGTCGAGCCGCTTGCGGCGCCGGCGCAGGGCCGCGGACACGGCGGCGCGGAGCGTCGCGACGTCGAACGGGGCGGACAGCTCGGCCGAGGCGCCCGCCCGCATCGCGGCGATCGAGATCGCCACCTGGCCGGGCAGGCCGAGGAGGAGGACCTCGACCGCGGGCAGCGCCCGCTTGAGCGCGGCGAGCCAGGCGAGGAGCGCGTCGTCGCAGCGGCGCACGTCGAGGAGCACCACGTCGAGCCGCTCCTCCGCCGCGAGCGCCGGCGTGATCCGGGTGAAGTCGCCCTCGACCGCGACCGACAGCCCCCAGCCGTGGAGCCACGGGTGGATCGACCCCGCGAAGGCCGGATCCGCGGAGACGACCCGGACGCGGGGCGCGTCGCCGCGCGGGCGCTCGTCCACCGCGGCGGAGGCGAGGACGCGCATCAGCGCGCCGCCCCCAGCGCGGCGGGCGACAGGACGCCGAAGGACATCCGCAGGCCGTGCGCGCGGAGCAGCGCGTCGAGCGCGTCCTCCTCGCCCGCGGCGGGCGGCGGCCCGTTCCCGACGAGCCGCACGGCGTCGTCCCGCAGCCCCTCCTCCGCGAGGGCGGCCGCGAGGAGGTGCCGCTCGAGCCACGCGCCGACGCGCGATCGGCCCGGCCGCGGCGCGTACCGGCGCGCCGTGTCCCACTCGCCCGCCTCCGCGAAGGTGACGGCGACCCAGACGTCGGTGCGATCGTCGGCAGATCCCACGGCAGCCTCCTGGAGTGGCCGCGCCCGAGGTCCTCCGAAGCGCGCGCCGTGCCAGCGCGCCCGGTCCCGTGTTCACGCGAGGTTGCACGGGCGCCCGGGGCGCCGGCGCGGCCGTAGCGGGACGGAATGAAACGAAACGAGACGATTCGCGCGGACACGCTGCCGCGCCGCCGCGCCGCGGCACGGCCGCGCGCGCTCTCCTGCGCCCCCGGTCGCGCCTCGCCGATCACCGCGGAGTCCGTGGAATGTCGGGCCCGGGATGACCCTTGACGGGCGCGATCGAGATCCGTCATCGTCGTCGAAGTCATGAAACAATCTGAAGCGGTCCCCCGCGAGTCGCTGGAGATCCTGAACGGGATCCCGCACGCGGCGGCGCTTCTCGACCCGGAGGGGCGGGTGGTGGCGATGAACGGCCACCTCGAGACGCTCACCGGCCACCGCTCCGAGGACGTGCACGGCGTCCCGGGCGACCTCGTCGTCCGGAGCCGCGAGAGCCTCGCGCGCTCGGTCCTCGACGGCGTCGTCCGGAGCGGCGCGGCGTCGTCCGTCGAGTCGGACGTCCTCGCCGCGGACCGCCGCCGGGTGCCGGTCCGGATCACCGCCTCGCCCCTCCGCCACGGCGGCCCGAGCGCGTCCGCGCTGCTCCTCTTCGTCGAGGACATCTCGCTCGTTCGCCAGCTCGACGCGCTCACCCTCCGCGCGGCGCCGGTCCAGGGGATCGTCTCGAAGAGCGCCCGCATGCAGCAGGTGTTCGAGCTGCTCCCGGTGATGGCGCGGACCGACGCGACGCTCCTCGTCACCGGCGAGACCGGCACGGGCAAGGACCTCCTCGCCGAGGCGGTCCACGCGTCGTCCCGCCGCGCGAAGTTCCCCTTCATCAAGGTGAACTGCGGCGCCCTCCCCGAGAGCCTGCTCGAGTCCGAGCTCTTCGGCCACGCGCGCGGGGCGTTCACGGGCGCGCACGCCGACAAGCCCGGCATGTTCCGGCTCGCGCAGGGCGGCACGATCTTCCTCACCGAGATCGGCGACCTCCCGCTGCAGCTCCAGGTCAAGCTCCTCACCGCCCTCGACGACCGCGCCTTCTACCCGCTGGGCGCCTCGCGCAAGGTCGAGGTGGACGTGCGGGTCATCGCCGGGACGCACCGCGACCTGCAGGCGCTCGTGGCGGAGGGCCGCTTCCGGCAGGACCTCTTCTTCCGCCTGAACGTGCTCAACGTCCGGCTGCCGCCGCTCCGCGAGCGGGAGGGCGACGTCCGGCTCCTCGCCGACCACTTCCTCGAGCAGCTCGCGAAGCGCCTCGGGAAGCCGATCGACGGCTTCACGCCGCAGGCGCAGACCGTGCTCGACCGCTACGCGTACCCGGGCAACGTCCGCGAGCTGCGCAACATCGTCGAGTACGCGGCGAGCGTCTGCCGCGACCGGCGGATCGGCCCCGGGCACCTCCCCGAGTACCTCATCGAGGGCGGCGCGGCGCCGGCCCGGGCGACGCCGGGCGGCGAGCGCGGCGAGGGAGACGCGCGCGGCCGCGCCCGGGCGGCGGACGGGCTCCCCGGCAAGGCGACCTGGAAGGACGTGGAGCGAAGGCTCATCATGGAGGCCCTCGTCGAGTGCCACGGGAGCCGCGGCGAGGCGGCGCGGAAGCTCGGCTGGGGACGGAGCACGCTGTGGCGAAAGATGAAGCGACACCGGCTCGAGTGACGGGGCCCGCGCGCGCGAGCCTGCTCGTCCCGCTCGCGGGCGAGGTGGTGGCCCCGCGCTTCGACGCGGCGACCGAGGTCCTCATCGCGCGCGCGCGCAAGGGGCGGCTCGTCGGCGAGCCGCGCATCGTCCTGCTCCCGGGGCCGTCCGCGGACGCGCTCTGCAGCCTCGTCCTCGAGGAGGGGATCACCGACGTCGCCTGCGGCGGGATCGAGGATGCGCACTACCAGTACCTGGCCTGGAAGAAGGTCCGGGTGGTGGACCGCGTGATCGGGAGCTGGGAGGGCGTGCTCCGCCTCTTCCTGCGGGACGCGCTGCGCCCGGGCACGGTGGTGCGGGAGCCGCCCCCCGCGCGCGCCCGGGACGCCGCCGCGGGCGGCGGACCGCCGGAGGAGCCGTGAGCCAGCGCCCCCAGCCGGACGAGCCGTTCTTCGACGGCGAGAAGACCGCCGAGCCGTCGCCGGGGCCGTGGCGCCACGAGACGCTCCGGCGGAACCTCCTCGTCGTGATGCTCTGCCTCACGCTCGCGCCGCTCGCGATCGCGGGGAGCGTCGGGTTCTTCCAGTTCCGCGCGCTCATCCACCGCGAGGAGATGAACCAGCTGCGCTGGCACGCCGAGCGGGCGGTCCACACCTTCGAGCTGTACCTCGACGGCCTGAAGCACGACCTCATCGTCCTCGCGAGCAGCTACACCACCGCGGAGCTGGCGGATCGCGAGCGGCTCGAGGAGGCGCTCGCCCGGCTCAAGGGCAAGCACCCCGGCCTCGTCGACCTCAGCCTCATCGACCCGGACGGCGTCCAGATCGCCTACGCCGGCCCGTACGGCCTCGCCGGGAAGGAGTACACGTCGAGCCCGTGGTACGCGAGGACGCTCGCCCGCAAGGTGCACGTGAGCGAGGTGTTCATGGGGTTCCGCAACGTCCCCCACTTCGTCGTCGCCGCGAGCAAGAAGGAGCCGCCCCACCCCGGGTCCTGGGTCGTGCGCGCCTCCGTGGACGCCGAGAGCCTGGAGCGGTTCCTCGGGACGCTCGGCAGCGAGGCGCTCGACGACGTGTTCCTCGTGAGCGAGGACGGGGTCCTCCAGACCTCCTCCCGCTTCTACGGCAAGGCCTCCTCCCCGTTCGCCCTCTCCGCGCTCGGCCCGAAGTCGATCGACGTGGCCGAGGTGACGCGCGGGTCCGCGCCGGTCCTGCGGGCGACCGCCCACGTCCAGAGCGCGCCCTGGGTCCTGGTGCTCGAGCAGGACAAGTACGGCGAGGCCCGCCTGTGGTCGGCGTTCCGCGCGAACCTCGTCGCCGTCTCGGTCGTCACCGCGATCGTGGCGGCGCTCGCGATCGTCGCGGTGGCGAAGTCGGTCGCGGACCGGATCCGCGACGCGGAGCAGGCGCGCGAGGCGCTCATCAAGGAGACGGAGCACACGAGCAAGCTCGCGTCCATCGGCCGCCTCGCCGCGGGCGTCGCCCACGAGATCAACAACCCGCTCGCGATCATCTCGGAGAAGGCGGGGCTCGTGAAGGACATGATGCTCTTCGCCGGCGAGATGCCGCAGCGGCAGAAGTTCCTCTCCGAGATCGGCGCGGTGGAGGAGGCGGTGAACCGCGCCCGCGTCATCACCCACCGGCTGCTCGGCTTCGCGCGCCGGATGGACGTCCCGCTCCAGGCGGTCCGGGTGAACGACGTCGTCCGCGAGGTGATCGGGTTCCTCGAGAAGGAGGCGACCTACCGCGGCATCGTGATCGAGCAGGACCTGGACCCCGAGGTCCCCGTCATCCAGAGCGACACGGGGCAGCTCCAGCAGGTCTTCCTCAACATCGTGAACAACGCCATCGACGCGGTCGAGCGCGGCGGGCGCATCCAGATCGCCTCGCGCGTGGACGCGGGCGCGGTGTACGTGGACGTCAAGGACGACGGCCCCGGCATGCCGCCGGACGTCCTCGAGAAGATCTTCGATCCCTTCTTCACGACGAAGAGCGGCGCCGAGCGCCACGGCACGGGGCTCGGCCTCTCCATCACCTACGGGCTCGTGAAGAAGCTCGGCGGGCGCATCGGCGTGCGGAGCGCGGTCGGGAGCGGGACGGTCTTCCGCGTCACGCTGCCCGCGCCGCCCGCGCCGCCGCCGCGCCACGTGGAGGCGTCGGGCGATGCGTGAGATCCGCGTGCTGGTCGTGGACGACGAGGCCGACTTCGCCGTCACGCTCGCGGAGCGGCTGCGGCTGCGCGGGTTCGACGCCGAGGCGGTGGGCGGGGCCGAGGAGGCGGTGGCCCGGATCCACGCGGGCCTCGACCCGGAGGTCGTGCTGCTCGACCTCAAGATGCCCGGGATGGACGGCCTCGCCGCCCTCTCCCTGCTGAAGCGGGAGCGCCCCGCGGCGGAGGTCATCCTCCTCACCGGCCACGGCTCCACCACGGCCGCGATCGAGGGGATGCAGCGCGGCCTCTTCGACTACCTCGTGAAGCCGGTGGACATCGGCGAGCTCGTCGAGCGGATCCGCGAGGCGGCCGCGAAGCGCCTGCGCGCCGCCACCCGGTGAGCGCCGCGCCCGCAGCGCCCCGCGCGCCGGTGCCCCCTTTGGCCCGGGGCGCCGGCCGTGGTGAGATGCGGGGGTGATCGAGACCGAGGGCGAGCTCTCCGGCCGGCGCGTCACCCGGGACGCGCCGTTCCCCTTCCGGTGCCACCGCGGCCTCGCCTGCTTCAACTCCTGCTGCAGGGACAAGCGGCTCGCCCTGCTCCCGTACGACGTGCTGCGCCTCTCGCGCGCGCTCGGGCTCGACTCGGCGACGTTCCTCGCGGAGCACGCCGCGCTCGAGCTCGAGCCCGGCTCGGGATGGCCGATCGTCCGCGTCGCGCTCCGGGACGACGGGCGCTGCCCGTTCGTGCGCCCCGAGGGGTGCGGCGTGTACCCGGACCGGCCCACCTGCTGCCGCATCTACCCGCTCGCGAGGGCGGTAGGGCTCGGCCGGGACGGCGCGCCGCTGGAGGTCCTCCTCGTGGACGCGACCGAGGACCGCTGCGGAGGCTTCGGCGCGCCCGGCGCCGGGACGGTGCAGGAGTGGACGGTGGGGCAGGGGCTCGAGGCGTACCGCGGGCCGAACGAGCGCGCGGCGAGGCTGTTCCTCCACCCGCGGCGCCCGCACCCGCTCGCGCTCCCGAGCGCGGACGTGCACGCCGTCGTCATGGCGCTCTACAACCCGGACGTCTTCCGCAGGTTCGCCTCGCGCCCGGGATTCGCCTCGGAGTCCGGCCTCGGCGCGGCGCGGGTCGAGGAGGGGCTTCGCGGCGACGAGGACCTGCTCGCGCTCGGGCAGGACTGGATCGCCGCGCGGCTCTTCGGGTGAGCCGCGCGCCGCGTCCGGCGGCGCCCGCGTGGGACCGGTCGGGGAGACGTTCGGCCGTCGCAGGGTCGCCGCCGCGCGGTCACTTCGCGATGGCCTCTGTTCGCCAGCTGTTCTCGGTGCTGGAGGACGAGGGGACGCGCCAGCCCGTGACGTAGACGTGCGCGGGGCCGACGGCGATCGCGTGCGCGAACTCGTACTGCCCGCCCGCGGAGACGGGGTCGAGCGTGTACACGCCGCCCGTCGCGAAGGCGGGGACGAGGTCGCCGCTCGCGGCGCTGCGCTTCTCGACGCGCCAGCGCCCGTCGGCGGAGGCGACCGACTCGCCGCCCGCGAGCCAGAGCGCCTCGCCGTCGAGCGCAACGGCGCGGACCTCGTCGTGCCAGGGGCCCGGATCGACGGAGAGGATCCCGCCCGAGCCGAACCCGGCCGCGAGCGTGCCGTCCCGGGCGCTGCGCTTCTCGACCCGCCAGCGCTCCCACCCGCCCACGGGCGTGTCGCCGCCCGAGACGAAGATCGCGCCGCCGCCGACGGCGACCGCGCGCGCGTAGTCGAGGCCGGGGGTGGGGTCGAAGGAGAGGATCCCGCCGGCGCCGAAGTCGGGATCGAGCGCGCCGCTCGACGCGAGCCGCTTCTCGACGCGCCAGCTCCGGTCGAAGATGTCGTCCCAGACGGTGCCCGCGACGTAGAGCGCGGTCCCGTCGAACGCGACCGCGGCGGCCTCGTCGAACGAGGACGTCGGGTTCGAGAGCACCGCGCCGCCGCTCCCGAACGTGGGATCGAGGGCGCCGGTGACGGCGCTCCGCTTCTCGATCCGCCACCCCGCGTCCGTCGCGGGGGATCCCCAGTCGGTCCCGACTGCGTACAGATCGGTCCCGTCCAGGAGCAGCGAGAGCACGCGCTCGTCGCCGGCGCCCGAGTCCACGATCACGACGCCGCCCGTCCCGAACTCCGGGGCGAGCGAGCCGTCCGTCGCGCTCCGCTTCTCGATCCGCCAGCGCGTGTCGAACGGGGCGTCGCAGCCGCCCACGTACACCCATCCGCCCCCGGCGGCGACGGCGCGCGCCTCGTCCCGCCCGGTCGTCGGGTCGGAGCTCGCGGCGCCCGCGGTGCCGAACACCGGGACGAGCGATCCGTCCGCGGCGCTCCGCTTCTCGACGCGCCATGCGCCGTCGGGGTGCGCCGGGGCCGAGCCCACGACGTACACGTGGGCGCCGTCGAGGGCGACGGCGTACGAGAGCCCGATCGTGCCGAGGTCGTCCGCGACCCAGGCGCCCGGCGCCGAGACCACGATCGTGACGGTCGCGGGCTCCGACGTCGCGTCGCCGTCGCTCGCGACGTACGTGAACTGGACCGTCCCGGCCTCCGCTCCGGCCGTGAAGGCGAGCGAGCCGTCGGGTGCGAGGATGAGCGCGCCGGAGCCCGGCGCGGACGCGATCGCCGCGGTCAGCGGGTCGCCGTCGGGATCCGAGTCGTTCGCGAGGACGCCGAGCGGGGCCGGCACCGTGAGCGTCTGTCCCGCGAACACGGCGTACGCGTCCGCCGCCGCGACCGGGGCGCGGTTCGCGGGCGGGGCGCCGCCGGGGTCGCCCGAGGAGCACGCGGAGACGACCACCGCGAGGACGATCGTCGCCCCGAGCTCGTGCCGGATCCGGTCCCGCATGATCTCCCCCTCCGCGACGGAGTGTATCACGCGGCGTATCAGGGACGGGATCGAGGAGGCCCGCCGTCGTCGGCCCGTGCGCCCCGACCGGCGGAGCGCCGGCGCCGGGCAGGGCTGGCGTAATCGCCGGCGCCGGGCGAGCATCGCGCGATGCGCCGCCGCTTCGCCCTCGCCGCCGCCCTGCCGGCGCTCGTGTCGCTCGCGGTGATGGCGCTCGTGGCGGACCGGCTCGCGCGGCGCGCGCTCGAGGACGAGCTCGCCGCGCGCCTCGTCGCGGCGGCCCGCGCCGCGGCGGCCGCGCTCCCCGCGGACCGCGTCGCGCGCCTCGAGGCCGGCGACGAGGGGACGCGCACGTACGGGCACGTGCGGGCCCGACTCGACGCGGTCGCGCGCGCGACCGACACGCACCTCCTCGTCGTCCGCCCCGACCGGACGGCGGTCGCCGACTCGGCGGGGTGGACGCGCATCGGGGACCCCGTGCTCTCGCTCGAGCGCGACCGGCTGGAGATCGCCCAGGCCGCGGCGGGGCGGGCCGTCGCGAGCCAGGTGATGTTCCAGGGGTCGGACGGGCGGCTCTACAAGGCGGGCTACGCGCCGCTCGCGGACGCCGCGGGGGCGGTCGTGGCGGTGGTCGGCGCGAACGGCACCGCCGCGTCGTTCGAGACGCTCCGCCGCTTCCGGCGGACCCTCGCCACCGTCGCGATCGCCGGGGCGGTGGTCGCCGCGGCGATCGCCGCGCTCGCCGCGATGACGGTGACCCGCCCGCTCGTGCGGATCACCGAGGCCGCGCGCCGCATCGCCCGCGGCGACCTCGAGACGCCGCTCTGGAAGCGGCGACGCAAGGACGAGATCGGCACGCTGCGCGACACCATCGAGGAGATGCGCAAGGCGCTCCACGCCCGCGACGCCGAGCGCGAGACGCTGCTCGCCGGCATCGCCCACGAGGTCCGCAACCCGCTCGGCGCCCTCGACCTCTTCGCGGGCCTGCTCGCGGAGGAGCTCGCGGCGCGCCCCGAGTCCGCCCACGTGGCGCGCATCCGCGCGGAGCTCGCGAACCTCTCGAAGGTCGTCGAGGAGTTCCTCGACTACGCGCGCGCGCGGCCGCCGCTCCGGGAGGACGTGGACCTCGGGCACCTGCTCGCCGAGGTGGCGGACCTCGCGCAGCCCCTCGCGAGCGAGCGGCAGGTGTCGCTCTCGGTGGACGGCGGCGGCCGGGCCCGCGCCGATCGCGAGCAGCTCCGGCGGGCGGCGGTGAACCTCGTCCGCAACGCGGTGGAGGCGGGGCCGGTCGCGACGGAGGTGGAGGTGGTCGCGCGGACGGCCGACGGCGAGGCGGTGATCGAGGTCCGCGATCGCGGGCCGGGGCTCGCCCCGGAGGCGCGCGCGAGCCTGTTCCGCCCCTTCTTCACCACGAAGGAGCACGGCACCGGGCTCGGGCTCGCGCTCGCGAAGAAGGTGGCGGACGCCCACGGCGGGACGCTCGCCCTGGAGGACCGCGAGGGCGGTGGGACGGTGGCGCGCCTCGCCGTCCCCGCCGCCCTCGAGCAGCCCCGGCCGGCGCCGGGGCGCTAGCCTTGCGCTAGCCTCCCCCGATCGCGAAGTAGACGACGAACGCCGCGGCGGCGGCGTACATCAGCGGCGCGACCTCGCGGGCGCGCCCGGTGAGCGCCTTCAGGACGACGAAGGCCACGAACCCGGCGCCGATGCCGTTCGTTATGCTGTAGGTGAACGGCATCACCGTGAGCACGAGGAAGGCCGGGATCGCCTCGGTCGCGTCGTCCCAGCGGATCGCGCCGACCTCGCGCATCATCAGGAAGCCGACGAGCACGAGGACCGCGCCGGTCGCGTGCGGGGGGACGACGCCCGCGAGGGGGGAGATGAAGAGGCAGGCCGCGAAGAGGAGCCCCGTGACGACCGAGGTGAGCCCGGTGCGGCCGCCGGCCGCCGCGCCGGAGGCGCTCTCGATGTAGGTGGTCGCGGAGGACGCGCCCGCCGCGCCGCCCGCGACGGCGGCGAGGGAGTCCACGAGGAGCACGCGGCCGGGCCGCGGGAAGTCGCCCCGCTCGTCGAGGTACCGCGCCTCCTGCCCCACCGCGACGACGGTGCCGACCGTGTCGAAGAAGTCGGACAGCATGATCGAGAACACCGCGAGCGAGGCGGCGATCGGCCCGAGCGCGGGGAAGAACGAGAAGTCGAACGCGCCGACGAGCGAGAAGTCCGGCAGGGCCACGACCGAGGCCGGGACGTCCGCGACGTGGGGGGCGAAGCCCGCGCCGCCGAAGGCCGCCTTGGCGGCCACCGCGACCGCCGTGGACACCGCGATCCCGATGAGCAGCGCGCCCCGGACGTTGCGCGCGACGAGCCAGGCCGTGAAGAGCAGGGTCGCCGCGAAGAGCGCGACCGGGAAGGTCTCCACCTGCCCGAGCGTGAGCAGGCCGCCACCGGCCGCGACGAACCCCGCGTTCTTGAAGCCGATGATCGCGAGGAAGAGGCCGATCCCGATCCCGATGGCGCGCTTCATCGGCATGGGCACCGCGCGCACCACCGCCTGGCGCAGCCCGGTCGCGACGAGGAGGGTGATGACGAGCCCCTCCGCCACGATGACGCCCATCGCCTGCGGGTAGGTGAGCTTCTGGGCGCCCGCGAGCTGGAACGCCACCACGGCGTTGAGTCCCATGCCGGAGGCGATCGCGAGCGGCAGGTTCGCGACGAGCCCCATCGCCGTCGTGGTCAGGGCCGCGACGAGGGCGGTCGAGGTGAGGAGCGCCCCGAACCGCTCCGGCCCGCCGGCCGCGCCGTGCAGGATCTCGGGGTTGACGAAGAGGATGTACGCCATCGTCACGAAGGTGGTCGCGCCGGCGAGCACCTCCGTGCGCACGGTCGTGCCCCGCGCGGCGAGCCCGAAGAAGCGGTCGAGCCGGGCCGCGAGGCCGGTGGGTGGGCTGGTCATGGGTCGCTCCCCGGGCGTTTCAGTGCAGGGTCCACTGGATCGTCGCCTGCGGCGCGGAGACGAGGTTGCCCGGCGCGCCGAGCCGCTCGTTCCCGGAGTGGTAGTGCAGATACCACTCGATCCCGACGAGGATCCGGTCCTTCGGGCCGCCCGCGAGGGCGAGCGCGTCGACGAGGAGCTGGGGCTGCGCCATGACCTCGTAGCCGCGCGAGCCGTCGGCCTCCTTCACGCCGTCGACGTCCACGAAGCCCGTGAACAGGAACGGGACGTGCCCGACCTCGAACGGGATCGTCCAGTACGGGCTCACCTGCCAGGTGTGGTCGTACTGGATCGGGCCGACGCCGGGGAGCTGGAGCTCGGTGTACCGGTAGTACACCGCGATCCCGACCACGCCGAACTTCACGGCGAGGTCGCCGCCGAGGCCGGCGAGCCAGGCCTGGAAGCCGTGCCCGAGGTCGAGCTCGGCCGCGATCCCCGCGTCCTTGAAGATCCCGAGGACGTTGCCCTTCGTCCCGAGGACCCGGTTCAGGAAGAGGCGCGGGTGGAGCTCGCCGTACAGGTGCGACTTCGTGCCGTCGCGCGCATCGCCCTGCATGAGGTCGACGAACGCGAAGTTGTCGCCGTGCTTCCACGTGCTGAAGTGGTTCAGGGTGACCGTGTTCATCTCGCCGCCGACCATGTCGCTGCCGACGGTCGGGTCGTAGAAGTACCAGCCCTGGAGGACCTGCAGGTTGGTCGTGGCGAGGTCCGCGCGGGCGGCCGGCGCGAGGCCGGCGCCGAGGCAGAGGAGGGCGGCGAGGCGGAGGCGAGTGCGGGGCATGCGGCGATCCCTCCAGGGTGAAGCGGCAGGCGCGCCGCCGACGCGAGGGTCTGACGGCCGTCGCGTCGCCGCGGCCTACGCCGCGGGGGCGTCGATCGGCCCGGGCGTGCGCGCGCGGCGCCGCTCGAAGGCGAGGCCGAAGGCCGCCGCCGCCGCGATCACCGCCGCCACGCCCACCGCCCGGAGCCACGCCGCGCCGGTCACGTCGAGGAGGCGGCTCGAGAGGAGGACGGCGGCGACCACGAGCCCCTCCCAGAACGGGCCGCGGGCGAGCCAGGAGAGCCCGCGCACCACGCGGCCGACCGCGAGGAACGCGAGCGCGAGGTTCGCGACGATCGCGGCGCCGTTCCCGTCGTCGAGCGAGAGGCCGGCCGCGAACGCGACCACCGTCGCGGCGAGGAGCATCGCCTCGCCCCGCGCGTGCGGCTCGACGTCGGTGCGGCGGAGCCCCATCACCGCGGCGGCGGCCGCGAGCGCGAACGCGGGGACGGCCGCGAGGAGGCCGGGGCTCTCGATCCCGATCCGGAACCGCACCGCGTCCGCCACCGCGACGAAGGAGAGCGCCCAGGCCGCGAGGTAGAAGAGGACCCGGCCGACGGCGCGGAGCGCCGCGGCGGCGGGCGCGAAGGCGTCGCCGCGGGCGACGAGCGGCGCCGCCGCGAGCGCGGCGGCGAGCGCGACGAGCGGCAGGAGGACGCCGTCCCGAACGCCGAGGAGCGCGGCCGCGAGGGTGCACGCGGCCCCGACGCCGGCGGCCGCGGCGAGCGGGCCGGTCCGGTCGCGGCGCGGCGCGGCGGCGGGCGCGTCCTCGAGGTCGTAGCGCGCGGCCAGCGCGCGCGCGGCGCCGGGCGTCAGGATCCCGTCGCCCTCCCAGACCGGCAGCTCGCGCCGCAGGGCCTCGCGGAACTCGCGCGACTCTTCCATCGACGCCTCCTCGTGGACGCGCGCGAGCGTACCACCCGCGCGCGCGACGGGTCGGTCCGAGGGGTGCGACCTCGTGCCACGCCCGGCGCGACGCAACGTCAGGCCCGCGTCTCGCCGTTCTTCACCGGCCTCCAGCCGTCGGCCCTCGGCCGCCGGCGAAGCACGAGTCAGAGGTACGGCGAGAAGAGCCGCGCGACGCCGTCGCGGAGCTTCACCGGCAGCGGCCGGCCGTCGACGTCGGCGAGCGTCACGCGGCGGGCCCGGCCGATCCGCTCGCGCGCGAGCGCCTCGACGCGGGCGGCGAGGCCGGGATCGTAGCACTCGACGTCGAGCTCGAAGTTGAGCCGCAGGCTGCGCGGGTCCCAGTTGGCCGAGCCGAGGAGCGACCAGGCCCCGTCCACCGCCATGAGCTTCGTGTGGTCGAACGGCGGCGGCGAGAGCCACACCCGGCAGCCGCGCTCGAGCACCTGCCACAGCCCGGCGGTCTGCGCCCACTGCACGATGGTCAGGTTGCCGCGCTCCGGGAGCACGACGTCCACCTCGATCCCGCGCATCACCGCCACGTCGAGCGCGGTCACGAGCCCGGCGTCGGGCAGGAAGTACGGCGTCACGATGGTCACGCGCTCGCGCGCGGTCGCGAGCGCGCCGAGCAGGATCCAGCGGATCGCCTCGAAGTCCTCGTCGGGCCCGTCGGCGACCCCGCGGGCGAGCACGTCTCCGGCGCGCCGGAGCGGCGGGAAGAACGCCGACCCCTCGAGCGGCTCGCCCGTGGTGAAGAGCCAGTCCTCGGCGAAGGCGGACTGGAGGTGCTCGACGACGGGCCCCTCGAGGCGGGCGTGGAGGTCCACGAACGGGAGCCGGCCGTCCGCCGGGAGGAAGTCGTCGCGGATGTTCATCCCGCCGGTGAAGCCGACCCTCCCGTCCACGACGAGCACCTTGCGGTGGTTGCGGAGGTTCACGAACGGGAGCCAGCCGGGCGTGAGGCGCGGCAGGAACAGCTCGGTCGGGATGCCGAGCCGCCGCAGCCGCCCGTGCGCGGCCGGCCAGCGGTAGCGGGCGCCGACGGCGTCGATGAGGACGCGCACCTGCGCGCCGCGCTCGTGCGCGCCCGCGAGCGCCGTCGCGATCGCGTCGCCCGCCACGCCGGGATCGAAGAGGTACGTGCAGAGCGTGACCGACCGCTCCGCCCGCTCGATCGCCGCCCGCATCTCGGCATAGGCGCGCGCGCCGCCCTCGAGCAGGGTCACCGCGTTGCCGGCGACGAGCGGCCGGCGCACGGCGCCGTCCGCGAGGGCGACGAGCGAGCGCAGGTGCTCGGCCTCGGGCGGCAGCGGCGGCGGCGGCGGCCGGAGCGCCTCCGGGAGGCGCGCGCGCACCTCGGGGAGCCGGAGCGCCTGCGCGCGGCGCCGGATCCGGTTCACGCCGAGGACGAGGTAGGCGACGGCCCCGAGCACCGGGGCGAACCAGATGAACCCGACCCAGCCGAGCGCCGCGCGCACGTCGCGCTTGTTGAGCACGACGTGGCCCGTCGCGGCGAGCGAGATGCCGATCGAGAGGACGGCGACGACGACGGCCGAGACGTCCTGGAGCACGTGCCGCCGAGTGAATCAGAGGGCCCGGGCGGAGTCGAGCGCGGCGTGGCGGCGCGCGGCGCGGCCCGCCGCCCGGGTGTCCCCCGGGCGGCCCGGCGATCGCGCGGGCGCCCGAGGTCCTCCGGGCGAATCCTCAGCGCGCGGTCGCCGCCGCGACCGGCGCCGGCTCGGGCGAGACCTTCCCGAGCACCGCCGCGAGCTCCTGGTCGGCGAGGGTCTCCTTCTCGAGCAGCGCCCTCGCGCTCTCCTCGAGGAGCCCGCGGTTCCGCGCGAGGATGGCGCGCGCGCGCTCGAGCTGCGCCGAGACGATCTCGCGCACCGCGACGTCGATCTCGCGCGCGGTGTCCTCGGCGTAGAGCCGGCGCGTGCCCGCCATCTGGCCGAGGAAGCCGTTCGGCTCCGACTCGTAGGAGACCGGCCCGAGCGTCCCGCCCATGCCGAAGCGGGTCACCATGTTGCGCGCGATGTCGGTCGCCTTCGAGAGGTCGTCGGCGGCGCCCGTGGAGAGGTGGCCGTAGACGAGGTGCTCGGCGGCGCGGCCGCCGAGCAGCACCGCCATCTTGCTCTCCAGCTCCTCGCGCGTCATGAGGTAGCGGTCCTCGGTCGGGCGCTGGATCGTGTAGCCGAGCGCGCCGATCCCGCGCGGGATGATCGAGATCTTGTGGACCGGATCGCAGCCCGGCAGCGCCGACGCGACGATGGCGTGCCCCAGCTCGTGGTGCGCCACGATCTCGCGCTCCCGCGGGTTGAGGAGCCGGTTCTTCTTCTCGAGCCCCGCGACGATCCGCTCGACGGCGACGTTGAAGTCGTCCATCCGGATCTCCTCGGCGCCGCGGCGGGTCGCCACGAGCGCCGCCTCGTTCACGAGGTTCGCGAGGTCCGCGCCGGTGAACCCCGGGGTGAGCGCCGCCACCTGCTCGAGGTTCACCTCGCGCGCGAGCTTCACCTTCCGCGTGTGGACCTCGAGGATCGCCTTGCGGCCGACGCGATCGGGGCGATCCACGAGCACCTGCCGGTCGAAGCGGCCGGCGCGCAGCAGCGCCGGGTCGAGGATCTCGGGCCGGTTCGTCGCGGCGAGCAGGACGATCCCGGAGGCCGGGTCGAAGCCGTCCAGCTCGACGAGGAGCTGGTTCAGCGTCTGCTCCTTCTCGTCGTGTCCGCCGCCGAGGCCGGGCACGGAGGCGCGGGCGCGCCCCAGCGCGTCGAGCTCGTCGATGAAGATGATGGCGGGGGCCTTCGCCCGGGCCTGCTCGAACAGGTCGCGCACGCGCGCAGCGCCGACGCCGACGAACATCTCCACGAACTCCGAGCCGGAGATGGAGAAGAAGGGCACGCCCGCCTCGCCGGCGACCGCCTTGGCGAGGAGCGTCTTGCCCGTGCCGGGGGGGCCGACCAGGAGGACGCCCTTCGGCATCCGCGCGCCGAGCTTCCCGTACGCCCTCGGGTCCCGGAGGAACTGCACGATCTCCTTCAGCTCCTCCTTCGCCTCCTCCACGCCCGCCACGTCGGCGAACGTCACCTTCGTGTCCGTCTCGACGTAGACCTTGGCCTTCGACTTGCCGATCGCCATGAGCCCGCCGCCGGGCCCGCCGAGCTGCTTCGACATGCGGCGCCCGAGGAACACCCAGACGCCGAAGAAGAGCAGGATGGGGACCACCCAGGAGAGGATGAGCGGGAGGACGGTGTTCTCGAAGCGGCCCGCGTACTCGACGCCGTGCTCGTCGAGCTCCTTCGCGAGGTCCTGCTCGACGCGCGTCGTGACGAACCGCTTCTTGCCGTCGATCTCCTGCCTGTACTCGCCGGCGATGCGGTCGGCCGAGACCTCGACGCGGGCGACCTTGTCCTCGCGCACGAGCCGCTGGAACTGGCTGTACGGGATGGTCGCGACCGCCTGCGAGCGGATGTACCAGTCCTGCAGGGCCATCACCCCCAGGGCGGCGATGAGGACGTAGGCCAGGTTGAAGCCGGTCTTCTTCACGTTCGGGTTCAGGGGGGCTTTGGGGGTCACGGGGCCTAGGTAATCACGGACGGGCCGCTGACAAATGGGATTCGCCGCGGCGATCCTCGGAGCTTCCCGGCCCGCGCGCCCCGGAGGGAGCGCCCGGTTCCGGTTAAACTGCCCGACGTCATGGCCCGGATCCTGGTCGCCGACGATCACGACGCCGTCCGCGAGGGGATGGTCCTCGCGCTGACGCGGCTCGGGCACGAGGTGCAGGGCGTGAAGGGCGGCGCCGAGGCGATCGCCGCCTACCGCAAGCGCCCGGCGGACGTGGTGGTCACCGACCTGCGGATGGTGCCGGTGGACGGGATCGAGGTGGTGCGCCGGCTGCGCGAGGCCGACCCCGAGGCGACCGTGGTGGTGGTCTCCGCCCACGGCACGATCGCCCTCGCGGTGGACGCGATGCGGGGCGGGGCGATCGACTTCATCGAGAAGCCCGTCCCGCCGGAGGTGCTGCGCGCGCGGGTCGAGAAGGCCATCGAGATCGCGCGCGAGCGGCGCGGCGCCCGCACGGCCCGCGCCCGCGCCGAGGCCCTCGAGGAGGACCTCGAGCGCGCGCACGATCCGCACGGCCTCGTCGGCAGCTCGGAGCCGATGCGCCGCGTGCTCGAGCAGGTCCGCAAGGTCGCGCCCACGGACGCGACCGTGCTCGTGCTGGGCGAGTCGGGCACCGGGAAGGAGCTCGTCGCGCGCGCGCTGCACGACGCCTCCGCCCGCAAGGACGGCCCGTTCGTCTCGATCTCCTGCGCGGCGATCCCGGAGGGCCTGCTCGAGTCCGAGCTCTTCGGGCACGAGCGCGGCGCCTTCACCGGCGCCGTCCGGCGGAAGCTCGGCCGGTTCGAGCTCGCGCACGAGGGGACGCTCTTCCTCGACGAGATCGGGGAGATCCCGGCGTCGGTCCAGGTGAAGCTGCTGCGCGTCCTGCAGGAGCGCCGCTTCGAGCGGGTGGGCGGCGAGGAGACGCTCGAGGTGAACGTGCGCGTGGTCTCGGCGACGAACCGCGACCTCGCCGCGATGGTGAAGCAGGGGCGCTTCCGCGAGGACCTCTTCTACCGGCTCGACGTCGTCGAGATCCCGCTGCCGCCCCTCCGCGAGCGGCCGGGCGACGTCGAGGAGCTCGCGCGCTGGTTCCTCCGGCGCACCGCGCCGCGGCTCGGGCGCGCGGTGAAGGACTTCTCGGAGGAGGCGCTCGAGCTCCTGCGGCGCCACCGCTGGCCCGGGAACGTGCGCGAGCTCGAGAACGTCGTCGAGCAGGCGCTGGTCTTCGCCGACGGCGAGCTCGTCCGCCCCGAGGACCTGCCGGAGGGGCTGCGGCGGCCGCAGGCGGCGGCGCTGCCCGTGCCCGCCGGGGACCGGAGCCTCACCGAGATCCTCGAGGACCTCGAGCGCCAGCTCATCCTCGGCGCCTACGAGCGCGCGAAGGGCGTGAAGGCCGAGACGGCGCGGCTCCTCGGCATCAAGCCGTCCGCGCTCTACTACAAGCTCGAGAAGTACGGGATCGTGAAGCCCGGCGACAAGCCCGAGGACGCCTCGTGACGGCGTGCGCGCTCGCGCTCGCGCTCGCCGCCGCACCGGCGGCGCCGGCCGCGCCGCGGCCGTTCGCCTGCCCGGCCGGCGCGGAGCGGCACGGCGCCGCGCCGCCCGAGGCGTTCGAGGAGTGGTGCGAGGCGAAGGACCCCGCCGGCGGCCCCTCGCGCCGCGAGGGACCGTCGCGCGCGTACTACGACGACGGCGCGCTCTGGATCGAGGCCAGCTGGCGCGCGGGGCAGCGGCACGGGCCGTTCGTCGAGTGGCACCGGAACGGCGTGAAGGCGCGCGAGGGAACGTTCACCGAAGGTCGCAGGTCTGGACGCTGGACCACGTGGTGGCAGTCGGGGCGCGTCGAGGAGGAAGCGGAGTGGCGGGACGGCGTCGCGCACGGGAGGTTCGTCTCCTACTGGCCCACCGGGCAGCGGCGCACCGAGGGGCGCCGCTGCGGCGGGGCCCAGTGCGGGAGGTGGCGGACGTGGGACGACGCGGGGCGGGAGCTCGGCGCCGTCGACTACGGCGAGCAGACGCTCGCGCCGTGACCCGGCTCGATCTCTCCCCGCGCGGGCGTCACCCGGGCGGGCCTGCGCCCGCACGCCTGCATCGGATTTCCGAGGGTCCCCGGCGGCAATTCCGCGGCGCCCGCGCGGCGCGGCGCGGCAAGTGCCCGTCGCGGCGAGCCCTGGCCGCGGCACGCCGGTTGCTCCACTCGGCCCACCGATGGTCCCCGCCCTCTGCCTCGCGCTGGTCCTCGCGGGCCCCGCCGACGACGCGGACGCCCGGGCCGAGCTCGACGCGTGCGCGACGCGCATCGAGGAGCTGAAGGCCCGCCGCCGCGCGGGGCAGGCGATGGATCGCGAGCTGGAGCGGCTCCTCGTGCGCGCGCAGGAGCTCGCGCTCGAGCTCGAGCGGACGAGCGCCGCCGTGCCCACCGCGCCCCCGTCGCCCTCGCCCGAGGAGCTGCGCGAGCGCGCCGACGCGGCCCGCGACGAGGCCGACCGGCTCTCCGCGGAGATCGCGGAGCTCGACGTGAAGCTCGGCGACGCGCGCCGGCTCGCGGGCGCCGAGTCCGATCCCAGGATGGCGCGCGCGGTGCTCGGGATCGGGCCGCCGCCCTCGTCCGCCGCGGCGCGCGTCCGCGCGCTGGAGCGCGAGCGCGCGGTGCTCGCGCAGCGCCGCGCCGCCGCGGAGGGCGCGGCGGTCCAGCTCGAGGCCGAGGCGCGCGCGGCGGAGGCGGACCGCTAGCCCGCCGCTAGCCCACCGCTAGCCCGGACGCCGCGAGCGCCGACGCCGGTCGGTCGACGGCCTCGGACGTCGGACCTCGCGCCGCCTACGACGTCTTGCCCGGCGACCGGCGCTGCGCCTCCGCCTCCATCAGCGCGTCGAACGCCGCCGACGGCACCGGGACCGCGAGCCAGCTCGCCACGAGCGTGCCGTGCGCGAGCGCCACCTGCTGCTCGACGCCCGGGGTGAGCGAGACGCGCCCGCGCTCCGCGACGGCGCGCTCCGGCAGGTAGAGGGCGTACTCGAGCGCGATCTCGCCGGACGGCTCGCGCGTCGCCTCCACCCGGAACGCGAGCCGCACGGCGTCGGGATCGCCGGGCTCGTGCAGCACGACCTCCGTCGGCTTGCCGGCCGGCGCGATGACGCGGGGGCGCGCGATGACGTCGCCGTCCGCGCCCTGGAGCTGGAGCACCACGAGCTGCCCCGCCGCGCCGATCTCGCGCTCGGCCCGGACCCGCTCGATGGCGGCGTGCGTCCTGACCGCCACCTCGGCGGAGGCGCCCCCGACGAGGAACGCGGCGACCAGCAGGAGTGCGACCCTGCTCGTGCGGCGGAGGCGCGCGGACATTCCCCGGCGAGGTTGCAACCCACGTGCCCCGGCCGCTGCGCGGGAATCCGCGCGCTTGGCCGGTTGTTCCGTCGTCCGCCGCGTGGTTTTCCCGTGGCACCCGCTCGGAAATCCGTGGCCTTCCGGCCACACCCTCACGGCGCCGACCAGACCCCCTGGCGCTCGCTCGCCCGCCCCTCCCGGCGGAGCTTCTCGAGGATGGCGAGGCAGCTCCGCTCGGCGACGGGGAGCATGGCGGCGGGCGTGTCGGCGTACGCCGCCGCCGTCACCGCGGCGAGCTCGCCGCCCGCGCGCAGCGCGGCGATCACGAGCGCCTCCCGCTCGCGCCGGTGCGCGAGATAGGCCCCGAGCCGCGCCGGGGCGTCCGCCGCGGGCGGCCCGTGGGCGGGGTAGAGCGTCCGGGGGCCGAGCGCGCGCACGCGCTCGAGCTGCCGGACGTACTCCGCCATGTCGCCCTCCGGTGGATCGATGACGATGGTGGAGAGCGTCGAGACGAGGTCGCCGCAGAGGAGCGCGCCGGTCGCCTCGTCGAGGAAGGCGAGGTGCTCGCGGGCGTGTCCCGGCGTCGCGAGCGCGCGGAAGCGGCCGCCGAGGAGATCGCCGTCGTTCGCGGGCTCGATCTCGACGCCGGGGACGCGCCCCGCCGCGAGCGGGTGCGCGCGCACCGGGACGCGGTAGCGCGCCGCGACCGCCGCCGCGGCGCCGACGTGGTCCGGGTGCGCGTGGGTGATCCACACGGCGGCGGGGGGCCGCCCCTCCGCGGCCAGCTCGTCCAGCAGGGCGAGGAGCCTCGCCTGCTCCGCGGGCTCGTGCGCGCCCGGGTCCACGACGGCCGCGCCGGCGTCGAGCGACACGACCCAGGCGTTGGTGTGCGTCGCGGGGGGCAGCGTCGGCGTCCGCAGCGCGGCGAGGACGATCCCGCCCTGGAACTCGATCCGCCGGGCGCGCTCGGGCGGCGCGCGCAGCAGGTCGAGCGAGGGCGCGCCCGGCGCCGCGACGACGCGCAGCGCGTGGAGCTGCGGCGGGTGGAGGAGGATCTCGCCGCGCCCCCAGCGCGCGAGCGCCTGCGCCGCCCGAAGGAACCCGCCGCCGGACAGCTCGCCGGGCCAGATCTCCTCCACCTCGCCGGGCGGCAGCGCTGCGAGGAAGAACCGGGCGTCGAACCGGAGCGGCAGGTGCTCCGGCGTGATCCACCGCCCGGCGGGCGCGAGGAGCGCGGCCGAGAGCGAGAGGCCGTGCGCGCGGAGGAACGCGCCCCAGCGCACGCCCCCGTCCAGGAGCGCGCGCCGGCCGCGCAGCCGCGCGTCCGCGCCGACCGCGGAGGCGCCCTGCGCGAGGAGGACGCCCGTCTCCTCGAACGCCTCGCGCGCGGCGCAGGCGACGAGCGCCGCTGCCTCTCCGGCGGCGCCCGCGACGGGGACCTCCGCGTCCTCCGGCTCGAGGCGGCCGCCGGGGAACGCGTGGAACCCGCCCGCGAAGCGGCGCTCGGCGCCGCGGCGCACGAGCAGGACCTCCCGGCCGTCCGGCCCGTCCCGGTGGATCACGACCGCCGTCGCGGCGAGAGGCTCCGAAGGTGGCGGCGCGGGAGGTACGCCTGGGTATGCGAAGCTCACGGGTCGGCAAGCGTAACCGGCCGCGCCGACGCGCGCCGCGACGCTCCGCCGCGGCGACGCCGCCGCACGGTCCCCCACCCGTGCGGCGCCCCGTGCGGGCCCCGCCTGCGCGAGCGACCCAATTCTCACGCGCGGTGTGGAACACTCCCCGTTCCGAGGAGAGTCGTGAAGGCGGGACGAGATCCGGAGGAGGTGCCCGCGCTGCTCGAGGCCGTGTTCGAGCGCGCGGGGGTGGGGCTCTGCGTGGTGGGGCCGCGCGACGAGGTCGTGCGGGCGAACCGGCGGTGGCTGCGCGCCGCCCAGGCGCCGGCGGCGCGGGTGGTGGGCCGCGACGTCCTCGCGCCGCTGCCGCGCAGCTGGCGCGTGCGCGCGCTCCTCGCGCGCGCGCGCCGCGGCGGGCCCGTGGCGCTCCCGCCGCTCCGGCGGGGCGGCGCGACGTGGCGGGCGACGGCGGCGGCGCTGCGGGTCGCCGGCGGCGCCGGGCTCCTCCTCACGCTCGCGGAGGGGCGCGCGGAGGCGCGGGGGGCGGTGCGCGCCCGCGAGGCGCCGATCTCCGCGCGCCGCGCGGCGACGCGTGCGCGAGGGCCGCGGGAGGAGCCGCTGCTCCGGGCGCTCGCCGACGCGATGCCGCAGGTGGTGTGCGCGCTCGCGCCGGACGGCACCCCGGAGTACGTGAACCCGGCGTGGACCGAGTTCTCCGGGCTCGACCTCGCCGCCTCGGCCGAGCGCGGCTGGCTCGGGGTGGTCCACCCGGACGACGTGGCGCCGCTGCGCGAGACGTGGCGGCGGGCGAGGGTGTCGGGCAGGCCCGAGCAGGTGGAGCTCCGCTACCGCGCGGCCGACGGCGGGTACCGCTGGTTCCTGTCGCGCCTCGCGCCGGTCCGGGACGTGGGCGGGCGGGTCGTCCGCTGGATCGGCGCCGGGATCGACATCGACGAGCGGCGCCGCGCCGAGGCCGAGCGGGAGGGGCTCCTCGCCCGCGTCGAGGAGGCGGACCGCCGGAAGACCGAGTTCCTCGGCGTCCTCTCGCACGAGCTGCGCAACCCGCTCGCGCCGCTCCGGAACGCGGCGTACGTCCTCTCGCGCGCCCCGGCGGGCGGCGAGCAGGCGCGCGCCGCCGTGGGCGTCATCGGGCGCCAGGTGGAGCAGCTCGCGCGCCTCGTGGACGACCTGCTCGACGTGACGCGGATCGCCCGGGGAAAGGTCCAGCTGCGGCGACGGAAGGTGGACCTCGGGAACGTCGCCTGCCGGACCGCCGAGGATCACCGCACGCTGCTCGCCGAGCGCGGCGTGTCGCTCGAGGTCGCCGCCCCGACGGGGCCGCTCTGGGTGAACGCGGACGCGACGCGGCTCGCGCAGGTGATCGGAAACCTGCTCGGGAACGCCGCGAAGTTCACCGACGCGGGCGGCCGCGTGGCGCTGACCGTGACGGAGGAGGGCGGGCGCGGCGTCGTGCGCGTCGCGGACACCGGGATCGGGATGCCGCCCGGGATGCTCGCGCGCGTGTTCGAGCCGTTCGTGCAGGTGGAGAACGCGCGGCACGCGGGCCGCGGCGGCCTCGGCCTCGGCCTCGCGCTCGTGAAGGGGCTCGTCGAGCTGCACGGCGGCACCGTCGAGGCGCGCAGCGCCGGGGAGGGTCGCGGCGCCGAGTTCGTCGTCGCGCTGCCGCTGCTCGGCGTCGACGAGATCGAGGCGCCGACTCCCCCGCCGGTCCCGCTGTCGCCGGCGCGCCGGGTGCTCGTGGTGGAGGACAACCGGGACTCCGCGGAGATGCTGCGCCTCGTGCTCGAGCTCGACGGCCACGAGGTCGAGGTCGCGGCCAGCGCCGCGGACGCGGTCGCGCGCACGCGCGCGTTCCTGCCCGACGTCGTCCTGTGCGACATCGGGCTGCCGGACCGGGACGGGTACGAGGTCGCGCGGGACATCCGGGCCCTGCCGGAGCTCGCGGGCGTGCGGCTCGTCGCGCTGACCGGTCACGCGCTCCCGGAGGACCAGCGGCGCGCGTCGGAGGCGGGGTTCGAGGCGCACCTCGGGAAGCCGGTGTCGCCCGAGGAGCTCGAGCGCGTGCTGCGCGTCATGGGGCCGCCCGCCTCGTGATCGCGCCGGCCGCGCGCGGCGCTCGCGCCGCCGTCGCGGCGGCGGGCGGGGACGCTCAGCCGCGCCCGACGCGGAACAGGTCGGCGGCCTCGTAGCGGACGACGCCGGCCGCCGGGTCGAGCGCCGCCGCGACGGCGGCGCGGGCGACGGTCGCGGCGTGGATGGGGCGCGCCGGCGCCGGCAGCACGGGCGCGAGCGGCCGCAGGACCGCGAGGGCGAGCCGCTCGCCGGTCCGGTGCTCGCGGCGGTCGCCGTCCAGCAGCCCGGGCCGGAGGATCCGGGTGCGCTCGAACCCGAGCGCCTCGACGTCGCGCTCGAGCTCGCCCTTCATGCGGGAGTAGAAGAGCCGCGCGCGCGGCGACGCGCCCGCGCTCGACACGAGCACGTACGTGCCGACGCGGTTCGCGCGGGCCGCGCGGGCGACCGCGAGCTGGTACCCGTGGTCCACCCGGTGCTGCGCCTCCTGGCTGCCGGCGGCCCGGAGCGTCGTGCCGAGCGCGCTGAAGAGCACGTCGCCCCCGACGAGCGGGGCCCACGCGCCGGGGGCGTCGAACGCGACCAGGTGCTCCGCGAGCTTCGGGTGCGCGGCGCCGGTCGCGCGGCGCGCGAGGACGGCGACCGCGCCGAAGCGCGCGTCCGCGAGCAGGAGCCGGAGGAGCTCCGCCCCGACGAGCCCCGTCGCGCCCACGACGACCGCCCGCGTGCCCCGCGCGTCCGGCCGCACGTCGCGCTCCCGGCGGCTACCGCGCGGCGCCGCCCGGCTGCGGCGCCGTCCCCGGCTCGGGGAACCCGCGCTTGCGCATGAGCGCGCCGATGCCGGGGTCGCGCCCGCGGAAGGTGCGGTAGGCGTCGGCGGGGTCCACGGTGTTGCCGGCGGAGATGAGCGCCGTGAGCCGCTTCGCGACCGCCTTGTCGTAGGGTCCCTTCGCCTCGGTGAACGCCTCGTAGGCGTCGGCGCTGATGGTGTCGGCCCAGAGGTAGCTGTAGTAGCCGGCGGAGTACCCGTCGCCGGTGAACAGGTGCGCGAAGTGCGGCGGCCGGTGGCGCATGACGATCTCGCGCGGCATGCCGAGCGCCGCGAGCGTGTCGCGCTCGAACGCCGCGGGATCCACCGTGGCGTCCGCGGCGAGGTGCATCTTCATGTCCACGATCGCGGCGGACAGGTACTCGGTGGTCTTGAACCCCTCGTTGAACGTCGAGGTGCGCTGGATCTTCCGGAGGAGCGCCTTCGGCAGCGGCTTGCCGGTCTTCGCGTGGAGCGCGTACCGGTTCAGCACCTCCGGCGTCTCGAGCCAGCGCTCCAGGATCTGCGAGGGGAACTCCACGTAGTCGCGCGCGACGTTGGTGCCGGAGAGGGACGGGTAGGTGACGTTCGAGGCGAGGCCGTGGACGGCGTGCCCGAACTCGTGGAAGAGCGTCTCGGCGTCCGTCCAGGAGACGAGCACCGGCTCGCCGGGCCTCCCCTTCACGAAGTTCGAGTTGTTCGACACGATGGTCGGGATCTCGCGCTCGAGCCGCTCCTGGTCGCGGTAGGCGTTCATCCACGCGCCGGACTGCTTCCCCTCCCGGGCGTACGGGTCGAAGTACCAGAGCCCGACGTGCCGGCCGGCGCCGCTGCGGACCTCCCAGACGCGGACGTCCGGGTGGTACACGGGCACGCCCTTCGCCGGACGGAAGTGCAGGTCGAAGAGCTGGCCGGCGACCCAGAACATCGCCTCGCGCAGCTTCTCGAGCTGCAGGTACGGCTTCACCTCGTTCTCGTCGAGATCGTACTTCGCCTTGCGGACCTTCTCGGCGTAGTAGCGGTAGTCCCAGGGCTCGATCGCGAGCTGCGCGCCCTCGCGATCCGCCACCGCCTGCATGTCGGCGACCTCCTCCTTCACGCGCGCCAGCGACGCGGGCCAGACCGCCTCCATGAGCTTCATCGCGGCGTCGGGCGTCTTCGCCATCGAGTCCTCGACGCGCCAGTGGGCGTGGCTCGGGTAGCCGAGGAGCTTCGCGCGCTCGGCGCGGAGCCTCAGGATCTCGGTGATGGCGGCCTTGTTGTCGCGGCCGTCGCCGTGGTCGCCGCGGGTCGTGAAGGTGCGCCACACCTTCTCGCGCAGGGCGCGCCGGTCGGAGTGCTGCAGGAACGGCTCGACCGAGGAGCGGGTGTTCAGGACCGCCCACTTGCCCTTCTGCCCCTTCGCCTCCGCCGCGGCCGCCATCGCGGAGCGGGCCGAGGGCGGCAGCCCGGCGAGGTCCTCCTCCTTCTCGAGGAAGAGCGTGTAGTCGGCCTCCTCGGCGAGGAGGTTCTGCGTGAAGGCCGTGTACAGCGTGGCGAGCCGCTCGTTGATCTCCGCCACCCGCTTCTTCGCGGCGGCGTCGAGCTTCGCGCCGGCGCGGACGAAGTTCGTGTAGTGGAACCAGGCGAGCCGCTTCTGCTCGGGCGTCTTGCAGGAGGTCTCGCGGGTCTCGTAGACCGCGGCGATCCGGGCGAAGAGCTTCTCGTTCTGGGTGATCTTGTCCTGGAACGCGGCGAGCCTCGGCGCCATCTCGCGCTCCACCGCCTGGAACTCCGGCGTGCTCATCGCCGACGAGAAGACGCCGTAGATGCGCCCGGCGCGATCCAGCGTGCGGCCCGCGCGCTCGAGCGCGGCGAGCGTGTTGTCGAAGGTGGGCGGCTCGGGATCGGCCGCGATGGCGTCGACGTTCGCGAGCGTCTCCGCCATCCCCGCCTCCAGGGCGGGCCGGAACTGCTCGACCTTCACCTCGTCGAAGGGCGGGACGCCGGCGTACGGGCCGGCCCAGGGGGCGAGGAGCGGGTTCTTCACCGGGGCCTCCGCGCCGGCGGCGGGCGCGGCCGGCTGCGCAGCGAGGGCGAGGAGCGAGAGCGACACGGCCGGGGGGAGCAGGGTCATGGAGGTCTCCGTGCTTTGGGCCCGTACCTTGGGACGGGTCGCGCCCGCCGGTCAAGCCGGCGTGCGCGAGAGGCCCGTCAGGGCGGGGTGGGCGGGTTGCGCCGCGCCCACGCGAGGAACCGGCCGGCCGCGCCGTGCACGCCCGGCGAGAGCGTCGCGATCGAGAAGGCCCGCACGATCCGGAGGTCCCGCAGCGGGAGGATGCGCAGCAGCCCCGAGGAGAGCGCGTGCTGCACGCTCCAGCGCGACACGAACGCGACGCCGAGCCCGGCGGCCGCCGCCATCTTGATCGACTGGTTCGAGCCGAAGAGCAGGTCGGAGCGCGGCACCAGCCCCTTCCCGAGCGCGCGCTGGAGCGCCTCCTCGACGACCTCGCGCGTGTTCGAGCCGGGCTCGCGCAGGAGGAGCGGCACCGTCGCGAGGTCGGCCGCGCGCGCGACGCCGCGGAACGCCTGCGCCCTCCCGGCGGCGACGAGGACGAGCTCGTCGTCGAGCCAGCGCTCGAGCCGGACGCGCGGCGAGCGGAGCCGCCCCTCCACGAACCCGAGCGGCACGCGCCCCTCGGCCACCCACTCCAGGACGCGCGGCGTGTTCGCGACCTGGATCCGGAACGGGACGCGCGGGTGGAGGGCGCGGTACCCGGCGACGAGCGGCGGGATCACGTAGGCGGCGGTCGTCATGCTCGCGCCGATGACGACCGCCTCGTCGGTCGCCGGCTCCTCGTCGAACGCGGTCTCGACCTCGCCGAGCACGCCGTGGACGCGCTTCGCCGCCTCGAGGAGCCGCAGCCCCCAGGCGTTGGGCGCGACGCCCTTCGACGAGCGGAGGAGGAGCGCGCGGCCGCACTCCTCCTCGAGGCCGCGGACCTGCGCCGTGACGGCGGGCTGGGACAGGTGGAGGAGCTTCGCGGCGGTCGAGATCTTCCTCGTCTCGACCACGACGCGGAAGGTCTCGAGCTTGCGCGGGTCGATCCGGCCCATGCCCCGACCATAGCAGGAGCGCGTGGCGGCCCGCACGCGCCATCAGTTTCGCTGATGGACCATCCGAACTCGCGTGGAGCGCGCCGCGCGCGCCCGGGGCAGGATGCCCTCCGTCGGCGCGGCGGTCGCGGCGACCAACGCTGGGACGAGGAGGGACGGAGATGGCCTGCATCGGGAGCCGGGTGGTGCGCGAGGTGGTGGCGCTGGACCGGTCGGCGTCGTGCGCGGAGGCGGCGCGCGAGATGGCGGCGGCCGGGGTCGGATCGATCGGCGTCACGGTGGGCGGCACGCTCGTCGGGCTCGTCACGGAGCGCGACATCGTGCGCCACCTGGCGGCGGGGAACGACACGTTCGCGGCGCCGCTCGGCGCGGTCCTGCGCCCGGACCAGCCGGCGGTCTCGCCCTGCGCGACGGATCGCGAGTGCGCGGAGCTGATGCGCGCGCACCGGACCCGGCACCTCCTCGTGAAGGACGGCGAGCAGATCGTGGGCGTCGTCTCGATGCTCGACCTCGTGGACGTCGTGGTCGAGGAGAAGGAGTGGCGGATCGACCAGCTCGAGAGCTACATCGGCGGCGGCCGCTGCCAGCAGCTCAGCGCGCCGGTGTGCTCCATGTTCCGCAGGCGCGCCGAGGCCGCCTAGCCGGGGCGCGTCACCGCCGCGACCGTGCACCTCTCTCCCCGCCGGCGGCGGGGAGAGGGACGGGCGCGCGGCGCCTGGCCCGCCGGCTTCAGCGGACCGCCTGCACGCCGCGCCGGAACGCGTCCTCGTTCACGCCCATCGCGGCGCGCTTGCCCCCGAGGGCGCGCTGCATCGCGCCGACGAGCGACGCCTCGGGGAGGAGCCGCGTCGCGGCCGCCAGCGCGCCGAGCGCGACGATGTTCTTCACGAGCGGCTGCCCGAGCTCGCGGGCGATCTCGGTGCAGGGCACGGCGAGCACGCGCACCGACGGGTCGAGCGCGGGCGGGTCCCGGATCACCGAGGCGTCGTAGAGCACCACCGCGCCCTTCGCCACCTGCGGCCCGAACTTCGCGAGCGAGGGGGCGTTGAAGGCCACGAGCACGTGCGGGTGCGGCACGTCCGGCGAGAGCACCTCGCGCTCGGCGATCCGCACGTCCGCGTACGACGTCCCGCCGCGCGACTCCGGCCCGTAGCTCGGGATGTGGGTGGCGTCGAAGCCCTCGGCGATGGCGGCGCGCGCGAGGAGCATCGCGGCCGTCTGGGCCCCGTCCCCGCCCGCGCCGGCCACCTTCACGCCCACGTCGTCGCCGAACGCCGCGCGCGGGAACCCTTCGGCGTGCCGGGGCGCGGGCCCGGCGTCCGCGCCGATCGAGGCGAGGAGCGCGGCGGCGTCGAACGTCGGCCTCCGCAGCGTCGCGTTCCAGTTCACCGGCGGCGCGTCCTTCTTCACGCCGAGCGGGAAGACCGGGACCATCTGCTCCTTCACCCAGCGCTCCGCCTCCTGCGGCGTGCACTTCAGATGCGTGGGGCACTCGGCCAGGATCTCGACGAACGCGAAGCCCTCGTTCCGCGCCTGCAGCGAGAGGGCCTTCTTGATCGCCTTCGCGGCGCGCTTGCGCTGCTTCGGATCGAAGAGCGCGACCCGCTCGACGTACACCGGCCCGTCGAGCGACGCGATGAGCTCCGCCATCTTGAGCGGCGCGCCCTCGAGCCGGCTCCGGCCCTCGGGCGTGGTCGTCGTCTTCTGGCCAAAGAGGGTGGTCGGCGCGAGCTGGCCGCCGGTCATCCCGTACACGGCGTTGTTGACGAAGACGATCGCGAGCGGGATCCCGAGCTGCGCGACCTGCATGATCTCGAGGAGGCCGATGGCGGCGAGGTCGCCGTCGCCCTGGTAGGAGACGACGACCGCCTCGGGGTTCGCGAGCTTGTGGCCGAGCGCCACCGCCGAGGCGCGGCCGTGGGAGGCCTGGGTGTTCCCGACGTCGAGGTAGTAGTAGAGGAACACCGCGCACCCGACGGGCGAGATCGCCACGGTGCGGTCATGGATCCCCAGCTCCTCGATGGCCTCGGCGAGGTACCGGTGCACGAGGCCGTGGCCGCAGCCGGCGCAGTAGTGCGTCGCGCGCCCCTTGAGCCCCTGCGCGTGGTCGTGCCGCTCGAACAGATCGTAGAACACGCTCACGCCGCCGCCTCCTTCGAGGCCGCCGCGCGGGCGGCCTCCACGATCTCGCGCTGCCCCGGCAGGATCCCCCCCAGCCGCCGCACGTGGGAGATCCGCACCGGCGGCGCGCCCGCGTGCGAGAGCGCGAGCCTGAGCTCGTCCTCGAGCTGGCCGTCGCTCGCCTCGACGACCACGATCCGGCGCGCCCGCCCGCCGTCTGCGATCAGCGGCAGCAGCTTCTTCACCGGGAACGGCCAGACCGTCTGCGGGCGGAACAGGCCGGCGCGCACGCCCGCCTCGCGGAGCACCCGGACCGCGCCCTTCGCGATCTGCGCCGGCGTGTTGCACGCGACGAGGAGCACCTCGGCGTCGTCGCAGAGGTAGGGCGCCGCGCGCTGCTCGGCCGCCGTCATGCGCGCGTACTTCTCGACGAGCGTCCGGTTGTGCCCCTCGAAGTCCTGCGGGTCGAGCAGGATCGAGGTGACGAGGTTCCGGCGGTGCGCGGCGTCGCCCGGGACCGCCCAGGCCGGGACCCCGGGCCGGACGAACCGGTCGGGCAGCACCACGCGGCCGGTCATCTGCCCGAGGTAGCCGTCGGCGAGCACGACGACCGGGCTCCGGTAGCGGAAGGCGAGCTCGAAGGCGAGCATCGTGAAGTCGAGCATCTCCTGCGGCGTCGCCGGCGCGAGCGCGATGGCGTGGGTGTCGCCGTGGCCGAGGCCGCGGCAGGCGAGCTTCAGGTCCGCCTGCGCCGGGCCGACGTTGCCGAGCCCCGGCCCCGCCCGCATCACGTTCACGAACACGCCCGGGAGCTGGGCGCCGATCATGTAGGAGATCCCCTCGAGCATCAGGCTGAAGCCGGGGGACGAGGTGAAGGTCATCGCCGGCCGGCCCGCCGCGCCGCAGCCGAAGATCATGTTCACCGCGGCGACCTCGCTCGAGGCCTGCAGGAACGTGCCGCCGTGCCTCGGGAGGAGCTTCGCCATGAGCTCCGCGCCCTCGGTCGAGGGCGTGATCGGGTAGCCGAAGAAGTGGCGGCACCCCGCGAGCAGCGCGCCGATCGCGCCCGCGTGCGCGCCCTTCACGACGAGCGGGGCGCCGGCGGCGGGCAGCGGCACCGAGGCGGCGGGCACCTCCACCGGCGCGGGCGCGCGGTCCCTCCCGGCGGCGCGCCGCTCGGCGGCGTCCGCGAGCCAGGTCGCCTCGTCCGTCGTGACGAGGCCGAAGGGCTCGGGGCACGCCTCGATGCAGAGGCCGCAGCCGTTGCAGAGCGCGGGGTCGAAGAGCACGGGAGCGAGGCCGCTCGCCTGGTTCACCTCCGTGCCGGTCGCGAGCGCGTCGCGCGCGCACGCCTCGATGCAGCGCCCGCACGCCTTGCAGTACTCGGGGTTGAGAACGGGTTTCGCTCGTGCCTCGGCCTCGGCCATGCCGCACCCTCCACGCGTCGTCGGGGGCGGCATTCTGCCACACGCGCGGTGCAAGCTGCACGGGGGACCCCGTCAAATCCGGACGATCTCCGTCTGGATCGGGGAGTACACCTCGGGGCCGTCGCCGGCGAGGAACACGTCGATCTCGGTGCGGACGCCGAGCCCCTCGTCGGGCAGGTAGATGCCGGGCTCGATCGAGAAGCAGAGGCCGGGGACCAGCGGCCGCGTGTCGTGGGTCTCGAGGTCGTCGAGGTTCGCGCCGTCGCCGTGGACGCGGGTCTCGATGGAGTGGCCGGTGCGGTGGACGAAGCGCTCGCCGAGCCCCGCCGCCTCGACGACGCCGCGCACGGCGCGGTCCACCTCGAATCCGGCGAGGGTCCGCCCCTCGGCGTGCGCCCGGCGCAGGGAGGCGAGGCCGGCGTCGCGCGCCTCGGCCGCGACGCGGAAGATCCGCTCGAGCCGCTCCGGCGGCCGCTCGCCGCAGAACCCGACCCAGGTGATGTCGGCGTAGACGTCGCGCGGCCCCTTCCCGCGCGCCCACAGGTCGATCAGCACGAGGTCGCCGGGCCGGATCGGCGTGGGCGTCTCCGCCGACGGCGCGTAGTGCGGGTCCGCGGCGTGGCCGTTCACCGCCACGATGGGCGGGTGGTCGGTCTCGAGCGCCGCCTCCGCGAAGCGCTCCATCAGGAACGCCTGGAGCTCGGTCTCGAGCGGCGCCTCGCCGCGCCGGTGGGCCTCGCCGACGCGCGCGAAGGCGGCGTCCTTCGCCGCGTCGATCGCGGCGAGGGCGCGCCGGTGGCTCTCCACCTGCGCCGCGTCGAGCCGGCAGAGGAACCGCTGCACGAGGTCCGCCGACGAGACGACCTCCACGCCGAACGACCGCACGAGCTCGAGCGTCCCCGCGTCCACCCGCGAGAGCGTCGGGATCGCGCCGCCAGGGAAGTACTCCATCGCGAGCCGCGCGCCGCGCGGGAGCGCGCCGAGGGCGCGCGCGAGCGCGTCCCGGAGCGAGGCCCAGGACGCGTAGACCTCGCGGCGGCCGGGGACGGCGGGCGGGAACTGCGAGCGCTCGATGGCGTGCACGACGAGCGTCGGCTCGCCCTCGCGCGGGAGCAGGAGGAAGAACCGGCGGGTGAGCATCCGGCCTCCGAGGCCCAGCACGTGGAGCGCGGTCGGGTTCTGGCCGTGGAAGTCGTAGAGGAGCCAGCCGTCGAGGCCGAGCTCCCCGAGGGCGCGCCGGAGGGCGGGGAGGTCCATGCGCGGGACGATAACGCGGCGCCCGCGCGCGCACCGGCGTCCCGGCCGGAGCCTTCACCCCCGCTCGGTCAGGACGACGCCGGCGATCACCATGGCGCCGCCGACCGCGAACGCGCCGGTCACGCGCTCGCCGTACAGCGCCCAGGCGAGCGCGGCGGCGAGCACCGGCTGCGTGTTGGACCAGATCGCGACCCGGCTCGCCTCCGAGCGGCGGAGCGCCCAGTAGTAGAGGAGGTACCCCACGACGCTCTGGAGCAGCGTCAGGTAGAGGACGCTCCACCAGCCGCCCTCCGAGGCGCGGGCGAACGCGGAGAGATCGGAGAGGAGCAGCCCGACCGGCAGGTACGCCGCGGAGCCCGCCGCGATCGCGACGCCCGTCGCGGCGAGGACGCCGTAGCGCTCGGCGTACGGCTTCCCCGCGACCGCGAACACCGACCACGCCACGACCGCGACGAGGACGAGCAGGTCCCCCGCGAGCCCCGGGCCGGCCTCCGCGAGCCCCACCGCGCCGCGCCCGGAGAGGACGACCACCACGCCGGCGAAGGCGATCGCCACGCCCGCGACCTTCGCCGCCGTCGCCCGCTCGCCGAGCCGCCAGCGGGCGAGGAGGAACACGAACACCGGCGCGAGCGCGTAGAGCAGCGCGCCGTGGGCGGGCGAGGTGAGCGACATCCCGTACAGGAAGAGCCCCTGGTTCACCGGGATCCCGAGGACGCCGAGCCCCGCGAGCGCGAGGAGGTCGCGGCGCGCGATCCGGACCCCGCTCCAGCGCCAGAGCGCCGCGTAGAAGGCGCCCGCGAGCGAGAACCGGAACAGCGCCACCTCGAACGGCGACAGGTCGAGGAGCGCCCGCTTCGCGGCGAGGTAGGTCCCGGCCGACATGACGGAGTGGACGAGCATCGCGAGGTGGACCGCCATGGGGTCGGGAACGTACCTCGACCGGGGCGCCGCCGGGGCCCCCGGTGGGGCGGGGGCGGCCGGGCGGGGTTGCTAGTTAGCACTTACTAACTTAAATGCACCGGGATGATCGCCCGGAAGCCCGCCGACGCGCGCCGTCGCGAGATCGCGGACGCAGCCCTCCGCCTCGTCGCGGACCAGGGCCTCGCCCGGTTCACCGCGCTCGCCATCGCGCGAGAGGTCGGCGTGTCGGACGCGGCGCTGTTCCGGCACTTCCCGACCATGGACGCGATCGTCCTCGCGGTCGTGGAGCGGGTGGAGGAGATCCTGTTCGAGGGCTTCCCCCCGGCGGACCCCGACCCCATCGCGCGGCTCGGCCGCTTCTTCGAGCGGCGCGTCGCCGTGATCCGCGACAACCCGGGGGTCGCGCGCGTCGTCGGCTCGGAGCTGCTCGCGCAGCTCGCGCCGCCGGAGGGAGTCGCGCGCTGCGCCGGGTTCCGGCGCCGCTCCCAGGCGTTCGTGCACCGGACGCTCCTCGAGGCGCGGCGCAAGGGGCTGCTCGCGGACGGCCTCGCGCCCGACGAGGCGGCGGTGCTCGTGCTCGGCGCCGTGCTCGCCCTCGGCCACGCGGGGCTCGGCTCGCGCGGCCTCGCCGCGCGCGTGTGGGCCGCCCTCGAGCGGACGCTGCGCGGGGGCGCGGCCGCCGCGCGCGCGCCGCGTCGAACGCCTTCCCGCACCACTCCGGCCCACCGGGCCGGCTGAACCCATGAGGAGGTCGTCGTGTCCAAGCCCGTCGTCACCGCCGTCGCCGCCGTCGTCTCGCTGCTCGCCCTCGCCCCGGCTCCGGCCCGGGCCCACTGCGACACGCTGGACGGTCCCGTCGTCATCACCGCGCGCAAGGCGCTCGAGACCGGCAAGCTGAACCCGGTCCTCGCCTGGGTCCGTCCGCAGGACGAGGCCGAGATCAAGGCCGCCTTCGCCCGCACGGTCGCGGTCCGCAAGGCGGGCCGCGAGGCGCGCGAGCTCGCCGACACCTGGTTCTTCGAGACGCTCGTCCGCGTCCACCGCGCCGGCGAGGGCGCGCCGTACACGGGGCTCAGGCCCGCCGGCCAGGACCTCGGCCCCGCCGTCCGCGCCGCGGACGCGGCCGTCGCGTCCGGCTCGCCCGCCGAGCTCGAGAAGCTCCTCGTCGCGAGCGTGAAGGAGGGCCTCCACGAGCGCTTCGCGCCGGTGAAGGCGCGGAAGCAGCCGGGCGAGGACGTCGCCGCCGGCCGGGCCTGGGTCGCCTCCTACGTGCCGTTCGTCCACTGGGTGGAGGCGGTGCACGGCGCCGCCGAGGGCGCGGGCGCGCACGGCGAGCACGCCGCGCCGCACGCCGAGCACGCGGAGCCGCACGGCGAGCGGTCGCACGCGGAGCACGAGAAGGGGCACGCGGAGCACGACGCCGCGGAGCACGAGAAGGCGCACGCGGAGCACCGGGCCCCCGCCGGCGGCCACGCGCACTGAGACCCGAGGCGGGCGCCGGCGCGCCGGTGCACGCCCGGTTCGGCGATCCCGGAGCCCGCGCACGCGCCCGGCAGCTTGGGGCGCGCGCGCGGGCCGCTCGCGGGGCCGACGCAGGCGAGCGCCGCGCCGTCAGATCGGGACGCGGTACCGCTGCCCTGGACCGCGCTCGGCCGGGTGCGCGATCTCGTGCAGCCGGATCGAGTTCGTCTGGCCCGGGACGCCGAGCGGCGAGCCGTGCACGAGCACCACCCGGTCGCCCGGCGCGGCGACGCCGTCCTCGAGGAGCCGGTCCGAGACCATCTCGGTCATGAGGTCCGCGTTCTTCAGGGGCTCCATCACCTTCGGGACGACGCCCCACACGAGCGAGAGGCGCCGCCGGATGGCCTGGTCCGGCGAGAACGCCACGATCGGCACGGGGGGGCGGAACTCCGCCAGCAGCCGGGCGGTCTCGCCGCGCAGCGTGAAGCAGCAGATCGCGACGGCGCCCGACGCCGCCGCGGCCTCGCACGCGGCGCCGGCGATGACGAGGTTCACCGGCGCGCCGCCCTCCTCGAGCGCGCTCCGCGCGCGCCCGGTCACCCGTGGCGGGACCGCGCCCTCGGCCTCGCGCACGATCCGGTCCATCATCTGCACGGCGAGGAGCGGGTGCTTCCCGCTCGCGGTCTCGCCGGAGAGCATCACCGCGTCGGCGCCGTCCCAGATCGCGTTCGCGACGTCCGACGCCTCGGCGCGCGTCGGGCGCGGGTGCTCGATCATCGAGTTGAGCATCTGGGTCGCGATGATGACCGGCTTCCCGAGCGCGTTCGCCTTGCGGCAGATCTCCTTCTGGAGGAGCGGCACGCGCTCGGGGAGGATCTCCACGCCGAGGTCGCCGCGCGCCACCATGATCCCGTCGGTCGCGGCGAGGATCGCGTCGATCTGCTCGATCGCCTCGGGCTTCTCGATCTTCGCGACCACCGGGACGATCCGGCCGGCCCGGTCCATCTCGACCCGGCACGCCTCGATCTCGGCGGGCGAGCGCACGAACGACAGCGCGACGAAGTCCACGCCGTGCGAGATGCCGAAGGCGAGGTCGGCCTTGTCCTTCGCGGAGAGCGTCTCCGCGCGCAGCGCGACGCCGGGGAGGTTGATCCCCTTGTGCTCCCCGAGCACGCCCCCCTCCACGATCTCCGCGCGGACGCGCACGCCGTCGGTGGAGAGGACGCGGAACTCGAGCAGGCCGTCGTCCACGAGGAGGCGGTCCCCGGGGCGGACGTCCTCCGCGAGGTGCGGGTACGTCGTCGAGACGAGGCGCGCGTCTCCCGGGACCTCGCCCTCGGTCGTGATGACGATCTCGGCGCCCGGCTCGACCGTCACGCCCGCCTTGCCGGCCCGGAGCGGGCCGGTGCGGATCTTCGGGCCCTGGAGGTCCTGGAGCACGCCGACCGCCTTCCCGAGGTGGCGCGAGGCGGCGCGGAGCCGATCGAGGACGGCGGCGTGGTCCTCGTGCCGGCCGTGGGAGAAGTTGAGCCGCGCGACGTCCACGCCGAGCCCGATGAGCTTCTCCAGGGTCGGCGCGTCCGACGACGCGGGACCCATCGTCGCCACGATCTTGGCCCGGCGCATCCGTACCTCCTAACCACCGCCCGCCGGTCGCGTCCAGAAGCTTGCCGGGTTCCCGTCGAGGGCGCGGGGCCCGCCTCCCGGGCCGTTCGCCGGGCGCCCTCGCGCCCTGCCGACGGCGCGCGCCCCGGCCGGATCGGCGCGCCGCCCGCGGGCGGCGTCCTCGTCGAGGCGGGGGTGGCGCGGGACGCCGCACCCCCGCCGCGCGGCGCGGGCCCGCCCCGCGTCACCCGATCGCCGCGTGGTACTCCTGCAGGCTCCGCACGCTCTCCGCGCCCGCGCGGCGCGCGGCGATGCCGAGGGCGGCCGCGAGCGCCGCCGGGCGCCGCGTCGAGGCCGTGGGCGGCGAGGAACGCGCGGGTCCGGCCGGTCGCCCGGATGCGGAACCCGAGCGCCGCGAACCGGCGGGCCGCGTCGAGGACGTGGTCCTTGTCCGCCTCGGCGACGGTGACGAGCACGGTCCCGTCGAGAGGACCTTCTTCACGTCGTCGCGTCTCGGCATTCCGGTCTCCGCTCGTGCCGCGCCCGCCCCCTCGCGGGAGCGGTGGCGCATTCTGGCAGAACGGCGCGCGCGTGTCCGTTGACGCGAGCGCGGGTCCCGTGGTCCGGTCGGCCGGATGGCCGCCCGGAAGCTGCCGCGCGAGTTCTACGCCCGCGACACGCGGGCCGTCGCGAGGGCGCTGCTCGGCAAGGTCCTCGTCCACGTGGACGGCGGCGTGCGGCGCGCCGCGCGCATCGTGGAGACGGAGGCCTACCACGGCCCCGCCGACCGCGCCTCGCACGCGCGCGGGGGACCGACGCGGCGCGCCGCGATCATGTTCGGCCCGCCCGGCGTCGCGTACGTCTACCTCATCTACGGCACGAGCCACTGCATGAACGTCGTGACGGGGGCGGAGGGCTTCCCCTCGGCGGTCCTGCTCCGCGCGGGCGAGCCGGTGGAGGGCTGCCTCCACCCGACGCGCGGGCCGGGGAACCTCTGCCGCGCGCTCGCCATCCGGCGCGAGCACGACAACGGGCGCGACCTGACCGGCGACGACCTGTTCGTGGAGGACGCGCCGGCCCCGCGCGAGGGGATCGCCTCGGGCCCGCGCGTCAACGTGGACTACGCCGGGCCCTGGGCCGAGAAGCGGTGGCGCTACGCGCTCGAGGGGAACCCGTGGGTGAGCCGGCCGGCGCCGCCGGCGCGCCCGGCCCGCGCGCCCGCGGCCCGCGCGCCCGCCGCGCCGCCGCGGAGCCGGCGCCGGTAGCCTACTTGTCCTTCGTGTCGAGCTTCAGGATCCGCCCGTCGCGCGCGTCGACGAGCGCCTTCGCCTTGTCCCTGCGCCCGCGCAGGTCGACGTGCCACCGCCCGGAGCCGTCGTAGTTCACGTGGTGCACCCGGTCCACGTCGAGGCCGCGCCCCTGCGCGGCGCGGAACGCGATGTCGATCGCCTGCTCCTGCGTGACCGCCGCGCGGACGGGCGGAGCGGCGGAGACGGGCGGGGACGCGGCGTGCCGGTGCGGCTCCACGACGATGCACCCCGGCAGCGCGGCGAGGACGGCGGCGAGGGGGAGGGCTCTCATGCCGCCGGAACTTACGCTATATCGACGCGGTGCTCCACCTCGCCGGCCAGGACAGCCGCACGCTCGCCCGGCGCGCCGGGATCGCGCTCGACGACGCGCGCCGCATCGTGGGCGCCGTGATCGGCCGCGACCGGGGGCTCCGCGACGCGCGCAACGTCCGTCGCGAGGTGCTCGACCGGGTCGAGGCGCTCGCCGCGCCGGGCGACCTGCGCGAGGTCGCGCGCGTGGACGCGCGGGACGGCTTCCGCCGTTACCTGTTCGAGCTCCCCGACGGCGCGCGCGTCGAGTCCGTCCGGATCCCGCTCTACGACACGCACCACGTCGTCTGCCTCTCGTCGCAGGCGGGCTGCGCGCTCGGCTGCGCCTTCTGCGCGACCGGCGCGCTCGGCCTCGTGCGGTCGCTCCGCTCGTGGGAGATCGTGCGCCAGCTCCTCAGGGTCCGCGCCGACTCGGCGCGCCCCGTCACGGGCGCCGTGTTCATGGGGCAGGGCGAGCCCTTCCTGAACTACGACGCGGTGCTCGACGCCGCCTACGCGCTGTGCGACCCCGCCGGCGCGCGGATCGACGCGCGGCGGATCTCGATCTCGACTGCCGGCATCGTCCCGGCGATCCGCCGCTACACCGCCGAGGGGCACAAGTTCCGGCTCTGCGTCTCGCTCAACGCCGCCACCCCCGAGAAGCGGCGCGCGCTCATGCCCGTCGAGCGCGGCTTCCCGCTGCCGGACCTCGTGGACGCGATCCGGGAGCACGCGGCGCGCGCCGGCCGGGTCACGGTCGAGTACGTGATGATCGCGGGCGTGAACGTGGACGCGGAGGACGCCGCAGCGCTCGGCGCGCTCTTCCGGGGAGTGCCGATCCGGCTGAACCCCATCTCGGTGAACGACGCGACCGGCCGCCACCGGCCGCCGACCGAGGCCGAGTGGACCGCCTTCCGCGACGCGCTCGCGCGCGCCCTGCCGGGGCAGCCGATCGTCCGGCGCTACTCGGGCGGCCAGGACGGGGACGCGGCCTGCGGCATGCTCGCGTCGCGAACGTAGCCCGCTCCGACCCCCGGGCCGGGCGTGCTCCGGCAGCGCGGCGCGCCGGCCCGCTCCCCACGCCTACCTCGCGACGATCGCGTCGGTCGCCAGGTAGACCAGCGCGGCCACGAGCGCGGCGGCGGGGATGGTCAGGATCCACGCCCAGATGATCCGGCCCGCGACGCCCCAGCGGACCGCGCGCGTGCCGCGGGTCGAGCCCACCCCGACGATGGCGCCGGTGATGGTGTGCGTCGTCGAGACCGGGATGCCGTAATGGGCGAGCGCGAGGATCGTGACGCCGCCGCCGGTCTCCGCCGAGAACCCGCCGATCGGCTGGAGCTTCGTGAGCGAGTGGCCCATGGTCTTCACGATGCGCCAGCCGCCCGCCATCGTGCCGAGCGCGATGGCGGCGTGGCACAGGAGGACCACCCAGAACGGCACCGGGAACTTCGCGGCCACGCTCGCGCTCGTGACGCGGTTCGCCCAGATCGTCCCGTAGAGGATCACGCTGATGATGCCCATCACCTTCTGGGCGTCGTTCGTCCCGTGGCTGTAGCTGAAGACGGCGGCGGAGACGAGCTGGAGCCGCCGGAACCAGCGGTCGACGCGCCCCGGCGTGCTCCTCCGCACGAGCCAGGCGGTCAGGATCATCATCCCCGACCCGAGCGTCATCCCGATCATCGGCGAGAGGGCGATGAACGCCGCGATCTTGAAGATGCCGGCGGGGATGAGCCCCGTGTGGCCCAGCGAGGGGAGGGTCGCGCCGATCATCCCGCCCGCGAGCGCGTGCGAGGACGAGGAGGGGAGCCCCCACCACCACGTGAGCAGGTTCCAGACGATCGCGCCCATGAGCGCGGCGAAGACGACGGTGAGGACGACCGTCACGCCCTGCGCCCGGAGCTGCTCGAAGTGGACGATCCCCTTCCCCATCGTCGCGGCGACCTTCAGCTCGACGCCCCACAGCACGGGCGCCGCGGAGATGAAGTTGAAGAACGCCGCCCAGGCGACCGCCCACAGCGGCGAGAGCACGCGCGTCGAGACCACGGTCGCGATCGAGTTCGCCGCGTCGTGGAAGCCGTTGATGAAGTCGAACGCGAGGGCGACGAGGACGAGCAGGACGACGATGGCGATGAGCATCGGGCCGGGCTCGCTACGAGTGCTCCAGGACGACGCCCTCGATCACGTTCGCGACGTCCTCCGCCCGGTCGGTCGCGTCCTCGATGAGGTCGATGATCTCCTTCCACTTCATCACGGTGAGCGGGTCGTTGCCGCGCTTGAAGAGCTTCGCCATCGTGCGGCGCGTCAGCGTGTCCGCCTGGTTCTCCAGGACGTTCATCTCCTTGCACGCGTCCAGGATGGCGTTCGGGTCCTTCTTCACGTCGCGCAGCCCCTTCACCGCCGCCGCCATCTTATCCGTCTGCGCGACCAGCACACCGCACAGCTCGCGTGCCTCGGGCAGCACGGAGTCCACGTCGTAGAGCGAGAGCCGCTCCGCGGCGGCGTCGGCGAGGTCGAGCACGTCGTCGATGCGGGACAGGAGCCGGTGGATCTCGGAGCGGTCGAAGGGCGTGATGAACTGCGTGTGGAGCCGGGCGAAGGCGCGGTGGGTGATGTCGTCGCCCCGGTGCTCGACGTCCTTGATCGTTTGGCACTTGCGCTGGACGTCGGAGAAGTCGTCGAGCAGCTCCTTCAGGAGCCGCGCCCCCTCCACCACCGTCGCCGCCTGGGCCTCGAAGTCGGTGAAGAAGTCGTCCGACTTCGGCATCAGCCTCTCGAGCATGCAGCCTCCTTCCGGGCCGCGCGAACCATACCGATTCCGGGCGTGTAGTCAAACGCTGCCGTCGCACCCGCGGGAGCCGCTCCGGCGCGGCCAGATGGGGCGTGGGTCGCCGGATCTTCCGGTATTTCCAGGAGGAGATCGCCCGTTTGAGCACCTACGACGGCCGGGAACTTGTTCGCCCGGAGGACCGACCTCCATATTGACGGCCCGGACGGGGAACCGGGGCCGACCTGCGGAAAGGTGGTCGGACCGGAACCGGGGGGACGGTTCCAGCAGGAGGTGACCCGTCGGATGCGCTTCGGTGCGAAGATCGCGCTCGTCCTGCTCGCGGTCGGCGTGCTGCCGGTCGCGCTGCTCGGGCTCGTCTCCTACACCGTCGCCCGCGACGAGCTGCAGCGCACCGTCGGCCGCATGCAGGTCCAGGCCGCGAACGACCTCGCGCTCTTCATCGAGCGCACCGTGACCTCGTCCACCGAGAGCCTCGCGCTCTCGACGGCCGCGCTCCTCCCGCTCGAGGGGTTCTCGCGCGGCGAGCTCACGCAGATCCTCCAGATCCCCTACCGGCAGCTGCCGTTCGTCGCGATCCTCGCGCTCGTCGACGACCGCAACGCGCCGGTGGCGGGCCCCGCCTACGAGGCGCGCCCCGAGCTCGAGCCGGCGCTCGCCGCGCGCGAGCCGGTGCGGGACGCCGACCTCGCCGAGTTCTCGCGGCGGCTCCCGCCGCCTCCCGCGGCGCGGGGCGAGACGGCGATGAGCGCGCCGTACCGGTCCGGCCGAGGCGGGCTGCGCGTCGCGGTCTCGCAGCGGCTCGCGAGGAACCGCTCCATCGTCGCGGAGGTCGTGCTGCGCGACGTGGAGGATCGCCTCGCCGAGCTGTCGAGGGGCACCGGCGTCGCCTACCTCGTGGACGGCCGGGGCGAGGTCCTCGCGCACGGCGCCGCGGACTCGCGCGTCACCGCGGAGGAGCGGCGCCTCCCCGAGGTCGGCTATGCGAAGCGGATCTCGTGGTCGCACCTCGTGCACCGGAACGACGGCGCGCGCTGGCTGGCGGCGTTCGCGCCGGTGACGCGGTACGGCTGGGGCGTCGTCATCGCGCAGCCGATGGCCGTCGCGTTCGGCGCCGCGGAGCGGCTGCGCTTCTACACCGTCGCGTGGTCCGGCGTCGGGCTCGTGCTCGCCCTCTCCCTCGGCGCGCTCCTCGCCCGGCGCGTGACGCTCCCGATCCAGCGGCTCTCCCGCGCGGCCGGCGCGATCGCGGCGGGCGACTACGGCGCGCCGGTGGACGAGTCGGGGCGCGACGAGCTCGCCGAGCTCGGGCGCGCCTTCGTCCGCATGACCGCGGAGATCCGGCGGCGCGACGAGGAGATCCGGGCCTGGAACGAGGAGCTGCAGAAGCGGGTCGCCGACCGGACCGCCGAGCTGAAGACCGCCCAGGACCAGATCCTCCGCACGCGCAAGCTCGCCGCGATCGGCTCGCTCGCCGCCGGCATCGCGCACGAGCTGAACAACCCGATGACCGCGATCACGGGGTACCTCGCCATCCTCCGCAAGCAGGCGCCGGAGGACGGCGCGCAGGCCGAGATGATCGCGAGCGCCCAGGAGCAGGCGACGCGCATGTCGCGGGTGGTGGAGGACCTGCGCAGCTTCGCGGACCAGGAGCGCGCCACGTCGGGCCAGCGCTTCTCGCTCGGGCGGACGCTCGCCGCCGCGCTCGCGCTCTACGAGGACCGGCTGCGCGCCTCCGGGATCGCGCTCACGAAGCGGGTGGACGAGCCGCTCCCGGACGCGCAGGGCGACCCGGTGCAGATCCAGCAGGTGGTCGCGCACCTGCTCGAGAACGCCATCAACGCGATGCCGCGGGGCGGCAAGCTCGAGGTGTCGCTCGGGACCGTGGACGGCGACGCGCTGCGCCTGCGGATCGCCGACACCGGCCCGGGGATCCCGCCGGCGATCCGGGACCGGATCTTCGATCCGTTCTTCACGACCAAGGAGCGGAGCGGCCAGGTCGGCCTCGGCCTCTCCGTGTCGCACAGCATCGTGGAGGCGCACCACGGCCGGATCCTCGTGGACGGCGCGGAGGGGGCCGGCGCCGCGGTCACGGTGCTCCTGCCGGCCGCGGCCCGGGCGCACCTCGCCTGAGAGGGAGCGAGACGATGAGCGAGCGTTCCAGGACCCCGAGGACGGACGAGGCGGCCGACGCGGACCTCCTCGCGCCGAGCCTCCTGCACGAGCTGCGGCAGCCGCTCACGGGAGCCGACGCCGCCGCCACGCTCCTCGAGCGCGCCCGCCCCGACCTGGTCCGGTCGGACGACTGGCGCCTGCTCCGCGCGCAGCTCGCGCGCATCGCGGAGATCGTGAACGAGTACGAGAGCCTCTTCCGGCCCGGCGCCGCGACGCCCGAGCGGTTCGAGGTCGGGCCCGCGGTCGCGCGCGCGGTGGACCTCCTCTCGCACCGCGTCCGCCCCCTCGCGCGCCGCTTCGGGTTCGAGCGCCGCGACGGCGGCCGCGAGGGCTGGGGCGCCCCGGGGGCGGTGGTCCACGCGGCGACGAACCTGCTCTCGAACGCGCTCGAGGCGCTGGACGGGCGCGACGACGCGCGCGTCCTCGTCCGGGTGCTCGGCGCCGCGGGCGGGAGCGTGGAGGTCCGGGTCTCGGACGAGGGCGCGGGGATCGCGCCCGCGGCGCGCGAGCGGATCTTCGAGCCCGGCTTCACCACGAAGGGCGCGGAGCGCGGGACCGGCCTCGGGCTGCACGTGGCGCGGCGGCTCATGCGGCGCCACGGCGGCGAGGTCTTCCTCGTGGCCGACGCCGATCCGGAGCGCGCGCCGTGGGCCGTGACGGAGTTCTGCATCTCGGTCCCGCCGCCCCCCGCGGGAGGTGCCGCATGAACGCCCTCAGGTTCGCGGCAGGGGTCGGGGCCGGCGTCGCGCTCGCGGCGCTGCTCGCGGGAGCGGCGAGCGGCGGCGCGCCGGCCGCGGCGGAGGCGGGCGTGGCTGCGCCGGCGCCCCGGGAGCAGAGCGCGGGCGCCGCCACCGCGGCGCGGCCGCCCGCGGAGCAGAAGAAGGCGAGCGTCGAGCGCGGCGTGCTCGCCCGCGCGGCCGCCTCGAAGCGCGCGAAGCAGGCGCAGGCGGGCGCGGCCGGCGCGGAGCGCGCGAGGCACGCGAAGGACGCCGTGATCGAGTCGGTCGAGGTGGACTGGGGTGCCCCGGCCGCGCGCCCCTGACCTGCGCCTCGCCGGCGCGCTGGTCCTCGCCGCCGCGCTCGCCGGCGCGGCGCCGGGGCGCGCGCGCGCCCACGATCCGGCCGCCGGGCCGTCGCTGCAGGTGGTCGCGGATCCGCCGCAGCTCGTGCTCGGCCGCGACGCCGGCGCGGACCTGCGCATCGCGGTCCCGGAGGACGCGCAGGACGTCGCCGTCTCGGCGAGCGCCGGCCGCGTCGAGGACGTGCGCCGCTCGCCGCCGGGCGGCTACAGCGCCCGGTTCCTCGCGCCCGCGGGCCGCGTGCCGCAGGTGGCGATCGTGGCCGCGATCGCGCGGACGCCGCGCGGCATCGTCGACGGATGGGTCGCGATCCCCTGCTCCGGGCAGGCCGACGCGCGCGTGCGGGCGGCGCCCGGCGCGGAGATCGCGCTCGACATCGCGGGCCGCCGCTTCGGCCCCCGGACGGCGGGGAGCGACGGCGTCGCGGTGATCCCGATCGTCGTCCCGCCGGGCGTCCGGGAGGCGCACCACGGGTTCAAGCCGATCGACCTGAAGGTGCCGGACACGCCGCTCCTGCACGGGGCGCTCGAGCGCGCGACCGCGCTCGCCGACCGGACCGAGCGCGTCCGCGTCTTCACCTGGGTCGTGGCGCCGCACGGCGCCGCCCGGCGCGGCGACGCGCCGACGTACGAGGCCTCGCGCGGGTCGGTGGCCAGCACGGAGCGCCAGCCCGGCGAGAGCGAGGCCATCTGGACGCTGCCGCCGGGCCGGGCCGGCGAGGAGCGCCTCGTGGTCCGCCTCCCCACCTCTCCCGTGTCGCGGATCGTGCTCAGGCTCGAGACCGTCCCCGGGCCCGCCGCCGTCGTCGCCGTCTCGTTCGATCGCGACGGGGTGGTCGCGGGCGCCGAGGAGGGCGTGGGGCTCGCGGTCCGCGCGCTCGACACCGCGGGCAACCCCGTCCGCGCCGCGCTCGCGGTCGAGGCGGAGGGGGCCGCGCTCCAGGACGTGCGCGAGCCGGAGCCGGGGCTCCTCCTCGGCCGGCTGCGGGCCCCCGCGTCGCTGGGCGGCCGGACCGAGGCGGTGATCCGGGCCTCCGTTCCCGGCGCGGGCGTCTCCGGCACGCGCACGCTGCCGCTCCTCGCCGGGCCGCCGGCGCGGGCCTACCTCACCCCCGCGTCCGCCCCCGTGCGCTCGCGGCAGGAGGCCGTGCTCGTGCTGCGCGTCGCGGACGCCGGGGGAAACCCGGTCTCGCCGGAGCCGAGGGTGGCGGCGGACCGCGGCAAGGTGATCGCGGTGGCCCGGTCCGGTCCGGGGACGTGGCGGGTCCGCTGGACCGCGCCGGACGTGGAGGCGCCGTCGCTCGCGCGGCTCGTCGCGGAGGCGGGCGGCGTCCGGGCGACGGCGGAGCCGGTGCTGCTGCCGCCGCGCCCGCGTGCGTCGGTCGCGTTCGCGGGCGGCGGCGCGCGCGACCTGCGCGGATCGTCCTGGGTGGCCGAGGCGGGCGCCGCGCTCGACGTCGCCGCCGGTCCGTCGCGGGTGCTGCCGCTCGGCCTCGAGGTCGCGTGGCGCGCGGAGGTCCGCGCCCTCGACGTCGCGAGCCATCTGGGGATGGCGCTCCTCGGCGGGGGGTCGGCGTCGCGCGTCCTCAGCCCTACCCTGGTCGTGCGGACGACCGCCTCGGTGGGCGCCTGGGTGACGGGCGCCGCCGCGGCCCCGGCGGGGCGGCTCGGCATCGACCTCGGGATCGAGCGGCGCGGGATCGCTCCCTTCGTCGAGACGGCGCTGCTCGGCGCGACCGGCGGCACGGACGGCGCCTTCGCGGCACTGACGGTTTCGGCGGGAATCCGGCTGGGGGTGGAGAGGCCATGACGTCCACGATCCTGATCGTCGACGACGAGCCCGTGATCCTCGACGTCCTCCGGCGCTTCCTGGAGGCCGACGGGCGCACGCTGCTCCTCGCCGGCTCGGCGCGCGAGGCGACGGCGGTGTCCGCCGGGCCGGCCGAGATCGACGTCGCCCTGATCGACAAGAACCTCGGCGACGGCTCCGGCCTCGACGTGGCGCGCGTGCTCCGCGCGGCGAAGCCGGACGTGGAGGTGATCCTCGTCACCGGGTACGCGTCCCTCGACACCGCCATCCAGGCGGTGCAGATCGGGGCGTTCGACTACGTCACCAAGCCCATCTCCGACTACGACGCGCTCCGGCTGAAGGTCGAGAACGCGGCGGAGAAGGTCCGCATGAAGCGCCAGCAGCGCGCGCTCGTCGCGCGGCTCGTCGAGAGCGAGGCGCTGCACCGGGGCGTGTTCGAGACCTCGACCGACGCCGTGCTCCTCGTGGACGCGGAGACCGGCGCCGTCGAGGACGCCAACCCCGCCGCGGAGCGGCTCTACGGCCGGACGCGCGAGGCGCTGCGGAGCCTCCGCCACGACGACCTGCGCTCGCCGGAGTCCGAGCCGGGGCTCCCGCCCGCCGGCTCGCGGGCGTTCCCCGCCCGCCATCGTCGCGCGGACGGGTTCGCGTTCCCCGTCGAGATCTCGGCGGGCGAGCTGCGCCGCGGCGATCGCGCCCTGCGCGTCCTCTCGGTGCGCGACGTCTCCGAGCGCGAGCTCGCCGAGACGGCCCGGCGCGAGCTCGAGCAGAGCCTGCGCCAGGCGCAGAAGATGGAGGCGGTGGGCCGCCTCGCGGGCGGGGTGGCCCACGACTTCTCGAACGTGCTCGCCGTGATCCTGGGCTACTCGGAGCTGCTCCTGCGCGACGTGCCGCCCGGCGACGCCCGCATGCGCGAGTACGTGGACGGGATCACCGAGGCCGCGAACCGCGCCGTCGGCGTGACGCGCCAGCTCCTCACGCTCTCGCGCAAGAAGCTCCTGAGACCGGAGGTCCTGTCGCTCAACAAGGCCGTCACCGACCTGGGCCGGCTCCTCTCGCGTGCGATCGGCGAGCGGATCACGCTCGAGACGCACCTGGCCGACGAGCCCTGGCCGGTGGTCGCGGACTCCGACCAGCTCGCGCAGGTGCTGCTCAACCTCGCGGTGAACGCGCGCGACGCGATGCCGGACGGCGGCCCGCTCGAGATCGCGACCGCGAACGTGGAGCTCGCGGAGCCCACGCGCGATCTCGGGCTCCCGGCCGGCCGGTACGTCACGCTCGCGGTCCGCGACGGCGGCTGCGGGATGACGGAGGAGGTCCAGTCGCGGATCTTCGAGCCGTTCTTCACGACCAAGGAGGCGGGCACCGGGCTCGGGCTCGCGACGGTGTACGGCATCGTCCGGCAGGCGGGCGGCGCGATCCGGGTGGAGTCGCGCCCGGGCGAGGGCACCTGCTTCACGGTGTTCCTGCCCGCCGCCGAGGAGCAGGTCGCGCGCGTGGTCCTGCCCGTCGCGGCGTCCGCCCCGCGCGGGCTCGGCGAGACGATCGTGCTCGCCGAGGACGACGACGCGCTCCGCGTGATGCTCGGGCGCGTGCTCGCCGGCGCGGGCTACCGGGTCGCCTCCGGCCGGAACGGCGCCGAGGCGCTCGAGGCGGCGCGCGCGCGCGGCGGCCGCGTGGACCTCCTCCTCTCCGACCTCGTCATGCCCCGCATGAACGGGGCCGAGCTCGCCGACGCGCTCGCGCGCGAGCAGCCCGCGATGAAGATCCTCTTCATGACCGGCCACACCGAGGACGTGAGCGTCCTCGACCGGCTCGACCGCGGCTCGGCGGACGCGATCCAGAAGCCGTTCACGAACGAGGCGCTGCTCGGCGCGATCCGGCGCCTGCTCGGCCCCGCGCGCGCCACGGCCGCGTAGCCGCTCCGGGCCCCGGGCGGCCCTACAGGGCGGCGGGATCGCCGTCCGGCGTCACGCCGCGGCGCGTGCTCCGCTCGCGCCAGCTGCGGCCGAGCGGGCGGTGCATGGGCTTGCGGCCGGGGGAGCGCATGCGCGAGAGCTGCTTGCGCACGTGGCGGCGCAGCCGGTCGCCCGCGTCGAGCAGCGCCTTGTAGAGGTCGTCCTCGACGGCCTCGACGTGGACGGTGCGCGCCCCCGGCATGCGGAAGGACATCTTGCACTCCTGATCCACGCCGCCCTTCCGCGGGCGTGCGTCGCCGAGGTGGACGTCGAGCTCGGCCGCCGCGTCGTCGTAGAGGCGCGCCAGGGGGCGGGTCACGTGCTTGTCGAGGAAGCGCGGGAGGTCCGGCGGGAGGGCCAGGTGGTGCGCGTGGACGATGAGCTTCATGCCCCTGACGATGCACACGCCGGCGCGCGGGCGCGGCGGGAGGCTACACTCTCCGCCGTGACCGATCGGCTCTACCTCGTGGACTCCGCGCTGCTCGAGTTCGAGGCCACCGTCGTCGCCGTCCGCGATCGCGGCGGCCTCCCCGCGGTGGTCCTCGATCGGACGGCGTTCTACCCCGAGGGCGGCGGGCAGCCCGCCGATCGCGGCACGCTCGGCGGCGTGCCGGTCCTCGACGTGCAGGACGACGCGGGCGAGGTCCTGCACGTGCTCGGCGGCGCGGCGCCGTCCGGGCGCGTGGCGGGCAGCGTCGACGCCGCGCGGCGGCGGGACCACGTCCAGCAGCACCACGGCCAGCACCTCCTCTCCGCCGCGTTCGAGGCCCGCGCCGGCGCGCGCACGCTCTCGTTCCACCTCGGCGAGGAGACCTGCACGATCGACGTGGACGCGCCCGCGGCGCGGCTCGGGCCGGGCGTGCTCCGCGACGTCGAGGCCGCCGCGAACGATCTCGTGTTCCGGGACCTGCCCGTGACGGCGCGCGAGCTGTCGGCCGAGGAGCTCGCGCGCCTCCCGCTCCGGAAGGCGCCCGCGAGGGGGAGCCGCGTCGTCGTGGTCGGCGACCTCGCGACCGGGGAGATCCACGACGCGTCGCCGTGCGGCGGCACGCACCCGCGCCGGACGGGCGAGGTCGGGGCCGTCGCGGTGCTGCGCGCGCAGCGGTGGGGCGAGGGCGCGCGCGTCGAGTTCGTCTGCGGCGCGCGGGTCGTCCGGGCGCTCGCCGCGGCGGGCGAGCGGCTCGCCGCGGCCGCGGAGGCGCTCCGCTGCGCGCCCGCCGAGGTCCCGGTTGCGGCGGCGCGCGCCACCGAGGAGGCGACCGCGCGGCGGAAGGACGCGGAGCGGCTCGCGCTCGTCGTCGCGGCGGGCGAGGCGGACCGGCTCGCCGCCGGCGCGCCCGGGCCGGTGCGCGCCGTCCTCGCGCCACCCGGGCCGGGCGCCGCGGCGTACGCGAAGGCCGTCGCCGCGGCGCTCGCCGCGAAGGGGCGGCTCGCGCTCCTCGGCGCGGTGGAGGAGGGGCGCGCGCACCTCGCGTTCGCGCGGCCGAGGGGCGCGGGACCGCACCTCGGCGAGCTCGTCCGCGCCGCCGCCGCGGCGCTCGGCGGGAAGGGCGGCGGCGCGCCGGACCAGGCGCAGGGGAGCGGGCCGGACGCGGCGCGGCTCGACGAGGCGCTCGACGGCGCGGCGCGGGCGGTCGCGGAGACCCCGTGACGCGGCGGCCGCGGCGAGACCGACCTCGCCGCCTGCCCGGAGCCAGACGACCCCGCGACGGCCCGTCACGGTCTCGCGGGCCCGTCCTGCAGCGGGTCGCAGCGGCGACGCGCGCGCCTCGGCGCCGGCGACGGGGACCTCAGCGGAGCTCGACGAGCGTCGCGCCCCACCCGCCGCCGTCCTCCTGCGCGGTCCGGAACGACGCGACGAGCGGGTGGCGCGCGAGGATCGCCTCGACCGACCGGCGGAGCGCCCCCGTTCCCTTGCCGTGCACGATCCGGAGCGCGCGCAGGCCGGCCGCGTGCGACGCCTCGATCCACTCCGGCACGAGCGCGCCCACCTCGGACGGCGGGAAGGCGTGCAGGTCGAGCGTGCCGTCCAGCGGCAGCGGCACGGGTCCTTCGAACGGGGGCGCGTCGTCGCCCGGATCGTCGCTTCGGTCGCGCGACATGGCTCCGGGGGATGATACCGTCCGTCCATGCGCCGCGCCGCCCCGCTCGCCCTGGCCCTCGCCGCCGCGTCCGCCTTCCCCGCGCCCGCCCGCGCGCAGCCGCATCCCCTCCAGTACGACCTCCGCGTCGACGCCGCGATCGCGCTCGGCACGTGGGCGGTCTACGGCACGTCCGAGCTCGCGAAGAGCCACCTCGCGCCGTCGAGCTGCCGCTGGTGCGATCCCGGCAAGATCGACGCGAAGGTCCGCGACGCGCTCGTCTGGGGCTACATCGACCACGCGCAGACCGCCTCCGACGTCATGGCGTTCGCGGTGTTCCCCCTCGCCATGACGACGCACCAGGTCCTCGCCGCGCGGGGCGCCGGCGACACGGGCGCCGGCTGGGTGGACGTGCTCCTCGTCGCCGAGGCCGTCGGCATCGCGATGGACGTGAACCAGGCGGTGAAGTTCGCGGTCGGGCGGCAGCGCCCGTTCGTGCACTACGGCAACTGGAGCGACCCGAACCGGCAGCCGGATCCGGACGACAACCTGTCCTTCTACTCGGGTCACACCACGTTCACGTTCGCGGTCGCCGCCGCGGCCGGGACGGTCTCGTCGATGCGCGGCTACAGGAGCGCGCCGTGGGTGTGGGGCGTCGGGATGACGCTCGCCACCGCGACCGGGTACCTCCGCATCGCGGGCGACAAGCACTACCTGACGGACGTCCTCGTCGGCGCCGCGACCGGCCTCACCGCCGGGATCGTCATCCCGCGCGTCATGCACCCGCGCGAGGACGGCAAGCCCGGCGCGACGACGTCCATGACGATCACGCCCTTCCCGCTCGGCGTCTCGGGCGTGTTCTAGGGGGAGCGCCGGCGGGGTGCCACCGCCGCTCGACGCCGATCCGGGCGTACGGGTCGCGCCCGCCGGGAGCGGCGCGAGACGGGCCGGGCGGCGCTACGCGGGCGCCGCCGCCGGCACGAGGTCCAGCACCCGCTCCGGCGGCCGCGCCACGATCGCGCGATCTCCCGCGACCAGGATCGGCCGCTCCAGGATCCGCGGGTGCTGCGCGATCGCCTGCACGAGCGCGTCGGACGGCGTCCGGGCGGAGAGCCGGAGCGCCTGGTACTCGTCCGCGTCCTCCCGCACGACGGCGTGCGGGGAGACACCGAGGCGGGCGATGAGCGCGGACACCTCGTCGGGCGTGGGCGGCTCCTCGAGGAACCGCCGCAGCACGGGCTCCACGCCGCGCTCGCGGAGCAGCTCCGCGGCCCGCTTGCACGCGGAGCAGCGGGCGTCGAACCACAGGACGTACTCGCCGGGCATGCGCGTCCGGAATATACGAGAAAGCCTGGACCTCGCGCACCACCTGGACCGCCTCGCCGCCCTGCTCGCCGCCGAGCGCGACGAGGAGGAGCTCCGCCTCGACGAGGCGCGGGGCCGGCTCACGCTCGCCGAGCGCGAGGCGCGCGGCCTCGCCCTCGCCGACGTGGAGGCGGTGGAGGAGGGCGCGCTCGGCGATCGGGCGCTCGTCACCTTCGCGCGCGCCGGGACCGGGAGGCCGCTCGGGGGCGCCCGCATCGGCGTGGGGAGCCTCGTCACGGTCTCGCTCCGGCGCGAGGCACGCCCGGACGCGCCCACGGGCGTCGTCGCGCGCCGCACCCGGAGCGCGCTCGCGGTCGCGTTCGACGAGCCGCCGCCGGACTGGGCGACGGACGGGCGCGTCGTCCTCGAGCTCGAGCCGTCGCCGGTCACGTGGGAGCGCCTCTCGTCCGGCCTCGCGCGCCTGCGCGACGAGAGGGGCGGCCGCCGCTGGCACGCGGTCCTCACCGGCACGGCGCCGCGGTTCCTCGCCCGCGCCCGGGGCCCGGCCCTGGAGGCGCCGCTCAACCCCGAGCAGGCGGCGGCGCTCGACCTCGCCGACCGGACCGAGGACGTCGCGCTGGTCCACGGGCCGCCCGGGACCGGGAAGACGACCGTGCTCGTCGAGGTGACCCGGCGCGCCGCGGCGCGCGGCGAGCAGGTGCTCGCGGCGGCGCCGTCGAACCTCGCGGTGGACAACCTCGTCGAGCGGCTCGCGGCGGCCGGCCTCTCCTGCGTGCGGCTCGGCCATCCCGCGCGCGTGCTTCCCGGGCTGCTCGCGCACACGCTCGAGGCGCTCGCCGCCGAGCGCGAGCCGGCGCGGATCGCGCGGGACCTCGTGGACGAGGCGATCGCGCTGCGGCGCTCGGCCGCGAGGCGCAAGCAGCGGCGCGGCCCGGGGCGCTTCTCCGAGTCGCGCGCGCAGTGGCGCGACGCGCGGGCGCTCCTCGCCGAGGCGCGCGCCCTCGAGGCGCGGGCCGAGGCGGAGGTGCTCGAGCGCGCGCAGGTCGTCCTCGCGACGCTCACGTCCCTCGATTCCCGCCCGCTCGAGGGGCGCCGCTTCCCGCTCGCCGTCGTGGACGAGGCGACGCAGGCCGTCGAGCCCGCGCTCTACCTCGCGCTCCTCCGCGCGGACCGCGCCGTGCTCGCGGGCGACCACCTCCAGCTGCCGCCCACGGTCCTCTCCGCGGCGGCGCAGGCGGGCGGCCTCGGCGTGTCGCTCTTCGAGCGGCTCGTGGACCTGCACGGCGACGCCGCGAAGGCGACGCTCGCCGAGCAGCACCGGATGAACCGGCGCATCATGGCGTTCCCGTCGGAGGCGCTCTACGCGGGGAGGCTCCGCGCGCACCCCGCCGTCGCGGAGCGGGCCATCGACGCGGCGCCGCTCGAGGTCGTGGACACGGCGGGCCGCGGCTTCGAGGAGGGGACCCCGGAGGGCTCCGACTCGCGCCACAACGAGGGCGAGGCCGAGCTCGCCGCCGCGGAGGTGGCCCGCGTGCTCGCGCTCGGCGTGCCCCCCGGCGAGATCGCGGTGATCTCGCCGTACGACGCGCAGGTGCAGCGGCTCCGGCAGCTCCTCGCCGCGGAGGTGGAGCGCGGGGTCGAGGTGGACACGGTGGACGGGTTCCAGGGGCGCGAGAAGGAGGCGGTGGTCGTCTCGCTCGTGCGCTCGAACGACGCGGGCGAGGTCGGCTTCCTCGCCGACGTGCGGCGCATGAACGTCGCGATCACCCGCGCCCGGTCGAAGCTCGTCGTGGTGGGCGACGGCGCCACGATCGCGCGCCACCCGTTCTACGACGCGTTCCTGCGCCACGCGCAGGCGGCCGGCGCCTGGCGGAGCGCGTGGGACCGCGACGGACGGTGAAGCGCGGGCCGCGGGGAGTTTGCGCGCGGCCGCCGGCGGTGCTGTGATGCCGGGATGCCCATCGTGGCCCTCCTCGTCCTGGCCCTCGCCGCCTCCCCGAAGGCCCCCTCTCCGCTCGCGAAGTGCGAGGCGACGCCGCTCGACGACGGCTGGCAGTACGACTGCGGCGACGTCGTGGCGCTCGTCCAGGATCGGTCGGAGGTCGGCGAGCGGGCCAGGAAGTCCCTCGACGCGATGGTCCAGGCGGCGCCCGCCACGGTGGGGGAGGGCGCGAAGACGCGGAGCGAGAAGGGGGAGCTCCTCGGGCGCGACGTGGAGCTGTTCGTCACGGAGGCGCCGGGGAACCCCGACGCCAAGTACCACGCCGCGATGTCCTACGAGGCGGGCACGCGGTTCCTGCTCTGCCACGGCGGGAGCGACCGCTGCGTGCGGGTGATCGCCGCGCTCGCCGCCGCGCCGTGGCGCGGCGCGAACGTGCCGGGCTCGATCCGCAAGGACGCGCCGCCGTTCGCGATCGCCGGCCGCGCCGTGAAGGTCCCGGCGGGCTGCGAGCGGAAGGTCCAGCCGAACGGCGGCGGCGTCGTGTGCGCCAAGACGAACTGGGTCGTCTGGGTCGCCGTGGACGAGGCGTCGGCCCCGAGGGTCGTCGCGAGCAACGGCGACAACATGCGGAAGACGCTCGACAGGCCCGGCTGGAAGCGCAAGGAGACCGAGGTCCCGTGCCGGCTGGCCGGCGCCAGGACCACCTGCACGCGCCTGCTCGCCGAGTCCGGGAAGGACGCGCTCGTCGTGCAGTGGGCGCTCGCGCCGGCGGGCGACGGGCACGTGTTCGCGAGCTGCATGGGGCTCGGCACGAAGCCGGGCTCGGCGTGCGCGCTCGTGTTCGACGCGCCGTGATCGGTCCTCGGTGATCCGCAGCACGTTCCGGATCGCCCCCGGCGTGGGCGCGTGGCAGGAGGCGCGGCTCTGGGAGGCGGGCATCCCGACCTGGGACGACTTCCCCCCCGCGCCGGGCGCCGTGCTCGGGCCGGGCGTGGACGCCCGCATCCGCGCGGCGATCCAGCGCGCGCGCGCCGCGCTCGACGCGGCGGACGCCGAGGCGCTCGCCGCGATGATCCCGCGGGCGGAGCGCTGGCGGCTCTACGCCCGCTTCGCCGACGGCGCGGCGTTCCTCGACGTCGAGACGGACGGCGACGCGCTCACCGCGGTGGGCGTCCTCGACCGGGACGGGCCGCGCGTCTTCCTCGCCGGCCGCGACCTCGCGGCGTTCCCCGGGGCCTCCCGCGGCTGGAAGCTCCTCGTCACCTACAACGGCCTCGCCTTCGACGTGCCGGCGCTCCGGCGCGCGTTCCCCGGCTGGCGGCCGCCGCGCGCGCACGTGGACCTCTGCCACCTGTGGCGCAGGCTCGGCCACCGCGGCGGCCTGAAGCTCCTCGAGGCCGAGACCGGCGTCGGCCGCCCCGCCCACCTCGACGGGATCGGCGGCCGCGACGCGGCCCGGCTCTGGCGCGCGCACGAGCGCGGCGACCGGGAGGCGCTCCGGCTCCTCGTCGAGTACAACCTGCACGACGCGGTGAACCTCCGGACGCTCATGGACCTCGGCTACAACCGCATGATCGACCGGCTGCGGCTCCCGGCGGCGAGGGTGCCGGTGTCGGAGCGCGGGGACTGGCGCTACGACATGACGAAGCTCCTGCTCGCGCTGTAGCTCGCGCGTGGCGTGGCGCGAGGCGTGGACGCACGTTACGTGGAGCGCGTGCACCGCCGCTCGCCACGCGCCCGCCGGGTCGGCGCCGCCCTGGCCGCCGCCGTCCTCGCCATGAGCCTCGCCGCGTTCACCCAGCCGAGAGACGACGCGGGTCGCTTCACGAACCTCGACGGCTCGCTGCCGAGGGGGCTCGGCACCGCGCTGAAGTGGGGCGTGTGGGACCGGATCACCGGCAAGCGCCGCGAGTCGCCCGACCGCGCGCCCGTCCCGACCGTGGCGCCGGACCTCGCGCGGCTCCGCACGCCGCCCGCGCCCGGCGCCCCCGCGCGGATCACCTGGCTCGGTCACGCGACGTTCCTCGTCCAGCTCGACGGGGTGTCGCTCCTCACCGATCCCGCGCTCGAGCCGAAGCTCTTCGGCGGGATCGAGCGCAACGTGCCGCCCGGCGTCGCCATCGCCGACCTCCCGAGGATCGACGCGGTGCTCGTCTCGCACGCGCACTACGACCACCTCGATCTCCCCACCGTGCAGAAGGTGGGCGCCCCCGCGATCGCCGGGCTCGGCCTCGAGCGCTGGTTCCGCGACAGGAGGGTCTTCGCGACCGAGCTCGGCTGGTGGTCCTCGGCGCGGGTCGGGCCCGTGAAGATCACCTTCGTGCCGGCCCAGCACTGGAGCCGCCGCGGCCTCTTCGACACGAACCGCACGCTGTGGGGCGGGTTCGTGATCGAGGGGACGCGCGCCACGATCTACCACTCGGGCGACACCGCCTGGTTCGCCGGCTTCGACGAGATCGGCCGGCGGTTCCCCGGGATCGACGCGGCGCTCCTCCCGATCGGCGCCTACGATCCGGCGTGGTTCATGGAGACGATGCACCTGAACCCGGAGCAGGCGCTCCGCGCGTTCCGGGCGCTCGGCGCGCGGACCTTCGTCGCGATGCACTGGGGGACCTTCAAGCTCGCGGACGAGCCGCTCGACGAGCCGCCGCGCCGGCTCGAGGCGGAGCGGGTGCGCCTCGGGATCCCGGCGGAGCGCGTCCGCGTCCTCGCCGTCGGCGAGACGCTCGACGTCGCCCGCGCCGCCGGGGCGGCACGGGACGTGGACCTCGCGCCCGCCGCGCCCTGATCCCGCCGCAGGGCGGCCGACCGGGCGGCGCGACATCGAGTCCCATGGGGCGTGTATCCCTGGCGAGCACCTTGCAGCTATCCTGATGGCGGGCGCGACGGCGAGCTCCTTCGCGGCGCCCGGCAGGTCGGTCGCATGGCGCCTCGCCTCGAATCCCCGCGGCTTTCCCCGCTCGCGCCCGCGTGCGTGGAGGCGGGTGGCGCACGCGCTCGCACCTGGTCCGGCCGCGGGACTCCGCGCGATCGTTGCCGGGCCGCGACACGCCTGCCCGGGTCGGCACGCCCCGCCTGGTTCGGGGCGCTGGCGCTC
>DASSSJ010000082.1:0-18144 GCA_035708485.1 Anaeromyxobacter sp. | reverse complement strand
GTCGTCCACCTCGATCGCGACGTGGCCGAAGCCGGCGCCGAGGTCGTACCGCGACGTGTCCCAGTTGTGGGTGAGCTCGAGCGCCGCCTGCTCCGACTCCGCGCCGTAGCCGACGAAGGCGAGCGTGAAGCGGCCGTCGGGGTACTCGTGTCTCCGCAGGAGCTTCATGCCGAGGACGTCGGTGTAGAACGCGATCGACTTCTCGAGGTCGCCGACGCGGATCATCGTGTGGAGGATGCGCATGCGCCACGGATAGGCCGGAGCGGTGCGCCGCGCAAGACGCGTCGCGGCTCGCTCGCGGTCGAGGACCGTCTCGCGGGCGGTGCACGCGTCGCGAGATCGCGCACCCGCCCCGGGGCCGGGCGCCGTGCGCGCCTCCCGCGCTGCGCCGCCGAGAGAGCCGGTGGTCCGCGCTCCCCGCGCGCGGAGCCGCGACCGCGCCGCGCTACCCCTCCCGCGTCCCGCGCGGCCTCCGCAGCTCGAGCGCGAGGAGCGGGGCGCGGGCGCTCGCGGTCTGGCGGGCGCGGTCGAGGGCGGCGTAGCCGCGGCCGACGAGGCCGTCGGGGGCGCGGCGGCGCGGGGCGGCGAGCCAGAGGGGGGCCTTCCCGAGCGCGACCGCGATCCGGACGAGGCGGTTTCCGAGGAGCCCGAGCGCGGCGCCGGTCACCCGCGCGGCGGCCCGCGCGCGCCCCTCGGTCTCGCCCGCGACCTGGATCGAGGCGAGCGGCGTCCGCACGGGCTCGAGCAGGCGCGAGCGCCGCGCGCCGCCGGCGCGGGCGAGGTGGCGGCCGCCGTAGGGCAGCTCGCCGCGGTCGCGGGTGAGCCGGTAGAGCACGAGCGGCTCCGGCTCGCCCTCCACCGCGCGCGGTCCCATCTCGTCCGCGGGCGCCTCGCTGCGGTTCATCGTGAGCCACACCGCGCGCGTGAGCCACACCTCGCCGGCGCCGGCGCTCGCGGCGACGGCGCGCACCGTCGCGAGCGGCGCGCCCGCCACCGCGTCCCGCTCGAGCCGCACCTCGCCCTGGTGCGCGCCGATCCGCAGCTCGGCGGCCCACGACGGCCGCGCGTCCGCGCGCGCCCGGGCGGCCGCGTCCTGCAGCGCCGCGGCGCACTCGACGGCGTCGGTGGGCGAGCGGAACGCGAACACCGACGCCCCGTCCTCGGCGGCGAGCCGGCGCCCGGCGAAGGCGCGCACGATCGGGAGGACGAGCGCGTCGTGGGCGGCGAGCGCGCGCGCCCGGGCCGCGGACGCGAGCGCCCCGGCCTGCTCGGGCCACGCCGCGAGCTCGACGCGGACGAGCGTGAGGTTCACGGCCTCCGGCAGCGCCGCGGACGGGACGCCGAGGAGGCTCGCGCGCACCGCCCGCGGCGTGTGCGCGGGGACGGCGCCCGGCGGGCGCGCGTCCCGCGACGGGCGGACCGGGACCTCGGCGCCGTCGAGCATCGCGGTCAGCTCGGCCGCGCTCGCGGCCCGCAGCGCGCGGTCCTTCTCCGTCGCGCGCGCGACGAAGTCCACGAGCTTCGGCCACGCCGCGAGCGCCGGCGCCGCCGAGGACACGCTCGGGACCCGCTCGAACGCGTGCGCCGCGACGAGCGCGCGGATGTCCGAGGTGTCGAAGGGGTGGCGGCCGGTCAGCATCACGAAGCCGAGGATCCCGGCGGCGTACAGGTCGGCGCGACGGTCCACCTCGCCCCCGACGGCCTGCTCGGGCGCGAGGTACTCGGGCGTCCCGAGGACGAGCCCGGCCTGGGTCATGGCGGCGTCGGCGCGCGCCTCGGACCACTTCGCGATCCCGAAGTCGAGCACCTTGAGCGTCTCGTCCGCGCCGCGGCCGGAGAGCCACAGGTTCTCGGGCTTCAGGTCGCGGTGGACGATGCCCGCGTCGTGCGCCGCCGCGAGCCCGTCGAGGAGCTGGCGCAGGAGCCGCACCGCGCGCACCGGCGCGAGCCGCCCCTCGCGCTCGAGCACGGCGCGCAGCGACTCCCCCTCGAGCAGCTCCATCGCGAGGTACGCCCGCCCGGCTTCGTCCTCGCCGAAGTCGAGGACCTCGACGACGTGCGGCGAGCGGAGCTTGCTCGCGACCCGCGCCTCCCGCCGGAAGCGCTCCCGGTCGGCCGCGCTCCGCCGGAGGTCGGCGTGGAGCACCTTCACCGCCGCCTTGCGGCCGACGTGCACGTGCTCGGCCCGGTACACGGCGCCCATCCCGCCCGAGCCGAGCAGCGCCTCGATGCGCCAGCGGCCGTCGAGGACGGCGCCCGGGGCGAGGTCGGGCGCGGGCGCGTCGGTCGCGCGCCCGGCGGCGCCGCTTCCGCTGGAGGTCGGGTCCATCACGCGATCACCCGCCCCGCAGCATCGAGAAGAGGACGATCGCGAACACGATCGGCACGAGGAGCGCGACGAGGCCGCCCATCGCGAGCATCGCGAGGACGGCCCAGCGGCGCGGTCCCGGCGGGGGGAGGGGGGCGTCGAAGGGGAGGCGGAGCGGCACGAGGCGCATTCTACTGCGCCCGCCCTCGCTCGCGGAGCAGGGCGGAGAACCGCAGCGCGTAGGCGGGCCCGCGCGCCTCGTCCTCGTGCTTGAAGAACACGAACGCGTCGTCCCAGCGCTGCGCCCGGACGGTGTCGGCCCAGCGCGCGAGGGCGGCGTCGTCGTAGTCGGGGCGCCGCAGGCGGAGGTAGCCGAACGGCGCGGTCGCGACGGCGGGGGTGGACCGCTCCTCGTCGTCCGCGATGCAGAGCGCCGCCCCCGCGCCCGCGAGCGCGGCGAGCACCTCGTCGTCGTGCCAGCTCGCGTGCCGGAACTCGAACGCGGCGCGGCCCCCCCGCGGCAGCAGCGCGAGGAAGTCGCGCAGCCGCGGCAGGTCCCTCGCGAGCGAGGGCGGGAGCTGCCACAGCACCGGCCCGAGCGCGGGCCCGAGCTCCGCGGCGACGGAGTGGAAGAAGCCGACGTCGTCCGCGACGCCGGCGAGCCGCTTCAGGTGCGTGACGCGCTGCGGCCCCTTCAGCGCGAACACGAACGCGGGCGGCACCTGCCCGCGCCAGGCGGCGAGCGTCCGCGCCGCCGGCATCCGGTAGAAGGTCGCGTTGATCTCGACCGCCGGGAGGCGCTCGGCGTACGCGGCGAGCATCCGAGAGGCGGGCATCTTCTCCGGGTAGAAGCTCCCCTTCCACGCGGGGTACGAGTAGCCGCTCGTGCCGGCGAGGACGCGCATGGAGGGGGAGTACCCGCGGCCGCGCGGCGTCGCCCGCCCGAACGGGGTGCCCGGCCCGACGGGCGCGGCGCGCCGCTCGCGGCCGCGCGCCGCCGCATGCGCGCCCTCCTGCGGTAACCTCGCGCCGTGACGGTCCACGACGCCGCCCGCGGGTTCGAGCGCGCCGCGGACGCGTACGACCGCGGCCGGCCCGAGTACCCGCCCGAAGCCGTCGCGCGCGTCGCCGCGGCGCTGCGGCTCCGGCCGGGCGTCCGCCTCCTCGACGCGGGGGCCGGCACGGGCAAGCTCTCGCGCCTCGTCGCCGCCGCGGGCGCGGCGGTGTTCGCGGCCGACCCCGCGGAGCCGATGATCCGGCGCCTCGCGGGCGCGCCCGGGATCGTCCCGCTGCGCGCGGTGGCCGAGGCGCTCCCGTTCCGGGACGGCGCGTTCGACGCCGCGGCGGCGGCGTCCGCGTTCCACTGGTTCGACGGCCCGCGCGCGCTGCGCGAGCTGTACCGGGTCCAGCGGGCCGGCGGCCGGCTCGCGCTCCTCTGGAACGCGCGCGACGACGCGGAGCCCTGGGTGGCGCGGCTGTCCGAGATCGTGAACCGCCGGGAGGGGCGGGCGCCGCGCCACCGGACGGGCGCGTGGCGGGCGGCGTTCGACGCCGCGCCGGGGCTCTTCGCCGCGATCGACGAGGCGCACGTGCGCCACGTGCACGCGCTCTCGCCCGCGGCCGCGCTGGACCGCGTCGCGTCCATCAGCTTCGTCGCGGCGATGCCCGACGCCGAGCGCGGCGAGGTCCTCGCCGAGGTCCGCGCGCTCCTCGCGAGCCACCCGGACACCGCGGGGCGCGCGGAGCTCGCCCTCCCGTACCGCACCGACGTCCACGTCTACGAGCGTCCGGGCGGGCCGCCGCGCTGAACGACGGGTCGCGATTCGAGATCACCCGCAGGCTCCAGACTACAGGTAGCCTCCCCGTTTCCGAATTGCGCTCGGTCGTTTAGCCCTTCTCCTCCCGGAACCCCGCCGCGCGCCAGGCGAGCATCCCGCCCCGGAGCTGCGCCGCGTCGAAGCCGTGCCGGCGCAGGAGGCGCACGGCCGGGATGGAGCGGTGGGCGGTGAGGCAGATCGCGACGACCCTGCGCCCGGGATCCAGGCCGAGCTCCGGGAGCGCCCGTGCGAGGGAGCCGAGCGGCGCCGAGATGGCGCCGGGGATCCGCCCGTTCCGGAACTCGCGGGCGGTGCGGACGTCCACGATCTGCGGGGGCGGGCTCGCCGTGAGCTCCTGCGCGAGGCGCGTCGCCGGGACCTCCGGGACCTCGCCGAGCGGGAGCCACCACGGGATCGAGAGCAGCGCCATGGAGCGGATTCTCCCGTATCATGCGCTCCCATGCTCCGCATCAGCTGGCCGCTCGCGCTCCTGCTCGCCGCCGCGATCGTCGTCGTCGCGCGCAGCCCGCGGATGCTGCCGTGGATCCTGCTCGTGCTCGTCGTCTGGTTCCTCGTCCAGACGGCGCGCCGGCGGGGGCGCTGAGCGCGGGCGCGCGGCGGCCCTGGGCACCGGGGAGCCGCCGAGCGCGGCCCCGCCGGGGGGGCCGCCTGGCGCGCGGGCGGGCGAGCCCGAGGCGTCACCCGCGCGGCGCCGGACGCATCCTCGGAGCATGGCGGCCGGCTCCCGCATCGAGGATCACGCGGTGGTGGGCGACGGGCGGAGCGCCGCCCTGATCGATCGGGGCGGGGACGTCACCTGGCTCGCCTGGCCGCGGTTCGACTCGCCCGCGGCGCTCGCCGCGATCCTCGATCCGGAGCGCGGCGGGCACCTGCGCGTCGGGCCGGCGTCGCCGGCGCGAGCGGCGCGGGCGTACGTCGCCGGCACGAACGTCCTCGTGACGCGGCACGAGTCCGCGGCGGGGTCACTGCGCGTCGTGGACTTCATGGCCGTCGCGGGCGAGGAGGACCTCCGCCGGCGGGAGTTCCCGGAGCACGAGCTCGTCCGGATCGCGGAGTGCGCGCGCGGCGAGGTGGAGGTCGCGGTCGAGGCGGACCTGCGCCCCGGCTTCGGGGCGGAGCGCGCGCGCCTGCGCGACCGCGGGCTCCTCGGGCTCCGGCTCGAGCGCGGCGCGGAGGTGACGACGCTCCGCGCGACCGTGCCGCTGCGCCTTTGCGCGGACGGCGTGGCGCGCGGGCGCGCGGCGCTGCGGGAGGGCGACGCGGTCGTGGTGTCGCTCGCCTTCGACGCGGGCGGCCCCTGCGTGCTGCCGCCGCTCGACGAGGCGCAGGAGGCGCTCCGCCGGACGGTGCGCACCTGGCGCGCCTTCTCCGCCGGCCTCACGTACGGCGGTCCCTGGCGCGAGGAGGTGGAGCGGAGCGCGCTCGTCCTGAAGCTCCTGTCCTTCGCGCCCACGGGCGCCATCGTCGCCGCCCCGACGACGTCGCTCCCCGAGCGCCCGGGCGGCGACCTGAACTGGGACTACCGCTTCTGCTGGCTGCGCGACGCCGCCCTCACCGTCCGGGCGCTCTACGGGATCGGGTGCCGTGCGGAGGCCGAGGCGTTCACCGACTGGCTCCTGCACGCGACCCGGCTCACGCGCCCGGAGCTGCGGGTGCTCTACGACGTGTACGGGCGGCGCCCGCCGCGCGAGCGGACGCTGCCCCACCTCGCGGGGCACGGCGGCGCGCGGCCGGTCCGGGTGGGGAACGCCGCGGCGGACCAGGTGCAGCTCGACGTGTACGGCCAGGTCGTGGACGCCGTGACGCAGGTGGTGCGCCGGGGCGTCCGCCTCGACCGCGACGTGCAGGCGATGCTGCGCGGCTTCGGCGAGCAGCTCTGCCGGCACTGGCGCGACCCCGACAGCGGGATCTGGGAGCCGCGCGAGACGCCGCGCCTGCACACGCACTCGCTCGTGCTCGCGTGGGTCGCGCTCGATCGTCTCCTCTGGCTCCACGCGCGGGGCCACCTCGGGCGGCTCCGCTCCGAGGCGATCGCGCGGGAGCGCGACGCGATCCGCGCCTTCGTGGACCGGCGCTGCTGGAGCGAGCGGCTCGGGAGCTTCGTCGCGCACCCGGACGGCGACGAGGTGGACGCCGCGCTGCTCCGCCTCGGCCACTTCGGGTACGAGGCGCCGGGGTCCGCGCGGATGGCCGGCACGTGGCGGCTCGTCCGCGAGCGGCTGTCGCCCGCGCCCGGCCTCCTCTACCGGTACGAGCCGAGCCTCGCGGTGCGCGAGGGCGCGTTCGGCATCTGCTCGTTCTGGGCGGCGGAGCACCTCGCGGCCGGCGGCGGCTCGCTCGACGAGGCGGTGGCGTGGATGGAGGCGCTCCTCGCGCGGGCCAACGACGTCGGCCTCCTCGCGGAGGAGATCGCGCCGGCCACGGGCGCGGCGCTCGGGAACTTCCCGCAGGGGTTCACGCACGTGGGGCTCGTCTCCGCCGCGCTCGCCGTCGAGGCGCGCGCGCGGGCGGAGGCGCGGCGGCGCGCGGGCGAGCGGCCCGGCGCCGCGGCGGAGGCGCCGCCGTGAGCGTGCTCTCGTGGGCGGTGTGGGGCTTCGGGGCGACCGTCGTCCTCACCACGATCCTGGCGGGCAGCCAGGGGATGGGGCTCACGCGGCTCAGCCTCCCGTCGCTCCTCGGCGCCTTCTTCACGCCCGATCGCGACCGCGCGCGCGCCGTGGGGATCGCGGTGCACCTCGTGAACGGATGGGTCCTCTCGCTCGCGTACTTCGGCGTGTTCGCCGCGACGGGGCGGCCGAGCGTCGCGCTCGGCGCCGCGGTGGGGCTGGTGCACGGTCTGTTCGTCGCGGCCGTCGGGCTCCAGGCGCTCCCGGCGGTGCACCCGCGCATCGCGCGGCCGCACGCCGGTCCCACCAGCGAGCGCCGCATCGAGCCGCCGGGCTTCCTCGGCCGCAACTACGGGTGGAGCACGGCCGCCGTGGTCCTCCTCGCCCATGCCGTCTTCGGGGCCGTGCTCGGCTTCGGCGCGTCGTTCGCCCGCTGAGCCCGCGCGCGCGCCGGCGATGACCCGCGGCGGCGGGCGGCCCGCCTGGTCGGCGGGAGCCCGCCGGAACGCCGCGCCGCACGCCCGCCGCGCGACGACCCCGTGCCGCGGACGAGCGGCGATGGTCACGTTTCCCGCCGGAGGTCCACCGTGCGCCTGCCCGGAAACGGCATGAGCTGGAAGGAGTTCGGCAAGGGAGTGTGGGGCGAGATCTCGCGCGACGGCGTCACGGACCTCGCCGCGACCGTGACCTACTACGGCGTCCTCGCCCTCTTCCCGTTCGTCCTCTTCCTCGTCGCGCTCGCGGGCCTGTTCATCACGCCCGCCGACGCCGAGAAGATGGTGGGCGAGCTCGCCCGGGTCGCGCCCGGCGCGGCGACCCAGATCATCGCCGACCGGATCCGGCAGCTCGGGCAGCAGCAGAACGTGACGCTCGTCGGGTTCGGCGCCCTCGGCGCGCTCTGGGCCGCGTCGGGCGGGGTCACCGCCGTGATCCGCGCGCTCAACGTCGCCTACGACGTGCGGGAGGGGCGGCCGTTCTGGAAGGTGCGCGGCCTCGCGGTCCTCATGACGGTCGTCGCGAGCGCGCTCGGCCTCGCCGCCGCGCTCGTGGCCGTCGGCGCGGGGCCGCTCGGCGAGCGGATCGGCGGCCCCATCGGGACCGCGATGACCTGGCTCCGGCTCCCGGTCGCCGGGATCATCATGATGTTCGTCTGGGCGGTGATGTACTGGGCGCTCCCGGACGTGGAGCAGGAGTTCAAGTTCATCACGCCCGGCTCGGCGGTCGGCGTCGTCCTGTGGGTGCTCGCGTCGTACGGGTTCTCGAAGTACGTGGCGGCGTTCGGGGGCTACGACAAGACCTACGGCGCGCTCGGAGGCGTGATCGTGCTCCTCCTGTGGATGTGGATCTCGTCGCTCGTCCTCCTCGTGGGCGCCGAGATCAACGCCTTCATCGAGCACGCCTCGCCCGAGGGGAAGCGCGAGGGCGCCAAGCGGATGGACGACTCGGGGACGGAGCCCAAGGCCCGCGCCGCCGCGTTCGGCGAGACGATCCCGGCGCACGCGCGGCCGGCGGACGAGCCGGGGCGGGGCGTCGAGGCGCGCCTCGCGCCCGCGGCGGCCCGTCCCCCGCGGCTCCGCGGCATCGCGGCGATCGCCGCCGGGTTCGTGGCGGGCGTCCTCGTCGCCCGCCGGGAGGCGTGACCGGGGAGGGCGGCCGTCGCCTGCCGGCGGGCGCGCCGGGGGATGCGCGGGCGGCGGCGCTCCCCTACGCTACCGGCGCGAATGCCCCGCACCCGCCTCCGCCTCGGCGTGTCCTCGTGCCTCCTCGGGCGCGAGGTCCGCTACGACGGCCAGCACAGGCGCGACGCGTTCGTCGTGGAGGTGCTCGGCGCGTTCGTCGAGTGGGTGCCGGTCTGCCCCGAGCTGGAGCTCGGCATGGGCGTGCCGCGCGAGCCCATCCGCCTCGTCGGGACCGCCGCCGCGCCGCGGCTCGTCGCGGAGCGGAGCGGGAAGGACCACACCGCGGCGATGCTCCGCTTCGCGGCCGCGCGCGTGCGCGAGCTGGAGGCGCTCGGCCTCCACGGCTACGTCACGAAGAAGGACTCGCCGTCGTGCGGCATGGTGCGCGTCCGCGTCCACGGCGCGCGCGGCGGGCCGCCGCGGCGCGACGGCGTGGGGATGTTCGCGCGCGTCCTCGTGGACCGCATCCCGCTCCTCCCGATCGAGGAGGAGGGCCGGCTGAGCGACCCCGCCCTGCGCGAGAGCTTCGTCGAGCGGATCTTCGCGTACGCGCGCTGGAAGGCCGCCGCCGCGGGCACGCGCCGCCGCGACCTCGTCCGCTTCCACGCCGCGCACGAGCTCGCGCTCATCGCCCACGGCCCCGCCGCGTACCGCGCCCTCGGCGCGCTCGTCCGCGGCATGGGGAAGGGGTCGATCGCGAGGACGGTCGAGCGGTACGGCGCGCGCTTCATGGCCGCGCTCGCCGTCCCCGCGACGCGGCGCGGGCACGCGAGCGCGCTCCGGCACGCGGCGGCGCGCCTCGCGGACCTGCTCGACGCGCCGGACCGGCGCGAGCTCGCCGGGGCGATCGCCCGCTACGCGCGGGGGCACGCGCCGCGCGCCGCGCCCCTCGCGCTCCTGCGCCGCCACGTGCGGCGCCACGCCGGCGCGCGGGAGGTCGCCTGGCTCGCCGGCCAGACGTACCTCGACCCGGATCCGCGGGAGCTCGCGCTCCGGAGCGACGCGACCCAAGCCGGCGCGTGACCCTCGGGGCCGCGCGGAACCGCGCCGCGAGCGCCGGCGCGCGGCACGCCGCGCTGCCCGTGCGGCCGAGCGGACGGGGAGGAGGCGGCCGCGCGTCGGCCGCGAGCCGCGGACGGCAGCCCCCGTCCCCGCGCGCCGCCGGGCCGCCCGCGCGAGCGTCGCCAGGGCGAGCGCCGCGCCGGAGCGGGAGCCGTGCACACCTTCCGGGGGGGCCGGGGCGCGCAGGAGGAACGTCATGTGGCGTCGGAACGGGCTCACCATCGTGATGCTGTCCCTGTTCGCCGTGTTCTGGGCGGGCCACGCGCTCGTCGGGTTCCGGCACGAGATCGAGGAGCGGCGCGAGCACGGCGAGGAGCCGATCGCGTTCGGCGAGTACCTCCGCTCCGGGGAGTTCTGGGAGAGCACCGCCGAGAACTGGGAGAGCGAGTTCCTCCAGATGGCGGCGTTCGTCTGGCTCACCGTGTTCCTCCGCCAGAAGGGCTCGTCGCAGTCGCGGCCGGTCGAGGGCGAGGCCGAGGCGGACCGCGCGCCGAGGCCGCGCCGCGGCGCGCCCTGGCCCGTCCACCGCGGCGGCCTGCTCCTCGCCCTGTACGAGCGGTCGCTCACGCTGTCGCTCGTCGCGCTCTTCCTCTTCTCGTTCGGGCTGCACGCGGTCGCCGGGCGCGCCGCCTACAACGCGGAGCAGGCGCAGCACGGGCAGCCCGCGGTCTCGGTCGCCGGGTACGTCGCGAGCAGCCGCTTCTGGTTCGAGTCCTTGCAGAACTGGCAGAGCGAGTTCCTCGCCGTGGCGGCCATCGTGGTGCTCTCGGTCTTCCTGCGGCAGCGCGGCTCGCCCGAGTCGAAGCCGGTGGACGCGCCGCACGCGGAGACGGAGGCCTGAGGCGGCCGCCCGCGCCGCGCGGATCGCGCGGCCGCGACGAGGCGGACTTCACCGGGAGCGTCCGAGGCGGGACTCCGATGGGGTCCTCCCCCGAATTTCGCTTGGAAACCGCGCGGCGCGCGCCCGATGTCGTCGTCGGTCGCGCGCGGGGCCGGAGCCCCGCCGCGCGGCGCGACGGGAGGAGGCACGGCGATGGACTAGACGCGGCGGGAGTTCCTCGTGACGACGGGCGCGGCGGCGCTCGGGGCGGCGCTGCCCCTCGGCGGCGCGGGCGCGCAGGCGGCGCGCGAGCCGCGGGACCGCGTCATCCTGTGCAACGAGGACTCGAACACGCTCTCCGTGATCGATCCCGCGACGAACGCCGTCTCGGGGACGATCAACCTCACCTCCTTCGACGAGGACCCTCGCCCGCCGTTCCGGCTGGTGACGGGCGGGGTCACGCCGAGCCACGCGGCGATGGTGAACAAGCCGCTCTACCGGGGCGCGATCGCCATCCACGGCGCCGCCCCGTCGCCCGACAACCGGCTGCTGGCGTGCACGGGCCGGGGGACGAGCAACGTCTACCTCGTCGACCTGGAGGCGCTGAAGGTCGTGGGCAACGCGCCGAACCCGCGCGCCGGCGACCAGACCAACGCCGAGCGGCTCACGAGCGGCGTCCTCGTCGGCCGGGAGCCGCACGAGCCCACCTTCACCCGCAACGGGAAGGAGCTCTGGGTGACGGTCCGGGGCGAGAGCCGGATCGCCATCGTCGACCCGGCGGCGGCGCGGGAGGCCGCGGGCGGCGCCTCGAGCGCCGCGCGCCGGTACCTCGAGTGCCTCGACGGCCCGGCGCAGGTCTGGTTCTCCGCCGACGGCAAGCTCGCCTTCGTCGTGTCGCAGAAGGTCTCGCGGCTCGAGGTGTTCGAGAGCGAGATGGACGCCGGCATGGCCCGGATGATGCGGGACATGCACGCCCCCGGCTACACGGGGAACGCGGACGTCGACTTCCTCGCGATGATGATCCCGCACCACGAGGGGGCGGTGGAGATGGCCCGGCTCGTCCTCGTGCACGGCCGCGATCCGCTCACGCGCCGGCTCGCCGAGGAGATCATCGCGTCGCAGACCGCCGAGATCGCCGCCATGCGCGAGCGGCTCGCGATCCTCCGGCGCGGGGCGGACCCGGAGCCCGGCGGGTTCCCGGCGCTGCAGGGGACTCGCGGCGAGCGGCCCTGAGGGAGGGCGCGCCGGCGGCCGCGGCGGCCGTGGTAGCGTGCACGCCCGAACGCCGCGTTCAGCCCGGGCGCGACGAAAGGAAGGGACGCGCGATGCCGACGATGACCTCCGTGAACCCGGCGAACGGCGAGGTCCTCGGCCGCTTCGAGGAGCTCTCCGACGCGGAGCTCGAGGCGCGCCTCGCGCGCGCCGCCCAGACGTTCCGGACGTGGCGCCGCCGCCCCTTCGCCGAGCGCGCCTCGCTCATGCGCGCCGCCGCCGACGTGCTCGAGAAGCGCGCGGAGCAGTGGGCGCGCACCATGACGCTCGAGATGGGCAAGACGTTCAGGTCGGCCGTCGCCGAGGCGGAGAAGTGCGCCTGGGTGTGTCGCTTCTACGCGGACGGCGCGGAGCGGTTCCTCGCGGACGAGGAGGTGCAGTCGAGCGCCACCCGCTCCTACGTGCGCTTCCTGCCGCTCGGGCCGGTGCTCGCCGTGATGCCCTGGAACTTCCCGTTCTGGCAGGTGTTCCGGTTCGCCGCGCCCGCGCTGATGGCCGGGAACGTCGGGCTCCTCAAGCACGCGTCCAACGTCCCGCAGTCCGCGCTCGCCATCGAGGAGGTCTTCCGGCTGGCCGGCTTCCCCGAGGGCTGCTTCCAGACGCTCCTCGTCGGGTCGTCGCGCGTCGCGCGCATCGTGGAGGACGACCGCGTCGTCGCGGCGACGCTCACCGGCAGCGAGTGGGCCGGCGCGGCGGTGGCGTCGGCGGCGGGCAAGGTCGTCAAGAAGACCGTGCTCGAGCTCGGCGGCTCGGACCCGTTCGTCGTGATGCCGAGCGCGAACCTCGAGGCCGCGGTGAAGACCGCGGTGACCGCCCGCTGCATCAACAACGGCCAGTCCTGCATCGCGGCGAAGCGCTTCATCGTCCACGACCGCGTCTACGACCGGTTCGAGCGCGAGATGGCGGCGCGGATGGGCGCGCTCAGGGTGGGCGACCCCATGGACCCGGCCACCGACGTCGGCCCGCTCGCCACCGCGGCCGAGCTCGAGAAGCTCGTCGGGCAGGTGGACGCGGCGGTGAAGGATGGCGCGCGGCTCCTCGTGGGCGGCAAGGCGCCGGGCGGGAAGGGGTTCTACTACCCGCCCACCGTGCTCGCCGGGATCCCGCGGACCTCGCCGTCGTACCGCGAGGAGATCTTCGGGCCGGTCGCGATGCTCTTCCGGGTGAAGGACCTGGAGGAGGCGATCGCGGTCGCGAACGACGTTCCGTTCGGCCTCGGCTCGTCGGTGTGGACGAGCGATCCCGAGGAGCGGCGCCGGCTCGTGGACGACCTCGAGGCGGGCGCGACGTTCGTGAACGCGATGGTCGCCTCCGACCCGCGCCTGCCGTTCGGCGGCGTGAAGCGCTCCGGCTACGGGCGCGAGCTCGCGCGCGAGGGGATCCGCGAGTTCGTGAACGTGAAGACCGTCTCCATCCACGAGGAGGCGCCGAAGGCCCACTCCGCGACCGAGTGAGGCCCGGGCACCCCCGGCCGCCCGCCGATGCGCTAGAGTCCTGAGGTGAGCCCGCGCACGACGCCAGGCCCCGCGACCCCGCGCGTCCGCCTCGAGCGGCTCGCGCGGCTCGAGCGGCTGCAGTCGCTGACGGAGGCCCTGTCCGGCGCCACCACGCGCGAGGAGGTCGCCCGGATCGTCTTCGAGCACGGGCTCGGCGTCGCCGACGCCAAGGCGGTGACGATCTTCTCCGAGCGCCGCCCGGGCGAGCTCGAGCTCGTGCAGGGGATCGGGGTCTCGGAGGAGTTCGCGTCGGGATACCGGCGCGTGTTCGCGGACGAGCCGCTGCCCGGCGCCGAGGCGTACCGCACCGGCGAGCCGGTCTGGCTCTCCTCGCCGGAGGACATCGCGGCGCGCTTCCCCACCCTCGTCCCCCTCGCGAAGCGCGAGGGCGTCGGCGCGTGGGTCGCGATCCCGCTCACGCTCTCCGGCTGGAAGGGGGCCGTCGGCCTCCACTACTCCGAGCCGCGGGCGCTCGACGAGGAGGAGCGGGCGTTCGTCCTCGCGATGGTGGTCCAGTCCGCCCGCGCGATCGAGCGCGCGCGCCTCTTCGACGCGCACAAGCGGCTCGCCGAGCGGCTGCAGCAGCTGCAGCTCACGGCCGGCACGCTGTCCGCGGCGGCGACGCCGCGCGACGTCGCGGCCGCGGCGTTCCGGGCGCTCGGCGCGGTCGGCGCGTGCGCCGCGGAGATCCACGCGCTCGAGGGGCCGGAGGACGTCGTCCTCCTCGCCCGCCACGGCCGCGCCTCCGCGGTGGGCGCGGAGCCGAGCCGGCTGGACGCGCCGGAGCCCGCCGCGGAGGTCATCCGCTCGGGGCGCGCGCTGTGGCTCGACTCTCCCGACGAGATCGACCAGCGCTACCCGCTGCTCGCGGCCGAGCGCGCGCGGCGCGAGGAGCGCGCCTGGGCGGTCGTGCCGCTCCTCGCGTCCGGGCGCGCGGTCGGGGCGCTCACCGTCGCGTTCGCGGAGCCGCGCCGGCTCGAGGCGGACGAGCGGAACTTCGTGCGGCTCGTCGCGCAGCCGTGCGCGGCGGCGATCGAGCGGGCGCGCCTGTTCGACGACGCCGCCCGGAGCCGGGCCGAGGCCGAGTCCGCCTCGGCGGTGCTCGCCGCGCTCGTGTCGGCGGCCCCCGCGGCCCTCCTGCTCGTCGGCGAGGACGGCCGGATCGTCCGCATGAACCCCGCCTTCGTCCGGCTCGCCGGGATACCCCCCGAGGCGCACGAGGGCCGCAGGCTCGCCGACGTGCTGCCCGGCGTCACCGGCGAGCAGGTCGCCGCCGCCGTGAAGGCCGCGCGCGAGACGGGGCGGCCGGAGGCGCGGGACGTGGTCGGCGAGACCCTCGCCGCGCCGGGACGGACCCGGCACCTCGCGGCCGTCGCCTTCCCGGTCCGGGTCGAGGGGAAGTTCGCGGGCTTCGGGCTGTTCCTGCGCGAGCGGTAGGCCGGGCGCGGGCTTCGGGCCCGTTTCCGCCAGGTGTCTCGGGGTCGCGGGACGAGTCCCACGGGCGGTGTTCTTGCGCTGTGGCGAAATGTAACAGTAGGATTCGACCGTGAAATTCTCCTGCGAGCGGTGCGGGAAGAAGTACGCCACCGCCGAGAATCCCGCGCCCGGCCGGGTGTACAAGCTGAAGTGCAAGGCCTGTGGCCACCTCATCGTGGTCAAGGCCTCCTCCGGCTCGGGTCCCGCGTTGGAGGCCCCCGCAGGAAGCAGCGCAGCCTCGAGCGAGCCGCCGTCCTCGCCCGTGAACCTCGAGGTCTCCTGGCCCGAGCCGTCGCGCGGGCGCGGGAACGCGGGCCTCGCGCTCGACTCGACGACCGAGGTCTCCGCCGCGTCGATGCGGGGCCCGCACGCGCTCGAGACCACGCCGCCGCACGGGGACGCGGGGTACGTCGATCTCTTCTCGGACGTGCCGTCCGTCCCGGACGTTCCGCCGAAGCGGCCCGACGATCCCTTCCTCGCCGCGGCGCGCGCGTCGCTCCCGGAGACGCACCGCGGCGCGCCGCCCCTGGCGGACATGTTCGCCGACCTGCGGGACGACATCTCGGCGACCTCGGCGCCCGACCCGCCGCCGCGGCATTCGCCGCCGCCCGTCCCGAAGGTCCCGGTCATCCCGAAGCCGAAGCAGGTGAAGAGCGCGCTCCCGCTCGTGCTCATCGGCGCGGGCGTCGCCGTGCTCGTCGGCATCCTCGCGTTCGTGATGCTCTCCTCGGGGAAGAAGGCGCCGGGGCCCGCCCACGCGCCGCCCGTGGTGGCGACGCCCGTGCCCGTCACGACTCCGCCGCCGCCGGCGCCGCCGCCGCCGCAGGCCGCGCCCACGCCGCCGCCCGAGACGACGGAGGCCGCGCCGGAGAAGCCGAAGACCGACGCCCGCGCCGAGCAGCGGCGGCGCGAGCGCGAGGAGGCGCAGGCTCGCGCGGAGCAGGCGCGCGCCGAGCGCGAGGCCCGCGAGCGCGAGGCGAAGGCGCGCGAGCGCGCCGCCCGCGAGGAGAAGGAGCGGGAGGCGCGCGCGGCCCGCGAGGCGCGGGACCGGGAGGCGCGCGCGGCCCGGGAGGAGCGGGATCGCGAGGCGCGGGCGGCCCGCGAGCGCGAGCGGGCGGAGCGCGAGGCGGCCGCGAAGGCCGAGCGCGACGCGAAGCTGGCCCGCGAGCGCGCGGCCCGGGAGGAGCGGGAGCGCGCCGCGGCCGAGGCCAGGGAGCGCGAGCGCGTCGCCCGGCAGCAGGCGGCCGCGGACAAGGCCGCCCAGGAGCCGGAGGGCGGCCTCACGCAGGGGCAGATCGAGGGCGTGCTCCGCTCGACGAAGACCGCGTTCGACGGGTGCATCCAGGCTGCGCGGGGCAGCGACGTGAAGCTCGACGGCCGCCGCGTGATGCTGCGGCTCAACATCCAGACGAGCGGGGCGGTGACCTACCCGACGCTGGACGACGTCACCCTGAACGGGACCGAGCTCGGCTCCTGCCTGAAGAGCGCGGCGCGCCTCATGGTGTTCCCGAAGTTCAAGGGGGACACCATGCACGTCGAGGTGCCGCTGGTGATGCGGTAGGCCGCTCCGGAGCGCAGACGGCCCCCGCGCCGGAGCGCGGGGGCCGCCGTGGGTCGCGAGCGGACGGGCCGGGCTACACGAGCCCGTGCGCCACCATCGCCTTCGCCACCTTCACGAACCCCGCGATGTTGGCGCCGACGACGTAGTTGCCCTTCGCGCCGAACTCCTCCGCGGTCTCGTAGCAGGCCTGGTGGATGTTCTTCATGATGTTGGCGAGCCGCTTCTCGGTGTACTCGAACGTCCAGGTGTCGCGGGTCGCGTTCTGCTGCATCTCGAGCGCGCTGGTCGCGACGCCGCCGGCGTTCGCGGCCTTGCCCGGGCCGTACGCGACCTTCGCGTCGAGGAACACCTTGATGCCCTCGGGCGTCGTGGGCATGTTCGCGCCCTCGCCGACCGCGACGCAGCCGTTCTTCACGAGCTGCGCGGCGTCCTTGCCGTTGATCTCGTTCTGCGTCGCGGAGGGCATCGCAACCTGGCAGGGGATCTCCCAGATGTTGCCGCCGTCGACGTACTTCGCGTGCTTGCGGGCCTCGACGTAGTCCTTGATGCGGCGCCGCTCGACCTCCTTCAGGCGCTTCACGAGGTCGAGCTCGATGCCCTTCTCGTCGTAGACGTAGCCGTTCGAGTCGGAGCAGGCGACGACCTTGCCGCCGAGCTGGTGGATCTTCTCGATCGTGTAGATGGCGACGTTGCCGGAGCCGGAGACGACGCACTTCTTGCCCTCGAAGCCGTCCTTGCGGACCTTCAGCATCTCGTCCACGAAGAACGTGGCGCCGTAGCCCGTCGCCTCGGTGCGCACGAGCGAGCCGCCGTAGTCGAGCCCCTTCCCCGTGATGACGCCCGCCTCGTACTTCGAGGTGAGCCGCTTCCACTGGCCGAACATGTAGCCGATCTCGCGGCCGCCCACGCCGATGTCACCGGCCGGGACGTCCGTGTACTCGCCGACGTACCGCCACAGCTCCGTCATGAAGCTCTGGCAGAAGCGCATCACCTCGTCGTCCGACTTGCCCTTCGGATCGAAGTCGGACCCGCCCTTGCCGCCGCCGATCGGGAGGCCCGTGAGGGCGTTCTTGAAGATCTGCTCGAAGCCGAGGAACTTGATGATGCCGAGGTAGACCGACGGGTGGAACCGCAGGCCGCCCTTGTACGGGCCGAGCGCCGAGTTGTACTGCACGCGGAAGCCGCGGTTGATGTGGACCTCGCCCCGGTCGTCCTGCCAGGGGACCCGGAACATGATCTGCCGCTCCGGCTCCACGATGCGCTCGATGATCTTGCGCTCCTTGAACTCCGGGTACTTCGCGATCACCGGCCCGACCGACTCGAGCACCTCCCTCACCGCCTGGTGGAACTCCACCTCCCCGGGGTTCCGCTTCAGGACGTCCTGGTAGATCTGCTCCAGCTCTGCCTTCATCATGGCGACTGCTCCTTGGGCTTCGGGCGCGATCCCTCTGCCCTCGCGAGCACGGCGGGATTGCCGTGCCCGAAAGCCCGCGAGTGTGCCCTAACGGGATCCGTCCGGCAACCGGCGGGCCGGCGCCGGGCGGGCAGGGGACGCGCCCGGAGACCTCCCTCCGGGGGCGCGCCGTCGCGCGCAGGCCCGTCGCGGCGCCTCGACGGCGGCCGCGGCGAGGCATCTATTCGCGTCGGGAGGTGCGCCATGGCGCTCACCGAGCTGGATCTCCGGCGCGTGCGGCTGTCGGTCGTGATGACCCGCGGCCCCGCGACGGTGGAGGAGGCCGCGCCGATCTCGGACGCGGCCGCGGAGATGGCGGCGGGCGGCTTCCGGCACCTGCCGGTCGTGGACGCGACGGGCGCGCTCGTGGGCATGATCTCGGAGCGGGACCTCCGGGCCCGGCTGGGCACCGACGTGGCGCGCTTCGCCGACGCGACGGCGGACGCGCTCTCCCAGCCGGTGCTGGAGGCGATGACGCCGGATCCCGTCTCGCTGCCGCCCACGGCGACGCTCGCGCAGGCGCTCGAGGTGTTCGCCGACGAGCGGGTCGGCGCGATCCCGGTGATCGACGAC
>DASSSJ010000081.1:0-33099 GCA_035708485.1 Anaeromyxobacter sp. | reverse complement strand
CGGCGCCCGCGGCTGCGCCGGCCGCGCCGGCGGCCGTCCCTGCGGCGGCGCCCGCGGCTGCGCCGGCCGCGCCGGCGGCCGTCCCTGCGGCGCCCGCGCCTGCGCCGGCCGCGCCCGCCGAGTCGCCCAAGAAATGACCGGAGGGTAGACTCCGCGGACGATGCCCTCGCCCGCCACGACGAAGACCGTGTTCGCCGTTCCGAGGATGGACTGCCCGTCCGAGGAGCGGATGATCCGCATGGCCCTCGACGGCGTCGCGGGGATCGCGGACCTCCGGTTCGATCTGCAGGGGCGGGTCCTGACGGTGCTGCACGCGGGAGATCCCGGCCCGCTCCTCGCGAAGCTCGAGCCGCTCGGGCTCGGCGCGACGGTCACGGGGAGCGGGGCGGCCGCGCCGGCGGAGCCCGGCGCCACGCCGGCGACCGACGCGGTCGAGGCGCGGACCCTGCGCATCCTCCTCGCCATCAACGCGGTCATGTTCGGCGTGGAGCTCGCGGCGGGGTGGCTCGCCGAGTCCACGGGGCTCATCGCGGACTCGCTCGACATGCTCGCCGACGCGACGGTGTACGGGCTCGGCCTCTACGCCGTGGGGAGGGCCGCCCGCGCGAAGCTGCGCGCCGCCCATGTGTCCGGGGCGTTCCAGGCGGCGCTCGCGCTCGGCGTCCTCGCCGACGTGGTCCGGCGGCTCGTGGCGGGGAGCGCGCCGGAGCCGCCCGCCATGATCGCGGTCTCGACGGTCGCGCTCGCGGCGAACGTGAGCTGCCTGCTCCTCGTCGCGCGGCACCGCCACGGCGGCGCGCACATGAGGGCGAGCTGGATCTTCTCCACGAACGACGTGCTCGCGAACCTCGGCGTCGTCGCGGCCGGCGCGCTCGTCGCCTGGACCGGGTCGCGCCTCCCGGACCTCGTCATCGGGACCGCCGTCGCGACGCTCGTCCTCGCCGGCGCCGTCCGGATCCTGCGGCTGCGCTGAGCCTACGCCGCGGTCCTCGGCCCCCCCTTCAGCGCCGCCCGGGTGCTCGCGAGGACCTCGGCGGGCGCTCCCTGGGCGTCGATCTCCGCGACGAGCCCGCGCTGCTGGTAGAAGCGCTTCAGCGGCGCCGTCTTCGCCGCGTACTCCTCCATCCGCTTCCGCACGTTCTCGGGCCGGTCGTCGTCGCGCAGCACGAGCTCGCCGTCGTTGGCGTCGCACAGGCCCGCGCGGCGGGGCGGGTTCGCCGTCACGTGGTAGACGGCGCCGCACCGCGGGCAGCTGCGCCGGCCGCCCATGCGCTCGGCGACGACGTCGGTCGCGATCTCGTACGACACCACCCGATCGATCCCGCGCCCCGCCGCGCGCAGCGTGCGGTCGAGGTGCTCGGCCTGGGTGGTCGTGCGCGGGTAGCCGTCGAGGATGAGCCCGCCGGCCACGTCCGGCCGGGAGAGGCGGTCGTCCACGAGGGCGTTCGTGATCTCGTCGGTGACGAGGCCGCCCGCGTCCATGACCGCCTGGATCTTCTTGCCGAGCTCGGTGCCGCGCGCCTTGTGGTCGCGGAACATGTCGCCCGTCGAGACGTGGGGGATGCGGTACTCCTGCGCGAGCAGCTTCGCCTGGGTGCCCTTTCCCGCGCCGGGAGGGCCGAGGAGGAGGAGGATCATGGCCGGATCTCCGCGGGCGGACCCGCGGGGCCGCCGCGCATCGGGTGGTTGGTTCGGGCGCGACGGTACGGACCGCGCCGGCGCGGGGCAATTCAGTTGATCCTGTCGGCCGGATAGAGGGCGCTGATGCGCCCGGGTTTCACAGCTCCGCGGCGAGCCGGGTCCCCTCCGCGATCGCGCGCTTCGCGTCCAGCTCGGTGGCGAGCTTCGCGCCGCCGATGACGTGGACACGGGTGCCGCGCTTCCGGGCCCGGAGCTCGGCCTCGCCGAGGTGCAGCGACTCCTGCCCCGCGCAGAGGACGATCTGGTCCACCTCGAGGACGCGCCTGCGCTCGTGCTTCTCGCCGAAGCTGATCGTGAGGCCCCGGTCGTCGATCCCTTCGTAGTTCACGCCGCCGAGCATCTCGACGCCCTTCCGCTTGAGCGCGGTCCGGTGGATCCAGCCGGTCGTCTTCCCGAGCCCCGCCCCGGGCTTCCTCGCCTTGCGCTGGAGGAGGTGGACCTCGCGCGCGGGGGGCGACGGCCGCGGCGCGACGACGCCGCCCCGCGCCTCCGCGGGATCGGCGACCCCCCACTCCCGCATCCAGGCGGCGAGCTCCTCGCCGGGCGCGGCGGGCGCGTGGACGAGGAAGGTGGCGACGTCGAAGCCGATGCCTCCCGCGCCGACGATCGCGACGCGCCTCCCCACCGGCTTCCGGTGGAGCAGCACGTCCACGTACGTGAGGACCTTCGGGTGGTCCTGGCCCGGGATGCGCGGGTCGCGCGGCACGACCCCCGTCGCGACCACCACGTGCGCGAACCCGCCGGCCTCGAGCACCTCGTCCGACGCCCGCGTGCCGAGGTGGAGGCGGATCCCGAGGACCTCGATCCGCCGCCGGAAGTACCTGAGCGTCTCCCGGAACTCCTCCTTGCCGGGCACCGCCACCGCCATGCGGAGCTGGCCGCCGATCTCCGGCCCGGCCTCGAAGAGGTCCACCTCGTGTCCGCGCTCGGCGAGCGCGGTGGCGCAGGAGAGCCCCGCGGGGCCCGCGCCGACGACGGCGATCCGCTTCTTCCGGGGGGCGGGCGGGAGCCGCAGCTCCGTCTCGTGGCAGGCGCGCGGGTTCACGAGGCAGGAGCAGGTCTTCCGCTGGAAGACGTGGTCGAGGCAGGCCTGGTTGCAGGCGATGCAGGTGTTGATCTCGTCGGCGCGCCCCGCCGCCGCCTTGCGCACGAGCTCGGGGTCGGCGAGCAGCGGCCGCGCCATCGACACGAGGTCGGCCGAGCCGTCGGCGAGCAGGCGCTCCGCCACCTCCGGCGTGTTGATGCGGTTCGTGGCGCAGAGCGGGATCGCGACCGCGCCCCGGAGCTTCGCCGTGACCCAGGCGAACGCCGCCCGCGGCACGCTCGTGGCGATGGTCGGGATCCGCGCCTCGTGCCAGCCGATGCCGGTGTTCAGGATCGTGGCGCCCGCCGTCTCGATCGCCCGCGCGAGCAGCACCACCTCGTCCCAGGTCGAGCCCGCGGGGACGAGGTCGAGCATCGAGAGCCGGTAGATCAGGATGAAGTCCTTCCCGACCGCCTCGCGCACGCGCGAGACGATCTCGATCGGCAGGCGCATCCGGTTGTCGTAGCTCCCGCCCCAGCGGTCCGTGCGGCGGTTCGTGTGGGCGGCGACGAACTCGTTGATGAGGTAGCCCTCCGAGGCCATCACCTCGACGCCGTCGTATCCGGCCTCCCGCGCGAGCCGCGCGCAGCGGACGTAGGCGCGGATCTGCCGCTCGACCCCGCGGGCGGTCAGCGCCCGCGGCGTGAAGGGCGTGATGGGCGACCTGAGCCGGGACGGCGCGACCGAGAGGGGCGTCACGCCGTAGCGGCCGGCGTGCAGGATCTGGAGCGCGACCTTCCCGCCCTCGGCGTGGACGGCGTCCGCGATCTGCCGGTGCGCGCGCGCGGCCGGGCGGCTCGCGAGCCGGGAGCCGAACGGCGAGAGCCAACCCTCGACGTTCGGGGCGAAGCCGCCCGTCACCATGAGCCCGACGCCGCCGCGGGCGCGCTCCGCGAAGTAGGCGGCGAGCCGCGGGAAGTCCCTCCGCCGGTCCTCGAGCCCCGTGTGCATGGAGCCCATGAGGACGCGGTTCCGGAGCGTCGTGAACCCGAGGTCGAGCGGCGCGAGGAGGTGCGGGTAGGGCGTGGGCACGGAGGTCTCCAGCACGGAGCGGCACCTGCGTCGTACCGCGGAGCGCGGCCGGCGGGAAGGTGCCCGTCCGCCGGACGGTCCCGCGGGCGGACGCCTGCCGTCCGCCGCCCGCGGCGGCCCGTCGCGCGCGGGCCGGCGGCGCCGCGCGACTACGACGTCCGTTTACGCCCGACACGGGACGTGCGCCCGGGCGCGCCGCTCGCCACTCACCGGGTCGGACCCCCGGAGAGGAGGACGAAGGATGACGCCCATCGAGAACGAGGTGCTGAACGCGAACGAGGGCTACGCGCGGGCCTTCGGCGACAAGGGGAGGCTCGCGATGCCGCCGGCGCGGCACTTCGCGATCCTCACCTGCATGGACGCCCGCCTCGACCCGGCGAAGTACGCCGGCCTGAGCGAGGGAGACGCGCACGTCGTCCGCAACGCCGGCGGCCGCGTCACCGACGACGCGATCCGGTCCCTCGTCATCTCGCACAAGCTGCTCGGGACGAACGAGTGGTTCGTCATCCACCACAGCAACTGCGGGATGGAGACGTTCACCGACGGCGTGATGCGCTCGCTGCTCGAGAGGAGCCTCGACACGGCCGTGCTCGACGAGCGCGGCTGGCGCGACGTGGGGAAGACGCCGGGGTCGACGGAGGGCGAGTTCATCGACTGGCTCACCATCGACGACCAGGAGCGGAGCGTCGTCCGCGACGTGCGCCGGCTCCGCGCGCACCCGCTCGTCCCCGGCTACATCGCGATCCACGGCTACCTGTTCGACGTCGCGACCGGGCGCCTGCGGGAGGTGAAGGCCGCGACGGAGGCCGGGAAGCCGACCCGGTGACGGGGCCGTCGTCCTGCGCAGGGGTCGCCGCGGCGGCTGCGTGGCGAGCAGCGGGTCGTCGCGGTAGGGGCCGCTCGTGCACCGGCCGGGCGCGCCCACGTCCCGGAACGCGCCCCCGCGACCGGCGTGCTACCGTGTCCCCGCGCCGTGCGCTACGAGCCGCCCGTCTTCCGGCCGCCCAGCGAGGCCGAGTCGCTCATCCTCCAGGCGACCGTCGGCTGCTCGTGGAACCGCTGCACGTACTGCGCGATGTACCGGGAGAAGGCGTACCGGGTCCGCCCCGCGGACGAGCTGGTGGAGGAGGTCCGCCTCGCCCGGCGCGAGTGCGGGCCGGACGTGACGCGCGTGTTCGTCGCGGACGGCGACGCGCTCGCGATGGGCCTCGACCGCTGGGAGCCGCTCCTCCTCGCGTGCCGCGAGGCGTTTCCGCGGCTCCGGCGCGTCAGCGCGTACGCCACCGCGCTGAACGTCGGCGCGAAGAGCGACGCCGAGCTGCGGCGGCTGCGCGAGCTCGGCCTCTCGCTCCTCTACGTCGGGCCCGAGACGGGGGACGGCGTCACGTTCCGGCGGATCGCGAAGGGCGCCGGCTTCGCCGAGCACGCCCTCGCCGCGAGGCGGGCGCGCGCGGCCGGGATGAAGCTGTCCGCCATCTTCCTGCTCGGCGTGGGCGGCGCGGAGCGCTCGCGCGAGCACGCCGAGGGCTCGGCGCGGCTCGTCACGGAGATGGACCCCGAGTTCCTCTCGGTCCTGACGCTGACGGTCGTTCCCGGCACGCCCACCGCGACGCTGGCGGCGCGCGGCGGGTTCGCGCTGCCCTCGATCGAGCGGATGCTGGAGGAGCTGCGGACGATCGTCGCCGAGTCCCGCCCCACCGGCGCGATCTTCCGGACCAACCACGCGTCCAACTACCTGCCGCTCGAGGGACGCCTGCCGCGCGATCGCGAGCGGATCGTCGCGACGGTGGACCGCGCGCTCGCGGGCGCGATCCCGTTGCGCCCCGGGTGGGCGCGCCGTCTCTGACGCCCGGCCGGACCGCGCGCACGAGAGCACACCCGAACGTACCCGGCCGCGCCGTCGCGCTTGCCGCGGCGCGCGCTCGCGTGCTGTCATCGCCGCCTGGCCCCGCGCGGCGGCGATCCGGCGGGGTGGACGTCCATGCTCGATCCCTCCGTCTCCCTCACGCCCCCGCCCGAGCCGGCCTTCTGCCCTTCGTGCGGCCTGAGGCACACGCGGCGCTCCGACTGGCTCTGCCCGCGCTGCGGAATGCCCGTGGAGTCCGAGCCGCGCCGCACCGTCGCGCGGCCGGCGCCGCGCGGCGAGGAGGGCTTCCCGCTCGGCAGCCGGGTCGCCGGTGCGGTGCTGCTCGCCGGCGCGGCGGCGCTCGGAGCCGGGCTCGCGAGGCATCCGCCGAGCGCGCACCGCTGGCCGCTGCTCGCCGGGGCGGTGCTGCTCGCGGTGCTCGGGGCCGGCGCGCTCCTGAAGCTCTCGTGGGCGCGGTGGGCCGCGGTCGGCGCCGGTCTCCTCGCGGCGGTGATCGCGGCCGAGGACCTGCTCCGCGAGCGCCTGCCGGACCTCGTCGGCGATCCCGTGCCGCCCGCGATCCGGGCGTCGCTGCGGAGCGCGCTCCACCCGCTCCACCCCTGGACGATCCTCCTCGTCCTGGCGTTCGTGGCCGGCGCGCTGCTGCTCCTCCTCGGCCGGCCCCGGCGCGCGCGGATCGCGGCGGGGGCGGTCCTCGCGTCGCCGCTCGTCGTGCTGCTGGTGATCCGCGCGCTCGCGCGCTGAGCGCGACCGTCGTCCGGGCGGGATCGCGGAGGACCCCGGCGACCGTCGAGAGGTCCGCGCCGGCGAGGTCGCGGCACGAGGTGCCGCCGAGCTCGCCCCGGAACCACGTCGCGAGCGTCACGCCAGCAGCCGGTCGAGATCCTCGACGACGAGGGGCTTCGCCACGTGGCCGTCGAACCCCGCCGCGACCGAGTTCTTCACGTCCTCCGGCTGCGCGTACCCGCTCAGCGCGAACATGTGCGCGCGGTTCCCCGCCGCCCGGAGCGCCTGCGCGACCTCGTACCCGCTCATCCCCGGCAGCCCGATGTCGCACAGGACGACGTCGGGCGGGCTCGCGCGCGCCTTCGCGATCGCGGTCGGCCCGTCGTAGGCGACCTCCGCCGCGTGGCCGAGCATCTGCACGATCTCGGCGAGGGAGTCCGCGGCGTCCACGTTGTCGTCGACGACCAGGACGCGCCGCCCTCCGGTCGAGGTCCTGGCGCGCGCCGGCCGCGGGAGGGCGGGCTGCGCGGCCTCCCCCGCGAGGAGCGGCAGCGCCACGATGAACTCGGCGCCGCGCCCCTTTCCCGCGCTCTCCGCGCGCGCGGCCCCGCCGTGGAGCTCGGCGATGCTCTTCACGAGGGCGAGCCCCAGGCCGAGGCCCCCCTCCGTGCGCGCCAGCGTGCGCTGGCCCTGCACGAACGCGTCGAAGACGTTCGGGAGCAGGACGGGGTCGATACCCGCGCCGGTGTCGCGGACGCGGATCTCGGCCGTCCCGCCGCGCGTCTCGAGCGAGAGGGTGACCTCGTCGCCGGCGCGGGTGAACTTGGCGGCGTTGTGCAGGAGGTTCCCGACGATCTGCGCGATCCGCGTGGCGTCCGCGTCGATCCAGACCTGGCGGTCCGGGACGACCGTCCGGAACGCGAGGCCGCGGTCGGCCATGACGCCGGTGAAGTCCTCCGCGGCGCGGTGGACGACGTCGCGCGCGTCGACGCGCGAGCGCCGGAGCTCGATCTTGCCGCGCGCGATGCGGGTCACGTCGAGGAGGTCGTCCACGAGCCGCGCCAGGTGGTTCGCCTGGCGCGCGATCACGTCGAGCGCGCGCTTCGCCTGCTCGCCGCCCGGCGCCGCGTGCTCGAGGATGTAGAGGCTGTTCCGGATCGGCGCGAGCGGGTTCCGCAGCTCGTGCGAGAGCACGGCGAGGAAGTCGTCCTTCCTGCGGTCCGTGTCCTTGAGGCGCTGGTTCGCCTCGTGCAGCGCGCGCTGCGCCTGGATGCGCTCCGTCGCGACCGCGACCTGATCGGCGACGGTCCGCATGAGCGCCACGTCCGCGTCGGAGAAGCTCGACCGCAGCCGCGATCCGAAGGAGAGCGTGCCGAGCAGGCGGCCCTCGGCGACGAGGGGGTGGCAGCAGTACGCCTGCACGCCGTAGGAGCGGACGATCTCGAAGCGGCGATCCGTCGAGTGCTGCACGTCCTCGGCGACGATGGCCTGTCGGTCCCGCGCCACGCAGCCGCACACGGCGACGCCGAAGTCGAGGCGCTCGATCCGGCGCGCCTCCGCCTCCGGGATCCCCGCGTGGGCGCTCAGGTGGAGCCGCTCCGCCCCGGGATCGGCGAGGTAGCAGATGAACACCTGGCAGCGGAGGTGCTCCATCACGTCGCGGCAGAGCGTGCTCACGACGCGCTGCGGGTCGTCCGTGGAGAGCAGGAGGCCGGCGCTGTCCGACAGGAGCCTGAAGCGCGCCTCGCTCGCGCGCAGCGCGCGCTCGGACGCGGCGCGCTCCGCGTCCGCCTGCCGGCGCGCCGTCACGTCCGAGAACGCGACGGCGAAGTACCCGCGGCGCGAGCTGAACGCGGACACGGAGTACCACCGGTCCAGCACCTCCGCGCGGCCCTCGAACTGCAGGGGCTCGCCCGTGAGCGCGACGCGGCCGTACTTCCCGATCCAGTCGGTCGGGTCTCGCTCGATCCCGGGCAGCACCTCGGTGACGCGCTTCCCGACGATCCGGTCGGCGGAGAGCCCGGTCAGGCGCTCGAAGGCGGGGTTCACCTCGAGGAAGACGTAGTCGCGGGGCCTGCCCAGGTCGTCCAGGACGATCCGGTGGTACGCGAAGCCCTCCGACGTGTTCCCGAAGAGCGACTGCAGCCGCTCCTCGCGGCGCTCGAGTGCGTCGCGGGACGCGCGCGCCGCGGAACCGCTGAGCACCTCCCAGCGGCCGGAGTTGCAGACCAGCGCGAACCGGTGCTCCTGCACGCGATCCAGCAGCTCGACGCCCGCGAGCTGCGCTCGCGCGAAGGGCAGGGCCGCGAGGACGTTGAGCCTGCCCGCCGCGTCGAGCGCCGCCCCGAGCGCCCGCGCCTCGGCGCGGTCCGCCGCGTGACACACGACGCGGAGCCCCTCGAAGCCGGCGAGGATCGCCCGGTCGAGCCGCCGCTCGAGCGCCTCGTAGAGCGGCGCTCCCGGTCCGGGCTCCTCCGGGGCCGGCACGACCTCGAGCTGCCCGCGCGCGACGTACTCCGCGAAGCCCGGGACGCCTCGCGCGAGCGCCGCCGTGACGTCGTCCACGGCGAGCGGGCGCCGGACCTCCCACGAGCACGCCTCGCGCGCCTCCAGCCCCGCCCGGACGAACGGGACGAGCACGTCCAGCAGCTCGCGCTCCGACGCGTGGAACACGCAGAAGTGGCTGCCCCAAGCGAGGTCGCCGACGGGCTCGACGCCCGAGGGCCGCTGGCCGATCTGCGCCGTGCGAGCCTCCCTTTCCCGATGGCCCCCGCGGCGACGCGCGGCGTCCTACCGCCCGCCGGCGGGCATGCTGACGACCTGCCACGTCCCCTGGTTCATGGCGACCGCGAACTCGTGGTTCTTCACGACGTCGAGGATCTCGGCGACGCCGCACTTCTGCAGCGAGTACGTGCACAGCACGAGGAGCTTCGTCCCGCCGATCACCTTGTTGATCTCCGCCTCGTACGCGGCGAAGTCGTCCCAGTCCTTCTTGTTGTCGATCCAGTACGGGTTCCCGGTCACGCGCAGGCCGGCGAAGCCGCGGGCGAGCGCCTCGTCGTGCTTGGCGATCCACATGTCGAGCGTCCGCCGCAGATCGAAGCTCCCGCCCTTCAGGTACCAGTCGGTGTACGGGAACACCTCGAACTGTCTCCTCGCGCGGTACTCCGCGAACCCGGTGACGCCGGCCTGCATCGCCGCGAGCGCGTCGTCGGTCGTGAAGAAGTCGGACGTCACCCAGACGCAGAGCTCGTTGCCCTCCAGGCCGGCGCGGAAGTAGGGCACGACGATGTCGGCCATGTCCTGCTTGGTCTTGTAGAACTGGCAGAAGTGGCTCCCCCAGTGCAGATCCCCGACGACGGCGATCCCGGAGCCGCGCCTGCTGCCGTTGGCGGACGTCATCGACCCTCTCCTCGCGCGCGAGGATGTTGGAGCTCGCCGCACCTGGTGCGCGAGTGCGGCTCGTTGTCGCGGCGACCCATCACAACAGCGCCCCAAGAAGGAGTCGAGCCACTTAACGGGGGCCGGGGATGCCGTCTCTCGATCGTGGGACGGGGAGCCGGACGGTATCCATAGTCATTCTCGGCGCTTGCGTCGGTTCCCCTGAGCGCGCGGCGTGACCCGCGTCCACGCCGCGATCACGATTCGTCCTCCGGCTCTCGCGCCGGTCCCGTGCCCTCCGCCGCGATCGCGGCGAGGATCGCCCGCTCCGCCTCGGCGGGCACGCGTCCTGCGAGCGTCGCCTCGATCACCGTCGTCCCGTGCTGGTTCGAGAAGACCGCGCTTCCGCGCGCCCGCCCGCGCTCGTCGAGCTCGAGCAGCGTGAACCGGCACGTGACGGTGTCGCCGAACAAGACCGGCTTCACGAACCGGAACTCCATCCCCGTGGCGAGCCAGCCGATCTGCCCCCCGATCTCGGTGAGGAGGCTGCCCACCAGGAGCCCGTGGCAGATGAGGCCCGGGAAGCCCTTCGCGCTCGCGAACCGCGGATCGTAGTGGACCGGGTTGTGGTCCCGCGAGAGGTCGCCGAAGCGCCGGGTCGCCTCCTCCGTGAACGTGCGCCTCACGGTGAACGTGTCGCCGGGGCGCAGCCCTTCGATGGCTCTCTGCCGGATTCCGGGCATCTCGACTCCTGGGAGCGGTCCTCCGCCGGTGCGTAGCAGGGTGCCGGCGGCCGATGCAACTCGCGCCGGCCGGGCAGGCGTTCACCGACGGGGCTGCGCGCGCCCGGATCACGCCTCGGCGGCTGTCCCGGGGGGCTGAGGCGCCGTGGTCCGTCGACATCCGGACCGGGACCGATCGACGCTTCCTTCGAGGAGGAGCCATGACCGCCGCCACCGCGACCCTGTCGCCTCGCCGGCTGCGACGGCGCGAGGCGCTGGGTGAGGTCTTGCTCGTGGGGATGAGCACCTCGCCCGCCTCGCCGTCTCTCCTCGGCGCCACGGGATCCACCGCCACGACGGTGGCCTCGGGCATCGCCTCGGCCAGGTGCGACCTGAGCAGGGGAAACCCGGTCCCCGCGACGACGATCTTCACGTCCATGAGCGCCTCACGATAACGCGCGCGCGCTCGCGACCAAGACGGCGCGACCCGAGGGCTCGATCAGCGGGGGCGGCTCACCGACACGACGTGGTTCCGAGCGTCGAGACGAAGGCGCAGCCGCAACATCACCGAGCCCCAGCCGTGCGCGTTCGCGTTGGGGCCTTCGAGGACGGGCGGTGACCAGTCGAGGCGCAGGCCCGTGGCGACGAGGGCCCACGCGATCGTCGCGAGCGGCTCGACGTGCGCCCGCCCGAGGGCGAGGACGAACAGCTCGCTCCGGTGGAAGGGGCCGGGGCGGAGCTCGAACCCGGGGACCGCGACGGCCGGCTGGCACACGTCGCCGGCGCAGGGCGGCGGAGCGCCGTCGCGCCCCGGTGTCGCGTCGGCGGTGACGCCCGGATCGCGCAGCGCGCCGTCCCTGAGGTGCAGCGTCAGATCCGCCGGTCGGTGGAACGCCGCCCGCGAGAGCGCCGCCGCTGCGTGCGAGGCGCCCGCGCCCAGCGAGAGTGCGGTCACGACCGCGGCGGCTCCGAGGGGCATTCGACCCTACGATGGGGACGGCGGGCCCGAGCTTCAACCGGGCCCTCCGTCCCCGCGGGGATGGGCCGCCGCCGGCTCGGAGCCGTCCAGGTGCGTGAGCACGGCGGGCGGGCGCGCGTACGTGCAACGCCACAGGCGAAACGTGGTGACCGGCGCCGCGCCGCGGCGGACCGTGAGGGGATCGAGCGGCACGAGCGCACCGCACGCCTCGGCGAGGTGGCGGCACGTCCCGCGCTCGCGCGTGTCCAGCACGACGATTCCCTGGTGGCCCGCGATCTCGGCCGGATGGAACCAGTACCGGTACTGGAGGCCGTCGTCCCCGGCCACCTCGCCCGAAAGCGTGTGGACGCGATCGGGAAGGTAGTACGCGAGCTCCGCGGAGACCTTGTAGTTGCACCCCGCCACGAACGCGTCGGCCGGCAGCCGGCGCCGCTCCGCCTCGACGCGCGCCGCCAGCTCGCGCCACGCGGCGGAACCCGCGTCCCGCGCGGGGAAGGGGAGCCAGGGCAGCACGGGCACGAGGTGGAGGTACGTCGTCGTGGCCAGCGCGACGGCGATCACGGCCCCGGCGACCCGCGCGGCGCGTCGCCCGCGTTCCAGCGCGAGCGCCGCCGCGGCGAGGAGCGCCGCGGCGTACGCCGGGGCGACCCAGTTCCCCTTCACCCAAACGAACGGGGAGGCCGCGGCTGCGACGGCGAGGAGCGGCAGCGAGAACACGGCGCACAGGCGGAACGCCGGCGCGTGCCGCCGCCGGAAGGACGTGACCGCCGCCTCGACGAGGAGCAGGAGCAGGAGGGGCGAGACCAGGAGCGCCTGCAGGCCGAGGAAGCGCGCCACGAGCACGGGCCGGAACGACGCGGCGCGGGCGCGGCCGGCGGTCTGGAACGCGAAGCTCGCCCAGTCGTGCTCGGCGTTCCAGACGGCGACGGGCGCGAGGAGGACGAGCGCGAGCGCCGCCCCCGCCCACGGCCAGCCGCCGCGGAGCTGGCGCCGCCCGCGCGGGTCGAGGAGGAGCGCCCCGAGGATCTGCGGGAAGAGCAGGAACCCGGTGTACTTCCCGAGCACCGCCCAGCCCGTCGCGAACCCCGCGCCGAGGAGCCAGCGCGGCTCGTCGTCGTCGAGCGCACGCACCGTGAAGTACATCGCCATCGCCCAGCCGGCGAGGAGCGGTGCGTCCGGCGTGACGACGACCTGGCCGAGCGAGAACAGCGGCACGGTCGCCGCGGCGGAGACGGCGGCGAGCGCCGCGCGGCTGCCGAAGAGCCGCCGCGCCGACAGCCAGAGGAACGTCGCGAAGACCGCGGAGTGGAGCGCGCCGGCGGCGCGGATCGCCCGCTCCGACTCGCCGAGGATGGCGGTCGCGACGTGGATCGTCCACGCCACGAGCGGCGGGTGGTCGTAGTACGAGAGGTCGAGGTGGCGCGACCACTCCCAGTAGTAGGCTTCCTGCGGCGCCAGCGCGACGAGCCCCGCGTACAGGACGTGAAGCAGCGTGACGGAAGCGACGACGCCGACCGCGATCCGGTCGAGGCGCGGGTCGCGCTGGAGCTCGAGGGAGAGAGGGGAGGGCGACAACCGCAGGGAACGTAGTACGACGATCGCTCGTTCGCAGGTGCGCCGAAGGGGCTCCCCGCGGATACCGGTGGCGCGCGCCCGATCGTCGCACCCGACGGGGCGGCACGCGCGGGGTCGGCGCGGGCAGGTTGCAGGCGTACACGACCGCGCGGGCGAGCGGGAGGAGCCGCACGCGGTGGCCCGATCCAGGCGGCCGCTCGGGCGGCGGCGGGCGGCCGGCGCGGAGCGCCGACCGCCCCTCTCTCGGTGGCCCGCGGCGGCCGACGGCGCGGCGCGCCGCGGGCGTCAGGTCAGGAGCAGCCCGCCGCCTTCTTGAACGACCTGGCGACGTTCTTCGTTCCCTTCTTCTCGTACTTGCACTTGATCTCGTCGCCGACGGCGATGATGCTCCGCTCGAACTTCTGGAGCGTGACGTCGTCCACGATCGTGATCGTGACGAACCCGGCGGTCTCGTTGTCGCGCAGGACCGCGACCGCGGACTTCTTGTCCTTCGCGACGTCGAGCTTCGTGATCGTGCCCGTCAGCTTCTGCTCGGCGCGCGCCGTCGTCGGGACGGCGAGCACGAGGACGACGGCGGCGGCGACTGCGGACCAGACGATGCGGTTCATGCGATCTCCTCCTACTCGGCGATCTCGGCCTTGCCGTCCTCGAACTCGACGGCCCTGGCGAAGAACGCCACGTTCTGGAACCCGGCACCCTTCAGCAGGTGGTAGGCCATCTCCGCCCGCGTCCCCGTGGAGCAGTGCGCGACGATCCGCTTCTCCTTCGGCAGCTCGGCGGTGCGGCTCGCGAGCTGGTCGCTGGGGATGTTGACGGCGCCCTGGAACGCGCCGGTCGCCGTCTCGTCCGCGTTCCGGACGTCGAGGAGGACGGTGTCGGCGGGCACGGCGGCCACGAGCGCCTTGAACTCCGCGACGGCCACCTCGCCGGCCTTGGGCTTCGGCACGAAGACGATCTCGCGCGCCGGCGCGCCGGGGGCGAGCTCGTACCCCGCCGCCTTCCAGGCCTTGACGCCGCCGGTGAGCACCATCGCCGGATGGCCCTCGGCCACGATCTTCGAGGCGATCGCGGCCGCGCCGGACGCGCCGTCCGCGTCGTAGACGACGATGGGCGGCTTCACCTTGCGGAACTTGTAGAGCTTGTCGAGCGCCGCCCGCGAGGCGTCGGGAAACGCCACCGCGCCGGGGATCACGCCGCCCGCCGGCTTCTTGCGGGCGTCGAGGACGACGAGCGGCTGCTGCTTGTCCAGCCACGCCTCCTTGAGGAGCTTCGGGGAGAGCGCGAGCGGGTTCTTCTTCGTCCAGGCCGGGAGGCCGTCGTGGTAGACCTTCGCGTTCGTGTAGCCGAGCGCCTGGGCGGCGTCACGCGCCGCCGGGCTCATCGCTCAGGTGACCCCGGAGCAGTAGAAGACGACGAGGGCGGCCTTGTCGGCCGGGAGCTTCCCCTTCTCCTTCTCGAACGCGGGGAACGGGAGGCTCTGGGCGGTGGGGACGTAGCCCTCCGCGTACCGCGGCGCGGGCCGCGCGTCGAAGAGGAAGTACTTCCCCTTCTCCGGCCCCTGCGCGACGAGCTTCTCGACCTGCTCGGTGGTCAGGAGGTTCTCGGGCGCCACCTTGAGCTTGGGCTTGACGACGAGCGCGCTCGCGCGCTTCACGGCGCCCTCGAGGTCGTAGACGACCTTGACCTCCGCGCCCTTCTTGACCGACTTCAGGACCTTCTCGAGGTCGCCCGTCTCGGAGGCGTTCGCGACCTGGAGCGCTGCGGGGTCGAAGGAGAGGACGATGGCCTCGCCGTCCACCTTCACCTGGAGCGACTTGCCCTTGACGGTCGCGTCGTCGAAGAGGCCCCGGATCGTCCCGGGATCGACGCTCTTGTGGCACGTCGCGCAGATCTTGGCCTGTACGCCCTCGGGCGGCGCGGCGGCGGCCGCGCCCGCGACGGCGAGGGCGCCGAGTGGCACCCAGCGGATGAGTCGATGCACGTGAACTCCTCCTCGAAGGAAGTCGTTGGGGGGGCGCTCCTGCCGCCACGGCAGGCGTCCCCTGCGATGAGAGCGCCGGGCGCTCCGGTCGATTCGCGATGCGGCAATAGGCCGCACGCGCTCGCGGAGAACACCTCGGCGAGGGAACGAGAGACCTGCGGGGCGGCGAGCGGTGAGCCCGTCGCGTAGGATGGTCCGACCGTCCGGCGGCGTGTGGTGCACGCTGCACGGACCGCCCTCGTCCGGCGGGCGGCCTCGTCCTTCGCCAGCACGGTCCCGTCGCTGCGTGGCCGGTGCCCGGCAGCTCAGCCCGTCGCGTGTCGACGTGGCGAGCGAGCAGCGCGGGTTGTCGGCCCCGCGGCGATGCCCAGGTTAGGCGGACACCAAAGGGGAATCGTCGGGCACCGTCCACGGTGCGGCTCCGCCGTGCCGGGTGCGGCGCCCGGAGGGGGAACGATGAACACGAAGGGCGTGCAGCGAGGGATGACGGTACGCAGCACCGACGGCGAGAAGCTCGGGGAGGTCGTCGCCTGCGAGGCCGACCATCTCGTCATCGAGAAGGGGTTCTTCTTCCCGAAGGACTACCTCGCTCGCTACGAGGACGTCGCGGACGTCCAGGGCGACGAGGTGCTGCTTCGGCAGTCCGGTGCCCAGCTTCGCGAGCAGAGCGCGCGAGCGGGTGAGGGATACGCGGCGGGTGGAAGCACGACCGAGCGTACGGCCGGCATGGCGTCGGGCAGCTCGGAGCACGTGAGCGTCCCCGTCGTCGAGGAGGAGCTCTCGGCCGAGAAGCGCATGAGCGAGGCGGGGGAGGTGAAGGTCCAGAAGCACGCGACGACGGAGCGGCGGGAGATCTCCGTGCCCGTCACGAAGGAGGAGGTGCACGTCGAGCGCGCCCCCGCGAGCGCCGAGGCGAAGCCAGGCGAGGCGGCCTTCCGCGACGAGACCATCTCCGTGCCGGTCCGGGAGGAGGAGGTCGAGATCAAGAAGCGGCCCGTCGTTCGTGAGCAGGTGCGGATCTCGAAGACCGCGCGCCAGGAAGAGCGACGCGCCTCCGATGACGTCCGCCGCGAGGAGGTAGACGTCGAGAAGGACGGCGACGTCGAGGTGAAGGGCACCGACCGCGGTGAGCCGCGGGAGTAGGGGCGAGCCAAGAAGATCGAGGTTCGGCGGCCCGCCGGAAGCAAGCAGGCAGAGCGACGTGAAGCCCGCGGTCGTGCACGGCGTCGGTGGCGCGCGACGTCGCGGGGGTCTCGAGGTACGGGAGGGGAGGATCGCGTCATGCTCCAGAGTTGCCCCATGTACGCCTACCTGCCCGCGGGGGACGTGCCCCGGGCGCGGGCGTTCTACGAGCAGAAGATCGGCCTGACACCGAAGGAGGAGAACGCGGGCGGCGTGGTCTACGAGTTCGCCGATCACACTGGCGCGTTCCTCTACCCGACCTCGAACGCGGGGACCAATCGGGCGAGCCAGGCGTTCTGGCTGGTTCACGACATCGAGCGTGAGGTGGCCGAGCTGAAGGCGCGCGGCGTCGAGTTCGAGCGCTACGACCTGCCGGGCATGACGTTCCGCGACGGCGTCCACGAGGGCGTGGGCGGCAAGGCGGCGTGGTTCAGGGACACCGAGGGGAACATCCTGGCGCTGATCCAGGATGGGAAGTGACCCGCGGTCGGGCGAGGCGGCGGTCACCCCCCGCGGCGGCGGGCGGCGGAGAGCCACGCTCGAGCCCCGTCCTCGCCGCGCTCGACGCGAGCTCTCGCGTGTATCATCGGGTCCATGCCCACCGCACCCGAGCTGCTGACCGCCTCGAAGATCGCCGCCGCGCTGAAGGTCACGGACACCAAGGTGAAGAAGGCCATCGCGGAGCTCGGCTTGAAGCCGGCCGCGAAGAAGGGCGTCTGCAACTACTACGCGGCAGGGGACGTCCCCAGGATCAAGAAGGCGCTGAAGTAGTTGCGGCGGGGCGCGTCCGCCGGGTCTCGAGTGCCGTGCGCAGGGCCGTGTGAAGGTGAGGCTACTTCGTCAGGACGACGTGGGTGAAGCGCGGGAGCGATCGCGAGGTGCAGCTCGTCGATCAGTGGCGGCTGGCCTCGTCGCCGCGGGACGCGGCGACGCATGATCCGACGGCGTGCCCGACCGGCTCCGGCGGTCACGTTGCCAGGTACTTCCTGAGCGCTTCGGCCTCGCGCCGAAGCCGACTCGCGGCACCGTGCTGTTCGAATGCGTCGTAGCGGTCGGCTTCGGCGATGCGGTCCGAGATCTGTGCTTCCAGGATCGCGCGTACCTCGGCGATGGACAGACGCGACGAACCGCCTCGGTCGAGCCGACGCCGGCCCGGGCACCGGCAAAGTGCTCGCTCGCGAGTGCGTGGTCGCCGTCTGACCGCCGACCAGGACCGCCTGGCCCGAGGGCGCGAACGTCCCCGCCGCGGTGAACTTCGCCGTCGCCGTCCCGGCCGGCCCGTGGCAGGCCAGGCAGGGCGACCCCGGCGCCATCTCCGGACCGGTCGTGACGGTCGAGCCGTCGTGGCAGGCGTTGCAGCCGCCGTACGCCACCGGGGACGACATGGCGACGCCGTCGACCGAGGCCGTGAGCGGGAACACGAGCGGGGGCCGGCTCGCGAACACGTAGACGTTCCCGGCGGAGTTGGTGGCTTGCGAGACGGTCGTGCCGGCGGCGTCCACGACGGTGACCGTCGCGCCGGCTGGCAGGAACGTGCCGGCGACGGTGAACCTCGCCGCGTTCGTCCCGTCGTGGCACGTCAGGCAGTCGCTCCCCGGATCCATCAGGGCCTGCTCGCCGCGCGAGTCCTCCGACGCGCCGCACGCGGCGGCGAGCGCCGCCGCGACCGTGACCGCCGCCCTGACGTTCATGGATCCCCCGATCCCGCCGGCCGAAGCGTATCAGAGCCCCGGGCCGGAGGCGCGACGCGGCCACGCGCCGACCTCGGCGCGCAGGGATCACGATGCGGGCGAGCCCGCATCGCCCCGAACCCGACACGATGGCCCGCTGCCCGGCTCGTTCGTCCGCGTCGTGTCAGGTTCGCGCGCGCACCGCCCCGTCCTCCACGGAATCGGAGACGATCAGCGGCAGGCGAACGACGACCTCCGCGCCGAGGCCCCGACCGGCGCTGTGCGCCTCCACGCTGCCGCCGTGGAGATCGACGATCCCTCGCACGAGCGAGAGGCCGAGCCCGAGCCCGCCTTCGGGTCTCGCGAGGCTCTGCTTGGCCTGCGTGAACGGCTCGAACACGAGGGGAAGGAGCTCCGGATCGATGCCTCGTCCCGTGTCGCGCACCCGGAGCTCCGCGACTTCCCCCGCCCGTCGGGCCGACAAGGTGATCTTGCCTCCGTGCGGCGTGAACTTCGCGGCGTTCACGAGCAGGTTTCCGATCACCTGCGCCAGCCGCGTTCCGTCTCCGTCGACCGGAAGCGCTACCTCGTGCGGCACGTCCACGCAGAAGTCGTGACCGCGCTCGCGGATCAAGACGGCGTGATCCTCGCCGCACCGGCGCACGAGGTCCGCGAGGTCGATGCGCGCGCGTCGCAGCTCGATCTTCCCCCGCGCGATCCGCGTGACGTCCAGCAGGTCGTCCACGAGCCGCGTCAGGTGGGTGACCTGTCGGTTCATGACCGCGCGCGCCCGCTCCGAGGCAGGGGAACCCGGCTCCGAGTGGTCGAGGATGTACAGCGAGTTCCTCAACGGTGCGAGGGGGTTCCGGAGCTCGTGCGAGAGCATGCCCAGGAAGTCGTCCTTGCGACGGTCCGCGTCCTCGAGGCGGGCGTTCGCCGCGAACAGCCGCTCGGTCATCTGGTTGAACGACCTCGCCAGCGTTCCGATCTCGTCGTCGCGGTCGCCTCCCGTGACGGGCGACAGCCGCCCGGTGTCTGCGATGTGCTGCGCCGCCTGGGCGACACCGACGATGGGACGAACGACGGCGCGGCTCACTGCGACGGCCAGCACCACCGCGACGAGCAGACCCAGCACCGCAGCGACGACGGTCGCGCGGAGCGCGCGCATTCGCCCCTCCTGGAGCTCGGCGACGGTCCGGTCCAGGAGCCGAAGGTGATATCCGGCGAAGTCCTTCAGGAGCGCGTCGCTCCGCGTGGTCATCAGCCGCCATTCGTCGAGCCGAAGTGCGACGCCGGGCGCATTCCCCTTCCGCGCGGTCGCGAGCGCCGCGTCGCGGATCGCCTGCAACGAGGCCCGGTTCTCCTTGAACTGACGCCAGATCGCCGCTGGGCGCGGTGCGAGCTCGAGCTGCTCGATCGCGCTCTCCAGCTCGGCGATCCGTTCGCTCGCCCTCGTGATGCGTGCGCGACTGACCGGTTCCCGCACGGTCGAGAGGGACGTGACCGCGCGGTCCTCTTCCTGGGCCGCGTCGGCGAGCGCATAAGCCATCGCGGTCGTGCTCCGCACCGCGGCCGTACTTCGCTCCAGCGCGTGCGACGCACGGACGGCATCCCAGGCGACGCTCGCGACGGCGGTCGCGAGCACGATCCCGAGCAGGATGGTCGGGACGAGCACCTTGCGCGCGAGCGTCACCATCGCAAGACGATGTTCCCGGGAAGGAGCGTCACGCTCTCCGGGTAGACCTCGCCGAGGAGCTGTACGTGGACGAGCTGGCGGAGGTCGGGGCCGTCGGCCGCGCCGGCGCGGCCAAGCCACTCGCGCTCGCGGCGGAGGACGTCCGCGAGCACGTTGTCGAGTCCGAGGCCCCACGTCACACGCTCCAGCTGCGCGGCGATCGCGCCGGCGTGCTGCTCGGGGAACCTCGCGACCACGATGGCCCGCGCGCGGTCGGGGTCGTCGCGAGCCGCGCGTTCGGCGCACGCGAGCGCGCGGACGAGCCTGCGCAGCGCGGGCTGCTTCGTCGCGAGCACGTCCTCGCGCGTGATGAGGAGCGACGCCTCGGTGTACAGGTTCGTGACGAGGGTGTGGCCGGCCGGACCGAGAAGCTGCTCTGCCTGGCCGGCGTAGGGGTCCGAGAGCACTGCCGCGTCGATCTCGCCGCGGGCGAGCGCTGCAACCGAGGCGTCGGGCGCGAGGTCGACCGAGACGGCGGACGTTCCATTGAGTCCGCCGGCTGCGAGGGCGACCTCCGCGAAGAAGTCGGCGTTCGTCCCGCGCGCAAGCCCGATCCGCTTGCCACGGAGATCGGAGAAGGCGCGAATCGAGGCGGCCTGCCGCGCGACGAGCCGAGTGTTGGTCGTCGAGGTGTGGAGCTTCGTGAGGACGCGCAAGCGTCCGTCCACGAGGGCCGCGCGCAGCAGCGGCGTCTCGTACGCGATGGCCACGTCCGCGTCGCCGTCCCGGAGGAGAGCGAGTGCGTCGCGCCCGAGCTCGAACGTCCGCTCGTCTACCGTCAGCGCTTCGCGCGCGAGGCACCCCGCCCCCTGCGCGACGAAGAACAGCGACGTCGCGGGCTGGCGGACGGACGCGACGACGACGGGCGAGGCCGCGCGGTCGGCCGGAGAGCAGGCGACGAGCGCGCCGGAGGCCGCCATCGCCGTCAGGAGCACTCGCGGCACGGCCCTCATCTCTCGCCTCGTCCGCTCGAGCCGGCGAGGACCCGGATGCGGCCGCCTCGCGACATGCGCGTCGCCCCCGCCCTCGACGGTCTTTGCCACGTCCCTCCCGGATGCGCGTAGCCACTCACTTGCGCCGTATCGCACAACCCGACACGAAGCGGCGAACATTCCAATCATTCGCTCGAGCCCGGCGCCGTGCCGGCGAGCAGGCAACCCCTTCCGGGGCGAGCCTTCAGTCGTCGGTCTCGGGCCGGCGCGAAGAACGCTGCGGGTCATCCCGGCCGGCGTCGCCTTCTTGGCCGGACTTCGGGGCCCTGCGGCGTCCCTCCCCGAGGGGGCCACTCGGCCTTCGTCCTCTCGAGCTCGGAGAAGACCTCCATCTCCTCGCGGATGGTCCGACGGGTCATGGCCTCCGAACGACTCGCGGAGTCGCGACGCGCGGCTTCAGCGGACTCCCGCTTCGTCTCTGCTCCCCGCCGTATTCCCTCCGCGAGGGTGCGGACCGTGTCGAGGTGCCGTCGTGCCTCGTCTGCCGCAGCGCGCGCCTCCTCCGCGCTGGCGCGCGCCTTCTCGGTGAACGCGCGCGCCTCTTCCGCGATCTGCCGCAGCTCCTCCGCGGCGGTGCGCTGCGACTCGGCACCGACTCGCCGGACCTCGGCCTCGACCCGCGCCCCCTCCGCAGCCGCGCGCCGACGCTCGGCGCGGCGGCGGTCCTGCTCGGAGCGGGCGCCCCCCCCGTCCGTGCGCGGCTGCCGTGCCTTGCGTGCCATGGATGCCGAGTCTATCTCGCCTGCGCGCGACGGGCTCGCAGGTACACCGCCAGATGGGACCCAGCGGGTCGAAGCCGGATGCTCCGTCCCGCGGGAGTCCGACCGCGCCCGTCAGAGCTCCGCTACGGGCTCCTCGACCGCGGCAGCGCGGCGACGGGTCCAGAGCGCGAAGGCGAGCGTGACGCCGGCCAGCGAGGCGAGCACCCATAGCGCGCCACCGGCCGGCCCCTTCGGCGACGACGCGACCCCCGCCCCGTGTGCGAACAGGGCCCCGGCAACCATCCCCGCGAGCGCGCCGCCGGCGTCAGCGTCCCCCTCGCCCGCCATGACGAGCTGGCGGAGCGGGCAGCCTCCCATGAGCACCGCTGCGAGGCCCGCCACGGCCATCGCCGCGAAGTTCGCGACCACGTCGGTGTGGGCCACCGGCTGGCCCGCGAGGCCCAGACGGAACTGGCCGAACGCGAGGTTCGCGACGGCCGCGCCGGCCACGAGCCCGGCGAGGCCGACCAGCTTGACGGGGCTGCGCCACAGGACGAGATCGCGGATGGGGCCGGTGGTGCAGAACCGGCTCCGCTGCGCGACGACCCCGACCGCGAGGCCGGCGAGGAGCGATAGAACGAGGGGCGCGCGCTTGCCACCGGGCGGCGTCGGTGCCTTCGGCGCGGACCCGGGGGCGGTGGGATCCGCGGTGACGGTGACGGCGGGGGCGGAGGTCGCACTGGCGGGGACCACCGACGCCGGCGCGGCCGTCACAGTCAGGAACCCGGGCATCGCGCCTGCGGCGACCGTCATCGCCAACGCGAGGAGGGCGACCACCACGGCCGGCACTGCGAGGCCGGCGACGCGTGAGAGCGCCCGGGCCTTCGGCAGGGCGTAGCCGGCACGGACCAGCGCGGCTCCGGCGGCAACTCCGGCCACGAGCCCAGCGGCGCCCACGACGGCATTCAGGTCACCGCCGCCTATCCGGAGCCACACGCGGACGGTGCATCCGAGGAAGACCAGGGCCGAGACCATGAAGACGAAGCCGAGGAGGAACCGCGGGGCGAAGGCGACGCCGCCGCGCGGACGGAACTCGCGGGAGAGCGCAGCGGCCCCGAGCGCGCCGAGGACGATCCCCAGGACCTCGGGGCGAAGGTAGGCGACCCCGCCCATCCCGAGGCGCGCGCCCCCGAACGCGCCGGCGATGTCGCGCACGAAGCATGCGACGCACACGCCCATGTTGCCGGGGTTGCCGGCGGCGACGAGGAGGGCGGCGATGACGCCGACCGCGAGGCCGGCGGCGAGGAGCTTCAAGACGGAGGACGACGACACCGTGGACATGCGCGGCTCCTGGGCGGAGCCCAAAGGGGCGCGCCCGTCGAGAGGTGCGGAGGAGGGAGGCGGCTGCGGGGAGGCGAACTCGCCTCGGGCTCCTGGCTAGGAGCGGGCGGGCTGGAGCGGGGCACGACTCTCGAGCGGCGGCACGGAAGACCTCTTCGATGCGGTTCCGGTCCTCCCGGTCACCTCGGTGTCCGCGGCGCTGGGGACCGAGGCGGCGCGTGCGGCACGCGGCGGCACCCCGAAGGCGCCGGATGCGCTGATCGCGGGCGTCGCGCTCGAGCACGGCTTGCCCGTGGTGACGGCGGACGCCGATTTCCTCGTGCTCGGCACCCTCGTGGAGCTGGTTCGCGCGTCGTGACGAGAGGACGCGCTCGAGTCACCACTCGCCGTCCGCGAGCGCCCCGGACGCTGCCCGCGGAGAAGCGGTCACGAACGCCGCCGAGACTCAGCGCGCCCGCCTCGCCCGCGGCGGACGCTTCAGCGAGAGGATCGCCATGACGTCGGAGACCCCCTGCTTGCCGTCGAGCGGGACGCCGAGCCACTTCCCGTCCGCGAACGTCGGAGCGGCGCGGTAAGCGTCGCGCGTCGCACGCCCGAGCCGCGGCAGGACCCCCTCGACGGCGACGCGCTCCTCGCGGCCCAGCACGATCACCGCCAGCGCCCGGCCCCGCTCCGGCACCAGGATCAAGAACGAGCGTCCCTTCCTGTAGCGGAGCGCCCAGCCATGGCGCTCACCGCCGTAAATCCAGTCCGGCGCGAACACGTCCGGATACGTGTCGTCGATCCAGCGGGTCAACTTCCGCCAGCGCGCCGCGGCGCGCGGACCGAGCCATGCCTCGACCGCCTTCGCGCTCGGGGGCCGAGCATCCCGCTCCAGCATCCGCTCGTGCTCGGCCATGCACGGCCCTCCGCCGCCCGGGCGCGTCGCCGGGTGAGGAGCCCGGAACGTCGCGGTCTTCGACTACTCGTGTCGAGCGGTGCCGTCGACGCCCTGCTCGCGGCCGCGACGAACCGCCGCGCCTTGCCTTGCGGATCCCGGAGACCCTGGCCGGCTGCGTTCCGGAAGAGCGTGCCGGTCCCCGAGGGAGAGGGAGCGTTCGGGTAACACGGCCATCGTAGCGGGAGGGGAGACCGTCACGACGAGCTTCGGGGCCTTGGGGCGGCGCCTCGGGTCACATGTCCGCGCGCGCCGCTGCGCGACCGGTTCGTGTGGAGAGCGTGTGAAGCGGGAACAAGAGAGGCCCGCGATGACGCGGGCCTTCGAAGTGGAGGCGCCGGGAATCGAATCCAGATCTTCGGGCGCTCGCTGGGCTCTCCGAAAGCCCATCTCGGGACATCGTGGGTCATCGGGATAGCCCACGAGACCCCATCGAGAGCCCGTTCTGCCCACAAGCTGTGGGCGCGTCGGCGCTACGGCTCGTCGAGCTGCGCCGCGAGGGCTCGCAGGGCTGCCGCGAGCCCAGCCTTGTCCATCCTGCGTTCCGCGATGGCGATCATCGCGTCGTAGAGCCGGCCGTCCCGATCTCGGAGGGCGACGCCGTTCACCTCGAGGAACACGAGTGCGGCGAGGAGGCCCGTTCGCTTGTTGCCGTCCACGAACGGCTGGTTCTGCGCGATATGGAACGCGTAAGCCGCCGCCATAGCGAACAGGTCTTCGTGCGCGAGCTCGCCGCCCGCGCTCGCGCGCGGCATCGCCACCGCGGACTCGAGGAGACCGGCGTCGCGAATGCCTGCTGCCCCGCCGTACACAGCGAGCTGCTCCTCATGGACCAGGAGCACGTCCTCGATGTCGAGGAAGACGGGGTCGCTCACTTCGCGAGCTTCCGAAGAGTCGCGTCGTGCGCAGCCATCGCGCGCCGAACGGCCGCCTTCACCTTCGCTCGCTTGGCACGCCGGACGGGTTCGATGATGAGGCGCTCGCCGTCCGTGCGCATGTCCAACTCGGTCTCCCGGTCGATGTCCAGGAGTTCCAGGATGGGCTTCTCGATGACGACGCCGAGGCTGTTTCCGATGGCCGAGAGCTTCTTGCGCATGACGTCCACTCCGTTCGTACGAACGTATAACCACGCGGGTCGGTGTTCGCAAGAGGCGAGCGCTGACGAGGCTGCGTCACCACTGTCGTCCCGTCACGTCCACTCGAGTACGCACTCGCCGCGCCGTGAACCGCCATCCTCGCGTTCCATGTCGGGACGAATAGCCAGAGTCGAACGAGGCCGTCATCGGGCGGGTCGGGCTCGCCGGGATACGCGCCGAAATCGTGGTGTGCTCACTGGAATGGAGAAGCCGTTCCGGACGACGTTCACCGAACGCGACTACGCGCGCGTGCGGCAGCTCGGGGACGAGTACCGCTCGCGCGTGCCGCGATCCGTGCTCCGGTAGAGGCTCGGGCCCGGTGCGCGGCTTCGGGGACGGCAGCGGCGCGCCGTCCCCGGTTCGGCACGAGCTCGAGGTGGTAGTCGAGAGCGGCCGCCACTTTCAGGACCGTGCCGATGGTCGGGTTACCCGCGGCGTCCGTCAGCAGGCGGCGGACGATCTCGGGCTTGGCCGAGATCCGGCGCGCGAGCTCCGCCTTCGTGACCCCGCGGCCGGCTCTGGCGCCCTCGAGCGCGCGGATAAGGGCGTCGGTCGCCGCGATCTCGGCACGTGCGACCTCGAACTCCTCGCGGAACGAGGAGTCGCGCAGCCTCTGGTCGAGGAACTTGTCGAAGCCCGTCTTGGTGGCCATCCAGGCCGTAACATATACGCTACGAAACAAGATGACCATATCCGCCCGATTCAAGTTGGCGGGCTGGCATCCGTTGGCCGTACGGGAGGGGACGCCGCAGAGCGCAATAGGGTTGCTTCCCCGTGCTCCATCAAGAAGAAAGCCCCCGAGTTCCGGGGGCCTTCAAGTGGAGGCGCCGGGAATCGAACCCGGGTGGAAGGCTCGATTTACGAGCCTTTCTGACTCCCGGGACCAAGGGCGGGACCTGCCGGACTCGCGAGCCTTGCGACTGCGCCGCCGCTCCACGTCGCAGGAGGCACAGCCTGAGTCGCGCCAACGCCAGGTGACGGTGAGCAGCATTTCGGGCTTCGACGGCACGGCGCGCATCTCGCCGGAGCAGTTCGGGTTCTTGCAGCGCCTCAGCGGCTGGTCGCTCGGAGCCTTCGGCATGTGGCTTCTCCTATCTGGTCGATGGCCCACGTATCATCCCGGGCGCGACGGGCCACCCCCCACCCCAACGGGACCCTGGCCGCCTCCCCGGGGTCGAGCCAGTCACCTGGACTTCTCCTTGACGAGGGAGCCGACGGACATGACCATCCGGGCAGCGAGGCCGAAATGGTAGCGACGACCGACAGACCCTGGACCCTCTACGGCGGGAAGGACCCGCGCGCGCTGCCGAACTACTCGGTCGCGGAGTCCGCGGCGTACCTCCGCATTCCCCGGTCCACGCTGCGCGCCTGGATGCTCGGCCAAGGGGAGTTCAAGGCCGTCCTCGAGATCGCCCAGCGCAAGCCTCCGACGCTCTCGTTCCTGAACCTGGTCGAGGCGCACGTCCTGAACTCCATCCGCGAGTACCACCGGATGCCGGAGATTCGACGCGCGCTGAACTACGTCAGGCGGAACCTAGAGGTAGACCGACCGCTCGTCCGTAAGGTCTTCCAGACGGATGGTGTAAGTCTGTTCGTCGAGCATCTGGGCGGCTTGCTCAACGTCTCGCGCGAGGGTCAGGTCGCGATGCGCGAGACGCTCGGCGCCCATTTGCGGCGGCTGGACTTCGACGCCGAGGGGTTCGCGGAGCGCCTGTACCCGTTCACACGCTCCGGCGCCCGGGGCGGCCTCGAACTCGACGACCCCAAGTTCGTGGTGTTCGACCCCCGCGTCTCCTTCGGACGCCTCGTCGTCGCCGGCACGGGCATCCCGACATCGGTGCTGGCTGACCGCTTCGATGCCGGCGACCTCTCGGACGACTTGGCGAAGGACTACGGCCTCGACCGCAGGGTCGTTGAAGAAGCCGTTCGATGCGAGCGGCTGCGCCGTGCAGCGTGACGCCGGTCTTCTTCGTTGACCGGAGCCTCGGGAAGCACGACGTGCCGAACGCTCTGCGTGCGGCCGGCGCTCTCGTCGAGGTTCACGACGCCCATTTCGCCCAGGATGCGCCGGATGAGGTTTGGCTCCCCGCGGTGGGCCAGAAGGGCTGGGCCGTGTTGACCAGCGACGACCGCATCCGATACCGGCAGGCGGAGAAGAGTGCCGCGACGACCGCCGGGGTGGCCTTGTTCATCTTCACGGGCAAGAGGATGCGGGGCGCCGCCATCGGTGACGCCCTTGTTCGTGCCCTTCCCGAGATGACGCGCCTGCTTCAGCAGGAGCGCCGACCCTTCATCGCGAAGGTGACCCGCACCGGCACCGTGTCACTGGTCCCGTGACGGCCGGGTTGGCCCCAATCGACCGTGTTCGGCCAGCAAGATCCGCTACCTGGAACTTCGGAACGGGCCCCTGTGTTTGGGCATCCCCGGAGATCGCGTTTTCGGCCACGGGCGTTCTCGCCCGCCGCCGACGACAATCTTCAACGTGAAGCCGCCCGGACGCTCGCCTTCCGCGCCTTCGCGGAGCAGTCCCGGCAGCAATAGACCTGGCCCCGGTCGCACGACCGGCAGATCTCGAACGTGGCGCGGCACCGGCCGCAACGACGGCGTCGAATCTCTTCCACCCGGCGGAGCCGGTGGGAACTCGACACCGGGAGGCGTCTCCCGCATCATCTCGACCGAGACGAGCGGCTTCCACCCGCGGGGCGATCCGGTGGCCGCCGGATCGCCCGTCTCACCTGACTCCACCGCCGAGACTCCACCGGGTCTGCACCCCGAGCCACTTTCCTGCCCGTGACACTCATCGTCGACATCCGGCACTGGCTGGACGGGCGCGGGTCCCTGCCGCTCGCGCCACCGCGCCTCCGCGGCAATGCGCTGCGTGTTGCGACCTTCGTCGAATACGGCGGGCCGCTTCAGCAGCTCGAGGGCCGCGAGACGCTCGTGCCGTGCAAGCACCGCCCAGGCCGCAAGCCGTGCCTCGGCCTGATGTGGGTGATGAAGCGCAGCGACGATCGCATCGAGGTGTTCTGCATGGCCTGCAAGGTCACGGAGGCGATCGTCTCAGGCTGGCAAGACACCGGGTGGGCCGCCGGTCCGATGGAGCCGGCACCCATGACCGACGACTGACCGGGACCCGGGTCCCCGGCGATCCCGTTGAAAACGGGACCCTCCGAGGCCGGTGGCGACAGACGAGGGCGCTGTGGGTGCGCGACGGGCGTCCAGAGCCGGAGGAGAGGACCTTCGATATCGACTCGATCCTGAATCGCCGAACCTGGACGCGCCGAGCTCGGCGACGTGCGCGATGAACAGAACGCTGCCCCGATGACGATATCCGCCCCATCGAGTTCGCGAGCGGCGCCTTCTCACCCCCGCCGCCTCCACCTGAGCTGCAGCTCGAGCTCCTCCCCGTCCTCGCTGCGCTCGTGCTCGACGCTCATCTCCGCGTCGGCGGGCACGGTGAAGCGCTCGTTCGCGACCTGGATCGTGAACGGCTGGCCCTGCTCGAGGGCCTCCCCGAGCCGGCGGAGCTTCTCGACGAAATGCGCGCGGGAGGTGACCTTTTCGACGTCGCGGGGAGCGCGGCCTGCCATGAGACCTCCGGGTCCGGAGAGAGTCCGGAAAGACGAAACCCCGCCTCGCGGCGGGGTTCTGAAGTGGAGGCGCCGGGAATCGAACCCTTTGCAGCAGGGGTCGAGAACGGACGCAAACGGACGCAAAGGGATGGAAACGGACGAGGATCCGGAGACTTGAACGGGAAGATGCGCCCGTTTGCGACCGTGATGCGACCCGATGCGACCGCTTCGGTGTACCAAGTGTACCAAGGCGCCTGATCGACCCCATCGAACGAGGGGCTTTCGAGGGGTCGCACCCGCCGGCCCCGCGGATGCGGTGCTCGAGCCCGGATGTCCTCATCGCCGCCCGCGTGCCCTGAAGGCAACCGCAGCAGGGCGTGCTCGCCGACCGCTGCCCCACTTCTTGATGAGTCCCTGGAAGTCTCGCCGAGCCCCGGGATTTGCGGCGAAGATCGCCTTCATCTGCAAGTCCAGCGACACCTCCGGGTCGCGGTTCTCGAGCTTCGCGACGCGCGGCTGGCTCGATCCGATGAGCTTCGCGAGCGCAGCTTGCGAGAGGTGCCTCTTCTGCCGGAGCGTGCGAACCACGGCGCCCAGCTTGAGCTTAGCCTCGACGAGTGCGTCCTCCGCGTCCGTCAGGCCGAGGAGCTCGCTCGCCGTGCCGACCTTCCAGCCCGCCCGCTCGAACCGTGCCTTCTGTGCCCTGTTCATGGCTTGTCCCTCGTCTGGAAGTCGGCGAGCCGCCGCTTGCAGGTCTTGATCACGTCGTCCGGCGTCTTCCGTGTGCTCTTCGCGAACACGTCGAGGATCGCGATCGCCAGGGTCCCGGTGTAATAGATGATCCGCCACTCCTTCTTCTGCACGATGTCGTCGACCCGTAGCTCATGACAACGCGGGCCGATGCCAGGCATCGGCCGTGACTCGGGCATCGAAAGCGCTTCGCCTCTCTGCAGGCGCCGGAGCAGCATTCCGCCCTCCACGCGCGCGTCGCTCGACATTGGGGGCGTCTTCAGCTCGCCGGCCATCCAGACGAGCGGCTTGTCCTCTCGCTGGGCGGCCGTGCGTGGTGGTGAGGCTCTCCTGCCCATCGAAAGACTATATGCCGAATCCGGCATACGTCAAGTGGCGATGTCGCGCAGATCCCGTCGCCGCAACAGACCGATCCTCCCTGCGCCGCGGTGTGCCAGGGGAAGCCACCGGCGCTGCGGCGTTTCGCTTCCCGCGCCTTCGAGCCCCCCCTGGGGACAGGCGACGCGCTCGCCCCGCCGTGGTGTCGGAAACTACACCGGGGGGCAGCGGTGGAGCCCGCTAGTCGCAGGGCTGCCCGCCCGCGCGGAAGGCGCGGCCCACGTCGAGCCCGTCCCCGCGCAGGCGCGTGACGACCACCGTCTCGAAGCCCGGCCCCTGGATCCCCTCGATCTTGATCCAGACGATCCGGGTCGGCCCCTCTCCGCGGATGGCGAGGCCGGGGAGGAGGTTCGTCCCGTTCGCGTGGCCGAGGTAGGTCCACGGCGCCTGCCGGTCGCCGCCCGCCAGGCGCGCCCAGAACCACCGCGGCCCCCACGCATCGAAGGGAACGTCGCCGTCGGCCCAGTGAACCTCGGGACCCCGAACCGGGGACCCCGCGGGACCCCGAACCGAGAGTAATCGTGACGCGGTCCTTCCCGCAGGGCTCGCCGACGTGCCGAAGTGCCTGGATCCCGTTCGATGGACCGTGACGCGCTCGGGGTCGCGCGCCGCCGCGCGTCATTGCACGCAGGCCGATTACTCTGGGTCGGGGTTGGGTTGGGGTTGGCAGGGTTGGGATTGGTGCACGGCCGCTCAGCCCAAGGCCCCGAGGCGCGCGACGGCGCGCAGGACGACGACGTAGAGCGCAGCGAGCGGCAGGTACAGCGGAAGCAGCGCCGCCGTGTGCACGAGCCCGAGGACGGGGTAGATCAGGTACGTCTTCACGAGCGCTTCGACGGCGGGCTCCCCCGCGTGCGCGCGCAGCCCATCCGCGAGCGCGATGCCCGTTGCGAGGCCCCAGGTCACGAGGAAGTGCCCGGCCAGCGTGATCCCGAGCGCGAGCGTCCAGACGCTCCATCCGCTCGCCCTCTGGATACGGGCCTTCAGCGCCACGGCGATGACGAGGCTCGCGATGGCGAAGACCCCGTACGCCCACGCGGTGCGGTCCTGCTTCTTGAGCAGCGGGGTCGCCGCGAGCCAGGGAATCCCCATCAGCAGTCCGGCTGCCCAGTAGACGGCGGTCGCGATCGACGAGGGCATCGCCGTTCACCTCCGCGGCCGCGTCGACGCGAGGCGCGCCTGGACGGACGTACGGACCTGCGGGTCGAGCCCGTCGAGGGCCCGACTCACGAGATACCGGCCGGTGTCGTCGTCGGCTCGCGAGGCGAACGCGACGAGAAGATCGCCCATGAGGTGCTGGTCCGCCGTGTCCACGAGCTCGACGCGCCCGTGCGGTTCCGACTGCTGACGGAGGAACGCCTCGAGCAGCGCGAGTTCCGCCTTCGACGAGAGGTCGAGGGTCCGGAGGAGCGCCAGCGTTGCCCTCGGCGCCGCCGCGCGCGCGGCCGGCGACCTGAGGACGTGCTCGAGCCGCTCGGGGTCCGCCCGCGCGAGCGCCGCGGCCGAGGCCTCGAGGAGCTGCGTCAGCCGTGCGCGGTCGAGTGCGCGCGGGAGCGCTTCGAGGAGGCGCAAGAGGTGCGGGCGCGTGACCTCGGACAGCACCTCTCCGTCGAGGAAGCCGCGCGCGTCGAGGCCGGCGATGGCGACCCCGACGAGGTCCCGATCATCGAGCATCGCGAGGAGCGCGGGACGCGTCGCGGCTCCGAGGTGGCGGCGCGCAGCGTCGGGATCGAACAGGAGGTCGAGCTTCTGGAGGAGCGCCGGCGTCTGCGAGACCGCGTGGAAGTCGCCCCTCGCCCACAGGATCACGATCCGGTCGCCGGGCGCGAGATCGCGGACGATGCGGTGGCCGGAGAGGAAGCCCTGTCCGAAGACGGCAGAGGTGGTCGGACGCGGGATGAAGTCCGCCGGCGGGCCCCGTTCGACGACGATCTCCTCCGAGGGCTCGAACGGGCCGCCCTTCACCTTCGCGGCGATCCGCTCGAACCAGCGCCTCCCGCCTGGCGCGAGCCAGCCTCGACCGTGGCGCTCCGCGAGCTCCTCGTCGCCGGCGCTGGGCTCCCACCTGCCCCACACCCGCTCGACGGAGACGCGCACGGCGATCGCGTCGTCAGCGAGGCGAAGCGCGCGGGTTCTTCTCTCGATGACGTCGGTGAGGCGAGCGGAGATCACCGTCCCGGCCACGACCGGGCCTCCGGGCGCGAAGTCCGAGAACCACTCCGGACCTGGCATGTGGACGCTGGCGGAAGGCATTCCGGCCGTGTCCTTTCCGTCCGACGCCGTCGCGCGCGCTGGGCCCGGCGCGCACGACGCGACCACGATGCCCGCGACGGCAGCGACGCGAGCGAGCACCGGCCAGAACCGGATCGTGCCGCGTGGCGCGCCACCGCTCACCGCCGGATGCTACCGCAGGTTCTCCGCCGTAACGAGTCGTGCGTCACGGCCGGAGACGAGCTCCGTTCCCGACGCTCCGACACAAGGTCACTCACGTCCAGGGCACGCGCCGATCGAAGCACGTACCCAGAGTGTGTCACCCATGTGACCGGTCTATTTCGTTACCCATGTGCCCGGTCTGGACCTGGCCAGACCATTGCCATATCCGCTCGATATCCGCCGATTCAAGATCGCCGGCCCCGCTCGCTCAAGGCTTCCGCTTCCACCGGAGCTGCAGCTCGAGCTCCTCGCCGTCGTCGCCCCGCTCGTGCTCGACGCTCATCTCCGCGTCGGCCGGCACGGTGAAGCGCTCGTTCGCGACCTGGATCGCGAACGGCTGGCCCCGCTCGATCGCGTCCGCGAGCCGGCGGAGCTTCTCGACGAACTGCGCGTGGGAGGTGACCCGCTCGACGTCCCGTGCCGCACGCTGCGCCATGACGACCTCCGCCGGTCCGAGACGAAGAAACCCCGCCTCGCGGCGGGGTCGGTGAAGTGGAGGCGCCGGGAATCGAACCCGGGTCCGAAAGACTTCCAGTGCCTGGTCCTACGCGCGTATCCCGGAGTGAATACGTGAACGGCAACCTCCGGGCCTGCAACCGCTCACGTCCTCGCCCTTTGATCTCGACCGGGATAGGGCGGCTCGCCTCCCATCCTGGTCCAGCCGGAGCTGACGTTCACACCCGGTACCCGGCGCTTCCGGGGGAACGCGCGGCCTTTAGTTAGGCCGCGAGAGCCATGGGCTCGTTCGCGTTTCTGCTTGGTCGGCTTTTTACGTGGCCAGCTGACCAACCACGGCGCGCACCAGACGCCTTCCGTCCTCCGTCGAAACCAGTTCGCCCCCAAGTCTGCGAACTGACGATCCTTTCTTAAGACCGCCGCCGCTCCAGTCAAGCGGTGTCGCCATCCTAGCACGCGCGGGCACGCCCGGCCGCCCCCTCGCGGCGTGGCACGGACCGCTCCACCGAGCCCCGCGCGCGCCGCCACGCTTGGACGGCCGCCCGCGCGCCCTGCCGCGCCCCTCGCGGGCCCGCCCTTCACGGTCCCTTGCCGGCGCGCCGCGCCCCGGCTGGAATCCGCCGCCTACGGGAGGAGCACATGGCGAGAGCGAAGGAGCTGAAGTTCCACGTGCAGGATCGGCCGGGCATGCTGGGCGAGATCGCGACCGCGCTCGGCGAGAAGAAGATCAACCTGCGCGCGATCAACGCATGGGTCGAGGGCACCGAG
>DASSSJ010000080.1:0-3968 GCA_035708485.1 Anaeromyxobacter sp. | reverse complement strand
GGGAGGCCGGTCGCCGGATCGCCGACGCCCTTCAGGAAGTCGAGGTGGCCGTGGGCGTGCCCGGTCTCGCCCTCCGCCGTCTCGCGGAAGTTCATCGCGACCTCCGGGTACCCCTCCACGTCCGCGACCTTCGCGAAGTAGAGGTAGCGCCGGTTCGCCTGGGACTCGCCGGCGAACGCGTACTTCAGGTTGTCGTGGGTCTTCGTTCCCTTCAGCGGCTTCATCGCTCCGTGCCTCCGTGTTCCGAGATGGTCGAGATTTAGACAGCGTCTAAAGGGCCCGCAACGCCGGCGCGGGGTGCCGGACGGGGGCCCGCCCGCTGGTCACCTCAGGAGTGGCGCCGCCCCGAGCGCCGCCCGCGCAGGACGACCTGGTACTCGCGGACGTCCACGCCCCGCAGCGCCTCCACCTTGCGGACGTCGAGGGCGTCCCAGGGGATGTCGTGGATCTCCCCGGTCGCGTCGTCCACGAAGTGGTGGTGGGGCTCCAGCTTCGGGTCGAAGACGACGTTCCCCTCGGCGAGGACGAGCTGGCGGAGGATCCCCCTGCGGACGAAGAGATTCAGGGTGTTGTACACGGTCGCGCGCGAGATCATCGGGAGGGTGCCGCTCACCTTCGCGAACACCCGCTCCGCCGACGGGTGATCCTCGGTCCGGAGGACGTAGTCGGCGACCGCGAGCCGCTGGGCGGACGGCTGGATGCCGTGGCGCCTCAGGATCTCGGGGACGTCCGCCTGCACGGGATTGGACTAAGTCCAGGTCGCGACGGTGTCAACGCCGCGGGAGGCGGCCGAGCGGCCTTGACAAGGGGGCCGTGGTCACCTACAAGGCGCCTCTCCAATTTCGCCGGGGGTTTGGGGGCCGTCACTGGCCCCCAATACGAACTTCCGTAGGGTATTCCATGGCCAAAGGCACCACCCGCAGCGCGACGACGACCGAGGCCCTCAAGGGCCGGAAGTGGTGGCTCGTCGACGCCAACGAGAAGACCGTGGGCCGGCTCGCGACGCGCATCGCCTCGGTCCTCAAGGGCAAGCACAAGCCGTCCTACACGCCGTCGATCGACACCGGCGACTTCGTCGTCGTGGTGAACGCGGGCAAGGTCCGCTTCTCCGGGAAGAAGGAGACGGACAAGACCTTCTTCACCCACACGATGTATCCGGGCGGCGCGAAGCTCACCCCGATGAACAAGCTCCGCGAGCGGCACCCCGAGGACCTCGTCCTCAACGCCGTCCGCCGGATGCTGCCCCGCAGCGCCCTCGGGCGCCAGATGATGACGAAGCTCAAGGTGTACGCCGGCGACAAGCACCCGCACGCGGCCCAGAAGCCCGAGCAGCTGCCGCTCGCGCGGTAAAGGAACGACGAAATGGCCACGCAGGCGAACATCTCGGTCGGCCGCCGCAAGGAGTCCGTGGCGCGCGTCCGGCTCGCGCCGGGGACCGGCAACATCACCATCAACGGCCGCTCGATGGACGAGTACTTCGGCCGCGAGACGTCGAAGATGATCCTCGTCGAGCCGCTGAAGCTCGTCGACCAGATGGGCAAGCTCGACGTCTTCGTGCGCGCGACCGGCGGCGGTCTCTCCGGCCAGGCCGGCGCGATCCGCCACGGCATCAGCCGCGCCCTCGTCGAGATCAACCCGGAGTTCCGGCCCATCCTCAAGAAGGCCGGGTTCATGACCCGCGACGCGCGCGCGGTGGAGCGCAAGAAGTACGGCCGCCCGGGCGCCCGCAAGCGGTTCCAGTTCTCGAAGCGGTAATACCGAGGACTCGCGCCTTCGGGCGCGAGTCCGCGCGGGGGACGCCGCGCCCGCGCGGCGACGTCCGTCCATCGGCACCGCGTTCGACGGTCCTTCGCAACCCGACGCTTCTCTTCTTCGCTCGCACACCCGTACGGCCGGCCCTCCGGGGCCGGCCGTCTGCTTCCTACAGCCACGCCTCGGCGAGCCAGGCGGCGCGCTGCCCCGCCTTCTGCAGGAGCGGCCGGCGCGCCCACGCGGCGGGATGGATCTCGTCCGAGCGCTCGAGGTCCACGAAGAAGCGGTCCGCGAGCCGCGCGGCGAGCGCGGGATCAAGGGCGACCACCGACGCCTCCCACAGGAACGAGAGGCTCTGCGAGTCCATGTTCGCCGACCCGATCACCGCGACGTCGTCCACCACCAGCGTCTTCGCGTGCATCATCGAGACGCCGTACTCCCAGATCCGCACGCCGCCGGAGAGGAGGCGCGCGTACGTGCGGCGCTGCCCGGCGTGGACGATCGCCACGTCGTGGTGCCGTCCGGGGGCGAGGACCCGCACGTCGACGGCCGCGCGCGCCTGCGCGGCGAGGAGGTCCTGGAGCGACCGGTCCGGGACGAAGTACGAGTTCGCGATGTAGAGCCGCCGCCGCGCCGACGCAATGAGCGCGTAGTACATGCGCGCCGCCGAGGTGGTGCGGGCCCAGGCGGGCGAAGAGGCCACCACCGCCGCGCGGATGTCGCCGTCGGCGCGCAGGCGCGGGTAGGAGATCGCCGGCAGCGGCTCGCCTCCCTCGTTCTGCCAGCTGTGGTCGAAGGCGCGCTGCAGGTCGCCCACGATCGGCCCGCGCACGAGCGCCGCCGTGTCGCGCCAGTCGCGCCGTGCGTCCGGCGCGCCGTCCGCGACCCCGTCGCCGAGCCAGCTCCGCCAGATGCCGAAGCCGCCCACGAAGGCGCGGCGCCCGTCGAAGACGAAGATGCGCCGGTGGTTCACACGGAACGGATCGGGGAAGGGGGTGTGGCGCCGCAGCTCGACCCCGCTCGCGCGCAGCCGCCGCTCGAGCGCGCGGTCGAACCGGAGCGAGCCGAACCAGTCGATGAGGATCCGGCACGCGACGCCGCGCCGGCGCGCGAGCAGCGCCCGGCCGATCCGGTCGGAGGGGTCGCCCTCGCCCATCCAGAGGAACGCGCTGATGTGGATGGTCTCGCGCGCCCGCCCGATCTCCTCCTCGAGCGCGTCGAAGACGGCGCCGTTGTCGACGAGATCCAACCCGTTCCCCTCCCGGACCGGGACGCCGACCTCGCGCTCGAGGAGCACGTCGAGCGGCACCGCGTCCCCGAGCCGGAGCATGCGGCGCGAGAGCTGCGCGCGGCGGATGCGCCGGGAGAGGTGCCCGCCGAGGGCCCCCAGCACGAGGGCGGTTCCGGCGGCCGCCAGCGCTCGACCCGCTCGCACGCTGGAACGTTCGTCACCCCCGCGGCGCGGGGCAGGGCGCGATGCCGACCTTGTCGCGCATGGCGGGGCGCGGCGGGGGAGGGGCGGCGGGGCGGCTCCGCGCGCGGCACGCGGCCGTGGCGGCGGGCGCCCTCGCGCTCGGCGCCCTGCTCGTGTCGCTCGTGTTCTTCCGCCCGGGCTGGAGCGGCGGCCCCACGTTCACCCCGCGGTTCGAGCTCCACGGCTTCGTCGGCCGCCTCCCCTCGCACCTGCGCTGGCTCGGCGCCTTCGTCGCGCTCTCCGCGCTCCTGCCGGCGGTGCGGGCGCTCGTGTGGCGGACGGTCCACCCCCGGCCGCCCCCGCGCTTCGCCGACGCCTACCACGCCACCGCGCTCGGCGCGCTCGTCCACAACACGGTCCCGGGGAAGCTCGGGCCGCTCGCGGCGGCGTGGGTCCTCGCGCGGATCGCGCGCCGCCCCTTCGCGCCGGCGCTCTCCTCGCAGCTCGTGGCGAAGCTCCTCGAGCTCGGCGCCATCGTCGCGCTCGGCGCGACCGCGGCGGCGCTGCGCGGCCCGGCGGCGGCCGCCGGGCGGGCGGTGATCGCGGGCGCGGCGCTCTTCGCGGTGCTCGCCTCCGCCGCCGCGGCGCTCGCGCTCGGCGCGCCGCGCGCCGCCGCCCGGATCTCGCGCCGGCTGCCGCGCGCGGGGGCGGCGCTCGCCGCGCTCGGGGAGGGGATGGCGGGTGCAGGGAGCCCCGGGAGGCTCGCACGGGCGCTCTTCCTCGCCGCCCTCCCGGCGCTGTG
>DASSSJ010000079.1:0-26891 GCA_035708485.1 Anaeromyxobacter sp. | reverse complement strand
CGCGAGCTCGAGCTTGAGCGAGCCCGCGACCTGCTTCATCGCCTTGATCTGCGCGGAGCCGCCGACGCGGGAGACCGAGATGCCGACGTTGATGGCCGGACGGACGCCCTGGTAGAAGAGGTTCGTCTCGAGGAAGATCTGACCGTCGGTGATGGAGATGACGTTCGTCGGGATGTACGCCGACACGTCGCCGGCCTGGGTCTCGATGATCGGCAGCGCGGTGAGCGACCCGCCGCCCTCCTTGTCGGAGAGCTTCGCGGCGCGCTCGAGCAGGCGGCTGTGGAGGTAGAAGACGTCGCCCGGGTACGCCTCGCGGCCCGGCGGGCGGCGGAGCAGCAGCGAGAGCGGCCGGTACGCGACCGCCTGCTTCGAGAGATCGTCGTAGATGATGAGGGCGTGGCGGCCGGTGTCGCGGAAGTACTCCGCCATCGTCACGCCGGTGTACGGCGCGAGGTACTGCATCGGGGCGGGGTCGGAGGCGTTCGCCGCGACGACCGTCGTGTACTCCATCGCGCCGTACTGCTTCAGCTTGTCGACGACGCGCGCCACGGTCGACTGCTTCTGACCGATGGCGACGTAGAAGCACATCAGGTTGTTCCCCTTGTTGTTGATGATCGTGTCGATCGCGACGGCGGTCTTGCCCGTCTGGCGGTCGCCGAGGATGAGCTCGCGCTGGCCGCGGCCGATCGGCACGAGGGCGTCGATGGCCTTGAGCCCGGTCTGCATGGGCTCGTGGACCGACTTCCGCTTCACGATGCCGGGGGCCTTGATCTCGATCTTGCGGGTCTGCTTCGCGGTGATGGGGCCGCGGCCGTCGATGGGGTTCCCGAGGCCGTCCACCACGCGCCCGAGGAGCTCCTCGCCGACCGGCACCTCGGCGATGCGCCCCGTCCGCTTCACCGGGTCGCCCTCGCGGATGTGCTCGTACTCGCCCATGATCGCGGCGCCGACGTTGTCCTCCTCGAGGTTGAGGACGAGGCCGCGGACGCCGTGCGGGAACTCGAGCAGCTCGCCCGCCGCGGCGCCGGCGAGCCCGTAGATGCGGGCGACGCCGTCGGCCTGGGAGAGGACGCTCCCGGTCTCGGCGACGTCCACCTTCTTCCCGTAGTCCTTGATCTGCTCGCGGATGATGCGGCTGATCTCGTCGGCGCGAATTTCCATCTCGTGCGTCTCCGGAGGCCCCTCGGGCCTCGGTTCGTGCTGGGCAAAGAGGTCGTCGCTACTGCTTCAGCTGCCTGCGGAGCTCCTCGAGCTGCGTGCGGACGCTCCCGTCGTAGACGAGGCTGCCGACCTGGGCGACGACGCCGCCGAGGATCGCGGGGTCGACCGCGCGGTCGAGCAGGATCTGGGCGCCGTGCTTGCGCGAGAACTCGTCGGCGATCGCCTGCGCGGAGGCGTCGTCGAGCTTCACCGCGGAGGTGACCTTCGCGCGCAGCCGGCCGAGGTGGCGGTCGGCGAGCTCGCGGAAGGTCTCGACGACCGCGGCGAGGTAGGCGAGGCGGTTGCGATCGCCGAGGAGGAAGAGGAGGTTCGCCGGCTCGGCGTCGAGGTTCAGCGCGGTCGCGAGCTGCTCGACGATCGCCCGGCGCTGCTCCTTCGAGTAGACCGGGTTGGACAGGACGTCGCGCAGGTCGGGGGAGGTCGCGACCGCCTCGCGGAGCGCCTCCAGGGACTTCGCCCACGGCTCGACGCGCTTCGACTCGACCGCCAGGCTGAAGAGCGCCTTGGCGTAGCGGCGCGCGATGGAGCTCACGATCATAGGGGACGCGCTCCGTAGCACGCCGTGGGCGCCCCGGTCAAGGGTGGATCCCACGGACTCCGAGCACTTACGTCGACTTTTGGTCCGCGTTTGACACGCGACGCGACCGCCTTACGTTCGCCGCGTTCCAAGGAGGTCGAAAACCATGGCAATGATGACGAGATGGGAGCCCTTCCGGGACCTCGCCCGCCTGCAGGACGAGATGGCCCGGCTGTTCGAGGACCGGCGCTTCGCCGCCGGCGAGTCGGTGGGCTGGACGCCCGCCTGCGACATCTACGAGGACGAGGAGGGCGTCGCCCTCCGGTTCGAGCTCGCGGGCGTGGACCCGAAGGACGTCGAGGTCCGCTTCGAGAACGGCGTCCTCACCCTCAAGGGCGAGCGGAAGCTCGAGCGCGAGGAGAAGCGCGACAACTACCACCGCGTCGAGCTGAACTACGGCACGTTCACGCGGTCGTTCTCGCTCCCCGGCACCGTGGACGCGGAGAAGATCCGCGCGGAGTCGAGGAACGGCGTGCTCACCGTGACGCTGCCGAAGAAGCCCGAGGCGAAGCCGCGGTCGATCCAGGTGAAGGTCTCGTAGCCGATCGGCCGTCCGTCCGCCGCGAGAGGCGCCCGGCCCGGAGCGGGCGCGGCGTCACGGCTTGATGGCGGTGACGGGCGCGGGCGACGGCGCCGGCTTCACGGCGGCGCCGCGCTCCACGCCCTCCATCTTGCACTGCCCCTCGAACGCCACGCCCTTCTCGATCATGAGGGACGGGGTCTCGAGGTTGCCCTTCATGCGGGCGGGGTGGTGCAGCTCGACCGCGTTCTTCGCCTTCACGTTGCCGTTGATCTCGCCGTGGACGATGACCGTCCCGCAGTTGACCTCGGCGGAGACCTTCGCTCCCTCGCCGACCACGAGGACGTCGTTCGTCACGATCGTGCCCGTGAACTTCCCGTCGATGCGGACCGTCCCCTCGAAGGTGAGCTTGCCCTCGAACTCCGAGCCCCGGCCGAGCAGGGCGTTCAGGTCACCGGTGTTCACCGGGGCAGAGGTCAGCTCGTCGCGCTTCAGCATGGCCATGGATTTCCGCTCCTCGTTGGCTGGCTTCGTGGGCGTGGGCGCCGGGAGCTCGTCCGCGCCGCTCTGCGGCGACGTCGCCTCCTGCAGCTTGTTCCAGAAGGACATCCTTCCTCGCTACCGTGCCGGGCCCTTCGCCTGGACCCGCGGAACCCTCTCACTACGCTCCGATCTTCGCGAGTATTCCGTCGAGCTCGTCGAGCGAGGTGTACTCGACCTCGAGGCGCCCGGAAACGGCGGACTTGGGGACGACCCTCACCCTGGCGCCCAGGCGCCGCTGTAGGCGCGATGCAAGCGCCCGGATCCCGGGCGTTTCCGCCGGCGCGGCGGCCTTCTTCTTCCCCTTCATCCCGAGCAGCCGGACGAGCGCCTCGGTCGCCCGGACGGAGAGTCCTTCGCGGACCGCGCGCTGGGCCGTCTTGCGGATCGCGTCGGCGTCCTCGAGGCCGAGGAGGGCGCGGGCGTGCCCCATGTCGAGCTCGCCGCCGCGGACGAGGTCGCGCACGTCCTCGGGGAGCTTCAGGAGCCGGAGCGCGTTCGCGACGGTGGAGCGCTCCTTCCCGACGCGCTCGGCGATCTGCTCCTGGGTGAGCCGGTGCGCGCCGAGGAGGACCTCGTAGGCCTCCGCCTCCTCGATCGCGTTCAGGTCCGCGCGCTGGAGGTTCTCGACGAGCGCGAGCTCGAAGGCCTCGCGCTCGCTCGCCTCGCGCACGACCGCGGGGACCTCCTTGAGGCCCGCGCGCTGCGCGGCGCGCCAGCGCCGCTCGCCTGCGACGATCCGCCAGCGGCCGCCGTCCTTGCGGACGAGGATGGGCTCGACGATCCCGTGCTCGCGGATCGACGCGGCGAGCTCCTCGAGCTTCGCCTCCTCGAACCGCTTGCGCGGCTGCCGCGGGTTCCGCTCGATGGCCTCCACCGGCAGCATGAGGAGCGAGCGGCCCGGGATCGCGGCGACGTTGGACGACGGCGGCGGCGCGTTCGAGAGCAGCGCGGCCATCCCGCGCCCGAGCGCGGCGCGGGGCTTCCCGGGCGCGCTCACGCGGCCCTCCCCTCGCGGCCGAGCCGGCCGCTCACCTCGCGGGCGAGCGCGAGGTAGCTCTGGCAGCCCTTGGAGGACACGTCGTAGAGGAGGATGGGCTTGCCGTGGCTGGGCGCCTCGGAGAGCCGGACGTTCCGCGGGATCACGGTCTTGAAGACCTGGTGCCTGAACGTCTTGCGGATCTCGTCGGCGACCTGGTTCGCGAGGTTGTTCGGCGAGAACATCGTGAGGACGATCCCGTCCACCTTGAGGTCGGGGTTCGCGCTCGCCTTCACGAGCTCGATCGTCCTGAGGATGTCGGCGAGCCCCTCGAGCGCGTAGTACTCGCACTGGAGCGGGATGACGACGCCCTTCGCGGCGACGAGGCCGTTCAGCGTGAGGAGCCCGAGCGACGGCGGGCAGTCGATGACGACGTACTCGTAGGCGCCCGCGGCGGGCTCCACCGCGTGGCGGAGCCGCGCCTCGCGCCCGTCGATCCCGGCGAGCTCGAGCTCGGCGCCGACGAGGTGCCTCGAGGCCGGCACGAGGTCGAGGAACTTGAGCTCGGTCTTGCGGACCGCCTCCGCGAGCGGCAGCCCGTCGAGGAGGACCTCGTAGATCGACCTGTCGGAGTCGTCGCGGCGGACGCCGAGCGCGCTCCCCGCGTTCCCCTGCGGATCGATGTCCACGAGGAGCGTGCGGCGCTCGGCGGCGGCGAGCGAGGCGGCGAGGTTCACCGCGGTCGTCGTCTTGCCGACGCCGCCCTTCTGGTTCGCGATGGTGAGGATGCGGCTCATCGACCCTTCTTCCATCCCGGGGGGAAGGCCCCGGGTCTTCGTCTTGGGCAAGCGAGACCCCTCGGCTTTTTCCGCCCGGCCGGTACGGCCAGGTCGGCCCACTCTGCCCGATCCGTCTGACGTTCCACGTGGAACACCGCGGCCAACCGCTCGCTTCCCCTCGGGATCGCTGGTCGTCCCTCGCGGGCGCCGGCGCGCCGCGCCTCCGGGCGCCCCGGGCTGCGGGCCCCGATCTCGCCCGTGGCGGACCCCGCCGTTCCACGTGGAACACCCCGGCGACGTCGTCCGCGTCGAGCCGGTCCTCGGCCTCCGCGGCCGGGTACCGGCGCCGTCCCGCGCGCACCCGAGCGCCCCTGCCCCACCGTCACGGTCGCGCCGGGTTCGGCGGCCGGGGCCGGCGCTCCGGGGCGCCGTACGGCGCCGGCTGCTCCGGCTCCAGCTGCCGGATCGCGGGAACCACCCACGCCCACGTCGAGAGGCCGAGCGCGAGGGCGAGGGCGGACACGGCGAGCGCCCAGGTCCGGCGGCGGCGGGCGCGGCGCGACGGCGAGGGGGTGCCGCGCAGCGCGCGGGCGGCGGCGGAGAGCGCGTAGAGCGGGACGACCACGGTGAGCGCGAGCGCGAGCGCGGCGAACGAGGCCCGGAGCGCGTGCCCTGCGGCGCGCTCGCCGCCGTCGTCGCCGGGACCCGGGCCCGGGCCGGCGTCCGCCGCCGTCCCGCTCCCCGCCCTCTCCGGCGGCGCGCGCTCCACGCCGCCGCCGGCCCCGGACCACTCCTCCTCGGGGATCTCCGCCGCCTCCCCGGGCGACCCCGGCACGACGCCGCTCTCGGAGATCACCGCCGTAGCCCGCTCCGCGTCCGCCGCCGGCACGAGCACCTTCGCGCCGCCGACGGCGCTCTGGAGGAGCGGGTTCAGCGCCGAGATCGCCGCGTCCTCGAGGAGGACCTCGATGCCCGCCGACTCCAGGACGCCGCGGACCATCTCCGCCTCTTCCGCTCGCAGGAGCGAGGCGACCGTCGCCCAGCCGTCGCGTGCCATGGTGGAACGGTAGCAGGCGCAGCGCCGTCGGGGGGACGAGGGCGTGCGGGAGAGGAGACGCTCCGTCGGACCTGGCCCACCTCAGGCTCGCCGCCACCGCGCGATGGCGCGGGCGGACCCGGACACGGGCAGGACGAACGACTCGAGCGAATCGAGCGCGAGCCCGGAGCGCCGCCCGATCTCCTCGAGCCTCGGGCGGTCCGCCTCGCGGCCGAGCATCGCGAGCAGGACGCCGCCCTCCGCGAGGTAGCGGACCCCGAGCGGCACCCACTCCCCCGGCTCGGCGAGCGCGCGGGACACGACCGCGTCCGCGCGCGGGAGCCCCTCGCGCCCGGGGTCGCCGCCGGCGCGGACCGCGAGCCCCCGGACCCGCACGTCGAGCTCGGCGGAGACCGCCTTCACGAAGGCGATCTTCCTGGTCGCCGAGTCGCAGCAGGTGACCTCGAGGTCGCGCCGCACGCACGCGAGCGGGACGCCCGGGAGGCCCGCCCCCGAGCCGACGTCGAGGAGCGTGCGCGCGCCGGCGACGGCCGGGAGGAGGAGGAGCGAGTCGACGAGGTGCTTCTCGGCGACCTCCGCGGGAGCCGTGATGCGCGTGAGGTTCACCTTCCGGTTCCAGGCGAGGAGCCGGTCCGCGAACCGCTCGAGGAGCGGGAGCGCCTCCGCCGCGACGGGGAGCCCGAACGCGCCGAGGCCGCGCCGGAGCGCGTCGTGGAAGGCCCGGTCCATGTTCCACGTGGAACGCTAGCGCTTCCGCCGCCCGATCGCCGCCTCGACCTCGCCCCGGTGGGCGGCGAGGTACTCGTCGACGTCCCTCTCCTCGAGGCCGAGGTCGCGGAGGACGCCGTCGTAGACGAAGCGGAACCCCTCCCGGTACTGGCCGTCCTGCAGCTCGAACGAGAGCCGCAGCACCGCCGCCGAGAAGAGCTTCTCCGCCCTCGTCCTGGCGCGCCCCGCCATCCGCCTACTCGGACCGCCTCGGCGGCCGCCCGCCCTTCGGCTTCGGGCCCGGGACGACGAGGAGCTGGCGGAAGATCCCCTCGCCCTCGCTGCGCGTCGAGACGCCCTCCTCGTCGACGAGGGCGAGGTGGATCTGCCGGCGCTCGCGCGCGCTGATGGGCGCGACCGCGAGGATCTTCCCGGTCCGCCGGGCGACCTCCGCGAGCCGGAGCGACATCGCCTTGACGGCCGGGTCGCCCTCCTCGGCGAAGCCCCCCACCTCGAGGTTCACCCACTTGCGCCCCTCGGCGCGCGGGTTCACGACGCGGTTCGCGAGGTACTGCACCGCCTCGAGGAGGACCGAGCCGATCTCGACGTGGTTCCCGGCGCGGGGGGTGAGCGCGACGCCGATCTGCTCGGGCGTCTCCCTCACCTCGACCGCGACGTCCGCGCCGAGCCGCGAGAGGAGCCCCTCGCAGAACTCCTTCGCCTTCGCGACCTTCTCCGGGGCCTCGCGCGGGGGCGGGGCGTCGTGCCGGCTCGTCTCGTCCATCCCGTCCTCCGTCCTACTTCGCCGGCGCCGCCACCGCGGCCTGCCGCTTCTGCATGTACTGCTGCTGCGCGATCGAGAGCAGGTTGTTCACGAAGATGTAGAGCGTGAGCCCGCCCGGCACGAAGAGCATCAGGATCGTGAAGAACCCGGGCATGAAGTAGAGCATCATCTTCGCCTGGGTGTTGTCGGCCGGCTGCGGCGAGAGCTTCTGCATCACGAACGACGAGATCCCCATCGCGATCGGCAGGATGAAGTACGGGTCGTGCCGCGTGAGGTCCTTCATCCAGAGGAACGGCTCGCGGTAGAGCTCGACCGAGGTCTGCAGCGTCGCGTAGAGCGCGAACCAGATCGGGAGCTGCAGCAGCATCGGCAGGCACCCGCCGAGCGGGTTCACCTTGTGCTGCCGGTACAGCTCCATCGTCGCCAGGTTGAGCTTCTCCCGGTCGTTCCCGAACTTCGCCTTGAGCTTCTCGATCTCGGGCTGGAGCTTGCGCATCTCGTTCATCGACGCGACCGACTTCGCCGTGAGCGGGAAGAGCAGCACCTTGACGAGGACCGTGAGCAGGATGATCGCGACCCCCCAGTTCTTCACGATCTCCTCGAACCACCGCATCACGTAGAGCAGGATCCGCGCGAAGAACGCGAACGGCCGCGCCATCGCGCCGTAGTCGATGGCGGTGTCGAGCCCGCGCCCGTAGCCGCGCAGCGTGTCGAGGTCCTTCGGGCCCGAGTACACCGTGAGTGAGATCCGCCGCTCGCCGCCCTCGACGGGGACGACGACCGAGGAGAGGCCGCCCCCCTTCACCGGCGCCCGCGCGAAGGCGCAGCTGCCCTGGGCCTCCGCGGGCAGCGCCGCCTGCACGAAGTACCCGACGTCGAGGCCGACCCAGGCCGCCGTCCCGGGCACCTTGGGCGGCGCGTCGTCCCCCCCGAGATCGAACCGCTCGGTCTGATCGCCGGCGCGGCAGACGGGCCGGACGACGTCGAGCGGCGGGCCGGAGAAGAACCCGCCCTTCGAGGCGTCGGGCGACGTGTACCCCGGGAACAGGATCGAGAGCGTCCCCGCCGCCGGCGCGCCCGTCGCCACGATCTCCACCGCGATCTCGTACGGCTTCCCCGTGAGCCGGAACGACTTCCTCACGTCGAGCGCGCCGGCCTTGCCCTCGAAGGCCACCGCGTCCGCCGACCGCGACGCGATCCGCATGGGGCCGTGCGCGAAGGGGTCGCTCGCCGCGTCCTGCGCCCCGCCGAGGGTCGGCGAGACCACGGTCGCGAACGGCCGGGCCTGGTCGCCGTGGACCGAGACGAGGTCGATCTGGACCTCCTTGCCCTTCTCGTCCTTCCGGAACTTCTCGCCGTCGAGGACGAAGCTCGCGAGCGCGCCGCCGTGGCTCGTGAAGGTCGCGACGAAGCCGTTGCCCCGGAGCGTGACCTTCTCCTCGGGCGCGTCAGGCGGCGCCGTCGGGACGGCAGGCGCCGCCGGGGCGGCGCCCGCGGCAGCGCCCGGGGCGGGCGCGGCGGGGGCGGGCGTCTTCGTCGCCTCCGCGGCGGGCGGCGCCGGCGGCGGCGCGGCCGGCGGCTTCTTCGCCGGCGGGAACGCCACCTGCCACAGGATGAGGATGCCGACCGACAGGACGGTGGCGAGGAGGACGCGGCGAGTATCACCCAAGGTGTAGACCTCTCGATCAGGGCACCGGATCGATGCCGCCGGGGTGGAAGGGGTGGCAGCGGGCGAGCCGCCGGGCGGCGAGCCAGCCGCCCCGGAGCGCCCCGTGGCGCGCGACGGCCGCCTCGGCGTAGGCGGAGCAGCTCGGGTAGAAGCGGCACGACGGGGGGAGCATCGGCGAGACGAGCCGCCGGTACGCCTTCACGAGGAGGAGGAGCACGCGCCGGATCACGCGCGGCCCTCCCGGGCGAGGGCGTCCCGCGCCGCGGCGAGCGCGCGCCGCGCGCCCTCGAGCCCCATCTCCGGCGCGCCCCGGCGCGCGATCACGACGAGATCGACCGCGGGCAGATCGCTCCGCATCGCGCGGAAGGCCTCCCGCACCCAGCGCTTCACGCGGTTCCGCGCGACGGCGTTCGCGACCTTGGAGGACACCGTGATCCCGATCCGCGGCCCGCTCCCGCTCGCGCCGAGCGCGAGGACGAGGACCTCCCCCGCGTAGAGCTTGCGACCGCGCTGCTGGACCCGCTGGAACTCTCGGCGGCGCCGCAGCCGCGCCGCCTTCGGGAGCTTCATGCTCCGTCGCCTTCGCTCCGGAGGACAGGCCCGCCCTACTTCTTCGGCGCCGACGGCGCGAGGCGACGGCGGCCCTTCGCGCGGCGGCGCTTCAGCACGTTCCGTCCCCCCGGAGACCTCGATCGCCTCCGGAAGCCGTGCGTCCGGTTCCGCCGCTGCTTCTTCGGTTGATAGGTCCGCTTCATGGCGCGGCAACCTCACCGATCGGCCGCGGGATGTCAAGGATCCCGCGCACTTCGCCGCCCATCTCGCCCGCGCCGCACGAGGCCCCCCGAACGCGCGCGCGAAAAGCTCGTCCTTTCGCGAACGATCACGTCGTGCTTGATCAGCGCGAGCGACCTTGGCTAACTTCGCGCGCGCATCACGGGGCCGCCTGACTCCTCGCAGCCCGAGCGACGAGACGAGCCGCAGTCGCGTTCGACTGCGGTCCGAGGGGCCGTCTTTTTTCTCATGAGGCAGCACGGGAGTCTCGCGATGGAAGGCACTGCGAGCGCGAAGTCGGCGATGCCCCTCGACGATCTCTGGTCGCGCGTCGACGCCTACCTCCGCTCTCGCCTCCGCCACGACCCGTACGAGCGCTGGTTCGCCCCGCTCCGCCCGAGCTCGCTCGAGGGCGGGCGGCTCCAGATCGCCGCGCCCGACCGGTTCCACCGCGACTTCGTCGAGGACAACTACCGCGGCTTCTTCGAGGAGTTCGTGCCCGGCCTCGCCGGCGAGCCGCTGCGGATCCTCTTCGTCGTCGACGAGACGCCGCGCGCCCCGGCGCCGCCGCCCAGGCCGGCGCTCACGCCCCTCCCCGGCCCCGCGCTCACGCCCGTCCTCGCCACCCCGCCGGTCGACCCGCGCGACGTCCGGCCGAACGCGCGCTACACCTTCGACACCTTCGTCGTCGGCGAGTCGAACCGCTTCGCGTTCGCCGCCACCCAGGCCGTCGCCGGGAACCCCGGCAAGACCTGGAACCCGCTCTTCATCCACGGCGACTCGGGGCTCGGGAAGACGCACCTCCTCCACGCCGTCGCGCACGCCATCTGCGAGAAGCAGGGCGGCGGCCGCGTCGCGATCGTCTCCTCCGAGCGCTACACGAACGACTTCATCGACGCCCTGAAGAAGGGCACGGTGGACGAGTTCCGCCGCAAGTACCGCGAGTGCTCGGCGTTCATCGTCGACGACGTGCAGTTCCTCGCCGGCAAGGACCGCACCGCCGAGGAGTTCTTCCACACCTTCAACGAGCTGCACGACCACCACGTCCAGATCGTGCTGTCGTCCGACCGCTCCCCGAAGGAGCTGAAGGGGCTCGACGACCGGCTCTGCTCCCGGTTCGAGTGGGGCATGCGGGTCCGGATCGAGCCGCCCGAGTTCGAGACGCGCGCCGCCATCCTCAAGAAGAAGGCGGAGGTCGAGTCGATCGCGCTGCCCGACGACGTCACCGACCTCCTCGCGACGCACATCCGCTCCAACGTCCGCGCGCTCGAAGGCGCCCTCATGCGCCTCGCGGCGTTCGCGTCGCTGAAGGAGCAGCCCATCACCGTCCCGCTCGCGCGCGACGTCCTCTCCGACGTCATCCCGCCGGTCGGCTACCGCCCGAGCATCGAGCGGATCCAGGAGATCGTCTCCTCGCACTACGGCCTCACGGTCGCGAAGCTGACGAGCGCCTCCCGCGAGCAGAAGGTCGCCCTCCCGCGACAGATCGCGATGTACCTCTGCCGCATCCTGGCCGAGGAGAAGCTCCAGGCGATCGCCGAGAAGTTCAACAAGAAGGACCACACGACGGTCATCTCCGCGATCGACCGCGTGAAGAGCCTCATCGAGACCGACGAGCAGGTCCGGGCCGCCATCCAGGCCCTCACCGCCAAGCTCGCCCCGTGACGGCGTCGCCGCTGCGGGCACGGACCTCGGCAGCGCGGCCTCCCGTCCCCCGGCACCGGCCCTGCCGGCGCGGCGGTCCGTCCGCGTCCGGTATGCCCTCGGCGCACACCCGACGGCCCGTCCTGCGACCGTGTGGATCAGCCGTGGATCGCCTCCCGATCGGCCCGGGGACGGCGCGTGGACCGCTGTTGACAGCTTTTCTCGCGCCGCGCTACACAACCTCGACCCTGGCGGATCCCGGCGGCCGTCCACGTCGAAAAGCCGAGTCCTTCCGAGCAGGCCGGACGCCTTCCCACACCGTCGCGCTCCCTGCTGTTACGACGAGAGAGTGAAGAGAGGATCTCTCCATGGAACTCAAGATCGCGACCTCCGAGCTCTCCAAGGCGCTCGGCCGCTCGCAGGGCATCGTGGAGAAGAAGTCCACGATGCCGATCCTCTCGCACGTCCTCCTCGAGGCGAAGAAGGCGCAGCTCGTCGTCTCGGCGACGGACCTCGATCTCGCCGTCTCGTCCGAGCACGAGAAGGGCTGCGAGATCCTGAAGGAGGGGAGCGTCGCGGTCTCCGCGCGGCACCTGTACGAGATCGTCCGCGCCCTGCCCGAGCAGCAGGTCGCGCTCAAGAAGGCGCACAACAACTACCTCGAGGTGCGGAGCGGCCCGTCCGAGTTCCGCATCGTGGGGCTCCCGGCCGAGGACTTCCCCGCGCTGCCGCGCTTCGAGAAGGTGCCGTTCGCGGACGTCGATCCCGCGGAGCTGCTCGACATGATCGAGCGCACGTTCTTCGCCGTCTCGACCGACGAGACCCGCTACAACCTGAACGGCGTCTACTTCGAGCCGTCGGCGGAGGCGCTCCGCCTCGTCGCGACCGACGGCCACCGGCTCTCGCTCGTCGAGCGGAAGATGGGCGCCACCTTCGGCCTGAAGCGCGGCGTCATCCTGCCCAAGAAGGGGCTCCAGGAGCTCAGGAAGCTCCTCTCCGAGGCGACCGAGTCCGGCGAGGAGAAGCCCGAGACGAAGCTCGGCTTCGTCGAGAACTCGGCCATCGTGCGCCGGCCGGGCGTCGTCCTCTCCATGCGGCTCATCGAGGGGCTCTTCCCGGACTACCGCCAGGTCATCCCGAAGCAGGGCGAGAAGGTCGTGAAGCTGGGCCGCGAGCGGCTGCAGGAGACCCTCCGCCGCGTCTCGCTGCTCTCGACGGACAAGGCTCACGCGGTGAAGCTCGAGCTCGGCAAGGGTACGCTGAAGGTCCTCTCGCAGAACCCGGACCTCGGCGAGGCGAAGGAGGAGGTGCCGGTCGAGTACGCCGGCGACGCGCTCAAGATCGGCTTCAACGCGCGCTACCTCCTCGACGTCCTCCAGGTGCTGAAGTCGAAGGACGTCGCGCTCGAGCTCGCGGACGACCTCTCGCCCGGCGTGGTGCGCGGCGCCGACGAGGCGGACGCGGGCTTCACGTCCGTCGTGATGCCGATGCGGATCTGAGCCGGTCCGATCCCCGGGCCAGGCACGGTTCGCGCAGGGAACCGTGACCGCCCGCTCCCTGCGGCTCGGCAGCATGCGGTTACTTCGCCTCCAGGCCCAGGACTTCCGCAACCTCGCGGGCGTGGACCTCGAGCCGTCGCCCCGCACGACGATCCTCGTCGGCGAGAACGGTCAGGGGAAGACGAACCTCCTCGAGGCGATCTACCTGCTCACGACGCTGAAGCCGCTGCGGGCCGCGCGGCTGCAGGAGCTCGTCCGCTTCGGCGCCGAGCGCGCGCAGGTGGCGGGGGACTTCGACGGACCGGGCGGCGTCCGGCGGGCCGCGGTGCGCGTGCAGGCGGGCGGGCGGACCGCCTTCCTCGACGGGAAGCCGCAGGACCGGCTGGACGAGTACTTCGAGGGGCTCGCGGCGGTCTGCTTCTCCCCGGACGACCTCCTCCTCGTGAAGGGAGGCCCACACGCACGCCGCCGCTTCCTCGATCGCGCCGCGTTCAACCGCTGGCCGGTGGTGCTCGCCGAGGCGCGCGACTACGTGCGCGCGCTCCGGGCCCGGAACGCGGCGCTCCGCACCGGCGCGCCGGAGGAGGTCGACGCGAGCTTCCGGGAGCCCCTCGTCCGCGCCGGGGCGCGGCTCCTGCTGCGGCGCGTCGAGCTCGTCCGGGAGCTCGCGCCGCGGGTCGCCGCGGCGTTCGCGGAGATCTCGGGGCCGGGCGCTCCCGGGGCGACGCTCTCCTACCGGCCCGCGGCCGGGATGCGGGCCGAGGGGACCGAGGACGAGTGCGCGGCCCGGCTCGCCGAGCTCCTCGCGCGCCGCGTCGAGCGCGACCGCGAGAAGGGCTACACGTCCGCGGGGGCGCACATGGACGAGCTCGTGCTCGCCCTCGACGGGAAGGGCGCCCGCGCGTTCGGGAGCCAGGGGCAGCAGCGCGCCCTGGTCCTCGCCCTCAAGGTCGCCGAGATCGAGAACCTGCGGGCCGCGGTGGGCCGGCCGCCGCTCCTCCTGCTCGACGACATCTCGTCGGAGCTCGATCCGGCGAAGAACCGCTACCTGCTCGCCTACCTCCGCAGGCTCGAGGCGCAGGCGGTCCTGACCTGCACGGACCGGCGCCTGCTCGAGCCCGCGGCGGGCCCGGACACGGCCTTTCTGAGGGTCGAAAACGGGGTCGTCCACCCCTTTATTTCCTAAGTCATTCCGGGATGTTGATGCCCTCGGAAGGGGTTGCCTCGGGCCCCTGCGCCTGCTACAACCCCAAGGCTCTCCAACCCGCGACGAACGTTCGGAGAACGAGCGAGGAACCCCCCTGGAAACGGCAGAGAAGACCCTCCGGCCCGCCAACGGGAACGGGGCCGACGAGTACGGGACCGACGCGATCAAGGTGCTCGAGGGGCTCGAGGCCGTCCGCAAGCGCCCGCACATGTACATCGGGGACGTGGGCGAGCGCGGCCTGCACCACCTCGTGTACGAGGTCGTCGACAACTCCGTCGACGAGGCGATGGCCGGGCGGGCGAACGAGATCAACGTCACCATCCACGCCGACAACTCCATCACGATCGTCGACAACGGCTCGGGCATCCCCGTCGGGCCGCACGCGACCGTGAAGGGGATGGACACGCTCGACGTCGTGATGACGAAGCTCCACGCCGGCGGGAAGTTCGAGTCGAACGCCTACAAGGTCTCGGGCGGCCTCCACGGCGTGGGTGTCACCTGCGTGAACGCGCTCTCCGACTGGCTCAAGGTCGAGGTGTACCGCGAGGGCAAGGTGTTCGCGCAGCGGTACGAGCGCGGGCAGCCCACCGGGAAGGTGACCGCGGTCGGCGAGACGCAGCGGCGCGGCACGAAGATCACCTTCAAGCCGGACACGAGCGTCTTCGAGATCACCGAGTTCTCGTTCGAGACGCTCTCGGGGCGCCTGCGCGAGCTCGCCTTCCTGAACGCCGGCCTGAGGATCACCATCGAGGACGAGCGGAGCGGGAAGAAGCACGAGTTCCTGTTCAAGGACGGCATCCGCGAGTTCGTCGCGTACCTGAACAAGAGCCGCGAGGCGCTCTTCCAGCCGCCGATCGCCCTGCGCCAGGAGGTCGAGACGGAGCGCGGCACCGCGCTCGTCGAGATCGCGCTGCAGTGGAACGACGGCTACGACGAGAAGGTCTTCGCCTTCGCGAACAACATCCACAACCACGAGGGCGGCACGCACCTCATCGGCTTCAAGACCGCGCTCACCCGCACGATCAACGCCTACGGGACGAAGAACAACCTCTTCAAGGACCTGAAGGAGGAGCTGCCCTCCGGCGACGACATGCGCGAGGGGCTCGCCGCGGTCGTCTCGATGCGGATGCCCGGGGCGAGCTTCGAGGGGCAGACCAAGACGAAGCTCTCCAACACCGAGGCGAAGAGCATGGTCGAGACCATGCTCAACGAGCGGCTCGGCTCGTTCCTCGAGGAGAACCCGAACGTCGCGAAGCGGATCTGCGGGAAGGTGGCGGAGGCGGCGCGCGCGCGGATCGCGGCGCGCAAGGCGCGCGAGACGGTCCGGCGCAAGGGCGCGCTCGACGGCGCGTCGCTCCCCGGCAAGCTCGCGGACTGCCAGTCGCGCGACCCGAAGGAGTCGGAGCTCTTCATCGTGGAGGGCGACTCCGCCGGCGGCTCGGCGAAGCAGGGGCGCGACCGGCGCGTCCAGGCGATCCTGCCGCTGCGCGGCAAGATCCTGAACGTCGAGAAGGCCCGCTTCGACAAGATGCTGTCGTCGGCGGAGATCGCCACGATGATCACCGCCCTCGGGACCGGCATCGGGCCGGAGGAGTTCGACGTCGCGAAGATCCGCTACCACAAGATCGTGATCATGACGGACGCGGACGTGGACGGGAGCCACATCCGGACGCTGCTCCTCACCTTCTTCTTCCGGCAGATGCCGCACGTCGTCGAGAAGGGCTACCTCTACATCGCCCAGCCGCCGCTCTACCGCGTGCAGAAGGGGAAGAAGGAGCACTACCTCAAGAACCAGGTGGCGCTCGACGAGTACCTCCTCTCCATCGCGACCGAGAAGGCGAAGCTCCACGCCGGCGACGTCGCCATCGACGGCGCGGACCTGAAGCGCCTCGCGGAGTGCGCCCTCGCCTACCGCGCGATCCTCGCGCGCGTGGACCGCCGGCGCGACAGCCGGATCGTCGACGCCGCCGTCCAGCTCGGCGACCTCGACCTCGGGCTCCTCAAGCAGCACGACGCGGTGAAGGAGCAGGTGCAGAAGATCTTCGACAGGGCGCAGAAGCTCCACCCCGAGGTCGAGGTGCGGATCGCCAAGATCGAGCGGGACGAGGAGCACGGCTGCGACAGCCTCCTCTTCCAGACCACCGTGTCGGGCGCGCCGCGCGACACGCGGCTCGACTTCGACTACCTCTCCGGCCCGGAGTGGGGCGAGCTCGCCGGGCTGCACGCGGCGCTCGCGGAGATCGGGCCCGGGCCGTACCGGATCGAGCGCGGCGACGGCGAGGAGGAGGTCGGCGACGTCTTCGAGGCGGTCGAGGCGCTGAAGCGCGCCGCCGCGGCGGGGCAGAACATCCAGCGTTACAAGGGGCTCGGCGAGATGAACCCCGAGCAGCTCTGGGAGACGACGATGGACCCCGAGCGCCGCACCATGCTCCAGGTGCGCGTCGACGACACGGTCGAGGCGGACGACGTGTTCTCCATCCTGATGGGGGACGCGGTCGAGCCGCGCCGGGAGTTCATCGAGAAGCACGCGCTCGACGTCCAGAACCTGGACGTCTAGGCGCCCAGTCGACGGCACGCCCGGGCGGCCGGGCGCCGAGGAGAGACAGCGATGCCGCGCACCGCGTTCGTGGCGCTCGGGACGTACGTGCCCGACCGCGTCGTCACCAACGACGAGCTCACGAGGTACATGGAGACGAGCGACGCCTGGATCCAGGAGCGCACCGGCATCAGGGAGCGGCGCTGGATCCCGGCGGGCGTCGAGGTGGACAACTCCGAGCTCGCCCTGCAGGCGACGCGCCGGGCCCTCGCCCGGGCCGGCTGGCAGGCGAAGGACGTCGAGGCGATCGTCTACTGCTCGATGACGCCCGACCACATGCTGCCCGCGGACGGCTGCTTCCTGAACGCGAAGCTCGGGATCCCCGGCGTTCCGGCCGTCGACCTCCGCAACCAGTGCACCGGCTTCATCTACGGCCTCGCCGTCGCGGACGCGTGGATCCGGATCGGCATGTACCGGCGAATCCTGCTCGTCGGGTCGGAGATCCACTCGACCGGGCTCGACCTCTCGACGCGCGGCCGCGACACGGCGGTGATCTTCGGCGACGGCGCGGGCGCGGCGCTCCTCGAGGCGACGGACGAGGCGGGCCGCGGCGTCCTCTCCTGCCACCTCCACGCCGACGGCCGCTTCGCGGAGGACCTCTACTGCGAGGCGCCCGGCTCGAAGTACCACCCGCGCGTCACGCCCGAGATGATCTCCTCCGGCCGGATCTACCCCCGCATGGAGGGGCAGAAGGTGTTCAAGCACGCCGTCTCGAAGATGCCCGAGGCGGTGCGGGAGGCCCTCCAGGCGAACGGGCTCGAGGCGAAGGACCTCAAGGTGGTCGTCCCCCACCAGGCGAACCTCCGCATCAGCCAGATGGTCCAGCGCGGGCTCGAGCTGCGGGACGACCAGGTCTTCAACAACATCCAGCGTTACGGGAACACCACGGCGGCGTCCATCCCCATCGCCCTCGCCGAGGCGGTCGAGGAGCGCGGGATCGCGAAGGGCGACCTCGTGGGCCTCTGCGCGTTCGGGGCCGGCTTTACTTGGGCGAGCGCCCTGGTACGCTGGTAAAGCCTCGAGGATGCCGCGGGAGAGGGGCCCGCCACAGACAGCGCGCGGAGGGAGCGCACGTAGGGAGCCGGTCGCGTGCGTCGCAACGGTTCTGAGGCGTCGTCCAACGGCAGGACTGCGGACTTTGGATCCGCCTATGAAGGTTCGAATCCTTCCGCCTCAGCCTCCTCAGCGGCGAAGCCGGCGAACCTGAGGGCGGAGGTCCGTCCCTTGCCGCGCCCCGCCCACGTGCTGCTCGTCGCGCTCGGCGGCGTCCCCCACCGGCTGGTCCAGGCCGCGGGCGAGGCGCTCAAGGGCACGCTCGACATCGGCTCCCGGATCGCGCCGTCGCTCGATCGGCCGCAGTACGCGTTCAACAAGGACCGCGGCCAGTACCACGCCACGTCGATCCTCCGGCGCCTCGCCTCGCTGCGGGGACAGGACGTGCCGGTGGTGGGGCTCGCCGACGTGGACCTGTTCCTCCCCGACGCGCCGTACGTGATCGGCGAGGCGGACCGCGACGCCGGAGCGGCGATCTTCTCGCTGTCGCGCCTCGCGCACGCGGACGCGGACAAGGTGCGCCACCGCGTGCAGGTCGAGACGATCCACGGCGCCGGCCACCTCCTCGGCCTCTCGCACTGCAGCGACTTCCGCTGCGCGATGTTCCTCTCCCGCGACTCGGCCGACGCCGACCGGAAGGGGCCCGGCCTCTGCGCGAGCTGCCGCGCGGCGCTGGGGCTCGCGCCCCGGTGAGGCGGCGCAGGCCCCGAGGAGCGGGCCGGCACGTCTCCCCTCGCGAGGAGCGCCCGGTCCGGAGACCGGAGACGGCCTGATGGACCTCTGCCAGCGGGCGACGGCGAGCTGCGGCGCGTGCTGCGGCCTCTACAACCGGCGCCACCACGGCCGCGCCGCGATCCGGGCGGAGCTCGCGCGGCGCACCCGGGCGATCCGCGAGGTGCCGCGGACGCGCGAGGCCTACCGCGCGGCGGCGGCCGCCCTCGGCGCAGGCGCGCCGGAGCCGCTCTTCCCGTCCGTCCGCGTCTGCGCGCTGCTCGGCTTCCTCGACGGCGCCGGCACGCGCGTCGGCTGCCTCGCCCACCCGAGGGCGACGGGCGGGCCGGACCTGCGCGACTGCGGCGCGTACGACGCCCGGACCTGCGAGACCTTCTTCTGCCCGAGCTTCGCGTTCCTCTCGGAGGAGGAGGCCGCGCTCGCCGAGGCGGCGAGCGGCGACTTCCACCTCTACGGGCTCGTCGTGACGGACGTGCCGTTCCTGCGGGCCTGCCTCGCGGCGGTCGCGGGCGGCGCGGGCGCGCGGGTCGAGCGGAGGCACCTCGACGCGCCGCCGTTCCGCTCCGCCCTGCGCCGGCTGCTCGCGCTCAAGGAGGAGCTCGCCCCCGGCTCCGAGGGGCTCTTCGGCGCGTTCGCGCCCGGGGAGGGCGGCGACGTCCCGCGGCGGATCGACTACGCGGCGATCGGACGCTCCATCTCCGCTCACGACGCGATCCTCACCTGCGCCGGAGCCGACCCGCGGAGCGGCAACGACCTCGACCGGCTGGAGGCCGAGGTGCGGCGCCGCCTCGACGGCTGCGTGGCGGCGTTTCCCGCCTGATCGTCACGCGTGCGCGCCGCGCGCGCGCCGGCACCCGTGCCGGTGCGGCCCGCGCCGGACCATCGCGGCGAGCGCCTCGCGCTGCGGCGGATCGAGGACCGCGTGCACCCGCGCGAGCGCCTCGGCGAACCGGGCGCGGAGCGCGTCCATCCGCGCGAGCCGCGCGTCGAGCGCGGCGGACACGCGCGCCACGTCGAGCTCCGGCGCCGCGAGGAGATCCGCGAGCTCGCCCCGGAGCGCGCCGGCGTCGCCGCGCAGCGCGAGGAACGCCTCGGAGAGGGCGTCCGCCTCCGCGCGAACGGCCCGCGCCTGGTCGGGGCGCGCGGCGATCCGGCGGAGCAGGAAGCCGAGCCGGGCGGGTCCGTGGCGGCGCATCCTGCGCCACGCGGCGCGCCTCAGGGCGGCGGCGAGGAGGAGGACGGCGAGGGCGCCGAGGGCGCCGGAGAGAAAGGCGGTCATGTGCGGGGCCTCCGTGGGTTCACGCGAGGCAGCCTGGCGCCGCGCGGTGTCGCGCGCGCTTCGGGATCGTGAAGAACGGTGAAGCGCGAAGCGCGCCCGATCCGCTCAGGCGAGGCCGGCCCGCCGGGCGACGTCGAGGATCGCGTCGGCGATCGGGCCCGGCGTCTCCTCCTGCAGGTAGTGGCCCGCCACGACGCGGGTCACCGTGGCGCGCGGCAGCGCCTCGGCGACGCCGCGCAGGGCGCGCCCGATGACGGGATCGCGGTCGCCCCAGACGATCGCGGCGGGCCCCTCGAACGCGCTCGCGACCGCGAGCGAGCGCCGCAGCGTCGGGACCGAGGGGTGCTCGGGGCCGAGCGGGACCATGCGCGCGAGCGCGAGCGGTGCGACGCGGTCCGCGAGGCGGCGGAGCGGCCAGCGGTAAGCGCGGGCCACGTCGCCCCGGATCGAGCCGCGGTCGGCCTGGGCGAGGTGGAGCGCGTTCTGCGGGAACCCGAGGAGCCGGAAGGCGAGGTCGGAGACGACGGGCGCGTTCGCGAAGCGGTGGAACCGGGTCGGCCGCGTCGTCGGCCGCGGCGGCCCGACGCCGGTGTTCGTCACGACGAGGCCGGCGAGCCGGCCCGGGCGGTCGGCGAGCGCGGCGAGGGCGATCGGGCCGCCCCAGTCGTGCAGCACGAGGACGAGCGGCCCGCCCACGAGCGCGTCGAGGAGCGCGCCGACCACGCGCGCGTGGTTCGCGAGGGTGTGGAAGCCGGGGTCGCGCGGCTTCTCGGAGAGGCCGAGCCCGGCGAGGTCCGGCATGACGAGCCGGAGCGGCGCCGCCTGGAGCCGCGCCGCGACCTTGCGCCAGAGGAACCCCCAGGTCGGGTTCCCGTGGAGGAGCACCACCGGGGCGCCCTCCCCCGCCTCCATGACGTGGAGCCGGACCCCACCCGCCCGGACGACGCTGCGGCGGAAGGGGAGCTCCCGCGCGATGAAGGCGGGCAGCGGCGGCGGGGGCAGCCGTTCGGTCACGCCTTGCCGGCCGCGCGGTCGAGGCCGGCCGCGACGATCTCCGCGACGTCGAGCACCCGGATCGTCTCCTCCCTGCCGGCGTCGGCGACCCCGTCCTTCATCATCGTGAGGCAGAACGGGCAGCCGGTCGCGATGGTGCCGCCCGCCGCGCCGAGGGTCGCGGCCGCCTCCTCGACGCGGTTCCGGTTGACGCGCGTGCCGAGCTTCTCCTCGAGCCAGAAGCGGCCGCCGCCGGCGCCGCAGCAGAAGCCCTGCGCGCGGTTCCGCGGCATCTCGCGGACCGCCACGCCCGCCGCGGCGATCGCCTCGCGCGGCGCCTCGGTGATCCCGTTCCAGCGGGCGAGATAGCACGGGTCGTGGAGCGTCACGGTCCCGAGCTCCTTCGCCGCCGCGGCCGCGGGGGCGAGCCGCCCCTCCGCGACCAGGCGCGAGACGAGCTGGGCGTGGTGGACGACCTCGTACCGCCCGCCGAACTGCGGGAGCTCGTTCGCGAGCGTGTTGAGGCAGTGCGGGCACTGCACCAGGATCTTCCTCACCCGGTAGGCGTTCAGGGTCTCCACCGTCGCCTGCGCCTGCATCTGGAAGAGGTACTCGTTCCCGAGGCGCCGGGCGGCGTCGCCGGTGCAGGTCTCCTCCTCGCCGAGGATCGCGAAGGAGACCTTCGCCTCGCGGAGGATCTTCACGATCGCGCGGGAGACCTTCTTCTGCCGGTCGTCGAACGCGCCGGCGCAGCCCACGAAGAAGAGCCACTCGAACGCCTCGCCGGAGGAGGCGCGCGGCACGTCGAGGTCGGCGCACCACTCGGCGCGGCGGTTCGAGCCGATGCCCCACGGGTTCCCCTGCGTCTCGATCCCCTTGAAGGCGCGCGCGGCCTCGTCCGGGAACGAGGACTCGACGAGGACCTGGTGGCGCCGCATGTCGACGAGGCGCGGCACGTTCTCGATGAGCACCGGGCACGCCGTCTCGCACCAGCCGCAGGTCGTGCACGCCCAGAAGGTCTCGGGGGGCACCGCCGCGGTGATCGGCGGGAGCGCGGCGAGCGCGGCCTCCTTCGTGGCGGCGTCCTTCGCGCGCGCGAGGGCGGTGAGGCCCGCGGCCTGCTCGCCGAGGTGCCGCCGGAGGGCGCGGTTGACCTCCTTGTGCGTGAGCGGCTTGCCCGTCACGTAGGTGGGACAGTGGGTCTGGCAGCGGCCGCACTCGGTGCAGCTGTAGACGTCCCACGCCTCCTTCCAGGAGAGGTCCTTCACCGTGGCGGTGCCGAAGCTCGCGTCCTCGGCCTCGAGGTCGAGCTTGCGGAGCGCGGCGATCGGCGAGAGGCGCGCGAAGAAGACGTTCGGCAGCGCCGTCACGATGTGGAAGTGCTTGCCGTAGGGGAGGACGTTCAGGAAGACGAGGACGAGGGCGAGGTGCAGGAACAGCGAGACGCCCGCGATCGCCGCGAGCGACGACGGCGCGACGCCCAGGCCGTGCAGGGCGAGCGCGCCGAGCGAGCCCGCGGGCGCCGCCGCGTCGAAGCGCGGGCCGGCGCCGAGCCGGAGCGGCTCGCCCTCGAGGAGCCGCGCGACCTCGCGTCCCAGCCCGCCCGCCGCGCCGGGGTCGAGGAGGAGCGCGCCGTCGAACGTCACGTCCGTCAGCATGAGCCCGGCGATGAAGAGCAGGATCACGACGCCCTCGGTCGAGAGCGTCACGCGGTCCGGCCTCGTCACGAGCCGCCGCCACAGGAACCCGGCGACGCCCACCAGCGCGCCGAGGACGACGAGGTCCTTCACGAACAGGTACGCGCGCCCGAGCGGCGCGTCCTCCGCGAGGAGCGGGAGGTGGAATCCGTCCGCGAACCCCATCCCGAACATCGTGATCGTCCGGAGCGCGAGGACGAGGAACGCGACGAAGATCATGACGTGCAGGGCGCCCGGGACGCGCTCGCCGCGGTCGGGGAGCCGCTTCTGCCCGAGCCCGAACGCGAGGAGGGCGCGCGCGCGCTCCCCCACGCGATCCCAGCGGACGTCCGGCCGGAGCGCCGCGAGCGGCGCGAGGCGGCGGACCATCGTGAACGCGAAGAACGCGAGGCCGGCGACGAGCAGCGCGGCGGTGAGGAGGGGGCTCATGGGGGAACGACGCTACCAAAGGCCGCGCGCGCGGCAAGGGCCCCTCGCCTCACGCCGCGGAAGATAGGGAGGGGCCGCCCGCGCGGGCGGCCCCTCGGAGCGGGCGCCGGCGCGCCTAGCTCTTGCGGAAGAGCGAGCGGATCGCCTTCTCCTTCGCGTCTTCCTTCTCCTCCCTCTTCTCGTCCTTCTTCTCCTGCTTGTCCTGCGCGGCGGGCGCGGGCTTCGCGTGCCCGGGGGGCGTGCCGCCGTGGCCCGGGGGGACGCCGCCGTGGCCGGGTGCGGCGCTCGCGGCCGGGGCCGCCGGAGGCGGAGCGGGCGGCGCTGCCGGCGCCGCGACGGGGCGCGCGCTCGGCGCGACGGGAGCGGTGACGGGGGCGGCCGCCGGCGCGACCGGCTGGGCGGCGGGCGCGGCGAACGGCGGTGCGTTCACGATGCCACGGGGGGCCGGGGGTGCCGCGTGGCCCGGGGCGGGCGCCGGCGCGACCGGCTGGGCGGCGGCGGCGGGCGCGGCGGCGAACGGTGGAGCGTTGACGATGCCCCGCGGGGCCGGGGGTGCCGCGTGACCGGGGGCGGGCGCCGGCGGCGCGGCGGGCTGGGCGGCGGCGGGCGCGGCGAACGGCGGTGCGTTCACGATGCCCCTGGGAGGCGGAGGCGCGGCATGACCGGGGGGCGTGCCGCCGTGGCCCGGGGGCGTCGCGCCGTGGCCCGGCGCGTAGCCGCTCGCGCCCGGAGCGGCGTAGGCAGGCGCGGGAGCCGGAGCGGGAGCCGGCGCGGGCTGCGGGTAGGCGTAGGGGGCGGGCGCCGGGGCCGGAGCGGGAGCCGGCGCGGGTCGCGGATACGCGTACGGAGCGGGGGCGGGCGCAGGCGCGGGCGCGGGCCGCGGGGCCGGGCGAGGCCAGTACGACGCCGGGGCGGGACGGTTCGGCCGGTACGGGCCGCGGTAGACGTAGCCCTTCCTGTAGCTCCACTCGGTGCCACGCGGCGGGAGGTAGTCGTGCGTGTGGCCGCCGCGGTGGTAGCACCACGCGCCGCCCGGCAGCGGGTGGCCGTCCACGTACGCGAAAACCCACGGACCCCGGTAGTAGTAGTAGCCGCCCTCGAACGCATACACGTCGGGGCGATCCGGGTAGTACTCGTGGACGTGGGCGGCCTCCTCGTAGCACCACCCGCCCCCGAAGGCCTCCGGCACGAAGTGCTGGCCGCCGTACCAGACCTCGAGGCGCGCCGGCGACGGCACGGGCGCGGCCTGCGCCGCCGCCTCCGACGGCACCGGCGTGTACGTGACCGGGTGCGTGTGGACGACGCAGCCGGCCGCTACGAGCAACCACGGGAGCGACAGGACGAGGCGCTTCATGTGCTCTCCTCCGGGAGACCCGCGCCCTCTCGACGCGCCGGGCGTCCCCTCCATTCAAACGGGCGGCCGCCTGCAGGCGACCCGGACGGTCATGTTAGCAGCGGGCGTGCCGGCCGCCCAAGACGCCGCCGATCCTCGCGGCCACGCCGGCGGTGGGCGTGCGGTGGGGAAACAGCGTGAACGCCCGCTACGTTCAGTGGACGGTGCGCGCGGGTGGGATGCCGAGCTTCGCGGCGACGTACCGGCGCAGGACGCCGCGGTACTCGTCGGCGCTCTTCGCGCCGACCACGACCCACTCGTCGCCGATGACGAGCGCGGGCGCGTGCTGGATGCCTCGGTCGAGCGCGTCCTCGAACGCGCCGCGCACGCGCCGCTCCGTCGCGGGCGCGGCGAGCGCCAGCGCGAACCGCGGGACGTCCAGGCCCGCCGCGTGGGCGAGCTCGTAGAGCACGTCCTTGCGCGTCACGTTGATCCCGCGGACGAGCGCCGCGTCGCGCATCGCCGAGCGGAGGGCGTCCTCCTTCCCGACGCCCTGCAGCCGCGCGGCGGCGAGGGCGGTGAGCGCCGGGATCGTCGTGTGCGGCGCGTCCTTCGAGAGCCACAGGTCGGGCTTCGTGTGCGCCGCCTCGGGCTCGCGCGCGGCGCGGCGCGCCGCGCGCGCCAGGGCCCGCCGCTCGGAGGAGGTCGGCGCGCGGGGCTCGTTGCGGAGCGGGAACGGCTCGATCCGCAGCTCGTAGGCGAAGCCGACCTCCTCGAGCGCCGCCCGGATCCGCAGCTCCGCCACGAAGCACCAGGGCGACAGCGGATCCTCGTACAGGACGAGCGTCACGGGCTCGGCGGGGACGCTTCGCGGCGGCACGATGCGGCGGATTCTACCGACGCCCCACCGGGGCGCCGAGGGACGGGCGCCCGCCCGGTCGCCCCTTCCCCGTCTCGCGGCGCGCGCGGTCAGACGAGGTGGCCGCCGGCGGCGGGCGACTGCCGCGCGCGCGCGAGCTCGACCGCGTGCTCCACGTAGAGCGTCGCGATGTCCACCCCGGTCGCCGCCTCGAGCCCCTCGAAGCCGGGGGACGAGTTCACCTCCATGATCTTCGGGCCGGTGCGCGCCTCGAGCATGTCGACGCCCGCCACCTCGAGGCCCATCACGCGCGCCGCCTTCACCGCCGCCTCGGCGTACTCGCGCTCGAGGGTCACCGCCTCGGCGACGCCGCCGCGGTGGATGTTGGAGCGGAAGTCCCCCGCGCGCGCGGTGCGCCGCATCGCGGCGACGACGCGGTCGCCGACGACGAGCGCGCGCACGTCCCGCCCGCGCGACTCCGCGACGAGCTCCTGGAGCAGGATCTCCTGCCCGAGCGTCCAGAGCGTGTCGAGCATCCCCTCCACCTCGGCGGCGGTGTTCGCGATCATGACGCCGACGCCCTGCGAGCCCTGGATGAGCTTGATGATGCAGGGGAGCCCGCCCACCATCCGCACCGCCTCCTCCACCTCGTCGCGATAGCGGCACATCGCGGTGCGGGGGATGTCGATGCCGAACCGCGAGAGGAGCTGCAGGGCGCGCAGCTTGTCGCGCGAGCGCGCGATCGGCACCGCGTTGTTCAGGACCGGGACCCCCATCAGGTCGAACTGGTTCACGACGGAGAGGCCGTAGCCGGTGATCGACGCGCCGATGCGCGGGATCACGACGTGGACGTCCGTCGCGACGATCTCCTCGCCGCGGTAGAAGATCCGCGGCCGGTCCCGCCCGAGCACCATGTTGCAGCGCAGCGTGTCGAGCACCCGCGGCGCGTGGCCGAGCGCCTTCGCCGCCTGCACGAGCCGGCGGGTCGAGTGCAGCTTGGGGTTGCGGGAGAGGACGACCACGCCGAGGCGATCGCCCCGCGGGATCCGGTCCTTCGCGCGCGCGCCCTTGCGGGCCCCGGCCCTCTTCCCCGCGGTGGCCATGGCGCGGCCAAGGTTATCGGCGGCCGCCCGGGGCCGCAACGAACGCGGGGGAGCGCCGGCCCGCCGGAAGAGGCTCGTTGATCGCGCCTCCACCCGCTGCTAGAAACCAAGTCTTTCCGAAGGCGAAGGTCCCGTGGACTACAAAGCGACCGTCAACCTCCCGAAGACCGACTTCCCCATGAAGGCGAACCTCCCCCAGCGGGAGCCGGAGATCCTGCGCCAGTGGGAGGAGCAGGCGGTCTTCCAGCGCCTCGTCGCGCAGAACGCGGGGCGCGCCGGCGCGAGGAAGTTCGTGCTGCACGACGGGCCGCCGTACGCGAACGGCGACATCCACATCGGCCACGCCCTCAACAAGATCCTGAAGGACGTCGTGGTGAAGTACCGCAACCTGAAGGGCGAGGTGGCGGACTACATCCCCGGCTGGGACTGCCACGGCCTCCCCATCGAGCTGAAGGTCGACAAGGAGCTCGGCTCGAAGAAGCGCGAGATGGACCGGCCGGCGCTCATCGAGGCCTGCCGGAGGTACGCGCTGAAGTGGATCGACCGCCAGCGCGAGTCGTTCAAGCGGCTCGGCGTGTTCGGCCGGTGGGAGACGCCGTACGCCACGATGTCGAAGGGCTACGAGGCGACCATCGTCCGCGCCCTCGCCGGCGCCGCCGAGAAGGGCTTCCTCTTCCGCGGCAAGAAGCCGGTCTACTGGTGCACCACGGACCGCACCGCGCTCGCCGAGGCGGAGGTCGAGTACGAGGACCACACCTCGCCGTCGATCTACGTCGCGTTCGACGTCGTCGGCGCGCTGCCCGACCCGCGGCTCGCGGGGAGGAAGGCGCGGCTCGTCGTCTGGACGACGACCCCGTGGACG
>DASSSJ010000078.1:0-3276 GCA_035708485.1 Anaeromyxobacter sp. | reverse complement strand
CTTCGGGCGAAGGAGGCCGCGATGCCCGACGACAATCGATTCCCGGCCGCGATGCCCGACGACAATCGATTCCCGTTCCAGTCCCTCGACGCTTACCGCCTCGCGAGAGGCCTCGCCGCGCGGGTCCACGGCGCTGCGATCCGCGACTCCGAGCTGCGGGATCACGCCACCCGCGCGGCGAAGTCCGCGTTCCTGAACCTGTCGGAGGGGCTTCCCTCCGACCGTCCCGCCGTCCGTCGCAAGTTCTTCGACCTCGCGGACGGGTCCCTCCACGAGGCCGTCGCCGCCGTGGACCTCGCCGAGGCGATCGGCGCGGTCGGCGCGGATCGCTCGGCGGAGATCCACGCGGAGGCGCTCCGCCTCCGCGCGGTCCTCCGCGGGCTCATGCGCGCGAGCGGACGAGCCCGGTGAGCAGCGCCATGAGCCGGTGCGCGAGGCGGGCGACCTCGCGCGCCGGCGCCTCGGCGACCCCGCCGCAGAGCGCGGCGATCTCGACCGCGGCGGCCGCCTCGACCGCCTCCGCGCGGGCGATGGCGAACACGCGGGCCTTGTCCGCGCGGGAAACGCGGCCGGCGCCTTCGGCGATGTCGAGGCAAGCGGACTTGGCCGAGCGGGTGGCCTGATCACGCAGCGTGGAATCCGAGATCCGGCACGCGAGCACGGCGAGCAGGAGCTCCCGGGCGACGCCGAAAGCGACGAGGCGGTGGCGTGGCATGCGCAGTGCCAGCGCCGAAGGCGATGGCGCGAGCATGCTCCCGGAGCAAAGCGCCGTTCACTCCGAGCGCCCCCTCTCCCCGGCCCTCCCCCCGCTAGCGCGGCGGGAGAGGGAGGAATCTCCAGCGACCCCGACCCCGACCCCGACCTCGACCCCGACCTCGATCTCGACCTCGACCTCGACCCCGACCTCGACCGCGACCCCGACCGCGACCCCGACCGCGACCCTCGCTCGCGGTCCCGCTGGCTACCCGAGCGCGCCGACGCTGCGATAGATCCCGAGCAGCTCGCGCGTCACGACGGGCCAGGCGTGGCGCTGGGCCGCGATCCGGCCGCGCTCGCCGTAGGCGCCGGCGCGGACGGACTCGCGGGAGAGCCGGACGATCGCGCGCGCCCACGCGCCCTCGTCCGCCGCGGCGACGAGCTCCCCCTCGCGGCCGTGCTGGAGGAGGTCGCGGTAGCCGGGCACGTCGGAGGCGAGGACCGGCTTGCCGGCGGCCATCGCCTCGAGGAGCGTGATGCCCCCGCTCGGCGTCTGGGCGGTGGCGCAGACGACGTCCGCGGTCGCGTACCAGTCCGGGCGCTCGTCGTCCACGCGGCCGGCGAACACCACGTCGTCGGCGAGGTCGGACGGCAACGACGCGCGGACGCGCCGCAGCGTGGGGCCGTCGCCCACCACCAGCAGCCGCGCGTCGATCTGCCGCCACGCGCGGTGGAACGCGGAGAGCATGAGGTCGAGGCCGTTGCGCCGCTCCGCGCGCGCCATCCAGAGGACGTTGAGCTTGCCGTCGTCGAAGCGCGGGATGCGGCGGCCGCGCGCGAACCGCTCCGTGTCGACGCCGGCCGGCACGATGCGGACCTCGCCGCGCAGCCTCCCCTCGAGCCGGCCGAGGCACGCGCGCGAGGCGGCGACGGCCGCGTCCAGGCGGTCGAGGTACCGCTGCGCCATCCGGCGCGCGAGGCGCAGCAGGAGCCCGGGCCGCGCGTGCGCGTGGAAGGTGCCGACGACGGGGCCGGTGGCGTGGTGGAGCGCGAGGAGCGGCAGGACCGGCGTGAGCGGCGCGTGCACGTGGACGACGTCGAACCGCTCGCGCGCGAGCACGCCGCGCAGCGCTGCGCCGGCGCCGCCGGTCACCCGGGTCACCACCCCGCCGCGCAGCACCGGGCGCGACGCGCCGATCCGGACGACGTCCTCCTCGCCCTCCGCCGGCCGCGCGGCGGCGCCGGGATCGCCGGTGACGACCTTCACGACGTGGCCGAGGCGCCGGGCCTCGCGCGCGAAGTGCTGCACCTGCTCGCGCACGCCGCCGAACCCCGGAGCGAACTCCTCGGTGACGACGGCGATCCGCACGGCGCTCCCGTCAGCTCAGCGCCTTGCGGCGCGGCTCGAGCGGGATCACGCGGGCCTCGCGCGCGCGCAGCGGCCGGAGCCGTCCGCGGACGGGCGCGCGGCGCCACAGGAGCGGCGCGAGCGCGATCGCGATCGACGCCCACGCCGCGAGCGTGAGGGCGAGGAGCGCCACGCCGCCGGCGGCGGCGCGGACGAGCAGGACCACGCGGTTGTCGCGGCGGCGACGCTCGACCGGCGCGGTGGCCAGGCGAAGGCGACCTCGGGCGGCGGGGGGTACACGAGACGGCACGTCGGCTTCCTCCGGACTCGCAATCTAGACACCTGATCCGGCGGCGGCCAGGCGACCTCGTCGTGGCGGCGCGCGCTGGCGCCGTGCCCCTCGGTCCTGCTACAGGTCGGGCGATGGACGCGCCCGAGGCCAGGACCAGCGTCTTCAAGGCGTCGGCCCTGGCGGGCGCGGCCCACCTGGCGCTCGACGCCGTGACGAGCCGGGTGCCGTGGACGACGCCTCCCTACCTGCTCCTCGAGTACGCGGTCGAGCCGTTCCGCGATCTCGCGATCCTCGATCGGGGCACGCTGCTCGTGGCCATGGCGGTGATCTCGGCCGGGGTGAACGGCGTCATCGCCGGGTTGTTCTCGACGCCCCTCGCGGGCGCCCGGCGGCGGATCGTCGCGATCGGGGCGTCCCTGTCGGCGCTCTGGATCTTCTCGGGCGGGCTCATGACGCTCGTGTACCTGTCGCCGCCCGCGGCGGTCGCCGCGGGCAGCCTGCTCGCCGGCGTCCCGCGCGCGTTCGCGATCGCGTGGGTCCTCGAGCGCTGGCTGTTCCGGCCGGCGGAGGTGGAGGCGCGCGCCTGACGCGGCGGGCCGCCGCACGCGGCGAACGTCAGCGCTTCGACGGCAGCAGCGGGCGCAGCTCGCGCGCGCTCGTCGCCGCGCCGCGCGCCGCGCGCGCCTTCTCGCGCGCCGCGCGCGCGTCGGCGGGCCGCCCGGCCCGCTCGCAGAACCGGGCGAGGTCGTCCCACCCCTGCGCGCGCTCCGGCCGCTCCTCGGCGATGGCGCGGTACTCGGCCTCCGCGTCGTGGAGGCGGCCCGTCGCCTCGTAGAGCGCCGCGAGCCGCCCGCGCGCGACGGGGTCGTCGGGGCGCGCGGCGCGGACGCGTTCCAGCTCGGCCACCGCCTCGGCCGCGCGGCCGAGCCGGGCGAGCGCG
>DASSSJ010000077.1:0-16997 GCA_035708485.1 Anaeromyxobacter sp. | reverse complement strand
CTGGCGGCAGTAGAAGAGCTGGTCCTCGCTGATCTTGGAGGTGGTCGCCTCGTGCTCCACCTTCGCGGTCGGGTTGCGCACCTCGATGTACGGGAACGTGTGGGCGCCGCACCGGTCGCCGATGAGGAGCGAGTCGCACTGGGAGTAGTTTCGCGCCCCGGTGGCGCCCTTCAGCATCTTCACGAGCCCGCGGTAGGTGTTCTGGCCCTTCCCGGCGCTGATGCCCTTGGAGATGATCGTCGAGCGGGTGTCCTTCCCGATGTGGATCATCTTCGTGCCGGTGTCGGCCTGCTGCCGGTGGTTGGTGAGCGCGACCGAGTAGAACTCGCCGACCGAGCCGTCGCCCTGGAGGATGCAGGACGGGTACTTCCAGGTGATCGCGGAGCCGGTCTCCACCTGCGTCCAGCTGATCTTCGCCCGCGCCATCGCCTTGCCGCGCTTGGTGACGAAGTTGTAGATGCCGCCCCGCCCCTCGGCGTCGCCGGGGTACCAGTTCTGGACGGTCGAGTACTTGACGTGCGCGCCGTCGAGCGCGACGAGCTCGACGACCGCCGCGTGGAGCTGGTTCTCGTCGCGCATCGGCGCGGTGCAGCCCTCCAGGTACGAGACGTACGCGCCCTCGTCCGCGACGATGAGCGTCCGCTCGAACTGCCCCGTGTCCTTCGCGTTGATGCGGAAGTAGGTGGAGAGCTCCATCGGGCAGCGCACGCCCTTCGGCACGTAGACGAACGAGCCGTCGGAGAAGACGGCGCTGTTCAGCGCCGCGAAGTAGTTGTCGGTGTGCGGCACGACCGAGCCGAGCCACTTCTCGACGAGCGCGGGGTGCTCGCGCACCGCCTCGGAGAACGAGCAGAACACGATCCCGAGATCGGCGAGCTTCTTCTTGTAGGTCGTCGCCACCGAGACGGAGTCGAACACCGCGTCCACCGCGACGCCCGCGAGGCGCATCTGCTCCTCGAGCGGGATGCCGAGCTTCTGGAACGCGCGCTTCAGCTCCGGGTCCACCTCGTCCATCGAGCCGAGCTGCTTCTTCGCCTTCGGCGCCGCGTAGTAGACGATGTCCTGGTAGTCGATCTTCGGGTAGCGCACGTTCGCCCAGGTCGGCTCCTCCATCCCGAGCCAGTGCCGGTACGCCCTGAGGCGCCAGTCGAGCATGAACTGCGGCTCGCCCTTCTTCTGCGAGATGAGCCGGACGATCTCCTCGGAGAGGCCCTTCGGGACGCGGTCCTCGTCGATCTCCGTGACGAAGCCGTAGGCGTACTTCTTCTCCGTCAGCTCCTTCAGCTGCTCCGCGGTGCTCATGGCCTGTCCCCCGGCGCGGAGGCGAGGTTGGGCGCGCGCGCCCCGATGCGGACGGGGCGCGCCGGCGCCTCGCCGGCGCGGAAGGGCGCGATGGACGAGAGCGGCAGGTCGCGCAGCGCGGCCTCGATGGCGCGCGACACCGGATCCCACGTCGCGCGCGCGACGCAGGTGTCCTCGATGTCGCAGTCGACCTTGCCGTCCGGGCGCGCGCACTCGGTGAGCGCGATCGGCCCCTCGAGCGCCTCCACGATCTCCGCGACCGAGATCTGCTCGGCGGGGCGCGCGAGGCCGTACCCGCCGTTGCGGCCGCGGTGCGAGATCACGAGGCCGGCCTTGGACAGCTCCTTCGCGAGCTTCGACACGGTGGGGAGCGGCACGCGCGAGCGCGCCGCGAGCTCGTGCGCCGTGAGCGTGCCGGGAGAGCGCGCGAGGTGCGCCAGGATCAGGATCGCGTAGTCCGTCAACCTCGACATCCGTATCATCCGCGCGCCTCCGACGGCCCCGCCGGTCCGGACCCCAGCGGACCGCCTCGATCCGTGAGAGCCATCCTGGACTGGAACGGTCCAGATACGTTTCTAACAGGCGGCGCGGGATTTTCACGCCCCCTCGTCAGGGGGGCGGCTCGTACCGGCCCCGCTCGAGCGGGGCGTCGTACGTCCGGCCGGAGACCTCGGCGTAGACGTGGTCGGCGACGAACGTGAGGGACAGGCGGATTCGCCTGTCTTCGTGAGCAGATAGGGAACGGAGCAGGTCGGGATCGACGGCGGCGAGGTCGGCGGCCGCCAGCCGGTCGAGCCGTCGCTCGCGCGCCTCTTCGAGGAACGCCGCCATCCTGCGCGGGGACTCGAACAGCACGGCCACCGACGCACCGCCGCCGCGCGCGTCCCGCTCGACGCGCTCGGGATCCGGCTTCCCGACGCGGACGATCGCGCTCGCCCGGCCGTCGGAGAGGCGCGCGACGAGGTCGGGTGCGTCCGGCTCGCAGAGCCCCGGGCCGAGCTCGAGCGCCTCCGACCACCTCCAGGCGTACGCGAGGACGCGCAGCCACACGCGCTCGGCGGTCTCGGACGGAGGCGCGGTGTGGGGAAAGCCAGTGAAGCCCCGCCCTGGCGCGGCCCACGACGGGGCGACTACACTCCGGCGAGCGGCCGGAGGCCCGGCCGGGAGGTCGCATGCGCTGGGTCCCCGCCGCGGTCGTCTCCGCCGCCGTCGCGCTCACCGCGAACGGCGCCGCCGCCGCCGAGCAGCCCGCCGACGAGGTCATCACGCGCGGCGTGGCGCAGGACGCCGCCGACGCGAAGGACGCCGCCATGCCGCCGCCGCCCGGCGCGGCGGAGGACCTCGCGCGCGCCGGGGAGCTGCGGAAGGAGCGGCGACCGCCGGCGTGGGGTCTGCTCGTCGGCGGCGGCTTCCCGGAGGGGCTCGCGGCGAGCGTCGTGTTTCGGCCCGTCTCCGAGGTCCGGCTGTTCGCCGGCCCGATCTGGAACTACGTCGGGTGGGGCGTCCAGGGCGGCGTGACGCTCGTCCCGTGGCACATGGGGATCTCGCCGACGCTGTCGCTGTCCGCGGGCCGCTACTTCTCCGCCGACGCGTCGTTCCTCGCGGGCAACTCGAGCGGCGTGCCGGACGAGGTGAAGCCGCTCCTCGGGAGCGTCTCCTACGACTTCGTCGCCGGGCACGTCGGCGTCGAGATCGGGACGCGCGACGCGTTCGCGATCACCGTCGACGCCGGCCTGTCCTACGTCACCTTCGTCGCGCGCGGGACGACCACCACCGCGGTCGACGTGAACGGCACCCCGGCGACCGTCCAGTTCACCGACCCGCACCTCCGGGGGACGATGCCGTCCGTCAAGGTCGGGATCCAGCTGTGGTTCTAGGGAGCCCGACCATGCGCCGCGCGTCCCTCCTCGCCGCCCTCGCCCTCGCGACCCTCGCCGGCTGCGACCGGCCGCTCCTCTTCGCCGAGCTCGAGGTGCCGTCGCTCCGCGCGACGATGCCGGGCCAGCTCTTCCCGGCGAGCGACACGTCCGACCCGCAGGACTGGTGCGATCCGTACGGGCCGAACCCGGGCGACCCGCCCTGCATCCAGCTCACGATCGACTACGACCTCGGCGGCATGGTCCCGATCCTGAACGAGCCGAACGTCACCTACAACCTGTGGCTCCAGGAGGTCGGCATCACGCTCGCGACGACGCAGGCGACGACGGACCTCTCCGGCGTCCAGCAGGTGACGATCAGCGTCGTGCCGGATCCGGCCGACCTGGCGTCCGCGATCGTCGTCGCGTCCTACGTCCAGCCGCAGGGCGCGCCGCCGGCGCAGACCGTCACGGTCGGCGGGAACTCGAACATCGACCTCGGCCCGTACCTGCAGGCCGGGAGGCTGCCGGTGCGCGCCGAGCTCGTGCTCCGCTCCGGCACGCCGGAGTTCACCGCGGACGTGACGGCCGGGTTCTCGCTCTTCGTGAAGCTGGACTGGGGCGGACTGCTGTAGCGCCCGTCAGCCCGGCGCCGGCCCGCGCACGATCGCGAGCACGTCCGCGCCGTGCTCGTCGAGCTTGCGCGGCCCGACGCCCTTCACGTCGAGGAGCGCGTCCTCGTCCCGCGGCCGGGCCGCGGCGATCGCGGCGAGCGTCGCGTCGGAGAACACGACGTAGGCCGGGACGCCGCGCGCCCGGGCGGTGCGCGCGCGCCAGGCGCGGAGCCGCTCGAACAGCTCCGCCGCGCGCGGGTGGTCCGCGTCCTCCGCGGCGGGCGCCGCCCCCGCGCGCTCGCCCCGCCGGCGCGGAGCGGGCGGAGGAGTCGCCGGCTCGCGCCCCGCGCCGCGGCCGTGCGGCGCGCGCGCGAGCACGTCGTCGTCGGTGCAGCGGTCGCACGCGTCGCCGCACGGCGCGATCCGCTCGCCGAAGTGGCCGACGAGCCGCTCGTGCCGGCAGCCCGTCGCGTCGGCGAGCCGGTACATCGCCCGCGCCTGCCGCCGCTGCGCCTCCGCCAGCTCGCGCTCGCCCTCCCTCGCCTCCGCGCCGGAGGACGGGCTCTCGAGGAGCCGGTCCCAGCTCATCACGTCCGCCCACGAGTACAGGAGGACGCAGTCGCTCGGGGCGCCGTCGCGCCCCGCGCGGCCGATCTCCTGGTAGTAGGCCTCGACGGAGCGCGGCAGGTCGCGGTGGATCACGAAGCGGATGTCGGGCTTGTCGATCCCCATCCCGAAGGCGACCGTCGCGACGACCACCTCGAGCGCGCCGGCCTTGAACGCGTCCTGCACGCGCGTGCGCACCTCCGGCTCGAGGCCGGCGTGGTACGCGGCCGCGCGGACGCCGTGCCGGGCGAGGAGCTCGGCCGTGTCCTCGACCGACTTGCGCGACAGCGCGTAGACGATCCCGGACGCGCCGCGCCGCGCCTTCACGAGCCGGACGATCGCGTCGCGCCCCCGCACGCCCTCCCCCTTCTTGATCGCGTGGAGCCGGAGGTTGCGCCGGAAGAACGAGCCGCGCACGACGAGGGGGTCGCGCATGCCGAGCTGCGCGGCGATGTCCCGCGTCACCTCGGGCGTGGCGGTCGCGGTGAGCGCGAGGACGGGGGCGCGGAAGCGCGCCTTCAGGCCGGCGAGGTTCCGGTACGCCGGCCGGAAGTCGTGCCCCCAGTGGCTGATGCAGTGGGCCTCGTCCACCGCGATGAGCGCGAGGCGCGTCCCCTCGAGCGCCGCCCCCACCGACGCCTCGAGCCCCTCGGGCGCGGCGTACACGAGCTCCAGCTCGCCCCGGCGGAGCGCGGCGACCCGCTCCCGCCGCTCCTCGGGCGAGAGCGTCGAGTTGAGGAACGCGGCCCGCAGGCCCACGCGGCCCATCGCGTCCACCTGGTCCTTCATGAGCGCGACGAGCGGCGAGACCACGAGCGTCGTGCCGCCCAGCATGCGCGCGGGGACCTGGTAGGTGATCGACTTCCCCGCCCCCGTCGGCATGACTCCGATGCAGTCGCGGCCGGCGAGGACCGCGTCCACGATCTCGCGCTGGCCGGGCCGGAACGACGGGTGGCCGAAGACGTCGCGCAGGACGCCGGCGGGATCGGCCCGGGGACCGGCCGCGGCGCCGTCGCCCGCGGCCGCCGCGGAGGAGAGCCGGGCGAGCGCGTCCGCGACGGCGCGGAGCCGCTCGACGGCAGCGGGCGGGAAGCGCGCCGGGTCCTCGCGCCAGCGCGCGCGCAGGGCGTCGAGCCGGTCCGCCGCGCCGCGGAGGCGCTCCGGCGTCGGCGCCGTCGCGGCGGCGGCGAGGGCCTCGATCTCGGCGGCGAGCGCGTCGGGCGGGGGAGGGGGCGGCACGGGGGGCCGAGCGTACGACGCCGGTCGGACGCGGCGGTCGCGCCGCCGTTCGCGCGGCCGCGGCGCGCGGGCCCGGAAGGCGAGGCGGGCGCGACCCTGGGGATCGCGCCCGCCGGAGCCACGTCGAGCGAGGCTACTTCGAGACCTTCGCGTCCTCGACGATGACCGGGTACGCGTACCCGGCGCCGAAGTCCTTGTCGAGGCGGACCGTGCCCTTCACGACGACGACGTCGCCCACGACGGCCTTGTCGCTGGTCGTGACGGTGAGGTCGTTGTCCTTGCCGGCCGCGCCGGTGCCGTCGCGGAGGTGGAGCCAGTTGCGGTTCATGATCCCCTCGTTGAACTTCACCACCTTCCCGCGGATGGTGACGGACTTCTCCTTGAGGGCGGTCTTCTGCGCGTAGACCTCGGCGACGGTGCGGGCGTCCGCGCCGGTCGCCTTCGCGACCTTCACGTCGCCGACGTTGGCCGGGCCCGCGGCCGCGGCGGCGTGCTGCGCCGCCATGCCGGCCGGGCTCCCGGCCATCTCGCCACCCGGGGCGGGCGCGGCGCCGGGCGCCGGCGCCGCCGCGGCGGCGTCCGCGCCGCCGAGGGTGCCGAAGTAGACGACGTCGAACTTGCGGTTCAGCGTCTTGCTCTCGAAGCCCTGCATCGGCATCGCGCCGACGACCGTGACCTCGGAGCCCGTCGCCGTGTCCGTCTTCGGGACGGCCGCCCACGACTCGCCCTCCGCCGTCTGGAGCTTCAGGTAGCTGTACGGCGGCGCGTCGAGGCGCTCGAGGATCTTGCCCTTCAGCGCACCGGCGGCGGCCGGCGCACCTTCCGCGCCCGCGACCGGCGGGGCGGACTCCTTCTTCTTGCATCCCGCCACGGTCAGGGCGACGAGCAGGACGACGGACAGACGACGCATGTAGGCGAACCTCCGTGAGGCGATTGACCGAGACCCTCGTCTCGAAGGGGTCGCATCTTAAACCCAACTCGCGCCGTTTACGAACCCGGAAATGCGCCCGCCTGCCTGGCCGCCCGGATCCCCCGGACGAGCGCCCGGCGGGCGTCGTATGTTGCCTGCGACGACGTGTCCTCCCCTCCCGCCACCCGCGTCCTCGTGGTCGACGACGATCCGTCGGTGCGCTACACGCTCCGGGAGATCCTGTCGTCCGAGGGGCTCGAGGTGGAGGAGGCCGCGGACGGCGTGGAGGCGCTCGCGCGCTTCGAGGCGAACCCCGCGCCGCTCGTCCTCACCGACCTGCGCATGCCGCGGATGGACGGGATGGAGCTGCTCCGGAAGCTCGTCGCCCGCGCGCCGGCGCCCCGCGTCGTCCTCGTGACCGCGCACGGGTCCGAGCGCCAGGCGGTCGAGGCGATGAAGGCCGGCGCGTTCGACTACTTCCGGAAGCCCTTCGACGCGGACGAGCTGCTCGCGGTCGTCCGGCGCGCGGTCGAGGCGGTGCGGCTCGCGCACGAGAACGAGCGGCTCGCGGGCGAGCTCGCGCTGTCGCGGACGATGGTGTTCGCCTCGGAGGCGATGCGCCGGCTCGCCGTGCTGGTCGCGCGCGTCGCCCCGCGCGACGTGACGGTCCTCCTGACCGGCGAGAGCGGCACCGGCAAGGAGCGGGTCGCCGAGGCGATCGTCCTCGCCTCCCGCCGGGCCGACCGGCCCTTCGTGCGGTTCAACTGCGCCGCCCTCGCGCCCGAGCTCGCCGAGGCCGAGCTGTTCGGCCACGCCCGCGGCGCCTTCACGGGCGCCGCGCGCGCGCGCCCGGGGCTCTTCCGCGAGGCGGACGGCGGGACGCTCCTCCTCGACGAGGTGGGCGAGCTCGCGCCGCCCGCGCAGGCGAAGCTCCTGCGCGTCCTGCAGGAGGGCGAGGTCCGCCCGGTGGGCGAGGAGCGCGCGCGCACCGTGGACGTGCGGGTCGTCGCCGCGACGCACCGGGACCTCGCGGAGGAGGTGCGGGCGGGCCGCTTCCGCGAGGACCTCCTCTACCGGCTCGACGTGGTGAAGCTCCGGATCCCGCCGCTCCGCGAGCGGCCCGAGGACGTCCCCGTGCTCGCGCGCCACTTCCTCGACCGGTTCGCGCAGCGGTTCGGGGTCGAGCCGCTGCGCGTGCCCGACGCGCTCTTCGACCGGCTCGCCGCCCACTCCTGGCCGGGGAACGTGCGCGAGCTGGAGAACGCGATCGAGGGGCTCGTCGCGCTGTCGCCCCCCGACGCGCTCGACCTCGCCCTGCTCCCGAACGCCGGCGCCGCCGCCGCCGAGGGGCCGCCGCTGCCGCTCAAGGAGCGCGTGCAGGCCTACGAGCGCGGCCTCGTCGTCGAGGCGCTCCGCGCCGCGCGCGGCAACCGGACCGAGGCGGCGCGCCGGCTCGGCGTCTCCCGGGTCACGCTCCACGACAAGCTCAGGCGGTACGGGCTCGGCGACGGGGACGGCGACGAGGGCGGCGAGCGGTCGGGCGAGCGGTAGCCCGTCCGGCGCGCGCCCCATCAAGCCGCCCGCGCGGGCGCCGCCCCGGGCGCGCGCCGACCCAACGTCGATGGATGGCGCCCCTCGCGCTCGCGATCCACCTCGCGCTCGCCTCCACGGGCGCGCTCGCCGCGCCTCCCGCCGCGACCTCGCCGCCCGCCGCGGCGCGCCCCGACGCCGGCTCGTCTCCGCGCAGCGCCGACGCCGGTTCGCCTCCGCGCAGCGCCGGCGTCGCGGCCGCCGCGCCCGACGCCGCGGCGCCGTCCGCCGCGCCGGGGCGCTTCCGCGCGATCGGGCTCGCGCCCCGCCGGCTCGACCCGGGTCCTTTCCGGGCCGGCGAGATCGCCGGCGCGGCGCTCGGGGTGTTCGCGGGCGACGCGGCCGTGCTCGGCTCGGGCTACCTCGCGCTCCAGCTGTTCGCGACGGGGACGATCAGGCCGACGGCCACCAACTTCCGGCGCGCCGTGTACGGCCTCGGCGTCGCGGCGCTCGTCGTCCCGCCGCTCACCGCGGTGCTCGTGGCGCGGCTCATGGGAGGCCCCGCGGCGCCGGGAGGGTACTGGAAGGCGCTGCTCCTCGCCTCGCTCGGTCAGGCGGCGGCGCTCGCGGTGGGGTACCTCGCCGCGCCACACCTCTGGATCGTGCTGCCCGTGCAGGCCATCGCCGTCTCCGTCGGCGCGTCGTACGGGCTGCACTGGGGCGGCGGGCGCAGGCGGGCGGTCGAGCCCACCGGGCCCGAGCCCGACGAGGGGACGGCGCCCGCGGATCCTCCCGGCACCGCGACGGCGGCGCTCGGCGTGCCGACCTGCGCCGGGGGGTGAGCGCGCTCGCGCGGCGCGCGCCGAGGTCGGTGCGGCCGGCGGCCGCGCCTCGCTCCCCGCCGTCCCCCGCGCCCGCCCCCGCGCGAGGCGTTATCTTCCCCACCGAGCCCGACGGAGGTCCGCATGTCGAATTCCCGACCCCGAGTCCCCGCGCCGCGGAACGAGCCCGTCCTCACCTACGCCCCCGGGACGCCGGAGCGCGCGGGCCTGCAGGCGAAGCTCGCCGAGCTGTCGTCGCGCGAGATCGAGATCACGCCCGTGATCGGCGGCCGCGAGGTCCGCACCGGCCGCATCGCGGAGGTCCGGGTGCCCCACCGGCACGCGCAGCGCCTCGCGCGGTGCCACGAGGCCGGCCCCGCCGAGGTGCAGGCCGCGATCGAGGCGGCGCACGCGGCGCGCCGGGACTGGGCCGCGATGGAGCCGCACGACCGCGCCGCGATCTTCCTCAAGGCGGCGGACCTCCTCGCGGGGCCGTGGCGGCAGACGCTCAACGCCGCGACCATGCTCGGCCAGTCGAAGACGCCCCACCAGGCCGAGATCGACTCGGCGTGCGAGGTCGTCGACTTCTGGCGCTGGAACCCGTGGTTCATGGAGCGGATCCTGGAGGACCAGCCCGTCTCCCCGCCCGGCCAGTGGAACCGGCTCGAGGCCCGGCCGCTCGAGGGGTTCGTCCTCGCGGTGACGCCCTTCAACTTCACCTCGATCGCGGCGAACCTGCCGACCGCGCCGGCGCTGATGGGCAACACCGTCGTCTGGAAGCCCGCCTCGTCCGCGGTCTACTCCGCGTGGCACGTGATGAAGCTCCTCGAGGCGGCGGGGCTCCCGCCCGGCGTCGTCAACTTCGTCCCCGGCCCGGGCCGCGCCGTCGGCGACCCCGCCCTCGCGAGCGCGGATCTCGCCGGGCTCCACTTCACCGGGTCCACCGCGGTGTTCCAGGCGATGTGGCGGACCGTCGGCGAGAACCTCGCCCGTTACCGGGGCTACCCGCGCATCGTGGGCGAGACCGGCGGCAAGGACTTCGTCTTCGTCCACCCCTCCGCCGACGTGCGGGCCGCGGCGGTCGCGCTCGTGCGCGGCGCCTTCGAGTACCAGGGGCAGAAGTGCTCCGCCGCGTCGCGCGCGTACGTGCCGGAGAGCCTGTGGCCGGAGCTGCGCGACCGGCTCCTCGCGATGACGGCCGAGATCCGGGTGGGCGAGGTGGAGGACTTCGGCACGTTCATGGGGGCGGTGATCGACCGGCCCGCGTTCGAGCGGATCAGGAAGTACATCGGCATCGCGCGGGCCTCGTCGCAGGCCAAGATCCTGTGCGGCGGCCGGACCGACGACGCGAAGGGCTTCTTCGTCGAGCCCACGATCGTGGAGACGCTGGTCCCGCGCTTCCAGCTCATGGAGGAGGAGATCTTCGGGCCCGTCCTCACCGTGTACGTGTACGCGGACATCCGGCTCGACGAGGCGCTCGAGCTCTGCGCCACGACGTCGCCGTACGGCCTCACCGGCGCGTTCTTCGCGCGCGACCGCGACGCGATCGCGGACGCGACGCGGCGGCTCGCGGACGCGGCGGGGAACTTCTACGTGAACGACAAGCCGACCGGCGCCGTCGTCGGCCAGCAGCCCTTCGGCGGCGCGCGCGCGTCGGGCACGAACGACAAGGCGGGCAGCATCGCGAACCTGTACCGGTGGGTCTCCCTCCGCGCGATCAAGGAGACGTTCGATCCGCCGACGCGGCTCGAGTATCCGTACATGCAGCGCGAGCGCTGATCCGCGCACATCGGCGGGCGGCCGCGCACTTGCGGTCCGTCCGGTCCCGCGTAGAGTCCTCCCGCCGGCTCGCCGGCCATTCACTCCAAGGGAGGACCCGCATGAAGAACGTCGCTCGCATCGCCCTCGCGCTCTCCGCGCTCGCCCTCGCCGCCCCGGCCGCCGCCCAGCAGTCGCGCCCGACGCTCGGCCTCGGCGTGTCGATCGTGCCGGTCGACGCGGCCGGAGTGCTGCCGCCGATCGAGGTCTACGTCCCCATCCGGATCGCCCCGAACTTCAAGCTGGAGCCGTCGCTCGGCATCTGGACGCGCGACCAGGGCGGCGTCGGCGCGAACGACACGCGGGACCTCGTGCTCGGCCTCGGCGCGTTCTTCGTGAAGCCGATCGCGGGCGCGGCCGACATGTACGTGGGCGGCCGCCTCAAGCTCAACTTCGCGAAGACCGACGACGGCACCACCTCGAACTCGGACACGGACATCGTCGTCGCCGCGGCGCTCGGCGGCGAGTACTACCTCGTCCCGCTCTTCTCGATCGGCCTCGAGGCGCAGCTCGGCCTCTACCAGCGCGGCACGGCCGGGGACTTCGGCGCGGACGACGACGGCTTCTTCACGACGGGCCTCGGGTTCCTCCGCCTGTACTTCTAGGCGCTCCGCCTCGCCCCGGCGGCGCGCCGGCTCACCCCGCGCGCGCCGCCGGGAGCTCCACCCGCACCGCCGTCCCCTCCCCCGCCGCGCTCTCCGCCCGGATCGTCCCGCCGTGCGCCTCGGCGACGCGGCGCGCGAGGACGAGGCCGAGGCCGGTGCCGCGGGTGCCGCGCGCGCGGCTCCGCTCCGTCCGGAAGAACGGGGTGAAGAGGCGCGGCAGGTCGTCCGCGTCCACGCCGATGCCGCGGTCCCGCACCTCGAGCGCGGCCCCCGCCCCGGCGGCGCGCAGCGCGAGCCCGACCGGCGCCGGCGGGTCGGAGTACTTCGCGGCGTTGTCGAGGAGGATCGCGAGCAGCCGCCGGAGCAGCGCGGCGTCGCCGGTGACGCCGGGCGCGGCGGGGCCGACCTCCACCTCGAGCGTCCGTCCCGGGTGCGCCTCGCGGAAGCGATCCGCCGCGTCGCGGACGACGGCGGCGAGGTCCACCGGGTCGCGCGCCACGGGCCAGGCCCCGGCGCCGCGCGCGTCGAGGCGGGCCGCGGTGAGGACGTTCTCGATGAGCGCGTCCAGCTCGGAGAGATCCGCGCCGATCTCGGCGAGGTGGCGGCGGGCCCGCTCGCGGTCGCCCTCGGCCGCGAGCTCCAGCGCGACGCGCATCCGGGCGAGCGGCGTCCGCAGCTCGTGCGAGACGTTCGCGAGCAGCTCGCGCTCGCCGCGGACGAGCGCCTCGAGCCGGACGGCCATCTCGTCGAAGGCGCGCCCGAGCTCCCCGACCTCGCCGCGCGCCTTGCGCAGGTTCGCGCGCGCCGCGAGATCCCCCGCGCCGAGCCGGCGCGCCGCGTCGGCGATCGTCTCGAGCGGCGCCGCGATGGACCGCGCGAGCGGGACCGACCCGAGGGCGAGCGCGACGAGGACCGCGCCGATGAAGAGGAGGCCGCGCGCCGGGTCGTGCCCGCGCGACGGACCGGAGAGGAGGAGGTAGCCGCGCTGCGCGGGGAGCGGCACCGCGAACCCGAGGCCGTGTCCGCGGATCCGCACCGGGCCGCCGCGCGCCGGCGCCCCGCGCCCGGACACCCGCTCGAGCGGGGGGTCGGCGCTGGTCGCGACGGGCCGGCCGTCGGCGTCGTAGATCGTGCCCTTCACGCCGAAGTCGTCCCGGAGCCGGCCCAGCTCCTCGCCGAGGCGCTCGGGCGTCCCCGCCAGCTCCGCGATCCGCCCCGCCGCGTACCCCGCGATCCGCGCCGCCTCGTCCCCGCGCCCGTGCTCGAGCGCGAACCCCACGGCGCCCACCGCGATCCCGACGAGCAGGAGGAGCAGGAGGCCGTGCAGGTAGATCCGCCAGAAGAGCGGCCCGTGGCGGTGCCGGTGGCGACGGCTCACCCGTCCTCCCCGGCGAGCACGTATCCCGCCCCCCGCACCGTCTTGATGAGGCGCGGCCGCTTCGGGTCGTCGCCGAGCTTCTGGCGGAGCCGCGACACGTGCACGTCCACGGTCCGATCGAAGGCCTCCTCCGCCGTGCCGCGCGCGAGCTCCATCAGCTGCTCGCGGGAGAGGACGCGCCCGGCGCGCCGCGCGAGCGCCTCGAGCAGCGCGAACTCGTAGCCGGTGAGCGCCACCTCCCGGCCGCGCAAGGTCACGCGCCGCGCGGCCGGATCGACGACGAGGGAGCCGACGCGGACGAGGTCCCGCGCCGGCCCGGCCCGCCCCTTCGCGCGGCGGACGACCGCGCGGATGCGGGCGAGGAGCTCCCGCGGCGAGAACGGCTTCGCGAGGTAGTCGTCCGCGCCGAGCTCGAGCCCCATCACCCGGTCCGCCTCCTCGCCGCGCGCCGTGAGGACGACGATCGGCACGTCGGAGCGGGCGCGGACCTCGCGGCAGACGTCGAGGCCGTCCTTCCCCGGGAGCATGAGGTCGAGCAGCACCACGTCGTAGCGGCCCGTGAGCGCCTCCTCCTGGCCCCGCCTGCCGTCGCCGGCGTGGACCACCGCGACGCCGTGGCCCTCGAGGTACTCCTTCGTCAGCGCGGCGAGCCGCGCGTCGTCCTCGACGAGGAGGGCGAGCAGGGGGGTGGTGGACACGGCGTTCATCTTAGCGGCCCGGCGCGACCTCGACCTCGACCTCGACCCCGACCCCGACCCCGACCTCGAACCCGACCTCGACCCCGACCCCCGACCCCCACCGGAATCGCGCACCGGCGGGGCGAGGGGGTCGGGGTGAACGGGCCAGGGCCCTACCGGTGCCAGCGCTCGACCTTCCTCGTCAGCTTCGCCCGCTGCTCCGGCGTGAGGACGTCGTGCACCTCGATGCCGGCGTCCACCGCCTCGTGCGCGAGCTTCCGCATCTCCTCCGTCCGCGCGTCCACGAGCGCGTGCAGCCGCGCCGCGTCCGGGCGCTCGCTCTTCCACTCCTGGAAGAGCGCGTCGTGGGTCTCCTTCCGATCGCCGTGAAGCGCCTTCGCCGAGTCGAGCATCCGGTCCTTCACGGCGAGGATCCGCGTGCGCTGCTCGGGCGTCGCGTCGAGGTCGTCGAGCGCGTCCTCCACCCGGTCGGTCACGAACGCGGCCGCCTGCGCGGGATCGCGGTGACCGTGACCGCGGCCGCACCAGCCCCCGCCGCTGAACGCGGTGAGCGTGACGAGCCCGACCCCGAGGAGCAGCAGCGCCCCCGTGACGGCTGCAACCTTCTTCCACATGACCGTTCCTCCTTCGTCCGGCCGCCCGGCGCGGGCGGCGACGGTGCAGAGGATGCGGCGGGCGGGTTGCCCGGCCTTGTCCGGAGCTTGAAGAAACGTTAACAGGACGCCTCCGTGAGCCTCCTCGCCGCCCGGGACCTCCACCTCGCCTACGGCCCCCGGGTCGTGCTCGATCGCGCCACGCTCGCCATCGGTCTGCACGACCGCATCGGGCTCGTCGGCGCGAACGGCACCGGGAAGTCCTCCCTCATGAGGATCCTGGTCGGGGAGCTCCACGCGGACTCGGGAGAGATCGTGGTGCGCCGCGGCGCCCGCGCGGGGTACCTGCCGCAGGACGTGGCGAGCCTGCCCGACCTGCCCCTCGCCGACGCGGTCCTCTCGACGGTCCCCGGGCGCGCCTCGCTCGACGCGCGCCTCGCCCAGACCGAGGCCGACCTCGCCACGGCCCGCGAGCCGGCGGAGCAGCTCGAGCTCTCGCAGACGCTCGCGGAGCTGCACGAGGAGAGGGACCACTTCGAGGAGCGGTTCGGCCGGCGCCGCGCCGAGCGCATCCTCACCGGCCTCGGCTTCCGCCAGGACGACCTCGACCGCCCGGCGCGGACCTTCTCCGGCGGCTGGAAGATGCGCGCCGCGCTCGCCGGCCTCCTCTTGCAGGATCCCGACCTGCTCCTCCTCGACGAGCCGACGAACCACCTCGACGTCCCCACGCTGGAGTGGTTCGACGCGTTCCTGCGCGCCTCGAGGAAGGCGCTCGTCCTCGTCTCCCACGACCGCGAGTTCCTGAACCGGCAGATCGACCGGGTGCTCGCGCTCGAGCCGGAGGGGCTCCGCTCCTACGCCGGCGACTGGGACGACTACCGGCGGCAGCGCGCGCAAGAGGAGGAGCGGCTCGAGGCCGCCGCGAAGCGCCAGGCCGCGAAGCGGGCCCAGCTCGAGGAGTTCATCGAGCGCTTCGGCGCGAAGAACACCAAGGCGTCGCAGGCGAGGTCGAAGGAGAAGCAGCTCGAGCGGATGGAGGAGGTGAAGCTCCTCGAGGAGCGCGCCACGCTCCGCTTCCGCTTCCCCGAGGCGCCGCGCTCCGGGAAGGAGGTCCTCCGGCTCGAGGGGCTCCGCAAGGCCTTCGGCGAGAAGATCGTGTACGCCGGCGCGGACGCGCAGGTGCTGCGGGGCGAGCGGATCGGCGTCATCGGGCCGAACGGCGCAGGGAAGTCCACCCTCCTCAAGCTCGCCGCGGGCGAGCTCCCGCCGGACGCGGGGACGGTGAGGCTCGGCCACTCCGTCGTCGCCGGCTACTACGCCCAGCACCACTTCGAGCGTCCGGACCACGAGGGGGACGGCGGCCCGGTCCGGACGTTCGGGACGCTCGACCCGGAACGGACCGTCCTCGACACGCTCTGGGATCTCGTCCCGGACCGGGGCGAGGCCTACGTGCGCGGCGTCGCCGGCTCGTTCCTCTTCTCCGGCGACGACGTGGAGAAGAAGGTCGGCGTCCTCTCGGGCGGCGAGCGCGCGCGCGTCGCGCTCGCGAAGCTCCTCCTCGTGCCGGCGAACCTGCTCCTCCTCGACGAGCCGACGAACCACCTCGACCTCGAGTCGTCCGAGGCCCTCATCGAGGCATTGAAGGGCTACGGCGGGACGCTCCTCTTCGTCTCGCACAACCGGAGCTTCGTGAACCAGCTCGCGACGGCGATCTGGGAGGTGAAGGACGGCGGGATCCTGCCGTTCCCGGGGAACCTGGACGACTGGTGGTACCACCAGCGACAGCTGCTCGCCGCGCAGGACGGCGAGTCTCCCCTCTCCTCCCGCGCAGCGGAGGGAGAGGGCCAGGGAGAGGGGGGCCGCTCGGAGAAGGACCGCAGGCGCGCCGAGGCCGAGGCCCGCAACGCCCGCTACCGCCTCGAGAAGCCGCTCCGCGACGAGATCGCCCGGCTCGAGGCGCGCATCGACGCGCTCGAGCGCGAGGAGAAGGAGGCGACCGCCGCGCTCGCGGACCCCGCGCTCTACGAGGACTTCGCGAGGGCGAAGCCCGTCATGGACCGGCAGCGCGCCGCGAAGGACGAGCTCGCCTCGCTCTACGCGGCGTGGGAGGCGGCGCAGGAGCGGCTCGGCGCGATCGCGAGCGACGGGTAGCGGCGCCGCGCGGCGCGGCGCTCAGTCGATCGCGACGAGCCGGACCCGCTTCCAGATGCGCCGGTCGAGCGGCACCCGGACGTCGAGGTGCGCGAGCACCTCGTCGAACTCGATCCCGAGGACCGGGATCGGCGGCGCGATCGACACCCGGACCTCGAACGCCCAGAGCGTCGCCAGCTCCTCGCGCCCGGCGAGCACCTCCGCGGGCGGCGGCAGGCGTGCGACGGCGCCGGGGACCGCGGCGAGCGCCTCGCGATCGAGCGCCGCGTCGAGCGACGGCGACACCAGCTCCATCGACCGGAGCCGGCCGTCGCGGGCCTGGACGACGCGCACCAGCGCGACGTGCCCCTCGGACCAGGCGTCCTCCAGCTGGCGACGGGTCTCGGCCTGCTCGAGGGCGTCCCGCGCCGGCCCGGGCGGCAGGCCGGACAGCTCGCGGAACCGCTGCGAGCCGCCGTCGACCACGGCGGGCGCGCCGGTGCCGCCGTAGCCCTGCGCCATCCGCTGCCACACGCGGCCGAACGTCCTGAGGGTCTCGCCGGCCTCGGACAGGTACCCGGAGAGCCCGCGCGCCGTCACGGCGCGCTCGACGTCCCAGCCGCGGGCGAGGGCCTTCGCGAGCTCGGAGTGGTGCGGGTGCGCGAGCCCGCCCTCCACGCGCGCGCGGCCGGCCAGCTCCGCCAGCGACCGGCGCAGCCCGTCCGCGCCGCCCGCCGCGCCGCCGTCGCGTGGAGGCGCCGCGGGCGTCGGCTCGACGGCCGGCGGGGGCGCGACGAGCGAGAGCCGCGGGCGCAGGTCCGGCGCGGAGCGGTCCTGCGGCGCGCGGGCGATCCCCTCGGCCGCGAGCGGGTCCGCCCGGGCGGCGGGCGCGTCCTG
>DASSSJ010000076.1:0-10972 GCA_035708485.1 Anaeromyxobacter sp. | reverse complement strand
CTGGTCCTCCTGCACGACGTCGCCGGGCGCGACGAACCACCGCTGCACCTCCGCCTCGACCACCCCTTCCCCGATGTCGGGGAGATCCATCCTGAACGCCATGCGAGACCTCGCCCGCTAGTACGAGACGACCCTCCGGACGGCCTCGAGGATCCGCGGCGCGCGCGGCAGGTACTCCATCTCGAGCGTGTACGGGAACGGCGTGTCGAAGCCGGTCACGCGCGCGACCGGCGCCTCGAGGGAGAGGAACGCCCGCTCCTGGACGAGCGCGACGAGCTCCGCGCCGAAGCCGCAGGTGCGCGGCGCCTCGTGCACGACGACGGCGCGGCCGGTCTTCCTCACGGAGGCGACGATCGCGTCGAGATCGAGCGGCTGCAGCGACCGGAGGTCGAGGACCTCGCAGTCGATCCCCTCCGCCTCCGCCTCGCGCGCGGCGAGGTCCGCCTCGTGCCACATCGCGCCCCAGGCGATGATCGTCACCTGCCGCCCCTCGCGCGTCACGGCCGCCTTCCCGAGCGGCACGGCGTACTCGCCCGCCGGCACCTCGCCCTTGGCGGCCCGGTAGATCCGCTTCGGCTCGAAGAAGAGCACCGGGTCCGGGTCGCGGATCGCGCTGATGAGGAGCCCCTTGGCGTCGTACGGGTTGGAGGGCACGACCACCTTGAGGCCGGCGGTGTGGACGAAGTGCGCCTCCGGCGACTGCGAGTGGTAGTGGCCGCCCTTGATACCGCCGCCGTACGGCGTGCGGACGACGAGCGGGCACGCGTACTGCCCGCCGGAGCGGTAGCGGTACTTGGCGACCTCGTTCACGAGCTGGTCGAACGCCGGGAAGATGAAGTCCGCGAACTGGATCTCCGGCACCGGCTTGAGGCCGTAGAGCGCCATCCCGACCGCGGTCCCCACGATCCCGCCCTCCGCGAGCGGCGTGTCGATGACGCGGTCGGCGCCGAACTCCTCCTGCAGCCCCTGCGTCGCCCGGAAGACGCCGCCGAACTTCCCGACGTCCTCGCCGAGCACGACGACGTCCGGGTCCTTGCGCATCTCCACGCGCAGGGCGTCGTTCACCGACTGGATGACGTTCATGACCGGCATGGGAGCCCTCAGGCGTCGGAGTGGCGCGGGTTCGCGACCCGCGGATCGGCGGCGATCGCCGCCTCCAGCTCCTCGAGCTGCTCGCGCTGCTGGCGGAGCGGCTCGGCGTACACGTCCTCGAAGAGCGTCGCCACGGGAGGCTTCGGGGGGAACGCCTCGGCCTCGCGCAGCGCGCCCTGGATCTCCTCGCGGACCTCGTCGCGGAGCCGCGCGTCGCCGGCCTCGTCGAGGAGCTCCCGGCGCGCGAGGTAGCGCTTCACCCGCAGGATCGGGTCCTTCCGCTTCCACGGCTCCACGAGCTCGGCGGGGCGGTAGACGCGCGGGTCGTCGGAGGTCGAGTGCCCCTCGATGCGGTAGGTCACGCACTCGAGCAGCGTCGGCCCCTCCCCCGCCGCCGCGCGCGCGCGGGCGCGCCGGGTGGCCGCGTGGACCGCGAGCATGTCGTTCCCGTCCACCCGCTCGCCGCGCATCCCGTACGCGATCGCCTTCTGCGCGATGGTCTCGGCGGCGGTCTGCTTCTCGCGCGGCACGCTGATCGCCCAGCCGTTGTTCCGGCAGACGAAGACCACCGGGATCTTCCGGACCGCGGCGAAGTTGAGGCCGGTGTGGAAGTCGTGCGCGCTCGTCGCCCCCTCGCCGAAGTAGGTGAGCGAGACCATCTCCTCGCCCTTGAGCCGGGCGGCCCAGGCGGCGCCGACCGCGTGCGGGATCTCGGTCGCGATGGGCGAGCTGATCGAGGCGTAGCGCCCGGGCCGCCAGGCCTCGTGGCAGGGCATCTGCCGTCCCTTCATCGCGTCCCCGGCGTTTCCGAGCAGGTCGCACATGAACGTGACGAGCGGCATCCCGCGCAGGAGCCCGGCGCCGTGCTCGCGGTAGCACGGGAAGATCCAGTCGGCCTCGTGGACGCCCGCGGCGCTCCCGAAGACGGTGGCCTCCTCGCCGATGGACCCGATGTAGAAGCCGATCCGCCCCTGCCGCTGGAGCGTGATCATCCGCTCGTCGAGCGCGCGGTTCAGCACCATCCAGCGGTAGAGCCGCAGGACGTCCGCGTCCGCCAGCTCGATCTCGGCGGGATCGCCGACGACCGCGCCGGCCTCGTCGACGAGGCGGTAGAGCGGGAACTCCCTCAGGGAGCGTCCGGGCTCCCACTCCCGCGCGGTCCCCGGCTCGCTCCGGGTCGGCCCCGACACCTGCTCGCGCCGCATGCCTCGCTCCCGGTCAACGGGACGTCCCCCTCGCCTCGATCTCGCCCCTGAGGAACAGCTCGGCCGCGCGGTAGCTCGAGCGAACGAGCGGTCCGCTCGCCACGTACCGGAACCCGAGCGCGAGCCCGGCCTCCCGCCACGCGGCGAACTTCTGCGGGGTCACCCACTCGATCACCGGGAGGTGCCACGCGCTCGGCCTCAGGTACTGCCCGAGCGTCAGGATCTCCACGCCGGCGGCGCGGAGGTCCCGCATCGTCTCCTCGATCTCGGCGTCGGTCTCGCCGAGCCCCACCATGATGGACGACTTCGTCACGACCCGCGGGAACTCGCGCCTCGCGAGCGCGAGCACCGAGAGCGTCTGGTCGTAGCCCGCGCGCGGGTCCCGGACCGCCGGCGTGAGGCGCCGGACCGTCTCCACGTTGTTCGCGAAGACGTCCGGCCCGGCCCGGCAGACCGTCCGCACCGCCTCGACGTCCCCCCGGAAGTCCGGCGTCAGCACCTCGACGAGGAGCCCGGGGATCCCCTTCAGGCGCCGGATCGCCTCGGCGAAGTGCGACGCGCCGCCGTCGGGCACGTCGTCGCGGTCGACGCTCGTCACGACGACGTAGTCGAGCCCGAGCTCGGCCACGGCCTCGGCGAGGTGCCGCGGCTCGTCGGGATCCAGCGGCGGCGGGTGGGCGGCGGTCTTCACGTGGCAGAACCGGCAGCCGCGCGTGCAGACGTCGCCCATCAGCATCACGGTCGCGGTGCCTCCGCCCCAGCACTCGCCGACGTTGGGACAGCTCGCCTCCTGGCACACGGTGTGGAGCGCGAGGCCGCGGAGCGTCTCCTTGACCTTCTGGTACCGCGCTCCGCCCGGCATCGGCACCTTGAGCCAGGACGGCTTCCGCGCCTCGCGCGGCAGCCCGCGGGCGCGCATCGCCTCCGCGATCTCGCGCCGGCTCGTCGGCAGCGCGTCGCCGCCCTGGAGGGAGGCGCCGACGACCGGCAGGCTCGTGCGAGGAGTGGAGGACATGGTCGTCCGGCCGCGATGTAGCTACGCCACGGGGGCGGGTCAAGGCCAGCGTCCCCTCGCCTCGGATCGTGTCCACCGGGCGGCCGACCTGCACGACGCCGCGTGCATGCTATAGTTTTTCCGCTACGTCCCGGACGGGGCCCCGCGGTCCGCGCGTAGCGCCCCCCATGCCGGAGACGACGGCTTCCGAGCCCACCAAGATCCTCCTCGTGGACGACGACTCGTCCGTCCGCGACGTCATCACCGTCCTCCTCGGCGAGGAGGGATACGTCTGCACCGCCGTGAACACCGCCGAGGCGGCTCTCGACGCGGTGCGGCATGCGGAGTATCCCCTCGTCATCAGCGACGTCCGGATGCCCGGCAAGGACGGCTTCTGGCTCCTCGACCAGATCCGCGAGGCGCACCCCGACACCGCCGTGGTGATGCTCACGGCCTACGGCGACACCGAGGCGGCCGTCGAGTGCCTGCGCAACGGCGCCGCCGACTACCTCCTCAAGCCGCCCAAGGTGACCGAGCTCATCCGCGCGATCGAGCGCGCGCTCGGGCGGCGCCGCCTCGAGCTCGCCCGCCAGAAGTACCGCCGCAGCCTCGAGAACCGCGTCCGCGAGAAGACGGCGGAGCTGTCGCGCACGCTCCGCGACCTCGAGTCCACCTACTCGCAGACGCTCTGGTCGCTCGTCGCCGCCCTCGACGCGCGGGAGCACGAGACGAGCGACCACTCGCAGCGGGTCGTGCGGTACACGCTCGCCATCGCCAGGCGCATCTCCATCCCGGAGCGCGATCTCCCCGCGCTCGGCCGCGGCGCCCTCCTCCACGACATCGGCAAGATCGGCGTCCCGGACGCGATCCTCCTCAAGCCCGCGAAGCTCACCGACGAGGAGTGGGCGGAGATGAGGAGGCACCCGCAGATCGGGTTCGACATCCTGAAGTCGATCGAGTTCCTCGGGTCCTCGGCCGAGATGGTGCTCTGCCACCAGGAGCGGTACGACGGCCGCGGGTACCCGCGCGGCCTGCGCGGCGAGGAGATCCCGATCTTCGCCCGGATCTTCGCGATCGCCGACACCTACGACGCGATGACGTCGAACCGGCCGTACCGGCGCGCCCTCCCGGCGGAGACGGCGCGCGCGGAGATCGAGCGCCACGACGGGACGCAGTTCGACCCGCGCTGCGCGGAGGCGTTCCTGTCGATGCGTCAGGACGAGCTTGACGCGCTCGCGCGGCCGACCGAGGTCCGTCCGATCTGATCCGCCGTACCCGGCGTCCCGCGGCTCCCGCGGCGGCCACGCGGCGCGCCGGGTCCCGCGCGGGGCGCGCGCGGGCGTCCGGAGGCGGTCCGGGGGGGGACACGCGAGGCGCCGCCGGTGTATGAGTCGGGCGTGACCGACGCGCCCGCCGCTCCAGCGCCGCTGCTCGACGCGCAGGGCCGGCGCATCTCGTACCTGCGGCTGTCGCTCACGGACCGCTGCAACTTCCAGTGCAGCTACTGCGCGCCGTCGGGGCCCGAGGCGTGCGACGACCTCCTCGGGCGGCGCGACCTCGCGCGGCTCGTCGCGATCTTCGCGGGGCTCGGCATCCGGCGGGTCCGCCTCACCGGCGGCGAGCCCACGCTGCGCAGGGATCTCCTCGACGTCGTGCGGGACGTGCGCGCGACGCCCGGCGTCGAGGAGATCGCGCTCACCACGAACGGCCACCTCCTCGGGGCGCTCGCCGCGCCGCTGCGCGAGGCGGGGGTCTCGCGCCTCAACGTCTCGCTCGACACGCTCGACCCGGAGCGGCTCCACGCGATCTCGGGGCGCGCCGCGACCCTCGACCGGATCGTCGCCGGGATCCGGGCCGCGCTCGCCGCGGGCTTCGCCTCGGTGAAGCTCAACGTCGTCGTCGTCCGCGGCGTGAACGAGGGTGAGCTCGGCGACCTCGCGCGGTTCGCGTGGCGGGTCGGCGCGACGCCGCGGTTCATCGAGCTCATGCCGTTCGGCCCGGGACGGCCGGTGCCGACCGCGGAGGTGAAGGCGCTGCTCCAGGCGCAGGGGATCGCGCTCGAGCCGGACGCGACGCGCGGCTGGGGGCCCGCCTACCACATGCGCGGCCGCACGACGGACGCGGCGGAGCGGGTCTCCGGGCTCGTCGGGTTCATCGGCGCGATGACCGAGAGCTTCTGCGAGGGGTGCAACCGCGTCCGGGTCGGCGCGGACGGCTCGCTGCGGGCGTGCCTCGGCGGCCGCGATCGCGTGCCGCTGCGCGACCTGCTCGCGGCGGGGACGCCGGACGCGGAGATCGCGGCGCGGATCCGGGCGGCGCTGCTCGCCAAGCAGGACCGTCACCACATGGAGGAGGGGCGCGGCGCGCTGCTCCCGATGATCGGGACCGGCGGGTGAGGTACCTCGCGCTCCCTAGGCGGCGGCGCGCGGGTGGATGTTTCCCCGGATCCACTCGATGATCGCCTGCGTCGAGGACCCGGGCAGGAACACCGCCGCGACGCCCCTCTCCTTCAGCTTCGGGACGTCGTCCTGCGGGATGATGCCGCCGCCGAACACGGCGATGTCCGAGGCGCCCTTGTCCTTCAGGAGCTCGATCACCGCGGGGAAGAGCGTCATGTGCGCGCCGGACATGATCGACAGGCCGACCGCGTCCACGTCCTCCTGGATCGCGGCGGCGACGATCATCTCCGGGGTCTGGTGGAGGCCCGTGTAGATCACCTCGAACCCGGCGTCGCGCAGCGCGCGCGCGATGATCTTCGCGCCGCGGTCGTGCCCGTCGAGGCCCGGCTTCGCGACGATGATGCGGAGGTGGCGCTCCTTGGCGTGGCTCATGTCGGCTTCTCCAGCAGTGCGATGAGGTCCGGCGACTCGGGTCCCTGCTCCCGGCGCGGGGCCCGCCCCGCGTCCGTCGTGGTCGTCAGCTCCACCAGGCGGAGGCCGGCGCGCTCGGCGAGCCGGCCCCACTCGGTCGGCATGTAGTACCGCAACTCCGCGGTGCCCGCCAAGACGCTCCCGTCCGGCCGGACCAGCCGCCGGGCGCAGCGATCGACGCCGCGCGCCGCGTCGAACTCGGACTCCTCCTCGACGACGGAGCCGTCCGCCAGCGCCCGGCGGGCGGAGGCGCGCGGCTCGAGCGCGAGGCGGAGCGGGTTCGCGTGGTGGATCAGCACCCGACCCCCGCGCCGCACGACGCGCGCCGCCTCGGCGAGGCACGCCTCGTTCACCCGGTCGTCGAACATGAAGAGCGAGGCGTACCAGGAGAAGGCCGCGTCGAAGGCGCCCCCGCGAAACGGGAGCGCCCGGACGTCGCCGCGGACCCAGGCGGGCGCCGGCCCGACGGCGGCCGCGGCCCCGCGCCCGAGGTAGGCGGCGCACCGGTCCAGGCCGACGACGCGCGCTCGCCCCGCCAGCACCCGCGCGTGGCGGCCGTGGCCGCAGGCGAGATCGAGGATCCGCTCGCCGGGGGCGAGCCGGACGAGCGCCGCGACGGCGGCGGCCTCGAGGGCGGAGAGCCGTGGCGTGAGGAGGTCCGCGACGGAGGCGAGGTACAGCTCGCCGTAGTACGCGTCGCCCCAGTGCGGCCCCGCGGTCACGGCGCGGCGCCGCACCCGGTCGGCTCGGCGCCGGGCGCGTCCCGGAGCCAGCGCACCTTGACCCTCCCGGACTGCACGGCGTCGAGCGCCGCGCGCGCCGCCTCGGCGACGGCCGGCTGCGCGGGCGCGTCGGGCCCCTCGGGCGCGTCGAGCGCCGCGAGCGCGTGCAGGCCGGTGGTCGGGTCGGCGCGCAGGCAGCCGCAGACGACCGGCCCGCGGCCGATCCCCGCGAGCGTCTCGACGAGCTCGTCCCGCAGGGTGCGGGCGCGCCCCGCGTACTGCGCCGCGCGCGTCGCCTCCATGTCGTCGAGCGCGCGGACGACGTCGCGCCAGCGCGCCGTGCCGAGCCGGACGCACGCGCCGCCGGGCGCGTCCGGCGCGTGCTCGAGCCACGCCGGCCCGCCGCTCCCGTCGGCGGCGATCGCGGCGCCTCGCCAGAAGCGGACGTCGTCCACCTTCCCGCGCGCGCCGAACGGCGCGAACGCGCCCCAGTCCACCGCGAGCTCGCCGTCCACGAGCCGGATGCCGGGCAGCGGCCACTCGCCGCCGCGCTCCGCCGCGGCGGCGGCGATCGCGCGGACCGCGCGGGACTTCCGCGCGTCCGCCGCGAGCACCTCCGCGTCCCCGAGCAGCGCCGCGACGTCGGGGGTGGCCTTCGGCTCGCAGGCGCCGCGCCAGGCGGCGCGGTACGCGTCCACGGCGCGCGCGGCGTCGCGGGGCAGCTCGGCGGGCCGCGGCAGGGGCGCCGCCGCCGCGCGGCACGGATCCGGCGGCGGCCGGCCGGGATCGGCGAGCACCGCGACGGCGAGGAGGACGTGGACGGCGGCCACGGGGCAACGCTAGCACGCCCCCCACGGGCCCCCGCCAGTCCTAGAACCGCCCGTCCTCCCGGTAGGTGCCGAAGACCTTGCGGAGGACGTCCGAGATCTCCCCGAGCGTCGCGTAGGCCTTCACCGCCTCGATCACCGGCGGGACCACGTTCGCGCCCTCGCGGGCGGCGCGCTCCACGTGCGCGAGCGTCTCCGCCACCTTCGGCGCGCTCCGCTCCGATCGCAGCGCGAGCAGCCGCTCCACCTGCGCGCGCGCGACCGTCTCGTCGATCTTGAGGATCGGGATGGGCTCCTCGTCCTCGTTCCGGAAGGCGTTCACGCCGACGACGACGCGCTTGCCCTCCTCGATCTCGCGCTGCCAGCGGTAGGCGCTCTCGGCGATCTCGCGCTGCGGGTAGCCCTCCTCGACCGCGCGCAGCATGCCGCCCATCTCGTCGATGCGGTGGATGTGCTCGAGCGCGCGGCGCTCCATCTCGTCGGTGAGCCACTCGACGTACCAGCTGCCCGCGAGCGGGTCGATCACGCGGTCGGCGCCGGACTCGAACGCGATGATCTGCTGGGTGCGCAGCGCGATGGTGACCGCCTCCTCCGTCGGCAGCGCGTAGGTCTCGTCGAGCGAGTTCGTGTGGAGCGACTGCGTGCCGCCGAGGACCGCCGCGAACGCCTGCAGGGCCGTCCGCACGACGTTGTTGTAGGGCTGCTGGGCGGTGAGCGAGACGCCCGCGGTCTGGGCGTGGGTGCGCAGCAGGAGGGACTCCTTCCGCTTCGCGCCGAACCGCTCGCGCAGCGTGCGCGCCCAGATCCGGCGCGCGGCGCGGAACTTCGCGACCTCCTCGAAGAAGTCGTTGTGGACGTCCCAGAAGAAGCTGAGCCGCTGCGCGAAGTCGTCCACCGCGAGCCCGCGGTCCACGCACTCCTGGACGTACTCGATGCCGTCCGCGAGCGTGAAGGCGAGCTCCTGGACCGCGGTCGCCCCCGCCTCGCGGATGTGGTAGCCGGAGATCGACACCGGGTTCCAGCGCGGCATCTCCCGCGCGCAGAACTCGATGACGTCGCAGTTCACCTTCACCGCGGGAGCGGGCGGGATCATCCACTCCTTCTGCGCGATGTACTCCTTCAGCATGTCGTTCTGGAGCGTGCCGCCGAGCCTCGCGCGCGGGACGCCCTGCTTCTCGCCGACGGCGACGTACATCGCGAGCGCGACGACCGCGGTCGCGTTGATGGTCATCGACGTCGTCACCTCGCCGAGCGGGATGCCGTCGAACAGGATCTCGAAGTCGCGGAGCGACGAGATCGCGACGCCCTCCTTCCCCACCTCGCCGCGGCTCATCGGGTGGTCCGCGTCGTAGCCCATGAGCGCGGGCATGTCGAAGGCGGTGGAGAGGCCGGTGACGCCGTGCTGGAGGAGGTACTTGAACCGCCGGTTCGTGTCCTCCGGCGTGCCGAACCCCGCGAACTGGCGCATCGTCCAGAGCCGGCCGCGGTACATCGTCGGCTGGGGCCCGCGGGTGAACGGGTACCGGCCGGGGTAGCCCACGTCCCGCAGCGGGTCGGCCTCGCGCACGGTCGCCGGATCGACGACGTCCGGGATCGGGATCCCCGAGTCGGTCTGGAACGTCTCGCTCCGGCGCGGCAGGCGCGACAGCGCCTCGGCGAGCTCCTCGCGCGTCCACGCCTCGCGCTCCGCGAGGACCCGCGCGATCTCGTCGCGCGCGTAGACCGGGTGGTCGGCGCGGTCGGGAGCCTTGGGGGTCTCGCCGCGCCGCGCGGGGGCGCCCTTCTCGACGTCCTTCGCCGCCTTGGCCATTCGTCCTCCGAGAGTTCCACGAATCCTATTCCCGTCCGCGGCAGGACGCAGCAGGGGTCGTCGGAGCTCGACGGCGCCGGGGCGGGGGGTCGAGGGGCGGGGTCGAGGGGCGGGGTCGGGGGTCGGGGTCGGGGGTCGGGGGTCGGGGGTCGGGGTCGGCGTCGAGGTCGAGGTCCGGGGTCCGGGGTCGAGGTCGGGGTCGAGGTCGGGGTCGGGGTCGGAGCTGAGCCCCGCACCCAGCGCGCCCCAACGCTGCGATCCCGACGCGCCGCCCGCGCTCAACGTTACGGCCCTGTGAAGGGATACCTAGCCCTCCTCCCCGCGCGGCGGACTCCCGACCGATCTTGCTCTGTATTGCCTCGAACATCCTTGCGAGGCTCGGGGCGTCGCCATGGCGCCAGCCCCTATCCCAACGCGCTACTTCCTCGGGGTGAAATCTGTCCGCCCCCGGCCCCTCCTCCCAGCCGACGTGGCCCAGCCGCGTCGGTCTAGCGTGCGTGCGCCAAATCGAGCCGCAGCGGGCTCGACAGCCGCGTCCGGTGCTCGCGAAGGGCGCGCAGCCGGGCCAGAGTCTTCTCGCTGCCTTCCAGGCGATCGCTCACGAGCGCGGCAACGGTCACCCATGCGCCTCGGTTCACGGGAACGTGATCGTTCTCCCACCGCGAAACCTGCTCCGCCGTCACGTCCAGGAGCTCCGCGAGATCGGCGGCACGCATGCCGAGAGCCTTCCGCATGAACCGGAACACCGCGCCGTTCTGTACGCCGATGTCCGCGAGTCCCGCTGCCGCGACGAGCTCCGCGCGCTCGAGGTCCTCGCCGCGACGGTAGACTTCTCCACAATGGTCGCACCGCTGCCCCGGGACGCCACGCATGACGATCTCGCCAGCTCCGGCGAGATCCCACGTCACGTCCGCCTTCGCATCGCGCAGAGGGTTCCTGCATTCCGGGCATCGCTTCATGATGCACTCCATTGCGCTAGAACAGCGTCACTACGACCACGTCCTCGATCACGACCACCAGCGTCAGGTCCTCTCCGTCGAGGTCCTGGCCGGTGACCTTCCATCGTTCGTCGGCTTCGGCGTGGCAAGTCCGTGCCGAGCACAGGGCCTCGCGCACGTCACGGGTCCGAACGCCTCTTTGGCTCATACGCTTCCAGGCGTGCGAGCTGATGCTGTACCGACCGGCGCCGGCGTACCCCCGGATCTCGTGCAGGGCCTCCGCGGGCGTCACGGGCTGACGTTGCGCCCGACTTGCGCTTTTGTCAACCCCGTGCTCGATGAGGTGCTCCGAGGCGCCCCGGAGTGATGCCTCTCCTTGCGCCCCTCCTCCGTGGAGGCGAGCGGGGCGCCCGTCGGCGGCGGCGATCATCGCAGCCTCGAGCGCCTTTCCGGCTCGCTGGCGCGCGCCGGCCGCCGGCTTCGCCGCCTTCGTGGTCGGGGCTCCGCCCCCCCC
>DASSSJ010000075.1:0-16876 GCA_035708485.1 Anaeromyxobacter sp. | reverse complement strand
TTAACCCGATGTGCTCAAGGAATGCGCTGCACCTACGCGGTCTCGTTGAGAGCCACTGCCATTCCGCCCGCCTGCCACTTCACTCTGAGTCCGCTACGAATCCGAAGGCCAGAGGTTCAAATCCTCTAGGGCGCGCCAGTTTCACCAGGCCCCGCAAGCACATAGCTTGCGGGGCCTTCGTTCATGGCCTTTGGATTAGGCGCGGGTTTCTGCCCTTCGACGAGATCGAGCTTTCCCTTTGGATAACGCTAGGTTCGGCGGGAACCGAAATCCCGTCAGCCAGATCTCATCCACAGATCCCGTCCGGATCGCCGCAACGAGCGGCGCAGTTAGGCAACGCGTTTGATTTTCCGCTGCTCGTCGAATTCCCAAATCGAGAGCCGCTCATTTGCCTTCACCGCATATCGGAGCTTCGCGTCTGATTTGCTAACGATGATGGCGCCAACGGCGGGTCGCGATTGCCGAAGCGTAGCTCTTCGCCTCCATCTGCTCTGTGCGCGTAGTGCCCCCGCTCACTGTCTTCCTTGTCCGTCCGCGATCCCAGGCATCACGAGCGGCCCATCGGCCCAGATCGTTTCCCGCCAGTTCGAGATCAAGTACCGCGGCTCGCCGCAGGCCGGACATTGGGACTCGATCCGATCTTCCGCGGTCTTGCGAACCCACAGCATCGCGCGACACGGCCTCCTGCTCGGACGACGCGAGCACTCGATCAGCGTCGTGCAAGAGTCGCCTCGCTCGATCGGCCCCGCGTACTCGATCAGCCGCGCGATCATGAGCGCGTCACGGTAGACGGGCGAATCCAGCGGGGGAAGGTCGCCGTCGACGAGGAAGTGGGCGGGGTCGATCACCTTTAGCATCTGTTCGGTGTAGCAGCGGGGATGGTCCTCGGTCGAGCACTCGGCCGCTTCGGTCGGATCGCCCGGTTATCATCTTCCCTCTCGTGGATTCCTTGAGCCTCTCTCTCACCCCGGCTGGCCACGTCGTCCTTCGCTCGGCCGAGCCGCACGAGCCCCAGCCGGAGCCCGCCGCCGCGCGCAGGATCGGCCGGGTCTTCGATCGCGGCCACGGCGCCGGCCTCCTCCATCTCGGCGCCGCCGAGGCCCGGACCGCGTTACCGCCGGTCTTCGCTTTCTGGCGAGACTTGGGCCGCGCGTTCGTGGCGGCGCTCTGCGCGCTGCCCGACCTCGAGGAGCGCCGGGAGCGCGCCGATCCTGCGCCGCGCGAGGGCGAGCTCGAGCGACTCGCTGCGGCCGCACCGCCCATGCCCGGCGGCGAGTACCTCACCTCGAGCATCCTCGCCTCGCTCTGGCACGACGTCCTCGTAGCGTGGCGCGGCGAGATCGCGACCGCGAAGGGCACGGTCCAGGAGTGGCTCGCCGCGCAAGACCCGGCCTGGAGCGTCGTGGGCCGAGTGCACCTCCATCTCGCCGAGAATCGGCGCGATCCCGATCGCCCCTTCGCCTTCCTGGCAACCTACACGACTAGTCTCGCCGCCAACGGCAAACCGCAGCACCGCGCGCTCGGCGAGGCCGTCCGCGAGGCGTCCTCTGCCGCCGATCGGCGTCGGCTCCTCGCGCTCCTCCAGCCGGTGCAGCGGGCCTCGGAGCGGAGCGCGCTCGTGAAGGGGCTCGCCGACTCGGGACGGCTCTTCCAGCCGCAGGCCTGGACGCCGGCGGAGGCGCACCGCTTCCTGCGCGAGGTTCCCGCCCTCGAGGAGAGCGGCGTCGTCGTCCGGGTGCCCGACTGGTGGAGCGGTCACCGGCCTCCGCGGCCGCGCGTGACCGTCTCCGTTGGGGAGAAGAAGCCCGCCGCGCTCGGCCTGGAAGCGATGCTCGACTTCTCCGTCCGCCTCACGCTCGGCGACGAGGAGATCACCGAGGCCGACCTGCTGAAGCTGCGCGAGGGAACCGACGGCCTCGTCCTACTGAAGGGGCGCTGGGTCGAGGTGGACCGGGAGAAGCTCGCCGAGGTGCTCCGCCGCTGGAAGGCGGCGCAGCGCAGCGCCGCCGACGGGCTCTCCTTCATCGAGGCGATGCGGCTCCTCGCGGGTGCCGACCTCGCGGACGGGAAGCCCGAGGCCGAGGCCAATTGGGAGTGGGCAGGCGTGAGGGCCGGCGCGTGGCTCGCGGAGACGCTCGCAGAGCTGCGTGGCGCGCCGGGCGAGGCGCAGGCCGATCCGGGCGACGCGCTCCACACGACGCTCCGCCCCTACCAGCGCGAGGGCGTCCGGTGGCTCTGGCTCCTCTCTCGTCTCGGCCTCGGCGGCTGCCTCGCCGACGACATGGGGCTCGGGAAGACGGTCCAGATCCTCGCTCTCCTGCTCCTCCTGAAACGGCAACGCGCGATGCCGGGCCCCCACCTGCTCGTGGTCCCCGCCTCGCTCCTCGCGAACTGGAAGGCCGAGGCCGAGCGATTCGCACCGTCCCTGCGCGTGCTCGTTGCGCACCCCTCGGCGACACCGAAGGAGGAGCTGGCCGCGCTCGGACCGGAGGTGCTCGCCAGTTACGACCTCGTCGTCGTGAGCTACGGCGCCGCCCACCGCTTCCCGTGGCTCGCCGCGCTGCGCTTCGGGCTCGTCGTCCTCGACGAGGCGCAGGCCATCAAGAACCCGGCGGCGCGTCAGACGCGCGCGGTGAAGGCGCTCGACTCGCGCGTGCGGCTCGCCCTCACCGGCACACCTGTCGAGAACCGCGCCGGCGATCTCTGGTCAATCTTCGACTTCGTGAATCCCGGCCTGCTCGGGTCGGCCAAGGAGTTCGGCGCATTCCTCAAGCGCGCCGGGGCTACCGGCGCGGCGGCGGCCGCCGACGGCGAGGCCGGGCGGTCCCCCTACGGCGCGCTCCGCGAGCTCGTCCGGCCCTACATCCTGCGCCGCCTCAAGTCCGACCGCACCGTCATCGCCGACCTTCCCGACAAGACCGAGGTGAAGGCGTTCTGCTCTCTCACGAAGCGCCAGGCCGCGCTCTACCAGGAGTCGGTCGACTCGCTCGCGCGAGAGATGGCGAGCCTGAGCCCGGATGACCGCATGCGGCGGCGCGGGCTCGTCCTCTCCTACCTGTTGCGGTTCAAGCAGATCTGCAACCACCCCTCCCAGTGGCTCGGCGATGGCGCCTACGCACCCGGGGAGAGCGGGAAGCTCGCGCGGCTCGCCGAGATCGCCGAGGTCGTGGCCTCGCGCCAGGAGAAGGCGCTTGTCTTCACGCAATTCCGCGAGATGACGGCGCCGCTCGCGCGCTTCCTCGGCGGGGCGTTCGGGCGCCCCGGGCTCGTGCTCTCGGGCGAGACCAAGGTCCGCGAGCGCGCCGAGCTCGTGCGGCGCTTCCAGGAAGACGAGACGATCCCGTTCTTCGTGCTCTCGCTCAAGGCGGGAGGAACGGGCCTCAACCTCACCGCGGCGACGCACGTCATCCACTTCGACCGCTGGTGGAACCCGGCGGTGGAGAACCAGGCCACCGACCGCGCCTTCCGCATCGGGCAGAAGAACGGCGTCCTCGTGCACAAGCTCATCTGCCGCGGCACCGTCGAGGAGCGGATCGACGCGATGCTCGAAGACAAGCGGAAGCTATCCCGCGAGCTGCTCGACGGGAGCGACGAGGTGCGGCTCACGGAACTCGACGACCGCGAGCTGCTGCGGCTCGTGTCGCTGGACGTACGGAGCGCGACGGCGGATACCTGAGCCCTCAGGAGACCACGTGGCGTACGGCTACTACTACGGCTTCCCCGAGTACGTCCCGGTCGCGGAGCGCCGCAAGCGCGCCGCCCGAAAGCTCGCCCAGCTTCGGAAGAAGGGCCACGATCCGAAGCCGGTCCAGATCGACGGCCGTGCCATCGTCAAGACCTTCTGGGGAAAGGCCTGGTGCGACCACCTCGAGTCGCACGCCGATCTCGCGAACCGCCTGCCGCGCGGCCGTACCTACGTCCGCAACGGATCGGTCATCGACCTGCAGATCGCCGAGGGACAGGTGCGCGCGCTCGTCTCCGGCACCGAGATCTACGAGGCCAAGGTTCGCATCGAGCCGCTCGTGGCGGCGCGGTGGAAGGCGGTCCGCCGCGAGTGCGCCGGGCAGATCGGCACGGTGGTGGAGCTCCTCGCCGGGAAGCTCTCCTCCGCGGTGATGGAGGTGCTCTGCCACCGCCAGAACGGGCTCTTCCCCGGCACCCGCGAGCTGGAGATGACGTGCTCGTGCCCGGACGGCGCCTGGCTCTGCAAGCATCTCGCGGCGGTGCTCTACGGTGTGGGCGCGCGGTTCGACCAGGCGCCCGAGCTGCTCTTCACGCTGCGCGGCGTGGACGGCGCTAAGCTCGTCGCGGCCGCTGGAAAGGCGGGGACGCTCGCGAGCGGGGCACCCGCGGACGTCGCGATTGGCGAGGAGCACCTGGCGGAGATCTTCGGGATCGAGATGGAGGGCGCGGCGGCGGCGGCTGTGGCCAGAGCGCCGAAGCGTCCTCGTCGAGCCGCGAAGAAGCCGGCGCGGCGGCGAGCGCGCGTCGCGAGCGGGGCCGTTCGGGTCGGTGCCTTTACCGCGGTTCGGCGAAAGTAGAGGCCGCTTTCCTTTCGAGCGTCGACCAGCATCCAGGGAGGCGAGCGCGACGGCTGCCGCTGGCGCGTCGCTTGCGGATCCGCGGCGACGTGCGCCTTCTCTTCGACCGCGGGACGATCCTGCTCCGCGAAGCGCCCGCGGGCGTCGATCTCACCGATCTACCGGGAGTGCTTTGGGATCCACGGGTCCGTGCCCTTCGGGCCCCAGCGCGGCATCACCCCGCGATCCGCGACGAGCTCGCGCGGCGCGGCGTCCACTTCTCGGACGAGGTGTACCGAACGGCGGACGAGGCCGGCCCCTGGGCAGAGCTGCCGCTCCGCACGTACCAGGACGCGGCGCACTGGGCGTGGCACCAAGCGAGCCGGCGCGGCGTCGTGGTCCTCCCCACCGGCAGCGGCAAGACGCGCCTTGCGATCGCGGCGATGGCTCGCGCGCGCCGGCCGGCCCTCGCCCTCGTCCCGACACGCGTGCTCCTCGCGCAGTGGATACGCGAGATCTCTTCCGCGTTCGGGGGTCCTGTCGGGTGCCTCGGCGACGGTGAACGGCGTGTCGAGGCGGTCACCGTCGCGACGTTCGAGAGCGGCTGGCGAAGCATGGACCGGCTCGGCAACCGGTTCGAGCTCTTGATCGTCGATGAGGCGCATCACTTCGGTTCCGGCGTACGTGATGAGGTCCTGGAGCTCTGCGCAGCGCCGGCGCGTCTCGGATTGACCGCAACACCGCCGTCCGGAGCGGCCGCGGAGCGGCTCGCGGAGCTCATCGGTCCCACCGTGTTCGAGCTCGCCATCGGCGACCTGACCGGGCGCTACCTCGCTCCGTTCCAGCTCGGGACGCTGAACCTGGAGCTCGCCCCGAGCGAACGCGCTGAATGGGTTCGCGCCGTCGGGGTTTACCGGCCAGCGCTCCGTGCGTTCATGCGAGACGCTCCGGCGCGAGCTGGCTCGATTTCGCGAAGGCGGCGGCAAGGACGGACGAGGGCCGTCGGGTCCTCGCCGCGTTCCGCGAGAGCCGCGCCCTCCTCTCATTCCCTTCTGCGAAGCGCGCCGCGGTTCGTTCCCTCCTGGCGAGGCACGCCGGCGCGCGGGTCCTCGTGTTCACGTCGGACAACGCCACCGCGTACGCGGTCGCCCGCGAACACCTGCTCATGCCGATCACGTGCGACATCCCGCGCCCGGAGCGCGCGGCGGCGCTCGAGCGCTTCCGCAGGGGCGAGCTGCGGGCGCTGGTATCGGCGCGTGTCCTGAACGAGGGGATCGACGTTCCGGACGCGGACGTCGCGATCGTGGTCGGAGGGACGCAGGGAGAGCGCGAGCACGTGCAACGGATCGGGCGCCTCCTCCGCCCGCAGGAGGGGAAGACCGCGGTCGTGCACGAGCTCGTGATGCGCGGCACTTCCGAGGTCGCGCAGTCGCGAAGGAGGCGCGAAGGCCTTGCTTCCCGCCAACCTGCTCTGCTGTGAGCTCCGGGGAGCGGCGGCGATCCCGAGGTTCCTGGGCGAGGCCGATCGGCCATGGACCCGAGCGCTGATCGACGAGTGCGAACGGTTCGCCGGTCGTCCCGTCCGCGAGCTCGAGGTTCGCCTCCGCGATCCCGTTCCGGGGGCGCCGGACGACAAGCGGAGGCTGGTGGCTCACCTCCTGCTGGGTATGGCCCGCTCGCGTGTGGAGTCGCCGGTGCCTCCGCGCGAGGCGAGGGCTGCCCTCTTCACGACTGCCGCCCGCTCCTCGGCGGACGGCCGCGATATCGCCATCGGTCGGTGCGCAGGGGAACTGGGCGTCTCGCCGGCCGCGTTGATGGCGTCGCTGTTCGCCGACCTGCCGTCCGAGCGGATCGCAGTGTCGCCACCGCCGCTCGATCCCGGTGACGTTGCTCTGCGTGCCAACCTCGCGCTCGCCCAGGGACTCCTCGCGCGCGCCTATTCCGTGAAGGTCGCGCTCGAAGGCAACGCTCGCGCGGTGGCGCGCCACGCTACGCTCCGCGGGCTCATCTGTTCCGCCACGCGAGAGGCGGGCGGCGACCTTGCGCGCATCGAGCTCTCGGGACCGTTCGCGCTATTCCGTCGGACGCTCCTGTACGGCCGGGCTCTCGGCGGCATCGTGCCCGTCCTCGCCTGGACGCGGCGCTTCAGGCTGGAGGCAACCTGCGACGTCCGTGGGCGCAAAGCGATGGTGACGCTCGCCACCGGCGACCCGATCTTCCCCTCGGCGGAGCCGCGCCGCTTCGACAGCCGCCTCGAGGAGCGGTTCGCTCGCGACTTCGCCCGCCTCGCTCGTGATTGGGCGATCGTCCGGGAGCCGGAGCCGATCGACGCGACGGGCCACCTCTTCTTCCCGGACTTCGCCGTCCATCCGCGGCTCGACCCGACGCAGCGTTGGTTCGTGGAGATCGTCGGCTTCTGGACCCCCGAGTACCTCGCGAACAAGCTCGAACGGTTGCGGCGCGCTCGCGTCTCGAACCTCGTCCTCTGTATCGACGCGGAGCGCAACCTGGGGGACGGCGGCATCCCCGCGAACGCAGCGATCGTTCGCTACTGCCGACGCATCGACGCTGCGAAGGTACTGGCCGTCATCGGAGCGAAGGGGACCGACTGAACGTCGGGCCACGGTCAGTGGAGATTCTAGCCGCGACGAGGCGCGCGCTTTCCTGTCTTTGTGACCCGTGCGCTCGTTCGTTGCGGTGCCGTGACCTTTCCGGTATTGCGCTTCGCCAGTTCGCCCAACCGCCGCGGGTCCCTATCGAGCAGCCGCAGGAGGTTCGTCATCGGAACGCTGACCTGCTGCGTCCCGGACTCGTACTTCTGGAACGCACGGGGCCCTCCTCCAAGGAGTTCCCCGGCGCGCCGCTGAGAAAGCTTCAGCCGCTCACGGATGGCAGCGACCCGATGCGGACTGAGGACGCCTTCCACCTTCGCACGAAGTTCGAGGAACGCCTGCTCGCGCTTCTGCAGAGCGTCTCCCTCGAAGACCGCCTCGCCGCACCCGCTGCACCAGCGGCCCGACACCCTGACCGGTGCCTTGTGCCCCTTGTACTCGACGGTGTCGGTCCGAACGTCCTGGACGGCCACTGCTCCGCACTCCGGGCACTTGGTCGTGGTTCGCCGCTTGTTCATGACTACTTCTCCTTCATCGACAGGATGAGCCGGCCCTGATCATCCATCGTCAGCTTCACGTAGAGGACGAGCGATCCCCATGGGACATGGTAGACGTCTTGCCAGATGCGATGATCCCCGTGACTCGTCATCGACTTGTAGAAGTGGGTGCGGGTCATGCTCTGGACGACCTGCACCACGTCCTGAAGTGTCATCCCGAGTTGCATCGTCGCGTTCTGCGCGGTCCGGGTCATGCGCAGCGTCCTGACCGAGGAGAACTCGGTGCGGAACCCGGCGAGGTCGTACGTCGGCGTCCGCTTCTCCATAGGATAACTATGGCACCTTTAAGGTGCCACAGCAACCTCGGCGACGCCTCGCTCGGGCCGGAACACCGGGGCGCCGACCGAGCTCATCCGATCGGCCGAAGCGACCTGTCGGCGGCCGGGGTGGGCGACGGCGCGCGCTCGGCCATTCGGCGGCGGCGCCGATTTCATCCAGATCTCATCCATGCCGCCGTTCACTCGGGAACGCCGGGCTACCCCGTCGTGCTGACGGACACCGCTGCAACCACGCACTTTCGTTCGAACTCAGTGTAACTACGCCCGCCTGCCTATTCACTATTGGTACGACTACGAATCCGAAGGCCAGAGGTTCAAATCCTCTAGGGCGCGCCAGTTATGCGGAGGCCCCGCAGGCACTTAGCTTGCGGGGCCTGTTCATGGCCTTTGGATTCTGTCGCGGCGCCGCCTGTCCGCGCGACGACCGATTTCCTTCGGAACGACCCAAGGCTCGGCGCGATCCCGAATCACCTCATCCAGATCGCATCCATCGCTCTGGGCGCAAGGACGTCGGTCCGTCCGTCGTCAGGCGACCTGTCTGACGGCGAGATCATCGTCGAACTCCCACAGCGACAGCCGGTCGTTTGATTTGACCGCGTAACGGAGCTTCGGGTCGGCTCTCCGCACGATGATCGCACCCACCGCCGACTCACGATTCCCCCGGCGCTCCTCGCCGATCCAGCCCAGGTAGCGGCTGACCTGCCCGACGACGCGATCTGCGGACCGGCCGCGCTTCAGCTCGAACACCCACCACCGTCGGGCTGAAGCCTCGAAGCCGAGCAGATCGATCGCATTGACCGGCGTGAACACCTGGCGACAGGGCCAGCCGTGAACTTCACGCCGGGCCAGCTCCACCCCGCTGCGCGCGAACGGAGTCTCGTCCCAGTGGAGCTCCAGGTGCTCCTCGAGCGCGCGCTCCGAGATCTGCTCACCGTCTGCTGCCTGCGGGACAGGCACCGGCGGAAGGTCGTCTCCGAGGAAGTCCCAGAGCCTGCCCGAGGTCTCGGCGGGGAAATACGCGCGGGCGAGGAGCCGCAGCACGCGAAAGCGATCCTCGAAGCTCGTCGCCAGGCGCTGGAACACGGACTCGTCGAGCTGGGCGCAGCGGACGTGGCGCAGCACGTCCCACGCCTCGGCACGGGCGTCTCTCGCCGCGCGAAGCGCATCCGACGCGCCCTCGATCGGAACCAGCACCCAGACGCCGTCGTTCTCGAGATGACGAAACGGGTACTCCGGCTTCGCCTTCTTCGGCCAGTCGGGAAAGAGCAGGTCGAGCAGCTGCTGGAACGCGCTGCGCAGCCCACCGTCGAGGAAGACGTTCCGGCTGGGCTGCTTTCCCTTGTGGATCAGGATGACCACGGCCGCGATCAGGAGCGGCTTGTAGGGCTTCACCAGGCCGCCCGACCGATCGAGCCGAAGGTGCGCGAGGCGATCGCAGAACTCGTCGAGGGTCATCGCCACCGGAGCACGATCTCCCTTCCTGGCACCCGCTCGACGTGCGGGAGCCGAGCGAAAATCGCGCACACGGCGCTGGACCGGTGCACGCGCAGATCGTTGAGCAGCATCGAGTTCGACAACGTCCCGTGCGTCCGCAGCCGCTCCCACGCCAGGTTGAACATCCACGCAGGGATCGCTTCGGCGCCGCCGGCCCGCTCGCGAGAGCGCTCCGTTTCGACGTGGACCTCCACGGGCGTCAGCTCGACGACGCGGTTCGGCATGGGATTCGGCCCGAGCGTCATGAATACCGGCTCCCAGCGGACCTCGGCCGCGAACACCTTGAACAGCTCGGGCTCGAACGGCTCCTCCCGCCGCTCGGCGACCTGCGGCGTCCACCGCTCGACGCGGTCATCCGACCAAAGCGTCTCGGCCCACTCCCACGCGCGCGCCAGCGGCGCGTCCTCGCGCGAACCCCGAAGCGCGATCGCGGCCTCGAGGTTCGTGGCGAGCCCACCCGTCAGGTTGGCCGAGCCGATGACCGCCTGTGCCGCACCGGCTTGGTGGAGCCCCAGATAAAGCTTCGGGTGAAACGTCCGTCCGGAGCCCGGGTTCAGGACTCGCACGTCCAGCCCGAGCCCGCTCGCCATCGAGAGCGCGGACGGGAACGCGACACAGAGGAACGCCTCCTCCGCGGTCTCGAGGGTCGAACGCACCGCGTGCAAGAGCGTGCGGTCGCTCGTGGTCACCGTCTCGACGTGCACCGTCGCCCACCCGGAGACGCCCTCACGCAGCGCCCCGCTCGAAGACCTGCTCGTTGTGCCAGCGCAGCAACACCGGATCCGGATGGTCGCCCGCGCGGTCCGGCAGGTGGATCACGCGCCCCTGCAGCGCGAAGTTCACCTCCTCGAGGGGCTGGCGCGCCGAGAGGAACGTGAACCAATCGAAGTCGGTGTTGGCGACGAAACCCCTCACGAGGTCATCATAGCTTCACGCCACGGGAGTCGATCAGCGAACGCCTGCGGGCGCGGACGCCTGGCGTCAGCCGGCCTTCCTGAGCAGCTCGTACCGCTCCTCGACGAACTCGCGCCGCGGCCGCAGCTGGGCGGACGCCGGCACGACGAGCCTCGTGCCCTGGATCTCCTGCAGGCCGTGCTCGAGCATCGGGCCGTCGACTTCCGCGAGGATGTCCTCGCGCACCTCGATGATGAGGTCCGGGCGCACGCCGAAGATGTGCCGGTCGAAGGCGGCGTGGTGAAGAGCGCAGAGTGCCAGGCCGTTCGGGACAATCGGCTCGCCGCGCGGGTGCGGCGCCGGCGGAACGTGAGTTGACCTGGGATCCCGTCAGACCGTCACGCTACGTTCTTTCCGAAACGTCGGCCCGACCCTGGTGAGTTGCAATCCGGAACAGTCGGCGTTCGGGGCTACCATGCCGACGATCCATTCCTCGGGTACCTGCCTCCACTGCGGCCGCGAGCAGCTCAAGTCTGCGATGAGCCGGCATCTTGCGTCGTGCGCGCGCCGTGAGCACGGACCGGAACAGCGAATCGCGCTCGTCGTGGAAGGGGTCTGGGCCCCGGCGTACTGGCTACACCTCGAGCTCAAGCCCGAAGCGACCCTGACCCATGTCGACGCGTTCCTTCGGCACACCTGGCTCGAGTGCTGTGGGCACATGAGCTCGTTCGAGATTGGGGACCGTCGCTTCGACTCGGGCCTCGATGCCAACTTCGACCCGGACGACGGCGAGACGATGGACGTTGCGGTTGGCGAGATGCTCCGACCCGGCGGCGTCGCCCGGTACGTGTACGACTTCGGCTCATCGACCGAGCTCCGGATCCGGGCGCTCGCACCGCGCTCCGGCAAGCCAGCGGCGGAACCCGTCCGGCTCGTCGCCCGGAACGCGGCGCCCCGCCTCCCCTGCAGGCGCGGCCACGGCGACGCGGTCCACGTCTGCGCCGGCTGCGGCGACGCCGTGTGCGAAGCGTGCGCTCCCCGGCACCGCTGCGGGCCGGAGATGCTGCTCCCCGTCGTCAACTCGCCGCGCGTCGGCGTCTGCGCGTACGGAACTTGAGGCGTCGGCCGGACCGCCCGCCCCGGGTCCCCCCGGCTCTGCCACTCCCGGCGCCGGCGACGCCGCTGTCACGCTTCTTGCTCGCGCTCCGTTCGGATGCGCGATTCGCACACCGTTCCAGGTCTCGGACCGTTGCGCGGTCTGCCGCACGGCCGGCGACGACCGGCTCCCGGACCTGGACCCGCCCCCGCCGGCGGAGCGTGCGCCGCCATGATCGCGCGGGAGACCGTACGATGAGCACCCTGTCGACCGCCGACCATCTCCGCTCGCTGCTCCAAGACCACCCGGCGGGCGCCGCGCATTACGCGCACGCTACGCGAGAGGCGCTCGACGCGGCGCGTGCGCTCGGCCCGGACGCGGCGGGTGACGCAGTCGCTGCCATCCTCGAGGGCTACGCGCCGGGTGACGACCTCGGCGTCCTGGAGCGCGCCGCTCATGTCGCGTACGAGCTGCGGCTGGAGAGAGCGGGGCCGGCACTCGTGGCGTGCGTCCTGCGCCTGCCGGAGTACGACCCGGTCGCGCATGCCGCCGGCACTCGTGGCGTGCGTCCTGCGCCTGCCGGAGTACGACCCGGTCGCGCATGCCGCGCTGCGCGCTCTCGAAGGGCTGCGCGAGCGCGCGACGGGCTCGCTCCTCGCGGCGTTCGCCCGCTGCACGACTCGCCCCGAGCGGGCGCGGATGGGCAGCGCGCTCGTCCGTGCTGGCGCCCGGGACGCCCGCGCACGCGCGGCGCTCGAGTCGATGCTCGCGGACGACCCCATCGAGGCCGCGGGGCTCCTTGCCGCGTACGGCGATCGGGACGCGCTGAGCGATCTCTTCGCGGCGCTCGACCGCCTCGCGCCCCTGCCGCCCGGACCCGGCGAGCTTCTCCGTTGCGAGGAGATCGTCGCCGTTGGCCAGGCGATCCTCGCGCTCCGAGGCAAGCTGACGCCCGAGGGCCACGAGAAGTTCGAGCTCGCCTACGACCGAAGCGACGAGCTGTGGGCGGGCGGCGGGCCGGAGGTCGACGAGTTCGTCACGTCGAGAACCGCGCTGCCGGACTGAGAGCGCCACCCGGCGCCTCGACGGCTGCCCTGGCGGTAGCGCACGAGATCTCCTCGCGATGGCACGGCGCCACACAGGACGCGCGGGAGATCGTCAGCGCTTCCGGTGGAGAAGGCCGGAAGGTGCGTCCTCGATGACGAAGGACGGCTGGAGAGAGAACCCCTGGCTCCGCGCTTCGCGGAGTTGTCCGCCGGGCGAGTCGTTTCCCATGAGGGATCCGATCCGCGGTGCGTTCCGGCTGATCTGGTCCGTGCCTTGCTGACTGCGGTCGCGTGCGCCTCCTGTTCGACCGCGGCACCATCCTGTTCCGCGACGTTCCCCCCGGCCTATATCTCTCCGATCTCCCAGGTGCTCTGTGGGATCCGCGCATTCGCGCTCTCCGCGCACCGGCGCGGTACCACGCCGCGATTCGAGAGGAACTCGCGCGGCGTGGCGTCCACTTCGCGGACGAGGTGTACCGCGGAGCGGACGTGGCGGGGGCGTGGACGGAACCGGACCTGCGCCCGTACCAGGATTCCGCGCTCTGGTCCTGGCAGGCCGCGGGCAGGCGTGGGGTCGTCGTGCTTCCGACGGGTGCCGGCAAGACGCGCATCGCAATCGCCGCGATGGCCCGCGCGCGGCGCTCCGCCCTCGCGCTGGTGCCAACGCGCGTCCTTCTCGCGCAGTGGGTACGCGAGATCTCCTCCGCCTTCGGCGGCCCGGTTGGTTGTCTCGGCGACGGTGAGCGCCGCATCGAGGCGGTCACGGTCGCGACGTTCGAGAGCGGGTGGCGCCAGGTGGACAGGCTCGGCAACCGGTTCCACCTGCTGGTCGTCGACGAGGTACACCACTTCGGCTGCGGTATCCGGGACGAGGCTCTCGATCTCTGTGCCGCTCCCGAGCGACTGGGGCTGACCGCGACGCCGCCGGATGGACCGGCAGCAGAGCGGATCGCGGAGCTCGTCGGCCCCACCGTGTTCGAGCTCTCCGTCGGAGACCTCACTGGGCGGTACCTCGCGCCGTTCGAGCTGGTGACGCTGAGCCTCGATCTCGACCCCGTCGAGCGAACCGCCTGGCAGCGCGCCGTGGCGGTGTACCGCCCTCTCCTGCGAACGTTCATGCAGGATCATCCGGGCGCGGACTGGCTGGACTTTGCGAGGGCCGCCGCTCGTACCGAGCAGGGACGACGGGCGCTCGCGAACTACCGGGAGGCCCGCTCACTGCTGTCGTTCCCGTCTGCGAAGCGCGCTGCCGTCCGCTCCCTTCTGCAGCGCCACGCCGGAGCGAAGACCCTCGTGTTCACGTCGGACAACGCCACTGCATATGCCGTGTCGCGCGAACACCTGCTCATGCCCATCACCGTGCGACATCCCCAGGGCAGAACGCGCCGCTGCGCTCGAGCGGTTCCGGCGCGGCGAGCTGACGACGCTCGTCTCGGCGCGCGTCCTGAACGAAGGGATCGACGTCCCCGACGCGGAGGTCGCGATCGTCGTCGGCGGGACCCAGGGAACGCGCGAGCACGTCCAGCGGATCGGGCGATTGTTGCGTCCGAAGGACGGCAAGACCGCCGTCCTCTACGAGCTCGTGATGCGCGGAACCTCGGAGGTTCCGCAGTCGAGAAGGAGGCGCGAAGGCCTTGCTCCCCGCCAGCCTGCTCTCCTGTGAGTTCCGGGGGAGCGCCGCCATCCCGAGATTCCTCTCGGATGCAGACCGGCCCTGGATTCGAACGCTCATCGAGGAGTGCGAGCGCGCCGTGGCGCGGCCCGTACGTGAGCTCGAGGCACGCCTTCGGGAGACGATCCCGGGCGCACCGGACGACAAGCGCAAGCTTGTGGCACACCTTCTCCTCGGCTTCGCGCGCTCTCGGGTCGCGTCGCCGGTGCCCCCCCGCGAGGCGCGGGCGGCCCTCTTCATGGCCGCGGCAAGAGGGGGGCGCACGCGCGACGAGATCGTCAGCGGAACCGCGGCGGACCTCGGCGTCTCGCCAGGCGTACTCCTCGACTCGCTGTTCGCTGATCTACCGGGGGAACGTCTCGCGGTTCCTCCGCGCTCGCTCGACCCGGCGGATGTCGGGCTCCGCTCGAACCTCGCTCTGGCGCAGGGACTCCTCGCACGCGCGCACTCGGTCCGCATCAACCTCGAGGGAAACGCGCGCGCCGTCGTGCGCCATGCTGCACTCCGCGGGCTCATCTGCGCGGTCACGCGGGGCGCCGCGACCGACGGCGCTCACCTCGAGCTGTCCGGCCCGTACGCGATCTTCCGGCGAACACTCCTCTACGGCCGCGCCCTCGGCGCGGTCGTCCCGGTGCTCGCCTGGACGAGGCGCTTCGAGCTGACGGCCCGTTGCGACGTCCGGGGTCGCTCGTCCCTCGTCACGCTCGCGTCCGGCGATCCGATCTTCCCGTCTGCCGAGCCGCGGCGATTCGACAGCCGGGTGGAAGAGCGGTTCGCCCGCGACTTCAGAAGGCTCGCGCCCGAGTGGACCATCGTTCGAGAGCCCGAGCCCATCGACGCGGAAGGCCACCTCTTCTTTCCAGACTTCGCGATCCATCCGCGAACCGACCCGCGTCGACGTTGGCTGGTTGAGGTCGTTGGCTTCTGGACGCCCGAGTACCTGAGCAGGAAGCTCGAGCGCCTTCGGCGTGCCCGTATCTCCAATCTCATCCTCTGCATCGACGAGGAGCGGAATGTCGGAGAAGCCGAGCTACCCGCCGATGCCACAGTGCTGCGCTATCGCAGGCGCGTCGACGCGGGACGCGTGATCGAGTTCGTGCGGGCGCTGCGGTGACTCACGGAAGTCTGCGCAGCTCGGCCACGCTCTGAACGAGGCCACGACTCTCGAGAACGTCGAGGAGCTCGTCGCGCGTCATCGGCGGACGCCTGAGCCGAAACGGCGCGGGCGAGCGTCACCCGGGGGTCGTCCTCCACGAGTCGGAGCCCGTGCACCGGCGAGCCGGCCACGCGCGACCGGATCTCCATGCGGTGGCCGATCGACCAGAAGCCGAGCAGGCCCACGCCGTACTGTCCCGTGATGACGAGTCGCCGGCGCTCCTCCGCCGTGAGGTTCCGCTTGCGGGACGCGCCTATGTTGGTCGCCACGAACCGAAGCGCCTCCTCGCGACCGAGGGTCGGCAGAACGCCCTCGCCGTCGTCGCGAACGACCAGCGCGGGCCCGCCGCGCAGGCGCCGCCGTTCCACCGCCACGTGGCGGGCGCGCGCATCGATCGAGTTCTGCACGAGCTCGGCGACGGCCTTGCGCGGGTCCGACTGCGAGCGGGCGAGCCAGCGGATGAGATCGAACGGGTCGGCGGGGCGGAGGAGGAGGGAGCGCGCGGCGGCCTTCTTCACCAGTACATTCTAACGTGACGGCCGCACGCCGGGCGCGCCCCCCTTCACGTCGAGGCTCGAACGCCTCGACCGACGAGCTCGGTCCCCGTCCGCAGTCGCTCGAGATAGCGCCTGTACCGGAACACGCGGTCCCGTTTCCGGCCCGTCGTCTCTTCCAGGAGCCCGAGCTTTTCGAGGAGTTCGATGCTCTTCGTCGCCGTGGGTTTGGTCGTGTCGAGCATCTTCACGACGCCGGGGATGGTCACGACTGGTCGGCGCGGCAGGAGCTGCAGGAGCCTCACGGCCGTCAGCGAAGAGCCCTTCGCCGTCAGCACGCGATCGCGATCGCGGGTGACGAGCCGGTAGAGGTCGCGCGCCGTCGTGGCAGACTCCTCCGCGATCTCCGCGACCCCCTCCAGAAAGTAGCGCGTCCACCCTTCCCAGTCGCCGGACCGCCTCACCTCGTTGAGGAGGCGGTAGTAGTCCGGCCTGCGACGCTTGAAGTGGAGACTGAGGTACAGCAGGGGCGCGTGCAGAAGCGCCCAGTGCTCGAGCAACAGCCCGATGAGGAGCCGCCCCACCCGGCCGTTGCCGTCCAGGTACGGGTGGATCGACGCGAACTGGACGTGGACCAGTCCCGCACGCACGAGCGGCGGCAACGAGGCCTCGGCGTGAATGTAGCGTTCGAGCTCGCCGAGCAGTCGCGGCACCTCCTCTGGGGGCGGCGGCACGTATGCCGCGTTGCTCGGTCGCGTTCCTCCGACCCAGCTCTGGCTCCGCCGGACTTCCCCCGGCTGCTTCGCGGCGCCACGGACGCCTCGCATGAGCCTGCGGTGGATCCCATGCACGAGCCGCATGGAGAGCGGAAGCCCCCTGGCGCGAGCGCGCTCGCGACGCGCCCAGGCGACCGCGTCGAGGTAATTGCACACCTCCTGGACGTCCGCGCCGGGCTTCGTCCCCGCCGGCGTCGCCTCGAACGTGAGCAGGTCGTCGAGCGTGGCCTCCGTCCCCTCGATCTGCGAGGAGACGACCGCCTCCTTGCGCACGAACGCGT